>NZ_JAOCCY010000030.1:0-18417 GCF_029840625.1 Agrobacterium sp. GD03872
CATACGTGAAATCAGAAAGCCAGAGCATGTTCGGCGCAGGCGCGAAGAAGTGTCGGTTCACCCGGTCGAGCGGGCATGGGCCGGTCTTGTCACTGATCGTCGTGCGGATCGGCTTGCCACGAATTATGCCCTGCAGCCCCATTGCCCTCATAAGCCGAGCAACAGTGCAGCGGGCGGTGTCAAAGCCCTCCCGCTGCAATTGCCGCCAGACCTTGCGCGCACCATAGACCTGGAAGTTCTCATTGAACACCCGGCGTATCTCGATCTTCAGGCCGATATCGCTGCGGGCGCGAACCGACAGGCGGTCCACATCCAAGCGCTTGGCGACGTTCTCGTAGTAGGTTGATGGGGCAATCGGCAAAAGCCTGCAGATCGGCTCGACCCCGAACACACTACGGTGTTCGTCAATGAACGAGATCATCGTTTGAAGGGGCGGTCGAGCTCCGCCATCGCGAAATAAGCAGACGCCTTGCGCAAAATCTCGTTGGCCTGACGAAGCTCGCGGTTCTCCCGCTCCAGAGCCTTCATCTTCTCCGCCGCGTCGCTCGGCAAGCCTGCTCGTTTGCCGCTGTCGACCTCGGTCTTCTTCACCCATTCATGCAGCGTGGCTGGCGAGCAACCGATCTTGCCCGCAATAGATGAAACGGCTGCCCACCGCGACGGGTGCTCTGCCTCGTGATCCAGCACCATACGGATGGCGCGTTGGCGGACTTCAGGTGAAAACTTGTTCGTTGTCTTGCTCATATAGGCTCCACTCTCTCAGAAGTTGGAGCCTCCGGCAAACCCGGTGCGGTTCACAGCGTTTCCCGGATCAACTCAGGTGCTCAACCCTGGCGCAACGAGAGATGCTTGTCATCCGGGGGGAAGCGGTTGTATCCATGGTGCGACTGGCCTAGTAAATAGTTTCCGGAGGTTTACCACTTTCTTCCGGGAAGGCAGGTGGAGGAGGACGGGCGCCGTGGTGACGATCAAGGAAATCGCGAAGGCTGTCGGCGTGTCGTCGGGCACGGTGTCGCGGGTGCTGAACTACGACGAGACGCTGTCCATTTCCGAAAGCAAGCGGCAGGCGATCATCGAGACGGCGGAGGCGCTGAACTACGCGACCCCGCGGGCACGCAAGAGTGCCCAGTTGTCGCCGTTCTCGATCCCCATGGGAAGCCATGCCGAGGTGGCGGCAAATATCGCGGTCATCCATTTTCTGGCGCCCAATGAGGAACTGGTCGACCCCTATTATGTCGGCGTACGGCTCGGCATCGAGGCGCGCTGTCGGGAATACAAGATCGAGATCGCGCGCGTTTTCAATCCGGATGTTCCAGTTGATCTCGCCATGCTTACGGGCATCTCGGCAGCCATCGTGGTCGGGCATCATCCGAAGGCCGAGATCGAGGCCATGGCAAAGGTCTGCCCGCATCTGGTGATGGCCGACTACAATCCGCGCATGCCGCAATTTGATTGCGTGCGCGCCGATCTCCTTGAGGCGACCGTTACCATTCTCGACAGTCTGGAAAACGCCGGCTACCAGCGCATCGGCTTCGTGGGAGGCTATGAACTGATGGACAATGATGCGCTGATGCATGGCGAGCAGCGCTGCAAGGCCTTCATCGAATGGCACGAGGCGCGAGGGCGCTATCGGCCCGAGCTTCTGGCTCTGGGCCAGAGCGAGCGCTTCGGCCAGAATCTGCGGCTCGAGACAGGCTACCAGCAGGCCAAGTCGCTGCTGGCGCTGGAGGTGCGGCCCGATGCGATCGTGGCGGCCAATGACAACATGGCGATCGGCACCTATCGGGCGATCCAGGAGGCCGGACTGTCGATCCCGGGCGATATTGCAGTTGTTGCCTTCAATGATATTCCGGTGGCGCAGTTCCTGACGCCGCCTCTTTCGACCATGCGCATTCCTGGTGAGTTGATCGGTGAAGTGGCTGTCGACCTGCTCGTCGAGCGTCTGAACGGTCGGGACTACTCCAAGCATGTGACCTTGCCCACGGAGATGGTCTGGCGAGCGAGCGCAAAGAAGCCATCGGCGTCCTAGAGGATTTCGACGGGAGGTTCCGGAATCCCAGACACTTACCGCAATGCACAAAATATTTAGTAAAAATTTTCTTGACTGTCCTCCGATTTTCGGAAATAGTGGCGATGAGGCAGGGGATGAGGCTGCCGCGGTTAACGTCATAATGGGAGGAACGCATGGATTATTCTCGCGTGCTCAAGCGCTCCGTTTCGGCTGCGCTGACGGCTGCCGCACTGTTGTGCAGCACGGCGGCCTTTGCCGGCGAAGTCACCATCTGGTGCTGGGACCCGAACTTCAACGTCGCGATCATGAAGGAAGCCGCTGAGCGTTATACCGCGAAGCATCCTGATACGACCTTCAACATCGTCGACTTTGCCAAGGCCGATGTCGAGCAAAAGCTGCAGACAGGTCTGGCTTCCGGCATGACCGATACGCTGCCGGATATCGTGCTGATCGAAGACTATGGCGCGCAGAAGTATCTGCAGTCCTTCCCCGGCTCCTTTGCGGCACTCACGGACAAGATCGACTTTTCCGGCTTTGCCAAATACAAGGTCGACCTGATGACGCTGGAAGGCCAGGTCTATGGCGTTCCCTTCGATTCCGGCGTCACCGGCCTCTACTATCGCACTGACTATCTCGAGCAGGCTGGCTTCAAGCCTGAGGATATGCAGAACCTCACCTGGGACCGGTTCATCGAGATCGGCAAGGAAGTGAAGGCCAAGACCGGCCATGAGATGATGGCACTCGATGCCAATGATGGCGGTCTGATCCGCATCATGATGCAGTCCGGCGGTCAGTGGTATTTCAACGAAGACGGCAGCCTCAACATCACCGGCAATGCCGCGCTGAAGGCAGCGCTCGAAACCCAGGCGCGGATCGTCAACGAGGGCGTTGCCAAGCCGACCAGCGGTTCGAACGACGGCATCCGCGCACTGACCTCGGGCGATGTGGCCTCCGTTCTGAGGGGCGTGTGGATCACCGGCACGGTCAAGTCCCAGCCCGATCAGGCCGGCAAGTGGGCGCTGACGGCCATTCCGAAGCTCAATATCGAGGGGGCCACGGCAGCCTCGAACCTTGGCGGATCGAGCTGGTATGTGCTCGAAGCCTCCGCCGAAAAGGACGAGGCCATCGACTTCCTCAACGAGATCTATGCCAAGGATCTCGACTTCTATCAGAAGATCCTGACCGAGCGTGGCGCTGTCGGCTCCCTGCTCGCCGCCCGCACGGGTGAAGCCTATCAGAAGCCCGATGACTTCTTCGGTGGCCAGACCGTCTGGCAGAACTTTGCCGACTGGCTCGTCCAGGTGCCGGCCGTCAATTACGGCATCTTCACCAACGAGCTCGACACGGCTGTCGCGGCGAACTTCCCGGCCCTGGTCAAGGGTACGCCGGTCGATGAGGTCCTGAAGGCCATCGAAGATCAGGCTGCCGGCCAGATCCAGTAAACCCATCCCACAGGGGCTCGGCCTTCGGGTCTGGTCCCTGTCCTCCCGGAGACGTGCGGCGGAAACGCCGCGCGGCTTCCCTTCCGCATACAAATGTTCAGTGACCACTGAACGGGTTCGGGGACACCGCATGGCCACCACATCCAGATCCAGCTTGAAGCGCTATTACGACGTCAACGGATGGCTGTTCGTGGCGCCCGCGATCGCGCTGATTTCCGTCTTCATGCTCTACCCGATCCTGCGGTCGCTTGTCCTGTCGCTCTATACCGGTCGCGGCATGATGCTGAAGTTTTCCGGCACGGGAAACCTCGTGCGTCTGTGGAACGACCCGGTCTTCTGGCAGGCGCTGCAAAACACGGTCATCTTCTTCGTCGTGCAGGTGCCGATCATGATCACCATGGCGCTGATCCTGGCGGCCATGCTGAACAATCCGAAGCTGCGCTATTCCGGCCTCTTCCGGACAATGATCTTCCTGCCCTGTGTTTCGTCGCTGGTCGCCTATTCCATCCTGTTCAAGAGCATGTTCTCGCTCGACGGCGTGGTGAACAACACGCTGCTGGCGATCGGCATCATCGGCGAGCCGATCGGCTGGCTGACGGACCCCTTCTGGGCTAAGGTCCTGATCATCATCGCCATCACCTGGCGCTGGACAGGCTACAACATGATCTTCTATCTGGCGGCGCTTCAGAACATCGACCGGTCGATCTATGAGGCAGCCAAGATCGACGGCGTGCCGTCCTGGGGGCGCTTCGCCTTCCTGACCATTCCGATGCTGAATCCGGTGATCCTGTTCACAACGATCACCTCGACGATCGGCACGCTGCAGCTGTTCGACGAGGTCTATAACTTCACCGAGGGCACGGGCGGTCCGGCCAATTCGACGCTGACGTTGTCGCTTTACATCTACAATCTTACCTTCCGCTTCATGCCGAGTTTCGGCTATGCGGCGACCGTCTCCTACGTGATCGTGCTGATGGTGGCGGTTCTCTCCTTCCTGCAATTCTATGCCGCGAGGGAACGCAAATGATGACCACGCTTCGTCGCCGCCTGCCTGACATCGTGCAGTATAGCGTGTTGTCGCTTGCCGCCTTTCTCTCGATCTTCCCCTTCATCTGGATGGTGATCGGGACGACCAATACGACAAGCCAGATCATCCGCGGGAAGGTTACCTTCGGTACGGCACTCTTCGACAACATCGCGTCCTTCTTCGCGCAGGTGGATGTGCCGCTGGTGTTCTGGAATTCGGTGAAGATCGCGCTCGTGGGAACGGCGCTGACGCTGCTCGTCTCCTCGCTTGCCGGTTATGGCTTCGAGATGTTCCGCTCGAAGCTCCGCGAGCGGGTCTATACCGTTATCCTCTTGACGCTGATGGTGCCGTTTGCGGCGCTGATGATCCCGCTCTTCATGCTCATGGGGCAGGCGGGGCTGCTCAACACGCATATCGCCATCATGCTGCCGATGATCGCGTCTGCCTTCATCATCTTCTATTTCCGCCAGGCCTCGAAGGCCTTCCCGACCGAGCTTCGCGATGCGGCCAAGGTGGATGGGCTGAAGGAGTGGCAGATCTTCTTCTACATCTACGTGCCGGTGATGCGCTCCACCTATGCGGCGGCCTTCGTCATCGTCTTCATGCTGAACTGGAACAATTATCTCTGGCCGCTGATCGTGCTGCAGTCGAATGACACGAAGACGATCACGCTCGTTGTGTCCTCGCTCGCCTCTGCTTATTCGCCCGAATACGGCACCGTGATGATCGGCACAATCCTCGCCACCCTTCCCACTCTCCTCGTCTTCTTCGCCATGCAACGCCAGTTCGTGCAGGGCATGCTCGGCTCCGTGAAATAGGACTTTGAAATGCGCATTATCGAAAACTTCAACCGGGACTGGATCTTTCGCGCCGGATTTGAGCCGGCTTTCGCCTCGGCTTCGCAGCCGGGCGAGACGGTCCAGCTTCCCCATACGGCGGTCGAGCTGCCCTACAACTATTTCGACGAGAAGAGCTATCAGAAGGCTTTTACCTACCAGAAGGTGATTGCCTGGGAGCCGCGTTTCGAGGGCAAAGAAGTCTCGCTGGTTTTCGATGCTGCCATGGCCGACAGTGTGGTCTATCTGAACGGTATTGAGATCACCGCGCACAAGGATGGCTATACGCCGTTCGAGGCCCGGCTCACGCCGCACTTGAAGGCCGGCGACAACCTGCTGACGGTCAAGATCGACGGTTCGGAAAACCCAGAGATCCCGCCGTTCGGTGGCGTCATCGACTATCTCACCTATGCCGGCATCTATCGTGACGTCTGGCTGAAGGTGACCGCGCCGGTTTCGATCAAGAACGTCAAGATCGAGACGCCGGATGTTCTGGCCGAAGCCAAGCAGGTGACGGCGAAGGTCTGGATTTCCAATCCGACGGATCAGGCGCTTTCCGGCAAGGTCACGGCTGTTCTGAAAGATGGTGCAGGTCAGGAGATCGCGCGGACCGAGGCGACCGTATCGGGCGCAGAGGTTTTGCTTAGCCTTTCCGGACTTCAGGGCATCACGCTCTGGGATATCGACAATCCGGCACTCTACCGTCTGACCGTTATGCTGGAGACCGCTGCCGGTATCGATGAGACGACGAGCCGTTTCGGCTTCCGTTCTGCCGAATACACGATCGAGGGCTTCAAGCTGAATGGACGCGTCGTCAAGCTGCGTGGCCTCAACCGCCACCAGGCCTGGCCGCATCTGGGTTACGCCATGGGCCGGCGCGGTCAGGAGAAGGATGCCGATATCCTGAAATTCGATCTCGCCGGCAACATCGCCCGCACCTCCCACTACCCGCAGTCGAAATACTTCCTCGATCGTTGCGACGAGATCGGCCTGCTGGTCTTCGAAGAGATCCCCGGCTGGCAGCATATCGGCGGTGATGCCTGGAAGGCGGAGAGCGTTCAGAACGTGCGCCGGATGATCGAGCGTGACTGGAACCACCCCTCGATCATTATCTGGGGCGTGCGCATCAACGAGAGCCAGGACAGTCACGACTTCTATGTCGAGACGAATGCCATGGCTCGCTCGCTCGACACCACCCGCCAGACAGGCGGCGTGCGCTACATCACCGACAGCGAGCTGCTCGAAGACGTCTACACGATGAATGACTTCATTCTCGGCATGGAGGAACTGCCGGGCCATAATCGCGAGCGCCTGGTGCTGCGCGACCAGCGCGAAGTGACCGGGCTTGATCGCAAGGTGCCCTATATGATCACCGAATATGGCGGGCACATGTATCCGACCAAACGCTTCGATCAGGAGCAGCGGCAGGCGGAACATGTCGGCCGTCACCTGGCGATCCTGAATGCGGCCGCCGGCGACCCGTCGATCTCGGGCTCCACCGGCTGGTGCATGTTCGACTACAACACCCACAAGGATTTCGGCTCCGGGGATCGCATCTGCTATCACGGCGTCACCGACATGTATCGCGAGCCGAAATTCGCCGGTTACGCCTATGCCTCACAGGGCGATCCTAAGGGTGGCGTGGTCATGCAGCCGGTGAGCTTCTGGGCGCGTGGCGAGCGCAATATCGGCGGGGTGCTGCCGCTGATCGTGCTGACCAATTGCGACTATGTCGAGATCCGCATGGGCCATATCGTCAAGCGGATCGAACCCGATACCAAGACCTATCCGCATCTGCCGCATCCACCTTGCATTCTCGACCACAGTATGGTGACGCCGGAGGAATTCGGCGAATGGGGCATGACCTGGCGGGATGGCGAACTCGTTGGCTTTATAAATGGCGAGGAAGTGGTTCGCCGTCATCTGCCGGCCGATCCGCTGCCGACGACACTCGAGATTGCGGCCGATGATACAGAGCTCAGGGCTGGCGAGAAGGACACGGTTCGCGTGATCCTGCGTGCGCTCGATCAGGGCGGCAATGTCCTGAGCTTCTTTGATGATCCGGTCGAGGTCAGCTTGCAAGGCCCGGGCCGTATCGTCGGCCCCTCGCTTCTCTCCTTCAAGGGTGGCGCCGTCGGGGTCTATGTCGAAGCCGGAAACGAAGCCGGTCACTTGACGCTGTCGGCGACTT
This sequence comes from Agrobacterium sp. GD03872, assembly GCF_029840625.1. Classification (NCBI taxonomy): domain Bacteria; kingdom Pseudomonadati; phylum Pseudomonadota; class Alphaproteobacteria; order Hyphomicrobiales; family Rhizobiaceae; genus Agrobacterium; species Agrobacterium sp. GD03872. The sequence continues at coordinate 7,508 of NZ_JAOCCY010000030.1, forward strand.
GCCGTCCCTTCGGGACCCAGCGCATCACGTTCAACGTCACCTGAGAGAGGGTTCTATGGCAGAGGTCCGGCTCACCGATATCCGCAAGTCCTACGGCTCGCTCGAAGTCATCAAAGGGGTTAATCTCGAGGTTTCCTCAGGCGAGTTCGTCGTCTTCGTCGGTCCCTCCGGCTGCGGCAAGTCCACGCTGCTCCGGATGATCGCGGGGCTGGAGGACATCTCCTCCGGTGAACTGACCATCGGCGGCACCGTGATGAACGATGTCGACCCCTCGAAGCGGGGGATCGCCATGGTCTTCCAGACCTATGCGCTCTACCCGCATATGACGGTACGCGAAAACATGGGCTTTGCGCTGCGCTTTGCGGGCATGGCGAAGGACGAGATCGAGCCACGGGTGAACGCGGCCGCGAAGATCCTCGAACTCGACGCGCTGATGGATCGTAAGCCCAAGGCGCTCTCCGGCGGTCAGCGCCAGCGCGTTGCGATCGGTCGGGCGATCGTGCGTCAGCCGGATGTTTTCCTGTTCGACGAGCCGCTATCCAACCTCGACGCGGAGCTGCGCGTGCATATGCGCGTCGAGATCGCCCGGCTGCACAAGGAGCTCAATGCCACAATCGTCTATGTCACGCATGACCAGGTCGAGGCGATGACGCTGGCCGACAAGATCGTTGTCATGCGCGGTGGGATTGTCGAGCAGGTCGGTGCGCCGCTGGCACTCTACGACGATCCCGACAACATGTTTGTTGCTGGCTTCATCGGCTCGCCTCGGATGAACTTTCTGCCAGCGGTGGTGATCGGCCAGGCAGAGGGTGGACAGGTGACGGTTGCGCTCAAGGCGCGGCCGGATACGCAGCTGACGGTTGCCTGCGCGACCCCGCCACAGGGCGGCGATGCCGTGACGGTCGGCGTGCGCCCCGAGCATTTCCTGCCCGCAGGCAGTGGCGATACGCAGCTGACGGCACATGTCGATGTCGTCGAACATCTCGGCAACACGAGCTATGTTTACGCTCATACGGTGCCCGGCGAGCAGATCATCATCGAGCAGGAAGAGCGCCGCCATGGGGGGCGCTACGGCGACGAAATCGCGGTGGGGATTTCTGCCAAGACCAGTTTTCTCTTCGATGCCTCGGGGCGGCGTATTCGTTAGCCGGCAGGCCCGGATTTGTGAGGTCAAAAGGGGTGCGGAAGCACCCTTTTTCCTTTCGCCGAGGTCCTCGCCGCGCTAGGCTCAAGGCCATGAAAAAGGTCTTCAATCCCCCCTCCGTCCGCCGTCCTTTCGGGCATTACAATCACGGTCTGCTGGTGCCGCCGGGTGCGAGCCTGCTCGTTACGTCCGGCCAGCTCGGCATCCGCCCCGATGACACGATCCCGTCTGATGTCACCGGTCAGGCCGAGCTGTGCTTCGAGGCGATCAAGTCGATCCTTGAAGAGGCCGACATGACATTCGCGGATGTGATCCGGATCTCCGGCTTCGTGACGCGGCGGGAGGATTTTCCTGACTATATGGCGGTGCGTGATCGCTACACGCTCGACCCGAAACCGGTCTCGACCTTGCTCGTCGTTGGCGGCTTCACGCGGCCGGAATTCCTGGTCGAAGTCGAGGTGACGGCGGCCAAGGTCGTCTGACCGCCGGCTCACACTTCAGAAATTTTCCATCTCGCGGCGGACCTTGGCCATGAAGGCGGCGCGGGTTTCTTCCGTGCAGTTGTTCATGTCGTAGTGAGCCAGATACTTGACCGGCGCGCCGAGCTTGATCTGGGCGCGGATGACGCGCTTGACGATCTTCTTCGGCGGATTGCCGGCGAGGAAGGCGCGGATCGGGGTCGCGCCATAGGTCATGACGGCGGCGAGCTTTCTGATGTGGCGGAGCGTGGGCGTCAGCTTGCCGTCTACTAGATCAAACGACACACCGGGTAGCCAGACCCGGTCGAAATAGCCCTTGAGCATGGCAGGATTTTACTCCGCCGTTGACATCCACTCACTCGTCAAATTTCATCTCCTAATCTTGTAATTAGTGGCGGAAGCTTTTGACTTTCCATTCGCAAAGAAACTCAAGGTGAGACGATGCGGCTGGCCGTGCGTTTATGAAGGGCTTCCGATGCAAGGCCTGCAAGTTCTTGCATGAAAAGGTCCATGATATTCGATGATTTTTCTTCCTGCCGCGTTGCAATGACAAATGGTGACTTCAATGCCGTAGTTGCGGCCAAAATGGGCTTGAGTTCCGACGCATTCACCCATTGCCGCGCGTAATGTTCTGGGAGGTACCCAAGGAAACAGCCTGACATGATAAACATGGCTTGTGCTTCCATATTGGAGGCGAAGGCTTTCGTTTTTGCGTTTGGAAAAAATTCGAGTTCTTGGCGATTTGCGTAAGGTCTAACAACAAAATCGAATGTCTCAACGAGGTCTTGCGTCACATCCTCAGGAGCGAACTGAAACAGGGCATGACCTTCTGCGCAATAAAGGACATGCAATTCTTCCTTGAACGGCGTCGTCTTGATCCCGCGAAACGGTTGAGCATATGGTAGTATTGCTAGATCCAGACCTCCAACGGCAATCTCTGTTAGCAACGCTTCCGGATGACCGACCGTGATCTCGATCCTTGCTTCGGGGGCTTTCTTACCGATCCTTGCGATCACCTTGGGCAAAGGGAGTTCGTGATCGGTGACTGTATTATCGATCAGGCCGAGCCGAAGCGTTCCAGTAATCTTGTTTTTCAATTTTCCAATATCGCTCTCAAAAGAATTGAGTGCGAGATATAGTGCTTTTGATCGTTCGTAGACGACGGATCCACGGTCCGTGAGCTCAAAGCCGGAGCGGCCTCGGCGGCAAAGAGCAAAGCCAAAACGATCTTCGAGAGCTTTGATGTGAAAGCTGACGGCGGATTGACTAAGCCCGAGTGAAATTTGCGCACCTGCAAAGCTTCCATGCTCTACGACGGAACGAAATACCGCGAGCGATCGCAAGTCTGATTGGCCAATCTGCACGTCACTTCCTCATATCAACATTTCTGATGTAAACTGCAGCACTCTCTTATTTTTCTGGAATGCTGTCCATGTTCTCATCGTTTCGCAAACCGTCGTGCTGCGAAAGTGCGGGGACAGATTTTCAAAAAAGGATTGAGATGAGCGAACACGGTTACGAGAAGGGAAGGCTGGATTTACCATTCGTGGGCATTTCCACTTTTGCGAAAAGCCCCTATGTCGCTGACTGGGATGCTATTGACGCCGATGTTGCGGTATTGGGCGCGCCATTCGACTTTGGCACGCAGTGGCGGGCAGGTGCCCGTTTTGGGCCGCGTGGCATAAGAGAGGCTTCCACGCTTTTTTCCTTCGGTCACTCTGGCGCTTATGATCACGAAGATGATTGTACCTATCTCGAAGGTGTTCGCATCGTCGACATAGGAGATGCCGATATTGTGCATACGGACACCGGGCGAAGCCACGCAAACATCGAACTCGCTGTGCGTAAAATTTTAGCTGCCGGGGCTCTTCCCGTCGTGCTGGGCGGTGATCATTCTGTTAATATTCCCTGCATCAATGCCTTCTCAGATCAGGACGATATCCATGTCGTTCAAATCGACGCTCATTTGGATTTTGTCGATGAGAGGCATGGCGTGCGCTTCGGTCATGGAAGCCCGATGCGCAGAGCCTCGGAAAAGGCTTGGGTCAGTGGAATGACGCAACTCGGTATTCGAAACGTCTCGTCCACAGCGAAAGAGGGTTACGAGCATGCACGCTCGGTAGGCTCAGACATTCTCTCGGTTCGGCAGATCAGAAAGCTTGGTGTTGAAGCTGTGCTCCAGCGCATCCCTGAAGGGAAGCGATATTATCTCACGATCGATATCGACGGGTTTGATCCATCTATCGCGCCCGGAACCGGCACGCCGAGCCACGGTGGTTTCATCTATTATGAGGTGCTGGAAATCATTGCTGGTCTGGCGAGCCGGGGAACGATTGTCGGTATCGATCTGGTCGAGGTCGCGCCCGACTACGACCATACCGGTTCGACGGCTATTCTCGCTGCTCAGTTATTGCTCAACACGATAGGCCGCGCATTTGCGAAGCGTCCATCCTCATAAGCTGCCCTCATGCGGTAATGACTGCAATTTATTTGCACTGCAACATAGCTCGCAATACCTTCAATCTCAGACCCGCGCAAAGACGGGCCAAACAGTGAAAATATCTCCAGAGAGGTCATGATGAACAAGGCATTTTTTACGGTGACGGTGTTCGCCGTGCAGATCGTATCAGCAACGCTCGCATTCGGCGCGGAACCACTGTCGGTGATGAGCTTCGGCGGTTCTTATCAGGAGGCTCAGCGGAAGGCGGTTTTCCAGAGCTACATCGCAGAGACCGGAAGGCCGATATCTGAACAGGAATACGGCGGTGAGATTGCCAAGATCAAGGCGATGATCGATTCCGGCAACACGACCCTCGATGTCATCGATGTTGATGCTCCAACCCTGCTTCAGGGGTGCGATGAGGGCATTTTCGAGCCCGTGCCGTGGGACAAGATCGGCGACCGCAGCGATTGGATCGATGGAACCTCGTCGGACTGTGGCGTTGGGACTGTTGTCTATGCGACGGTACTCTCATACGACTCTGAAAAGCTGAAGGACGCTCCAACGAAGCTTGCTGATCTGTTCGATCTCAAGACCTTCCCCGGCAAGCGTGGTCTTTGGAAAAACCCTGCCACCAATCTGGAGTTCGCCCTGTTGGCGGACGGCGTTGCGCCGGGTGATGTTTACGCAAAGCTTGCTACGCCCGAAGGCGTTGATCAGGCCTTTGCCAAGCTCGATACTATCAAGAGCCAGATCGTCTGGTGGGAGGCTGGCGCGCAGGCACCTCAGTTGCTGGCGTCCGGCGAAGTTTCCATGACGACGGCCTGGAACGGTCGTATTTTTAACGCCAATAAGGAAGGCCGCAAGTTCGGTATCGTCTGGGACAACCAGATACTGGACACCGATTTCTGGGCAATCCCCAAGGGTGCGAAAGACATTGAGGCTTCGATTAATTTCATCCGTTTCGCGGTGGAGCCGAAAATCCTCGCGCAGACCACGAAATACATTCCCTATGGACCAGTTCGGAAAAGTGCGTCGGAATTTGTAGATCCAGCAAATGCCAAGGATTTGCCGACCAGTCCCGAAAACCTTCGTGCTTCTCTCACTCTTGATAATGCTTTCTGGGCAGACCATGGCGATGAAATTCGCAAGCGCTTCACGACCTGGCTTTCGAACTGACATGGCGGTGTCATCCATGGACATGATTGGGAAAAAAGACGAGTGGCTCGAAAAGGGGCCACTCGGACTGGACGCAAGCCCCGCAATGGTTACCTTCGAAAATGTTCAGAAAACCTATGACGGAGAAGCGCTCGTCGTTAGGGATCTCAACCTGACCGTCAGGCAGGGAGAGTTTTTGACGATGCTCGGTCCATCGGGTTCGGGAAAGACCACGACATTGATGATGCTCGGCGGCTTCGAGCAGCCGACGAGTGGACATATCAGGCTGGGTGGGCAGGCGGTCGAAAGATTGCCGCCGGAGAAACGAAACATCGGTTTCGTATTCCAGAATTACGCGCTTTTCCCGCATATGACCGTGCACGACAACATCGCCTTTCCACTGCGTTACAGGGGTATTCGCGGTGCGGATGCTTCTGCCCGTGTAAAAGCTGCGCTCGATATGGTTAAGCTCGACGGTCTATCCGAGCGGAAGCCGCAACAACTGTCTGGCGGACAGCAACAACGCGTCGCGCTGGCCCGGGCGATGGTCTTTAATCCAAAGCTCATCCTCATGGATGAGCCTTTGGGGGCTCTAGACAAGCAGTTGCGTGAGCATATGCAAATCGAGATCAAACAAATCCAGAAACGGCTCGGTATCACGATGGTTTATGTGACTCATGACCAGTCGGAAGCTCTGACCATGTCGGACCGCATCGCCATCTTCCACGAAGGGCGTATCCAGCAACTATCCGACCCTGTTTCCCTATATAATTCCCCGGAAAACCGGTTCGTCGCAAACTTTATCGGCGACAACAACACGCTGCCTTGTACCGTTCTGGCCATTGAGAACGGCATGTCTGTGCTTCAGATGGCCGATGGAGCAGTGCTGAAAGGCGCGGGCAACGATGTGAAAGTTGGGCAGCCGGTCACGGTGTCGATTAGGCCGGAGTCTCTCGGCTTCCATTCGTCTGATTTACAGGTAAGCAACCTCATCGAAGGCACGGTGCTAGACAGCATATTTCTAGGCGATCGAGCGCGGTTGAGCGTGAAAGTGTTCGGAGACGAGCAGATTGTAGCTTCGGTGCCCGCCAAGAGCGTTGGTCTGGGTCTCGCTCCTGGGACGCTGGTGCGGTTGAGATGTGACGCAACAGATTGCCGGATTTTGACCCAATGAGCGAGAATGCTTTGAACCCGGTTTCCACAAACCTCCTCCGCGTTTCTTTAATGCGATCAGAGAGGCCGATGAAATTGCGTGCCTTCGCGTTGGCGCTACCCGCAATTCTGTTTCTGTCTCTTACTTTTGCATTGCCGATCGGCCTTTTTCTCTTTTCCTCGTTGAATAATCCGGAGGTCGTGGAAACTCTGCCCAAAACGATCACAAGCCTTTCGGATTGGGACGGCCATTCAGTGCCCGCAGAGAACGCCTTCGCTGCCCTCATTGATGACCTCACCAAAGCAAAGAAGGAAAGTACCGCCGCCTCGCTGGGCAAGAGGTTGAATTATGAAAACGCGGGCATGCGAAGCCGGATTATGTCTCTGGTGCGGAAGGTCGACCAGCTCAAACCCGGCCCTATTGCGCCACAGGTTGTGGCTTTGGATGCGGCATGGGGCGAGCCTGAGACCTGGCGGATTATCCAGCGCAACGGCCATTCGCTGACGCCCTATTATCTGCTTACGGCGATTGACATGCGGCTTGATGATGCAAATGCACTTGCGGCTGTACCGGCAGAGCAGGCTGTTTTTCTCGACATCCTCGGTCGTACCCTATGGATTGCAGCACTCGTCACTGCGGCGACGTTGATGCTTGGCTTTCCCACAGCCTACATCGTATCTGTCGCTCCCGCACGGCTGGCTGCCTTCATGACGCTTCTGATATTGCTGCCGTTGTGGACGTCTTTGCTGGTCCGCACGACGGCATGGGTCGTTCTTCTGCAAACGGATGGTGTCATCAATCAGATATTGACCGGGCTGCACATCACGACCGACAAACTCCAGTTGATGTTGACGCGGTTCGGAACCGTGACTGCGATGACGCATATCCAGCTTCCCTTCACCATACTGCCGATCCTCGCTGTGATGAAAACCATCCCGCAGGCGCAAATGCGTGCGGCACGCTCTCTGGGAGCCCCGGCGCTTTCCGCATTCTGGCGTATCTACGTGCCGCAGACCCTTCCAGGCGTAGCTGCCGGGTGTCTTATGACCTTCATCCTGTCGCTGGGATATTACATCACGCCAGCGCTTGTTGGCGGGCCGAGGGACCAGATGCTTTCCAACTTCATCGCGACCTATATAAACCGCGACCTCAATTGGGGCATGGCGGCGGCTTTGGCCTTACTGCTTCTGGTCATGACGCTATCGATCTATCTTCTTTTCCTGCGTCTAGTGGGCGCTGAACGAATAAAGCTGGGGTGAGACCATGTGGCTTCCTGTCTACGCAACACCTGCCGAACGCGCGGCCAGAATTCTTGTATTTCTCCTCGCCTGTGCGGTGCTTCTGTTTCTTATCGGACCGCTGCTCGTCATCTTTCCGCTGTCCGTCTCGAAGGATCCGTTCTTCACCTTTCCCATCAAAGAGTTTTCGCTTCGCTGGTACTCGGATTTCTTCCAGAATAGCAGGTGGACGCAAAGTCTCTGGAACAGTCTCGTCACGGCGACTGCAAGCACCACCATCGCCACCCTGCTTGGAACTGCCGCGGCTCTTGGCCTATCGCGCCCGAACTTTCCCATGCGAAAATTGGTCATGGCCCTGATTGTCTCACCGATGATTATGCCGGTGGTCATCGTCGCAGTCGGAGCCTATCTGTTTTTCGGTTTTCTCGGGCTCACGAACACACGCACGGGGCTGGTCATGGCGCATGTCGGTATGGCCGTGCCATTCGTGGTAATTACCGTGATGTCGTCTCTCTCCACCTACGACACCAATCTGTCGCGTGCTGGAGCAAGCCTCGGCGCTGGGCCAGTTTCGGTATTCCGCAATATAACGCTCCCACTGATCCTGCCAGGGGTACTCTCAGGCGCGCTCTTGGCCTTCGCGGTGTCTTTCGATGAGGTGATTGTTGCACTTTTCATGACGGGCGCGGAGCAGCGAACTCTTCCGGTTCAGATGTTCTCAGGAATACGGGACCAGATCAATCCGACCATAATGGCCGCTGCTAGTCTGCTGACAATCTGCTCGATAAGCCTCTTCCTACTGATCAGCATATCCAGCAGGCGGCGGACATCAAGGTAGTATAAGCGGTCATTCAGCGAGAAAGGCGTCGGCGAAATAGGCAGCGAAGCTTTCAGCCACCGGCGAGCGCCTCTTGTCTGCGCTCAGATAAATACCGACGACCACGTCCGCTAGCCGAGGGAGATTGAGGTCGGCGTCCGGCATCTTCAGTTTCGTCGGAACGATGCGTCGAGCCAGAACCGAATTTCCAAACCCAGAGCCGACCGCCGCCTCCAGACCCGCAAGACTTGGACTGGTGTACACCAGTTCATAACCTCGCCCCTCTCGTTGCAGGGCGGTCAGCATCGCGCGACGATAAAGGCAGCCCTCTGGATAACAGACAATGCGCATCTGTTCGCCATGTTTCGTGGCCAGAGCGTCGTTTACGTCACCCACCCAGGTCAGTGGTTCCTTCCATGTCATGAATGCACCTTCGGCGGGTCCGTCCGGTGTCATCGCCACGACAATGTCGAAAACGCCATTTCGCAACCCTTGAAGAAGGTTGTGCGAGAGGTCGCAAACCACTTCGAAGGTGAAGTCGTGACCGCTCTCTTTCAACCGGGGGATAAGTCTTGGTAAAAAATGATCGGCGTAATCATTGGGAATACCAAGCCGGATTTTTCCCTTTCCCTCTCGTTTCGAGAGACGAAGCACCATTTCGTCGTTGAGCGCAATCATCTGCCTCGCGTAGGTGGCGACGAGTTCACCCGATTCGGTGGGTTGGGTCGGTGCATCTTTCACGAACAGGCTGACATCCAGCAGTTCCTGCAGCTTCTTCATTTGAAGACTGATTGCAGGTTGCGTGCGGCCAAGCTGCTCGGCGGCGCGTGTATGGCTCTTGAGGTCGATGACCGCGAGGAACGTACGCAGAAGATCGGTCGGGATGTTTCTCATTTCGATCACCTGAAAATGCAACAGCGGGCCTGTAAACAAGCCCGCTTCACGAGATGTCTGATCAAGATCAGGCCTTGATGATATTGTGCTCAGGGCCGAAGGGGAAGCCGGTGATGTTTTCCGCGCCAGTTTCTCCGATGACAAGGATGTCATGCTCTCGATAGCCGCCTGCACCCGGCAAACCTTCGGGCAGGGTTAGCATCGGCTCCATCGATACGACCATGCCCGGTTGCAGGACCGTATTGATGTCTTCGCGAAGTTCGACACCGGCTTCACGGCCATAATAATGAGACAGCACGCCGAATGAGTGGCCGTAACCAAATGAGCGATAGCCCAACAGGCCTTCTTCTTTGTAGATCTCGTTGAGTTCAGTGGCAACATCGCCGCAGCGCGCACCGGGTTTCAGAAGCTCCAGACCGCGCCGATGGACTCTGCAGTTCACTTCCCATATGCGCAGATGGGCATCCGAGGCGTGGTCGAAGAACAATGTGCGTTCCAGCGCAGTGTAATAACCGGCGATCATCGGGAAGCAGTTGAGCGACAGGATGTCACCTTTTTCCACTTTTCTGGATGTGACCGGGTTATGGGCGCCATCCGTGTTGATGCCGGACTGGAACCACACCCAAGTATCCATCAGTTCGGCATGCGTAAAGGTTTTTGCGATATGCCGCACCATTGCCTGTGTGCCTTCGAGGGCGACCTCATATTCCGGTACGCCCTCCCTGACTGCGGCGACGACGGCTGCACCGCCGATATCGGCTGTGGCTGCTCCAGCCTTGATCAAAGCTATCTCTTCCTCGGACTTGATCGTTCGGAGCCACATGGTTGGTGCGCCAACATCGACGAGTTCAACATTGGGGAAAGCTGCCTGCAACTGAACTCTGAGGTCTATGGTAACATGATCGAACTCTATTCCTATGCGTCTGACGCCGGGAAGGAGTTGCTGAAGCGCATGATAGTAGTTGTCGCGCTGCCAGTCGGTGTAGGTGAGATTATCTCCGAACGTACGACGGTAGGGCTGCCCCGCATCGATCCCGGCGCTTACCGTGGTCGCGTTCTGATCCGTAATCACAAAGGCGTATTTACGGCCGAAGTAGCAATACATGAAATCTGAAAAATAACAGACGTTATGATAAGACGTCAGTACCGCGGCATCGAGCTTCAGTTCTTCCAGAATACGGCGCATCGCATTCTGACGGCGGCTCATTTCCCGCGACGAAAACGTCGGCTCGACCTTCTGGCCATTATGCATCTTTTGCAATCGCAGAAGTTGGTTTGGAATTTCTCCAGCGTGGACATTCATTTTCTGACAACCCCTTTTCGTCAAGCAGTTGCCAAGTGATAAAAACTCCTCGCCTAAAAAGGTAATTAGAAGTTCCTATGCCGTCATAAAAGATGGGCGATGAGAGCTCACTCTGTAATCAATCACACTCATCTTGCCGGCAACGATCTCATTCCGCATCACGTCATGCGGTCATCGAGCAATGCGAGAACGAGTCGCTCGAGGTATCTATGTTCTTGAGCATGGAGATTGGCTGCATGCGTCGGCCTTTTCAGTTGAGGGGCACGCTGAAGACGTCCCTGTCA
>NZ_JAOCCY010000031.1:0-17359 GCF_029840625.1 Agrobacterium sp. GD03872
AAGTGACTAGCGGATATGCTGCGGATAAAAGCAGCGATCCGGATTTCCCCTTCCCGATAAATCAGCGCGCGCTGCCAGAACGATCTTCTTGGACGCCTTTCTAACCCTTTGGGGACGGCGCAAGCGCCGTATCAAGTTCACGTAACCAGGCATCTGCCGATGCGTCCGAAGGCATGCGCCAGTCCCCCCGCGGAGACAACGAGCCACCGGAGCTGGTTTTCGGGCCATTCGGAACTGCGCTACGCTTGAACTGGCTCGTTTGAAAAAAGCGCCTTATGAAAACTCTCAGCCACGACCTGATGGTTTCCAGATCATAATCCCGTCGGTCAGTATCCGCGAAGTCGGATGGCCAGTTACCCGTTTTAACATCCCTCCAAGCGTGCCACGCAAGAAAGGCAATCTTGGATGGCCTCATCCCATATCGTACTGTGTAAAAGAGATTGAAGTCCTGGAGCGCATAGGGTCCCACAAAATCTTCAGTCTTCTGACTTGGTGCATCTGCATCACCTGGCACCAATTCGGGGCTGATTTCGGTCGACAATATATTCCGAAGAACTTCGGATGCTTCCTCGCCGTAAAGACCACGCGCCGCCACCCATCGAATAAGATGTTGAATAAGAGTCTTTGGAACCGAGCAATTGACGTTGTAGTGACTCATATGATCACCCACGCCATATGTCGCCCATCCAAGAGCAAGCTCGGAGAGATCACCCGTGCCAAGGACAATTGCGTTGTGCCGGTTTGCCAGCCGGAAAAGAAGCGAGGTCCGGGCTCCCGCCTGAACATTTTCAAAGGTGATATCGTAAATCTTTTCACCTTTAGCGGCAGGATGGCCAATATCGCTCAACATCTGCATCGAAGCCGGACCTACATCGATTTCGTCGGCCGTCACCCCCAAAGCCCGCATCAAGCGCCACGCATTTGATTTCGTGGTATTGGTTGTCGCGAACGCAGGGAGGGTCCAAGCAAGAACGTTGGAACGAGGTAGCTTCAACAAATCCATGGCGTGGAGCGCAACCAGAAGGGCGTGAGAACTATCCAATCCTCCGGAAACGCCTATGACAACGCGTTCGATGCCACTGGCCTTCAAACGACGGGCAAGGCCTTGAGACTGTATCTGAAAAGCTTCCTCGCAGAGAGCATCAAGCTGGCTTTTGTCATCTGGAACGAAAGGAAAGCGGGCAATTTTTCGCTGCAAGCCAATATCGTTTGCGGAGGGCTGAAGATGAAAACCGATATGCCGATAATCTTTTGGTGCAAGATCGCGCCGATTCGCGACAAGGCTACCATTCCGCAACCTTTCCGCTGCCAGAAGTTCAAGGTCGATATCCGTGACGATCATGCCGGCGCTGGTAGAAAAACGCTCGGATTCTGCCAAAAGAGTTCCAGCTTCATAGACCATTGCATGGCCGTCCCAAGCTAGATCGGTGGTTGATTCACCAAATCCCGCCGCGGAATAGAGATATGCGGCATTGCAGCGGGCGGATTGTACGCGACATAGCGCGTGACGTTCGGCGGACTTGCCGATAATTGCATTGGAAGCAGAAAGGTTTGCAATAATAGTGGCACCCGCAAGTGCAGCCAGGGACGAAGGTGGCGTCGGCACCCAGACGTCCTCGCAAATCTCAATCGCCAGCACAAAATTCTCTATATCCTGCGCGGCAAACAGGAGGTCTGTGCCGATCGGAACCGTTGCCCCCAAAAGCTCAATCGTCGCACCTCTTTCAACGATTGCTCCTGACGCGAAGTGCCTTGCCTCATAAAATTCGCGATAATTCGGCAGATAGGTTTTCGGGACGATACCCAAAAGACGACCGCGATGCAGCACAACCGCGCAATTAAGAAGGTGCCCCTGCCAGCGCACCGGCATCCCCACCAGAATCAGAGGCATAAGCGTCTCGGTACGCTTTCGCAGCAATTCGAGAGCTGCTTCCGCCTCATCAAGCAACGTTTGCTGATGCAGCAGATCATCAATAGAATAACCCGTCAAGCCGAGCTCGGGAAGGACAAGAAGACCCACCGACTGTTCGTCTGCTGCCTCCAATAGCGGTATTGCGGCTGCAGCATTCGCCAAAGGCGAGGCGGGCGAGACCAGATGCGAAGCAACGGCACAACGAAGAAAGCCCTGCGCGTAAGCCGAAGCGAAAGTCGTGGGTCTCACCTGTTTATTACGCATCATTGTGTTCACTTGCATTTATGCCGCCATCAGCAACCACTCCGATGAGAAGCCAGGAGGGGCGCACCCAAAATAAGGAGGAAAAACGCGGACGCCATTGTTTCCAATTCAGCAAAACCGCTTCGACGACGCCCTGCGCAGCATTTTGCTCCGCCAGGATCGAAGGATCCGGACAAAAGTCATGCCACATGATAAGCCCGCCGCGCCGAACCACCTCCAAGGCCTTTTCGGTGTCGTTAGCTACGACGTCGGCCGTGTGACCGCCGTCGATCAGGACCGTATCGAAGAAATCGCTGCCGAAAGCCGAGGTGTCGAATTCCCTGCTGTCCATCAACAGCTGGGTGACCCGCGAAGTCAGTCCTGCTTCGCGATAAAGGCGTCCTATTCGATTTCCACCATCCGTAATGCCCGATGCGTCTGAATACAAAGAACGCCCCTCAGCATCCTTTTCCCCTTCAGGAAGATTGAGTGTCCACACGTGCGCTTCGGAATGCTGTAAGCAAAGTCGCGCACCAAACCCCTCCCAGGTTCCAAATTCGAGATGACGCTTAGGTCGAAAAGCTCGGTAAAGTTGCTGCAATACCTTCGCATCATGCACTTCCATGCGAAACTGAGTAAGCGGCATGTTAACGAGGTTTATCGGAGCGCGGAACGAGCAATCCAAACCGAGGCGTTCTCCCAACGTATGGGCGTCAACGATTTCGAGCTTGTCCTCAGGCACGTCGAAACTCGATGAGGGGAGACCCTTGGCGGCCTCGCTCAAGGCGATCTCTTTTTGTAAAGGATTCATCGAAGGCGACGGTGTCGTGTTGCGTCGAGCTTCAGCTTGCAGCACAACTGGCTGACTGAAACGTACTCTTGCCACGCCAGGCGACGTAGGACCCTTTCTGATAACAATACCGCGCAGATCCTCAACGTTATCAAGAGCTATAGCAACGGTCGTCTCCCCACCCGGGAGCACGAAAGCTTCCGATCCGATGAGTTCTGAAAAGCCCTCTCTTACGCAAAGGACCCCAATATCTGCGCCGGACACGCCGACCGACAGGCGCACGATTGCCGGCCCTTCACAAACTGGTTGCACTTTCCAGATCAGGCCATAACCCCAGGCAGGTGCATCAATAATCAGATCACCAGTTTCCTCATCCACAACACCCGCACCAGCCGGCTCGACTGTAGCAGCAACGTCAGCCGCAGATGCAGCCGTCGCGACAAGAACCGGCGAAACATAGACAGGTTCCCGTTCATGTATAAGCCTTAGACCATCAACGGCAACCGGTGTGCCTTCAGGACGACGCAAGAGGAAATTCTCGCCATCCATCACGAGAGCCTCGTGATAACCGACCGATGCCAACCACTCGAGTGCTTGCGAGACGCTCTGCTTTCTTTCCGCTAACGCGTGATTAAGTTTCACAAGAACCCAGGGGTTAAATTTGTCGAGTGTCTGAAGAGAACCTTTCAGCACTTCGAGATCGAAACTGTCGACGTCAACCTTAAGAAGATCAAGCCTGTCCCACTCCAGACGCTGCATTTCCGCGTCCACTGTCGAGAAAGGAAACTCCTCCACTTCCGCGGGGCTGCCCCATACGCGGAATATCGCATCTCGACGGTTACCTTCCGTCTCTCCCAAGGCGATCTGCCGGACCTCGACATTTGAAATGCCGTTGAGTTCAAGATTATGCCTTAGCATCCGATGTGTTTCTGTCGGCTCGAACGCGATGACGAAACCTTCCGGCGCACAGCGGCCAAAAAGAGCGGAGTAATACCCGATATTGCCCCCGACATCAAAAATACGCCAGTCGCGACCGATATTGCGGACGCACCACCGTTTGGTCTGCATCTCACAATAAGGATAATAACCCCGCATATGGGCGTAATAAGAACCGAGCCGAATTGGTTCAGCCTCAGGAACCATCGTCCAGATAGGAGCCAGATCAAGCTGAACAGCAGGGGCCGAAGCTTCAACATCCAGACCCGGTTGAGATTCGGCGGAGCGTTGCTGTTCAAAATCCGAAGTGTGCTCTGGTCGCGAGCCAGACGGCGAGCTGAGGAAGGATTGTACAATGTCCCTGATCGATCGCCGCATTTATTTCCTCCACTGTCATAACTTTGAGATCAAAAGTTTCAAGATCGTCATGATCAGCAGCGCCAACAGGACGACAACCCGTCAGGGCAAAAAGATGCGCACGCCCGCAGCCCTGATTTCCGCTGACGGTATAACTGCCAAAGCCAATTGCCTGCTCCGCAACATAACCAGTCTCTTCTCGCAACTCCCGGAGCATAGCCTCGACGGCGTCTTCACCGGGCTCTACATGGCCAGCCGGAAAGGTCATGGAATAACAGCGTGCGCCGTGCTTATATTGCCACAACGTCAAAATACTGCCGTCCGCCAGAATAGGCACGGCTATCGAATAATCAGGCAAATGAACTTGGTGATAGTCGTCGACAACGCGGCCATCCGGTAACTCGACTGTTTCCACTGAGAGCTTTAAATATGGTGGAGCATCATAAAGGGTGTGGGTTTTAACCACCTTCCAGAGCGCTGCATTGCTAATGACACCATTTGAACTCATAGCTCAGCTTTCGCGCATGATTATGACCCGCAGCAAACGTTGTTTTGCTCTACGATCAACAGTCAGGCGTAATTGGATTGAAGAATCCGCGTTGGAGGCTTCGATATCAAACGGAATCTCCAGCCAATGCGAACCTGGAATCCACAATGATCTGGAGGAACTTGACACCACTTTTTCGTCGGCAACCACTTCAAGTGATAATTTCTGCCCAAATGAAACATCCGTCTCAATTTGCAATCGAGCAACGTATCGGCCTGTCGGAAGGTAATGGTAAGGGCCAAAACAAAGATGTCCGCCCACCCCTCGTTCAGAAACGATATCTAGCCCCTCTCGACGCGAGCCTTCTCCTGGCAACATGATCGATATCCAGTCAACTGTCATTCCAGGCTCAAATTGCTCTACCACTGACAACGATTTCTCGGGAAAGAGCCGGCGAGGATTAGCGTCGAAAGCGCTTAAATAATCGTCATAATTGTTTTCACTGTAGGGGTTCGGCGGAACAAGCGCGTCAAGCGCCCAGCTATCATCCAGACCAGGTACAGAAATACCTCTTTCTCGCAACGCAACTATCAGAGCAGCTGCGCAATCCGACAGCCCAAACGTCTCATACAAAAAAATAAGCCGAAGGAAAACGGTTGTATCGCTTTGCTCAACCAATTCGTCCATCACTTCTGGATCCATGACAGGGTCGAGCATGTAAAGCGCATCACAAAACATCACTGGCCCATCAACTGTTTGGGCAAAAAGTGGGATTGCAAATCGTCCCGGCAATGCGCCCCGCGTATAACGATGAACATCCACATCAAACAAGCGATAACCGTGATCACGCAAGAGCCTGTCAAGGTCGCCCCAAACAGTGCCGTGTCGATCGCGCATCTCGTGTAGTTGGGCTTCGGTAATTAAAGCAAGCGGACGCTTTGGCCCCGAAAGAAGGTCTTGAGCGCCGACAAAAACTTCGAAGTCAAAGCCATCGACGTCGCATTTAACCACGTCAACACGCCCAAACTCATTCGCGGCCAGCCACTCGTCAAGAGAAAGGCGTTGGTCAGCAAACCGTAGCTCCGCTCCGCGATTGAAAACATCCGCAGTAAAGGAAAGACCGGTCTTCTCTGATGCTCGATGCGCACTGCTCAGCACAAATGCGTTTGAAGCCCCTCTTTTTGGCTCTGTATCTATTCGAACCGAGAAAGGAAGCGGCCGGGCTCCATTCCCAACCCACGCAGCAACGTAGCGGATGTCCCGCCCGCTCCCGACCTCGGCATTCAATCTATCTACTTCTGAAACCAATGGGTCAAAACCAACAGCACGGAAACTCGCGCCAAACTGATCCCAAAAGCTGTCGATCCCGCCACTGCAACCAACATCGAGCAAAGAGAGGTTCAGGTTTTCGAGAAGGCCCCGCTTCTTACATTCAAGCAAGAAAGAAGAACTGTGACGGAAAGCAGATAGCGTCATACAGACCAATCCTCCGCAAGTTTAGAAGTACGCTCGATCAGCACGCCCTCAAGAGCTATTCGCGCCTTTCCAGACGAATGCAGACGAATCTGTACAGGGAGCAATATATCGCGTGGAGCAACATGCAACGGTAGCCTAACCGTCACTTTCCCTCCGAGGATATTCACTTTCGTTTCGTAAACAACTCTTTCACCTTGAACCAGATCGAGGTTGAGTCTGCACTTCCACGAGTGATCCCAGCGTCGAGACAACGTCAAATCTATGCGATAGTTTCCCGGGGCCAGATGGGCATAAGGCCCAAAAAAAATGTGACCGATTTCATCGTTGGAACGGATAACATCCTTTTCCCGGGCACCCGCCTTACCAGGACGCATTTCTGAAGTCCAATCGTCCACTTCCTTAAATATGGACTGAAGAAGATAGCCATGGCGTAATCGTGCAGAAAATGGCGTGCGCCCGCAACCGATGAAACGCTGCATCAGCGATTCAAAGCGATTATGAACCGCGTTGACGCCAATGAAGCGCCTTGGTTCCTTTTTTTCTGCCAAGTGCCTATGCTCGGCGCCTATTGCAGCAAAAAATCCATTGAGAACGCTAGTAAGATCTTCTCCTTTAGCCTTATCCGGCAAACCAAAATTGATGACAAAGGCATCAGCTTGAGTAAGCGTGGCCGAAGATTCCGAACCCGCTTGCCACACCGTCACTCGATTGGAGAAACCAAGTTTGTCCCAACAACGGCTGAATAGAGTAAGCACTTGGTCCTGTAGGCCGATCCAGACAACTCGCGTTTCTCGCGGAGCATTCGCAAAGAGATCGACGAGAAATGGCAAAACGTGTTCCGGCGTACCGATTTCGCGATCATAGGATTCTGAACGATATCTCGCTTCTAACGGCTGCTTGAGCGGCGTTCCTATCGCTTCGGCAAGAGCACTACGATACGCAGTATTTATCGTATCCGTCAGGCGGATTTCTTCCAAATCTATTCCGTTCAGCCCCCAAACCTCTGACTGCTCAGGAATGTCAGGCTGCGCTACCCTATTAATAAATCTCTCGGGATCATTCTCCACACTCTTGTGCGCGTGCATTGGAGTTGTCTGACGAGTGTGATCACAATGATAACCAAAAACCGCAGGCACGGCATCGCTGACTTTTCCATGAAGCATTACAAGCCGCTTCGAAATATTTGAGTCGACGTGCCACCCTAAGAGCATCTGCTCATCAAATCCGTGGATACCAAAGAGATCTTCACGCCTCATGAGCTGAAAGTCGCCAGGTGCATCATAAAGAATGGAGTCAGCGCCGTAGACAATTTCGTTGAGATGGAGATTCTCTCCCACCGCACGCGTTTCAGCGATAACCCCAGCGGGATCAAGCCGATCGAAGCTCTCCCATAATGTTTCAGGTATCTCGAAACGCGGGGCGCAATAAAACCCGTCTTTCAGTCCCGCCAGCTGCTCCGAGAGGGATTGCGACCCACGCGGAACGAAGATCATGTCCGTGTTCGTCGACAATATCCAGCGGTTTGCAGGGTTGGACCGTCTGACCGCAGCGTTGCGTGAAATGGGTTCAAGGGCCTTCAGATGCGTGCGTGATGCGAAAAGCCGATTGTGAAGGCTGGGCCTTATACGGATAATCCGCAAAAGGCGCTTCGCACGATCCGTCAGCGTGTCACAGATCGCCTCCGGGAAGGTAGGGAAATCATCCGGCGTGTTGTAGTCGACGAAAAGAATTTCATCATTTTCGTCAGTCAGCACTTCCGCCATGCAATTCAGGCTGAGAGCAGCCCGCTTGTGGAGATTATAGCCGTAGCTGTCGTTCCTTCCGTAGAGGACGATCGATATCATGGCATTACCCGGTTGTGTTTCGCCGCTGCGGCATCTGAGAGCCAATCCCCCATACCGGGTCTGATCAGCGTTATTGCGGCTGAGAGCTTTGCGGCGTCAACGACGCGCCACGGGTCAATGACAGCCTTGGGCCCTGCTGCGGCGATATCGAGATTGCGATAGGCTTTCCACGGCGTCACTATGGCGACCACATCTGCTCCCGCCATGGCGCTTTCCGCATCCATCTTGATCACGATACCGTCAGCAATTTGGTCTGGAAGGCTGACAAGCGCCTGAGGATCCGTAATCCGCACACGATAACCTATGCTAACCAGCTTGTGGGCGAGCGCCAGTCCCTGGCTTTCCTCGATCACCGGCGTTTCCGGCTTATAGGAGAGGCCGAGAATGGCAACCTGCGCCCCTGGATCAGCCGATGCCGATATGGCCCGCACAAGGCGTTCGGTCTGATGATCATTGATCACATCCGTCGCCTCTGCGAGGTCCGTACGTGCGCCCAGGCTGCGCCCAAGTGCCGCAAATGCCTTGTTATCACGCGGGAAACAGGGACCACCATAACCGATGGCTCCCTTGATGTATTTCTTTCCGATACGGCTATCCGCACCGAGAGCATCCGTCACCACGTCTGCATCTGCGCCATCGAGATGGTCGCACATGTCTGCGATCATGTTCGCATAGCTGATCTTGGTGGTTACGTAGGTGTTGACGGCGATCTTGCAAAGCTCCGCATTGACCCAGTTCATGCGCTGGAATTCGGGACCGCTCTCCGTCGAGCCACGGTAGACGCTCTCGAGCATATCCCCGGCCTTGGGGTCGCTTTCGCCAATGAGAATCATGTCTGGATAAAGCATGTCGCGAACGACAGTACCGAGCGCGATGAACTCCGGATTATAACACAAACCGAGATCCGAACCCACTGTGCGCCCCGATGCGCGCTCAAGCGTTTGCCTCAGCACGCCGCCCGTAGAGCCGGGCATAACGGTGGAAGTGACGACCACGTTGTGATAGCCGATCTTGTCATGCAATGCGGCACCGATGCTCTCCAGAGCGGAGATCACATAATCATTGCGGAAAAATCGGTCCGGCCCACTTGGCGTCGGTACGATGATGAAAGTGACATCCGACGAAAGCACTGCCTCCCGCATGTCGGTCGTTGCCCGAATGCGCTCACCATGCTCGGTGATCAACTCCTGGAGTTGCGGCTCGGGAACTGGCGCTACACCACGATTGATTGAATCCACAAATGCGGAATTCAAATCCATACCAATGACGTCAAAGCCCTTTTTGGCAAAAACGGCGAGCATGGGCGCACCAAGTTTGCCCAGGCCTATAACGGAGAGTTTCGGCTTCATCTTCATATCTCGCTACGGATCGGGCCGTTGGCCGTCACTTGTTTTTTCCACGCGCAAGCTCGGCCTGGCGCGCAATCCAGGGATAAGTGCGGGCCAAGCCCTGCTCAAGCGTAAGGCTTGGCTCCCATCCCAGCTTCTCCCGAATGAGGTCATTGTGGGAATTGCGCCCACGTACACCTTGCGGGCCAGGAATATTGCGAATTTCGAGATTCTTGTCGGCAACCCGCATCGTAATTCGAGCGAGTTCATTGATCGAAACCATTTCTTCCGAGCCAATATTCACCGGCCCAGCGAAGGTTTCGCATCGAGTCAGCCGCAGAGTTGCCTCAAGGCACTCATCGACGAATAGGAACGATCGTGTCTGCAGGCCGTCGCCCCAAATTTCGATTGCACCGCCGGATTCGGCCTCTGCGACCTTGCGGCAGAGCGCGGCGGGTGCCTTCTCCCGTCCTCCGACCCAAGATCCTTCCGGACCGAAGATATTGTGATAACGCGCGACACGGCATTCCATGCCATGGTTGCGGTTATAAGCGAGATAAAGACGCTCGGAAAACAGTTTTTCCCAGCCATATTCGCTGTCCGGATTCGCCGGATAAGCGCTGTCTTCCCGCGTTACCGGAGCATTCGGGTCCGTCTGATTATGTTCGGGATACATGCAGGCCGAGGAGCTGTAAAAGACCCGCTTTATGTTCCGGCGGAAACAGGCATCCAAGACGTTGAGATTGATGGTAGCCGAATTATGCATGATATCGGCATCGTTTTCGCCTGTAAAAATATATCCTGCGCCGCCCATATCGGCAGCAAGCTGGTATACTTCGTCAAATCGACGATCGATCACCGCACGACAATTGGATTGCTCCCGCAGGTCTGCGATGACGAAATCGTCAGCCTCCGTTGCGGCATATTCCGGGTATTTGAGGTCGACCCCCCTCACCCAAAAGCCTTCGCGTTTCAGGCGCTTGACCAGATGTGCGCCGATAAATCCACCTGCTCCGCAGACGAGTGCCGTTTTCATGTGTCTCTTCCCAACAAGAAAAATCCGCAATTATGCGCCCGCAGCAGCTATCAGATTATGTTGGAAGTTTTCAATAGGTTTCGAATTATTTCCGATCTTTTCAGAATGTTTCTGCGTCAACCGACATCAATCGATTGCACAGTCACGCCCTTTACGTTAGGAGGCCCTAAAAAAAGCATAGCAAGGATTCACGGCATGCGCGACGGAGTCGACGCAAGGTAGCGCCGGTGACTATGCGCAGTCCGCCACAATAAACGCATGACGAAAGAGCGATGGACCGTTGAATTTCGATACCCGAAAAATCCTCGTCGTTGACCTGGACGGAACCCTTCTCCGCACCGACATGCTGTATGAAAACTTCTGGTCGGCCTTCGGTTCAGATTGGCGCTGCCTTTTTAGTGCAATTTCTGCGCTACCACATGGACGCGCCCATCTGAAACGTCACCTCGCGGAAGCTGCAACCGTCGATGCTCGTGTGCTGCCTTACAATAATAAGGTACTGGCCTACATCGAGGAATGGCGAAAGGTCGGCGGTCGTGCGGTCCTCGTCACGGCTTCTGATCAGCAGGTGGCACAGGCGATAGCGGATCATTTGGGTATCTTCGATGAGGTTCACGGCTCTGATGGCGCACAGAATCTGAAAGGCGCAACGAAAGCCGCATTTTTGGAGGAGCGTTTCGGAGAGAGCGGCTTTTTCTATATGGGGGACACTGCCGCCGATCTGCCCGTATGGGAGCGCGCAGAAAAAGCGATTACAGTGGATGTACCCCAAAAAATACGCACGAAAGTCGAGGCTCTCTGCGACACGGTGGAACACCTTCAAAGTGAAAAAGAGACCATTAAACCGTATATCAAGGCACTCAGGCCTCACCAATGGTTAAAGAATCTCCTTGTATTCGTGCCGATGCTTGCCGCTCATAAATTTGACGGGCCTGCCATTGCATCATCCGTAACGGCTTTTGTGTGCTTCAGTCTGATCGCTTCAGGCGTATATATCCTGAACGATCTGCTAGATCTCTCTGCAGATAGGGCACATCCACGAAAACGACACCGACCATTTGCTGCGGGCGCCGTGCCAATAGCACACGGAACCTTGATGGCGGGAGCGCTCGCAGGTTTCGGCTCCTTTCTGACGATTTTTATCGGCTGGGAATTTCTGGTCGTCATGATTGGCTACTATCTGCTGACGACCGCTTATTCGCTCTATCTCAAGCGGCTGATTGTCATTGATATCTGTATGCTCGCCGCCCTTTACACGATACGGATTTTTGCCGGATCGGTGGCAACATCGATTGGGCTGTCCATCTGGCTATTGGCTTTCTCCGTCTTCTTTTTCCTGTCGCTGGCAGCCATAAAAAGACAGGCCGAATTGATAGATAGTGCAGAACGGGGTAATCTGAAGCCAAGCGGCAGGGGCTATCATGTCGACGATTTGCCGATAATCTCGATGATTGCGATTGCCGCTGGTTACGTGTCCGTGCTCGTCATGACACTCTATGTCAACTCTCCAGCAGTGATGGAGCTATATGCGTGCCCGGAGGCGCTGTGGGGCGTCTGCGCCATACTTTTGTATTGGATTACCCGCGCCGTTATGATCGCGCATCGTGGCCTGATGCATGACGATCCGGTCGTCTACGCGGCTAAAGATGGCACCAGTCAGATATGCGCGCTCATAATCCTGGCCTTCACACTGGGAAGTGCATTATTATGACACTTGGTACTCTGACTTTTCGCTACGCGATATTTGCGGTCATAGCGACCATTGCAAACCTCGCAACCCAACGGGCCGTTCTTCAGGTTGGAATTACCGGCGCCAATTTTATCGCCGCCATTGGGATGGGGACAATCGTAGGCCTCATCATAAAATATGCGCTCGACAAGCAATGGATTTTTTACGATCAAGATATGGGATTGAAAAACAATACCCGTAAATTCACGCTCTATACGATCATGGGCGTTCTCACTACACTGATATTCTGGGGAGCCGAAACGGCGTTTTGGTTAATATGGCAAACTGATCGTATGCGTGAAATCGGCGCCATTATCGGGTTAGCTATCGGGTATATTGTCAAGTACAATCTCGACAAGCGCTTCGTCTTCAACGACAAGCGCAAAGAGGTTGCGTTATGAAAGTCGCTGGCTGGGGTCGATATCCAACGGTAGACACCCAACTTTATTTTCCGCGGGATGTTGAGGCACTCTGTGCTTTGATGATTTCCAAGCACAGCGTAATAGCTCGCGGCAACGGCCGCGCCTACGGCGATAGCGCGGTTAATCCATTCAGTACTATTTCGATGAAATATTTTGATCGAATGCTCTCGTTCGAGACCACGACTGGTCAACTTGTCGCCGAATCCGGAATCCTACTGAGCGACATCATCAAGACATTTTTACCCAGAGGTTGGTTCCCGATGGTCACGCCGGGAACGAAGTTCGTTACCCTCGGCGGCATGATCGCTGCAGATGTCCATGGCAAGAATCACCACAAAGAAGGCAGTTTTAGAACGTGTGTGGACTGGATAGATGTCCTAGGCATTAACGGCGAGATTATTCGATGCTCCCGGGAAACGAATATCGATCTTTATGAACACACCCTGGGCGGAATGGGACTGACGGGCATCATTTTACGTGCGGCGATCCGTCTCAGACCGGTTGAAACTTCCTGGATACGGCAAACAACCGTTCCCGCTCCGAATCTTCAGGCGGCAATGGAAGTATTCGCGAAATACAAAGAATCCACTTACTCAGTCGCCTGGATAGATTGCCTTGGGCAGGGAAAAAACCTGGGGCGCGCTCTGATCATGTTGGGCGAGCACGCATCGATATCTGATCTCTCTGCGCAACATGCCGACGCACCATTTGCACAGCCAGAGAAACGCGAAATCAGATTGCCGGTCACGTTGCCTTCCGGCGTCCTAAACCGCATGAGCGTAAGTCTCCTCAACAGCCTATACTATAAAATGGGTGCCAGGAAAGTTGGAGAACATCTTGTTGATTGCAACACATATTTTTATCCGCTAGATGCAGTACTTGGCTGGAATCGAATATATGGTCGGAAGGGGTTCGCGCAATTTCAATGCGTCCTTCCTCTTGACAGTTCCGAAAAAGGAATGAGCGCCCTGCTTGAGGCCATTTCGCTAGCAGGAGCCGGCTCTTTCTTGGCCGTTCTTAAAAGGCTAGGCCCGCAAGAAAGCAAATTTTCCTTTCCCATGGAAGGATATACTCTCGCTCTGGACTTTCCGATATCAAGGAAAACTCTCCGTTTGCTGGAGCGACTTGATGAAATTGCCGTTGAAAATGGTGGGCGCTTCTACCTGGCGAAAGACAGCCGCATGTCGGCCCGCACGCTGCGGAACTCGGATCCACGCGTCGAAAAATTTATACAGAATCGAGATGAGAATGGTTGGAGAAGCCAATTTGTTTCGTCTCAGGCAGAAAGGCTTTCCATATGACGACACCATCCGTCCTTATTATAGGTGCCCGGTCGGATATCGGCAAAGCTGTTGCCCATAAATTCGCTGCGGCGGGATACGCTATCCAAATGGCAGCGCGTAATGCCGAAAGTCTGGACATCGACAAACGCGATATCGAGCTGCGCTACGGTGTTGAGGTAACACTGCATGAATTTGACGCACTTTTACTGGAGACCCACGAGAAATTCGTGAGCGGCCTTTCACAAATGCCTGACGTTGCAATATCGACGATCGGACTGATGGGGCAGCAGGAGAAAAGCGAACGCGATCCTGCTGCCGCAAGCCAGGTTATGCGTAGCAACTATGAAGGCCCCGCAAGTATCCTTGCGTTGCTCGCCAATCACTTTGAACAAAGAGCCTCTGGCACGCTTGTCGGTATCAGTTCCGTTGCGGGAGAGCGGGGTCGTGCAACAAACTACGTTTATGGTTCCGCCAAAGCTGCGTTCACCGCGTTTCTATCCGGCTTGCGCAACCGCCTGGCCAAACGTGGCGTCCATGTGGTTACGGTGTTACCAGGATTCGTCGCAACTAAAATGACGGAAGGAATGGACTTGCCTGCGGCCCTGACAGCCGACCCGAAAGAAGTCGCAGTTGCGATTGAACGAGCTGTTCTAAGCAAAAAGAATGTCGTTTACGTGCGCCCCATCTGGCAGCTGATTATGATGATCATTCGCAATATCCCGGAGCGTTTTTTTAAAACGATGAAGTTATGACAATGCAGAATAGCGATTCTATTCAGGCGGTTAAATCACTTGATCGATACAGAAGTGATATACGCTCCAAAATCGCACTTTTATCTCCCGTTCTACTGATGGCTTTAGCGATGCTTACAGCGGTCGGATCTTTGAGTTACTCTCGCGGATTTTGGCTGGGGATGCAGGGTTGGGGAGTCTTCAACTGGTATGTCGACTATGGAAGTGGCTTTATAAAGCGCGGTCTCATTGGGACGATCACCTCTCCGTTCCTCAGCGGCCATACTCCGGCTTTTGTCGAGACGTTTGTGTCGACCCAACACCTGGTTTTGTGTTCGCTTCTTGGAATCGGGCTTATTTGGATGGCGAGCCGGACGCTGATTGTCGATGTACGATCCGCCTTTCTTGTTTGGTTATGCTTTGCAACATCGCAATTCCTGCCCACATTGGCATATAATAGTGGCTATCTAGACATACATCTGTTCGTACTTTTGTTCCTCGCAACCATCATGTGGAAAAATGGCAAATTTCTTGCGCTCGGAACAATAGGTCTAGTTGGCCCATTTCTGCATGAGATGTTCGTATTTTTGTGGATGCAAATTCTTGTTTTAAGCTTGGCTCGAGCACGCCATGGCCTGAAACCGCCTGAAATTATCGCCGCACTCGCACCGTTTGCTTCCGTATTACTTATAATATCATTTCACTCGCAAAACGCTGTGGCTTTGGAACTGGCTGAGGTTCCAGTAGACGCCGAGATGCGTGCGGTTTTGTTTAGGCAGCAGTTCGGACAAACGACCGTCGCGGCAATTGCTCAAATGATAAAGATGTTCCGAGAAGACGCCGTCAACGTGATTTCTGCCGCCGCGTACTTTCTGCTGCCGACATTTGCGATCTTCGTATTAAGCTGGCAGCGTTGGCGCGCGAGCGGCCCTGATTGGCCGTGGCGGTTTGTCACGTTGACTTTGGCAACGCTAAGCCCGGCTCTGGTGCTGCTGGTCGCCTGGGATCTCTCTCGCTTTCTCGTGATGACAACGTTTTGTGGGGTTCTCGCGTTTTGGGCACTTGATAGGGGGAAAAAGACCTGATGTCGCGTTTTTTTCAAATAGCTATCATAGGAATATGCATAATAAATCTAATGACGCCCTTTTCCTATGCCTATTTCCATACTCTATACGTATTTCCATCCGTGATTCAAAATGACACCCTGGCAGATATCATGAAGAATTGGAGTGGTTGGTACAATCGGGAAACTACCAATTAGGGGAGCCGCCCCGGCGCGCGTTAAAAGCTGTCCTCGGGGCAACCAAAAAAGATTAGATTCAGCTTTTCAACCGATTAAATACCGATAGAAGCAAATCTGTCGATCTCTCCCAATTAAACTGCCCCCGAAGTCTACTCGCGATTTGACTCCGAATCTCGGCGTCTGGGGGTGTATTTGCCAAGTGCTGCATCGCATGTGCCCAATCTTGGGGTTTATCCGCATCACAGAAGATTACCATGCCGGGCAACAGTTCCGTCATAGCAGGTCGCGCGCTGCAGATGCATGGAACTTCAAGCATCAATGCCTCGAGTGGAGGCAGGCCAAAGCCTTCATACAAGCTGGGGAAAAGCAACCCTTGGGATTGCCTCAAGACCCTGGCGAGTTGACCATCTGTCAGACGACCGACCGGATGTATTTTTCCTCTGTTGTCAGAATTCAACTCCGCAGAAAATCCCCTGGGAGATTTTCCAACAACCACCAAATGATAATCACGAGCGTCTCCGAGGCTCATGGCCTTAATAACGACGTCAATATTCTTATGATAGTCATTGGAACCTATGCATACGAAATATGGTGCGTCAGGCGTGAGTAAGTCAACGCTTTCATCTTCTTCCCATTCCAATACATCGACGCCATTATAAACGACGTGTATTTTTTCCTTCGGG
Organism: Agrobacterium sp. GD03872; assembly: GCF_029840625.1. Taxonomy (NCBI): domain Bacteria; kingdom Pseudomonadati; phylum Pseudomonadota; class Alphaproteobacteria; order Hyphomicrobiales; family Rhizobiaceae; genus Agrobacterium; species Agrobacterium sp. GD03872. Next base: position 16,501 of record NZ_JAOCCY010000031.1, read on the forward strand.
ACTCCAATGACGCGCGAAATATCTTCCGAACTGCTCTCACTAACCGTTACAATAAGATCGGCACTTCTTATTGAATGAATATATCTTTGCTTCCATTCATCAATGGTTGATCTCTGGAATATGCCCTCAAAAAGCAGAGGAATGACGTCATGCACCATGACAACCGATCTAGGTGGAAGATCAGAGGGACACCAATGCACGGACGGGAAAAAATGGATAGGCTTTTCACAGGCCGGCCCGACGTCAAGTGTCGCAAGAGCCTGTCGTCTTATTAATTCCCTAAGTATCTCACGCGCAACTCTGCCGACTCCTCGCCTATCGACCAGGGTTCCCGTGCCAAACTGAATGTTAAGCCCCTCGACAGACAACGGAAAGTATTCAGGACAATCGACAGATTCCCCCGACCTAGGCACGGTTCCTTGTTTCGGAAAGCGCTTCCGTATAGCTTTTCTTATTATGCGCTCGGGATTAAGCGAACGAAGTGTCTCGCTGAAGCTGGTTCTGCCACTTTTGTTTTGTCCTCCACCGACGTGACCTCCACTCAACTGTGTTGATATGACATCATTTGCAACACGATTGACCACTTCTTGAGCGTATTTTGAAGCCAACAGGTAGTTGAGTTCTTTGGCAACTTTCAGCTCTTCTTCGTGATTCAGCAGATCAAGGGCCATTACTCGCCTTTCCAAAGAGTGACTATAGTTTTAGCGTTTCCCATTTTTTAGCTTTCCGACAGGGAAAAAGCATTATCCCGTTTAAAACACAGGAATAAAAAGGCCGAAAGATGGAACTCATTAGTCAAGAATGCAAGTTCCCTCTGGCGTGCCCAGATAATTGGCGTCCTTTTCCAATCATCCGCCAA
>NZ_JAOCCY010000032.1:0-9818 GCF_029840625.1 Agrobacterium sp. GD03872
CGGCTTCCACTCGCTCAGTACATTGTGCGCTTCTTGAGGATGCAAACTACAGCGTGGAATTTCACTCCCGCCCCCCCCCTCAAACCCCGCGCTTATTCCCCCACAACAGCACATGCAGCTGCGGCAGCACCCGGGCAGAAAACCAGCGATCTTCGCTGACCTTCTCCACCAGCCACAACATCCGGTCCATCACCCCGTTGATATCCACACGCGCATCGTCATCATCCGGCGGCGGCGGGGTGTGGTTGCCGGGCTGGAGATGGACGGGCAGATGCGGGAAACGCGCGGATGCTGCCTTGGCATAGGCATAATCCGCATCGTCGAACACTACGATCTTCAGCGCCACCTGCGGTCCGTCGCCGGCGGCGGCAAGACAGTCTTCGAAGGCCTGCCAGTCCGTTTCCATGCCGCTCGATGGCGGTTTGGGGCTCAGCACCAGATGGTCGAGATCGGCAAACCAGTCTTTGGCGATGCTGCCCTGCGTTTCCAGCGCGAAACGATAACCCTCGCCCTGCCCCTTCGCGATCAAGGCCCCGAGTGGCTGGATGGCCGGGTTGCCGCCTGAAAGCGAGACCGTCAACGGTACGCCGCCGGAAAGCCGGCGCACCTCCTGCCAGATCACCTCGACCGGCATCGGCTTCCATGTGTCGCGGTACTCGCTTTCAACGGCATGCAGCGTATCGCACCAGGAACAGCGGTAATCGCAGCCGCCGGTACGCACGAAAACGGTTGGCAGACCGATCAGCAGACCTTCGCCCTGAATGGTCGGACCGAAGATTTCACTGATGCGGATCGTGGTTTCCTTGGCTGCAATCTTGTGTGCAGCCGCCGTCATGGCCGGTATTCCGCCCAGGTCTTGGCGGTTTCGCTGACCCGCACGGCGCTGGTTTCCGGCAGGCGATCCTTGCACCAGTCGTAGAAATGCTTCGCCAGACATTCCGCCGTCACCCGGTCGTGGCCCAGCACATCATTCAGATGGCGATGGTCGAAATGATCGTCGATATAGCGCTTCAGCGGCGCCAGCTCGTGATAGTCGCGCACGAAACCGTGCTCGTTCAGCGCTTCGCCCGCAAGCTCGATCTCGACGATGTAATTATGCCCGTGCAGGCGATTGCACTGATGGTCCGACGGCAGGCTTTTCAGCTGGTGCGAGGCGGAGAAGTGAAATTCCTTGGTGATGCGGAACATCAGCGCACCTCCTGCGCCGCATAGGCATGGGTGGCTGCTACCCAGAAATCCGGGTCTTCATAGTCGGTCGGGTCGGTGACACCGGCCAGATGAAAGGCCTCGCGCCGTTCGACGCAGGTGCCACAGCGGCCGCAGTGGCGCAAGCCGCCCTTGTAACAGGACCATGTTTCGCCGAAGGGCGTGCCGTATTTCACGCCGTCGGTCACGATCGCCGCCTTGGAAACGGTGACATAGGGGGCAAAGAGCTTGACGTCGGCATAACCTTCCAGCGCATGCGCCTGCATGGCATTGAAGCTGTCGATGAAGCCCGGCCGGCAATCGGGATAGATGAAGTGATCGCCGCCATGCACGGCAATCGCCACCGCATCCGCCTGCTGCGCGGCGGCCAGCCCGAAGGCGATGGTGAGCATGATGGCGTTGCGGTTCGGCACCACGGTGGAGCGCATGGTCTCCTCCGCATAATGCCCGTCCGGCACCGCAATGTCGTCCGTCAGCGCCGAGCCAGTGAGATGCGCACCGATGGTTCTGATGTCGATGACATGATGCGGCACGCCGAGCCGTTTGGCGCAATCGGCCGCGTATTCCAGCTCCTTCCTGTGGCGCTGGCCATAATCGAAGGAGACGAGAGCGAGAAGGTCGTGCTCCGCCGCGATTTTATGCGCAAGCGAAACGGAGTCCAGTCCGCCGGAGCAGATGACGATGGTTTTCATAATTTGGGATCCCTTGTTTTGACCGGGTGGGCTGCGACCGGATTACGGCGCGGCTTTAAAGCAAAGCGGCGGACTTGTGAAGGGCCTTGCGGAATTCGCGGAAAATCGGCGCGATCATGAAATCGCCCCGCGGCAGCAACAAGACGATACAAACGGGACATATGCCGGAAACCGGCAGGGCCTAGAACGATGCGGAATTTGCTATTCTCGAAGGGTCTTGCCGATGATGGCGGCTGATATATTTCTGTTTTCGCTGAGCAACCTCAGCTCTCTCGGCGCCGGCCTGCTGATGGCGATGGCAGCCATGCTTTATGTCACGCTCACCATTCGCGGGCTGATTTCCGCCATTCGCCATGGATAGGGCTCTCGGCGCGAAGCGCCATCGGTTCAGGCGCAATCTTACCACAGCGTTCGTTGTCGCTTCGGTGGCCGCCGTCGCGGCGGTTGGCATAGCCCCGTTCGTGTTCCTGATATGGATGGTCAGAACCGTTGCGCGCTGGCTCGGCTTTTTTATCGGCCTCTAGGGAGCTGCCTTGAACACGCGACGCTCGCCCCGACGGGCTGAGCGGGAAAGGCCCGGCGGACTGGCAGTGCGCCGGGCTTTTTTATGCAACAGGTTCAGCGCAGCAGCGCCTGCGCCTCCTCGATGCCGAGTGCAGCCGGCTGGGTGCAGGTCGTCGTCATTTCGATGAAACGGCCCTCCTCCCCGGATTTGAGGATCGAGGTCATCACATCGATGCCGTGCAGGGAGCGATCCAGCGAGCAACGGGCATCGCGGCCTTCCAGAATAGCGATTGCCATATCGGCAAGGCCCGCCGTGCGGTAATTGGCGCGCGGGCCATTGGGGCTTTCCTGATTGGCGATGCCGAAAGGATGCGCCCAGTCTTCCAGCGGCTGGATATTCTTATCGCGCCCGCTCGCTTCCACCACGCCGCCGAAGAAGTTCGGGTCCGGCACGTAGATCGAGCCTTCCGTGCCATAGAGCTCCATATTGGCGTGGCGGTGCGACCAGACATCCCAGCTGGCCGAAAGCGTGATCGTCGCGCCGTTCACGAATTCCAGCAGCGCGTGGATATTGGTGGGCGTTTCAACCGGGATGATCTCGCCGTTCAGCGGCTGGCTGGTCACCGTACGGGTTGGATTTGCCATGCTGGTCAGCGCACCGACGCGCTTCACCGGTCCAATGAGGTTGATGAGATTGGCGACGTAATAGGGGCCGAGATCGAGGATCGGCCCGCCGCCCTTCAGGAAGAAGAAGCCGGGATTCGGGTGCCACATCTCCATGCCGGGGCTCATCACATGGCAAGTGCCGGAGGTGATGCGCCCGACCTTGCCGTCATCGATATATTGCCGGGCAAGCTGATGCGCCCCGCCGAGGAAGGTATCCGGCGCGCAGCCGACGGAGAGGTTCCTCTCCCGGGCGATGCGCCGCAGCTCCTCGCCTTCCTCCAGCGAAAGCACCAGCGGCTTTTCCGAATAGACGTGCTTGCCCGCCTCAAGGGCGGCTTTCGACACCGGAAAATGCGCGGCGGGAATGGTGAGATTTACCACCACATCGATATCCTTGTTGGCGAGCAGCTCCTCGATGGACTGCGCGACAACACCGAATTCTTCCGCCCTCAACTCCGCCGCATTGCGATTGAGGTCGGCGCAGGCAAGCACCTTGATGCCCTTGAAGAGCGGCGCCAGCGAGAAATAAGCAGACGAGATATTGCCGCATCCGATGATGCCGACGCCAAGATCCCTGGCCATGATGCAAACTCCGAAAATTGAAATTCAATAGATTTTGAAGGAGGCGATCGAGCGGGTGATCAGCCGGTCGATATCCTTCGGGTTGTCGTGCTCGACCACGAAATGTTTCGTGGCGGATTTAGCCTTCAGCGCCGCGACGAGGCCCTTCCAGTCCACCGTGCCATGGCCGACATCGGCCCAGCCGTCCTCATCCGCATTCTCGCCTGTTGGTGCGATGTCCTTCACGTGTACCGCAGTAATGCGCTTGCCGTAGCTTTCGATCCAGGCGAGCGGATCGGCATTACCTCTGATGATCCAGGCGATATCCGCCTCCCATTTCAAATCCGGGCCACCGGCAAAAATCTGCTCCTGTGGGGTGGAACCGTCACCAAGCGTCTTGAACTCGAAATCGTGGTTATGCCAGCCGAAGGTCAGCCCGGCATCGACGAAAGGCTTGCCAGCCTCCTGCAGGCGCTTGCCGAAAGCGAACCAGCCTGCCGCATCTGTCGGGCGCTGGTCAGGCATCAGGTAGGGGCAATAGATCGCCTCCACGCCCAGAACCCTGGCAATATTGAGCGCCTTTTTCGGATCGCCTTCCAGAAGGTCGAGGCCGAAATGGCCGGTCGGCATGGCAAGGCCATTGGCGTCGAGTTCGGCGCGCAGGCCTTTCAAACCGGCATCATCCAGCGAAGCGTACATCGCGCCATAACCTTCGACATGTTTATAACCCGCCGCCGAAAGCTTCTTCAGAATGTTGGAAAAAGGCTGGAAATTACGGGCGCTGTAAAGCTGGAAACCGAGTTCTGTCATTGTCTCCTCCATAGAGATCTGGGTCTTGGGATTGTGTGTGGGGGTAAATCGAAGCTGTTCTAGAGCCGGTCCTCGCTTTGCGAGTCGAACAGCGAGGCCATCGTCATGTCGAGGCCGAGGCGCACCTTGGTGCCCGGCGAAAACCGCCTGTGGCCGCCGACGCGCACGGACATGGTATGCCCGGCATGTTTCAGCCAGATCAGATTGTCGGCACCCATCGGCTCCTCGATATCGACGATCGCCTCATGCACTTCGCCGCCAACGATATCGGCATCGACGCGCACATGTTCGGGGCGAACGCCCAAAACCACGGCACGGCCGGCGGCGAGCGGCGTTTCCGACTGGTAGCCATCCAGCGCGAAAGTCACGCCATTGGTGGTGAAGACCACCTTGCCGTCCTTTTCGATCAATTCGCCGCGCAGGAAATTCATCGACGGCGAACCGATGAAACCGGCAACGAAGAGGTTTCGCGGCTTGTTGTAGATGGTGACGGGATCGGCCAGCTGCTGGATGACGCCGCTTTTCATGATGGCGATGCGATCCGCCAGCGTCAGCGCCTCGATCTGGTCATGCGTCACATAAATCATGGTGTTCTTCAGCGACTGGTGCAGCCGCTTGATCTCGACGCGCAGTTCCGAGCGCAGCTTGGCGTCGAGGTTCGAGAGCGGCTCGTCGAACAGGAACACATCCACATCCCGCACCAGCGCCCGGCCGATGGCGACGCGCTGGCGCTGGCCGCCGGAAAGCTCGGCGGGCTTGCGTTTCAGCAACGGCTCGATCTGCAATATGCCGGCCGCCCTTTTGACGCGGCGGTCGATTTCCTCCTTCGGCACCTTGGCAACCTGAAGGCCGAAGGACAGGTTCTTCTCCACCGTCATCTGCGGATAAAGCGCATAGGACTGGAACACCATGCCAATGCCGCGATCCTTCGGCTCTTCCCAGGTGACGTTGCGGTCCTTGATGAAGATTTGCCCGTCGGTCGGCTCCAGAAGGCCGGCAATGCAGTTGAGAAGGGTCGACTTGCCGCAGCCGGAAGAGCCGAGAAGCACGAGGAATTCGCCGTCGTAAATATCGAGATTGAGGTCTTTCAGCACGGTAACGGCGCCGAAGGACAGGGAAAGATCAAGAATGGAAACGCTTTTGTTCATATAGCTCAACCTTTTACTGCGCCGGCAGCAATGCCGCGGACGAAAAGCCTGCCGGAGACGAAATAGACGATCAGCGGCACGGCCCCGGTCAGAAGGGTTGCGGCCATGTTGACGTTATATTCCTTCACGCCCTGCACGGAGTTGACGATATTATTGAGCTGCACCGTCATCGGATAATATTCCGGCCGCGTGAACACCACGCCGAACAGGAAGTCGTTCCAGATGCCGGTCACCTGCAGGATCATCGCCACGACGAAGATCGGCAGCGACATGGGCAGCATGATGCGGAAATAGATCTGCCAGAAATTGGCGCCATCAATGCGCGCCGCCTTGAACAATTCTTCCGGCAAAGAGGCGAAATAATTGCGGAACAGCAGCGTCAGGATCGGCATGCCGAAGATGGTGTGCACGATGACGAGGCCGGTCAGTGTGCCATAGACACCCATTTCCCGCAGCACGATGACGATTGGATAGATCATCACCTGATAGGGGATGAAGGCGCCGATGATGAGGATCGAGAAGAACAGTTCCGATCCCTTGAACTTCCAGTTCGCCATGGCGTAGCCGCTGACGGAAGCGACGACGATCGAGATCACCACCGAAGGCACGAGGATGCGCACCGAATTCCAGAAGCCGCGCGAGAGCCCATCGCAGTTCAGGCCCGTGCAGGCATTGGCCCAGGCCTTCACCCACGGCTCGAAAGTGATTTCCACCGGCGGTGCAAAAATGTTGCCAAGCCGGATTTCCGGCATGCCCTTCAGCGAGGTGACAACCATCACGTAAAGCGGCAGCAGGTAATAGGCGGCGGCCACGAACAGCGTGCCGTAAAGAATGATGTTGCGGCGGGAAAAGGTTTTCCTCGGCTTCCTGCCGCGTGGGCCGGAAAGGTCTTGGGCAACCGCATCGCTGGCGGCGACAACCGTGTTTAATGTACTGATATTAGCCACGCTTCTTGCCTCCGAATTCGAGGTAGGCCCATGGAATGACGATGATCGCGACCGTCAGGAGCATCATGGTGGAGGCGGCGAAGCCCTGACCCAGATTCTGCGCCTGGAACATGTAGTCATAGACATATTTCGCCGGCACTTCAGACGCGATACCCGGCCCGCCGCTGGTCTGCGCGACGACAAGATCGTAGACCTTGACGATACCGCTGGCGATGATGACCAGCGTGGTGATGAAGACCGGCCGCATCATGGGAATGATGATGAGGATATAGGTCTTCCACGTCGGAATGCCGTCGACGCGCGTCGCTTTCCAGATATCCTCATCGATACCGCGGAGGCCTGCCAGCATCAGGCACATGACGAGCCCCGTGCCCTGCCAGAGCGCCGCAATCAGGATGCCATAAATGACGATCTGGGAATTATAGAGCGGATCGAAGGTGAAACTTTCCCAGCCCATCGAACGGACGACGGACTGGATGCCGAATTCCGGGTTCAGCAGCCATTGCCAGACAAGGCCGGTGACGATGAAGGACAGCGCAAAGGGGTAAAGGAATATAGTACGGAAGGTGTTTTCGAAACGAATTTTCTGATCCATCAGCGCCGCCAGAACGAAGCCGATGACAAGGCTGAAGATCAGCGACAGCACACCGTAGATCGCCAGGTTCTGGATGGACACGATCCAGCGTGGTGCTGCCCACAAACGCTCATATTGATCGAAACCGATGAAGCTCGCCCGCGGCAGAAGCTTTGAATTGGTGAAGGAATAAACCACCGTCCAGATCGTGCCGCCGAGGAAGATCACCATGGCGGTCAGTATCATGGGAATGGAGGCAATCTTGGAATTGAGATTGCGGAAAAGCTGGTTGGGGCGCCCCGAGCGCGCTTGACCTGCCATGTTACCTCCTCCTGTAACGTTACAGTCTACGGTCAGGCAAAAGCCTCACCGCATGAGCCCCCTGCCCGTGCTGGTGATTGTTGCACAGGCAGGACGCTGGAGAGGGAGCGCGAACGCTCCCCACCCGGAGAAATCACAATCAGTCTGCCGAACCGATAATGTCCGCGAAGCGCTTCTGCCCGTCTTCCGCCGACATCGAGCCGGCGAAGAATTCAGCCATCAGGTCTTCCTTCTGTTTCTGCGTATCGGCGGAAATCAGCTGGTCGGTGCTGGTCAGCGCATTGCCCTTGGCGAGAATTTCCAGACCCTTCTTCATGCAGTCATTGGCGGCGTTGAGATCGACGTCGCCACGGATCGGCAACGAACCCTTCTTCAGGTTGAAGGCAACCTGGGTTTTCGGATCGACGATGGTTTCGGCCAGCACATCCTGCGCCTTGGATTTCGCCTCATCCTTCAGGAGCGGAAAATAGAAAGCGTCACCGCCGGTGGTGATGTAATCATTGAGGCCGAGACCCGGCAGGCAGGTGTAGTCCGTGCCGGCTTTCTGGTTGGCAAGCTGGAATTCACCCTGCGCCCAGTCACCCATGATCTGGCCGCCGGCCTTGCCTGTTATGACCATGTTGGTGGCCTGGTTCCAGTCCTGAACATTGGTGCCCTTGGCCATGTCGCGCGCCGCGACTGCAGCCGCGAAAATCTTCGCCATCTCGGGCCCGGCTGCCGCTTCGGCATCCTTGTCGCCATAGACTTTCTGATAAAGATCCTTGCCGCCGATCGAAAGCGTCAGCGTGTCGAACAGCCCGTTGGCCTGCCATGCCTGACCGCCGAGCGCCAGCGGCTGGATACCGGCCTTTTTCAGCGCCGGTGCGGCGGCGACAAATTCCGTCCAGTTCTTCGGAACCTCGACGCCCGCCTTCTTGAAGGCCTCATTGGAAAGCCACAGCCATTGCCAGGAATGGATATTGACCGGCGCGCAATAAATCTTGCCGTCGATGGTGCAGCTGTCGAGCAGGCTTGCCGGCTTGATGACGTCCTTCCAGTTGCCCTTTGCGGCAACATCGGAGAGGTCGCGCATCAGTCCTGCCTGGACAAGCTCTTCCGCCTGACGGCCGTGGTTGAACTGGGTCGCGCCCATCGGGTCGCCGCCGGTGATGCGGCTGATCATGATCGGACGGGCCGTGCCACCCGAACCGGCAATCGCGCCATCCACCCATTTATTGCCGGTGGCATCGAAAGCCTTGGCCAGTTCGGCGACGGCGGCGGCTTCGCCGCCCGATGTCCACCAATGGGTCACCTCAAGATCGGTGGCCCCGACTATCCCCGCCGGAATCATGACACTGGCCAAAAAGGCCGCAGAAATAACACGCATTCGCATGAGTCTCCTCCCTCACTGAAACGTTGCAGTTGGAACGTATGCGAAGATTTTTGATTAGGCAACCGCCTAAAATACGAATCTCGAAGCGCCCTCCGGGGGCATTTCGAGCGATTGAAAAATGCGCCGGATTGGCATGTGGCACAGGGGATTGAACTGCGTAATCCACACGCAATGCCAGTCGCTTACAAAACTTCGCAGTGAGGAAAACAGGCGAAGAAGACCATGAAGCGCTGGCATATTCTTTTGGTCATCGGACTAACCGGCGTCGCATCGCTTTTATTGGCGACATTTGAGCAGCTTGTACCGGGACAGCAACTTTCATTCGGAATGCGCCTGCTGATCCTCATCCAGCCGGCAATACTGACCATCGCGGCGGTTGCAACCGGTCAGGCTCTGGCCGCAAAACTCGGGCTTGGCGCGCCCTTGGTCGATAGCTGGCTGACGGGCGGCAACCCGCGAGCGGTTCTGCGAACACAGGTGCCGCCCGCGCTGGCGGCGGGCATTGCCGTCGGCCTGCTGATGATCGCCTATTCATCGGCGATCCTGCCATCGGTCGCGGATGCGGCCACCATGACAAAAATGACCGCTTTTGATGTCCCGCTGGCGACCCGGATTCTCTATGGCGGGATCACGGAAGAGCTATTGACCCGATGGGGCCTGATGTCGTTTTTCGCCTGGGCGCTCTGGCGCATGACGGGAAGAGGACAGATTCGACCGGTGATTTTGTGGGCCGCCATCGTTATGGCGGCGGCGCTCTTCGCCGCTGGTCATCTGCCGTTTCTGTTTGCGATTGTCGCCCAGCCGCAAGCGGCGCTGATCCTTACAGTCCTGCTCACCAATTTCATTCCCGGCCTGCTGTTCGGGTGGTTGTTCTGGCGTCGGGGGCTGGAGGCGGCGATGCTTTCCCATGCCCTCGCCCATTGCGTGAACGCGCTGATCTCCTGAGCCGAAAAAGCGAGCCGGACAATTATCCGCCTCACCTTCTCCAACTCTTCAGTGCCGGCGTCAATTCTATTG
>NZ_JAOCCY010000033.1:2500-6451 GCF_029840625.1 Agrobacterium sp. GD03872
TTGTGAAGAGAAGATATGTCTGGAAGCTTCCAGGTGTTTTAAGCCCTTGAGGTTTGAAGCGTCCGAGCCCAGTCCCTGAGAAACCTTGAGATGGCTTAGTCGGCCGGAATTGGTGGAGGGATTGGAGGTAGGTAGGAAAGCTTGTCCGAGGCATGTTTGTTGTTTGAAGGTTTAGGTCTTCATCTGATGGACATGCTGGATTGATGTTGCCTGACCGCGCATCACCGGATGATATCTCGAGAAGCTGGTCTTAATGGTATGGCTTCGAGGTGCACCGGCGTGCCCTCAAAGAAGACCGTACCGACACGTCGATGTCATCATGAACTGACTTGATTGTAAAAGGTAATCAGGTTGCCGTTTTTAATTGAACGGCTATGGATGAGCATAGACAATGAGAACGAAGAAGTGAATTAAGGGCATTTGGTGGATGCCTTGGCATGCACAGGCGAAGAAGGACGTGATACGCTGCGAAAAGCCGTGGGGAGCTGCGAATAAGCTTTGATCCATGGATCTCCGAATGGGGCAACCCACCTTAAATGCTTGGAAAATCCAGTCTGTTTTAACGAACGGCCTGGGTTTCCAAGCATTGTTATAAGGTATCTTACTTTCGAATACATAGGGGTAAGAAGCGAACGCAGGGAACTGAAACATCTAAGTACCTGCAGGAAAGGACATCAACCGAGACTCCGCAAGTAGTGGCGAGCGAACGCGGACCAGGCCAGTGGCAATGATGAATAAAGCGGAACGATTTGGAAAGGTCGGCCATAGAGGGTGATAGCCCCTTACGCGTAGAACAGTCATTGTCCTTGAGTAGGGCGGGACACGTGAAATCCTGTCTGAACATGGGGAGACCACTCTCCAAGCCTAAGTACTCGTGCATGACCGATAGCGAACAAGTACCGTGAGGGAAAGGTGAAAAGCACCCCGACGAGGGGAGTGAAATAGAACCTGAAACCGGATGCCTACAAACAGTCGGAGCCCGCAAGGGTGACGGCGTACCTTTTGTATAATGGGTCAACGACTTAGTGTAACTAGCAAGCTTAAGCCGGTAGGTGTAGGCGCAGCGAAAGCGAGTCTGAATAGGGCGATTGAGTTAGTTGCATTAGACCCGAAACCGAGTGATCTAGCCATGAGCAGGCTGAAGGTTGGGTAACACCAACTGGAGGGCCGAACCCATAACTGTTGCAATAGTTCGGGATGACTTGTGGCTAGGGGTGAAAGGCCAATCAAACTCGGAAATAGCTGGTTCTCCGCGAAATCTATTTAGGTAGAGCGTCGACCGAATACCCTCGGGGGTAGAGCACTGGATGGGCTATGGGGACTCACCGTCTTACTGATCCTAACCAAACTCCGAATACCGAGGAGTACTAGTCGGCAGACACACGGCGGGTGCTAACGTCCGTCGTGAAAAGGGCAACAACCCTGACCTCCAGCTAAGGTCCCCAAGTCATGGCTAAGTGGGAAAGGATGTGAGGATCCCAAAACAACCAGGATGTTGGCTTAGAAGCAGCCATCATTTAAAGAAAGCGTAACAGCTCACTGGTCTAAATAAGGGTCTTTGCGCCGAAAATGTAACGGGGCTAAAGCCATGCACCGAAGCTGAGGATTTGCAGCAATGCAAGTGGTAGCGGAGCGTTCCGTAAGTCTGTGAAGGGGTACCTCTGAGGGGCCCTGGAGATATCGGAAGTGCGAATGTTGACATGAGTAACGATAAAGGGAGTGAGAGACTCCCTCGCCGAAAGACCAAGGGTTCCTGCTTAAAGTTAATCTGAGCAGGGTTAGCCGGCCCCTAAGACGAGGCGGACACGCGTAGTCGATGGGAACCACGTTAATATTCGTGGGCCTGGTGGTAGTGACGGATCTTGTGTGTTGTTCAACCTTATTGGATTGGTTGGGCGGCGAAGAGGTTCCAGGAAATAGCTCCACCGTATAGACCGTACCCGAAACCGACACAGGTGGTCAGGTAGAGTATACCAAGGCGCTTGAGAGAACTATGTTGAAGGAACTCGGCAAATTGCACGCGTAACTTCGGAAGAAGCGTGACCCTTTTGTACGCAAGTATGATGGGGTGGCACAGACCAGGGGGTAGCGACTGTTTATCAAAAACACAGGGCTCTGCGAAGTAGCAATACGACGTATAGGGTCTGACGCCTGCCCGGTGCTGGAAGGTTAAAGGGAGGGGTGCAAGCTCTGAACTGAAGCCCCAGTAAACGGCGGCCGTAACTATAACGGTCCTAAGGTAGCGAAATTCCTTGTCGGGTAAGTTCCGACCTGCACGAATGGCGTAACGACTTCCCCGCTGTCTCCAACATAGACTCAGTGAAATTGAATTCCCCGTGAAGATGCGGGGTTCCTGCGGTCAGACGGAAAGACCCCGTGCACCTTTACTATAGCTTTACACTGGCATTCGCCAAGGCATGTGTAGGATAGGTGGTAGGCTTTGAAGCAGGGACGCCAGTTCTTGTGGAGCCATCCTTGAAATACCACCCTTATCTTCGTGGATGTCTAACCGCGGTCCGTTATCCGGATCCGGGACAGTGTATGGTGGGTAGTTTGACTGGGGCGGTCGCCTCCGAAAGAGTAACGGAGGCGCGCGATGGTTAGCTCAGACCGGTCGGAAATCGGTCGTCGAGTGCAATGGCATAAGCTAGCCTGACTGCGAGACTGACAAGTCGAGCAGAGACGAAAGTCGGTCATAGTGATCCGGTGGTCCCGTGTGGAAGGGCCATCGCTCAACGGATAAAAGGTACGCCGGGGATAACAGGCTGATGACCCCCAAGAGTCCATATCGACGGGGTTGTTTGGCACCTCGATGTCGACTCATCGCATCCTGGGGCTGGAGCAGGTCCCAAGGGTATGGCTGTTCGCCATTTAAAGCGGTACGTGAGTTGGGTTCAGAACGTCGTGAGACAGTTCGGTCCCTATCTGCCGTGGGTGTAGGAATATTGACAGGATCTGTCCCTAGTACGAGAGGACCGGGATGGACGTATCTCTGGTGGATCTGTTGTCCTGCCAAGGGCATAGCAGAGTAGCTATATACGGAATGGATAACCGCTGAAGGCATCTAAGCGGGAAACCAACCTGAAAACGAGTGTTCCCTATCAGAGCCGTGGAAGACGACCACGTTGATAGGACGGGTGTGGAAGCACAGCAATGTGTGAAGCTTACCGTTACTAATAGCTCGATCGACTTCTTCGTTCCCATTGAATATGTTCATCGAACAAAGTTCGATGACATCACCTTCTGTCCTCACCGGCCAAAGGCCCTGCGGACGGCGCGCGCCATAAGGCGCGACGGACTGGCGTCCTGTATGGCTGCCACGCTCGACCTCGAGCAAGGCAGAATACGGATCAGTCACGGAAAGACGTGTAATTAAAAAGTGGCATCGCCACCCAGCTTCTCGAAAACAACTTTCGTTGTTGCGTTTTGCCGACCTGGTGGTTATCGCGGGGCGGCTGCACCCGTTCCCATTCCGAACACGGCCGTGAAACGCCCCAGCGCCAATGGTACTTCGTCTCAAGACGCGGGAGAGTAGGTCGCTGCCAGGTCTGCAAAACGCAACACAAATCTTCTCATCACAAAACGGGCAAATCGCCCAAATCAAAAGGCCGCATAAGCGGCCTTTGTGCTATCATGATCCAGCGCACAATGCGCCAGAACAAATCGCTCACCCAATAAGGGTGAGTTCCTTACAGGAGACAAATCGCCTTCGGCAATTTGCTCCCGCACTAGGCATCACAGCTTCCCTGTGATGCAGTCGCGATAAATCCCATGGGGATTATCGCAATCGGTATTTTGCTAACGCAAAAACCTGTATACGCAAACTCATCGAGTTTGCTCTGTCGCGACAAGTTCTGCGAACTTGCGCCGGTAACGCGGGGTGGAGCAGCCCGGTAGCTCGTCAGGCTCATAACCTGAAGGCCGCAGGTTCAAATCCTGCCCCCGCAACCA
>NZ_JAOCCY010000034.1:0-6373 GCF_029840625.1 Agrobacterium sp. GD03872
TGTGGGGGAGATGCCCGGCAGGGCAGAGGGGGGTAAGCGGCATACTCCGAAACGCGGATATTTTCCCTACCGCTTCTCCTCCAGCACAATCGTGGGTCTCAGAGACAGAGCATTTCCCCGCCCGCGTTTTACAAATAAAAAATCCCCGGCCGGAGGCCGAGGATGATTCACGGTCAGCGCATTGGCGTCAGGGGCGTGTCGCCTTAAGCATCCACCACGCGCAAGGCGCGCGCAGCTTCCAGCGCTTCCTTCTGCACCGCTTCCTGCACCTTCTCGAAGGCGCGAACCTCGATCTGGCGCACGCGTTCGCGGCTGATGTCGAACTCGGAGGAAAGTTCCTCCAGCGTCACCGGGTCTTCGGCAAGCCGGCGGGCTTCGAAGATGCGGCGTTCGCGGTCGTTCAGCACGCCCATGGCTTTGGCCAGCATGCGGCGGCGGGTTTCCAGCTCGTCCTGTTCGATCAGCACGTCTTCCTGGCTGTCATGGTCGTCCACCAGCCAGTCCTGCCATTGGCCGGATTCGCCTTCCGACGCCTTGATCGGCGCATTCAGCGAGGCGTCGCCATGCAGGCGGCGGTTCATCGAGATGACTTCTTCTTCCGACACCTGAAGCTTCGTCGCGATTTCCTTGACGTGCTCCGGCTTCAGATCGCCATCGTCGATTGCCTGGATGCGGCCTTTCAGCCGGCGCAGGTTGAAGAACAGGCGCTTCTGGTTGGCGGTCGTGCCCATCTTCACCAGCGACCAGGAGCGCAGGATATATTCCTGGATCGAGGCCTTGATCCACCACATGGCATAGGTGGCCAGACGGAAACCGCGCTCCGGATCGAACTTCTTCACCGCCTGCATGAGGCCGACATTGCCTTCGGAGACGACTTCGCCGATCGGCAGGCCGTAACCGCGGTAACCCATGGCGATCTTGGCGACGAGACGCAGGTGGCTGGTGACGAGTTTATGCGCGGCGTCGCGGTCGCCATGCTCGGCATAACGCTTGCCAAGCATGTATTCTTCCTGCGGCTCCAGCATCGGAAATTTACGGATTTCGTCGAGATATCTATTGAGACCGGCTTCGCCGGCTGTAATCGTAGGCAAACTATTGCGGGCCATAAAGCACCCCCTTATCTATGGTCTGGAACGGCACCCTCTTTGATCGGCGACTGACCCGCCGGAGGCACACCGTAAGCTGCGGGTCGTTACCGACCCCGCACGAACCCATGTGACAGATATGTACGCGCCCGCCGCGTTTCAAGCGAACGCTGCGTTCACACATGCGTTATGTTGAGGCCACACCTTCCCTGACCTGTTTAACTTTCGAACGGTAGATTCGTTCCGAAAAACCACCAAGACCGGAGCGCACCATCAGCTCATACATCACCCGCCGGCGCATGGGGTTGTGCAGGCGCACAACCTTGGAGCCAAGGAACTGCGTCTCGACATGGGCAAGCGCGTGCAGATCGGGATCGGCGGTTATCGCGTCGGCATAGGCCGTGTGAAATTCGCGGCGGCAGACATAGGTCTTGTATTTCGTCATGCCGAAGCAGACGAGGCTGTGGCCATGGGTACGCAGGAAATCGGCGACGCCTACCGTCACTTCCGGCCAGGCAGGATTGAAAGTGTCGTCGAAGACGATGACGCCATGCGGTGCGATCACCTCCATCGCCAGTTTCGCATCGGCCAGCACGTGGTGCAGCTTGTGGCCGCCATCGATACTGAAGAAGCGGGCGGGGCCGATGCGGGAGGTAATATCGTCGGGCGCCAGCCGCGTGCTGTCGCCCCTGATGATCAGGTCTTCATCCATGGCGAAACCCAGCCGGCGGCCGTTTTCCATCAGGCGGTCATATTGGTCGAGGCTGCCATCGTCGGGCGGATCGAGATCGAAGAGATCGACGCCCAGCACCTTTTCCTGCCTCCCGGCGAATTTGCGCAGCAGGAAATAGGAGCGGCCGTAATAAACGCCGATTTCCGCCATGCCGCCATGGAGGTCACTTTTCGTCTGGGCCTGCAACAGCGCCTTGAAGACGAGCGCATCGGGCGGGTCGATATAGCCTTCGACGCTGCGCAACTCCTGAAAGATAAACCGGCGGTCTTCGATATTCATGCGATAGATCCCGTCATCATGCCGGTTCCGTTCGGGGCGGATCGAACGAATGGCGTCCCTGCGGTTTTATTTGGCAGGCTTGAAATCGGCGCGGTTTAACGGTGGCGATTTCAGGCTTTGCGGGGCCGAGGAGGGGTGACGATTGAAGCAAAATTGGGGCGGTCTATAAAAAGGACCGACTGCGGAATATCGCTATCCGCTAATCTTTTTTTATTATCCGAGGCTTCCCGCGAAATGCATGGCGCAGTTTTTTTGACCGCGCCATGCAGGTTTTCAGCCACGCAATGCGGCGGTCAGCGCTTCCATGTCATCCGGCAGGTCGGTTTCGAATTCCATCACCTCGCCGGTGCGCGGATGTTCGAAAGCGAGCAGATAGGCATGCAGGGCCTGGCGCGGAAAGCCGCGGACGGTGCTCTTTGCCGGTTCTTCGAGAAGGTTCGCCTTGGTGCGGAAGGCCGCGCCATATTCGGGATCGCCGATCAGCGGATGGCCGATATGGGCCATGTGAACGCGGATCTGGTGGGTGCGGCCGGTTTCCAGCCGGCATTCCACCATTGAGGCGAGGCAGGTGGCGTCCGGCCGCTCATGGTAACGCTCCATCACCTCGTAATGGGTGATCGCCTCGCGGGCATCGTCCGAATCCTCGTGCTTGACGGCGCGTTTGGTGCGGTCGGCGCTGCGGCCGAGCGCGGCGTCGATGGTGCCGCGCAGGGTGCGCGGGCGGCCCCAGACGACGGCCTTGTAGGCGCGCTCCAGCGGCCCGGTGCGGCCATGGTCGGCAAATTGCGCGGCGAGATGGCGGTGGGCATTGTCGTTCTTCGCCACGACCATGACGCCGGAGGTTTCCTTGTCCAGCCGGTGCACGATGCCCGGCCGCCTGACGCCACCAATGCCGGAGAGGCTGTCGCCGCAATGGTGGATGAGGGCGTTGACCAGCGTGCCGGTCCAGTTGCCGGCGCCCGGATGCACGACGAGACCGGCGGGCTTGATGAGCACGATCAGGTCTTCATCCTCATATTCCACGTCGAGCGGAATGTCCTCACCCTTGGGTTCCGGGTCTTCCGGCTCGGGCATGACGATTTCGATGCGATCCTTCGGATGCACCTTCTTTTTCGGCTCTGTCACCGGCTGGCCGTTGATGGAGACCGCGCCCTGCTCGATCAGCGCTTTCAAGCGGCTGCGGGAGAAGTCGCCGCCCACTTCGCCTGCCAGCCAGGAATCGAGGCGGCCTTCGGCGTTTTCCCCGGCAATCAGGACTTTCCTTGCGTCTCCGCCTTGTTTAAAGGGGTCGTTCATTCTTATTTTTCCGATCCATCAGCATTTCAGGGAATCCGATGACGCAGATCGAGCAAGACGAACAGGAAGACAAGCCGCTTGATCCGGCCATGGAAAAAGTTCGCCGCAAGATGATCCGTTTGCAGATCGTGTCGGGCTCCGTGATGTTTATCAGCCTTATGGCCGTCTTCGGTGCGGTTGTCTACAAGGCGATGGGGCCGTCGAAGGCGGTTCAGACGCAGACGGAAGCGCCGAACCTTGCCGTTCCCACCGGCAACGGACCGGTTGCCGTCACCGCCAGCCTGCCGCAGGGCTTCACGATCGACAATGTCAGCTATTCCGGCGGTGACATGCTGTTTTACGGGCGGCTTGCCAACGGCACCCGCAAGGCGCTGGTCTTCAACGTCGCGGCCGGCCGGTTCCTCGCCGATGTGACGGTCGATGGCCAGTGAGGCCAATAAGCTGCTGGACGGGCGGGCGCTGATCCCGGTCGAGGACCCGGCCGATCCGCGCATCGCCGCCTTTCGCGATATTCGCGAGCGCGACCTGACCGGGCGTCAGGGCCGGTTCATTGCCGAAGGAACGGTGGTGCTGCGCATGCTGGCCGCCGCCCATAAAGCGGGCGGCGCCTTTGCGGCCGAGAGCATCCTCATCCTCAAAAACCGGCTTTCCGGCGTTGCGGATATTCTTGCCGATTTCCCTGACGATGTGCCTGTTTATGTGGCTGAAGCGCCGGTGCTGGATGGCATCGTCGGGTTCCATCTGCATCGCGGCATTCTGGCGCTTGGGCGGCGGGTTCAGGATCGCGGACTGGAAAAGATGACGGCGGCACTTCCCGCCTCTTCGCTGGTGCTTGTCGGCTGCGGCATTTCCAATCACGATAATCTGGGGGCGATGTTCCGCAATGCGGCGGCGTTTTATGCCGATGCGGTGCTGCTGGACGAGACCTCATGCGATCCGCTTTATCGCAAGGCGCTGCGCGTTTCCGTCGGCTCGGTGCTTTCGGTTGCCTGGCACCGCGGCGGCGGGGCGGTGGAGATGCTGGAGCGGCTTTCCGAGGCAGGGTTTGCGATCTGGAGCCTTTCGCCCAATGGCGAAACCGAGATCCGCGATATTCCCCGATCCGAGCGCATGGCGCTGGTGATCGGCACGGAAGGCGAGGGGCTGCCGCAATCGGTGCTGTCGCGGTTTCATACCGCACGGATTGCGCAGTCGCCGCAGCTTGATAGCCTGAATGCGGGGACGGCTTCGGGGCTGGCGCTTTATCAGATGGCGGGGGTTATGGGGCGGGTTTAGGTCAGTGCCACTTTATCGCTCGGCGTATGTGGCTTACCCCCCCCCTCTGCCCTGCCGGGCATCTCCCCCTCAAGGGGGGAGATCGATATGCGGCACTTTTCAGCCCATTTCTAACGTTGCGAATGAGCGAGCGTTAGCTCCTAGCTGATCTCCCCCCTTGAGGGGGAGATGCCCTGCAGGGCAGAGGGGGGTAAGCCGCACACTCAACGCGGGGTAAACCACACCCACCGAGGGCCTAATGTTCCCGCTTCTCCATCACCACCTTCGCCCGTTTCGCAAGGCTCTCCCGCCCCGATGAGCCGGAGGCCTTGGCGAGCAGCCCCGGAATCGGCGATTTTTCGCCCTCCTGTGCGGCGGTGAGCGCGATCATCTCGGCGGCGATCCTTGCGATTTCGCGGCGGATGGGTTCGTCATTGCCGGTGCCGCGCACATTCAGCAGGCGTTCGGTAAGCGCAGTGCCCTGATTGCGGATATCCTCGATTTCCTGCTCCAGACCTTGCGACGCCGCTGGCTCCGTCACGACCGGGGGGGCTGTTTCCTCCGGTGCCGCCTCTTCTTCGGCGGCGGGTGCGGTTTCAAGCGCGGCGGCCGGGGCAGGGGCCGTCGGTTGCGATGGGCTAACCGTTTTCTCGACCGGCACGGCAGGGTTCGGCAGGCGGATGATCATGTCGTTGGCGCGGCCGCCGGTTGCGGCAAGCTGTTCCTTGAGGCGGGCGACTTCCTGATTGCGCAGCGTCAGCATCGTGTCGAGATCGGCATTTTTCGCCATGACGGTCGCGACCTGTTCCTCGAGCCGGGTGACCTTGCGGCTTTCGCGGGCAACCGCCGTCATCGCCTCCTTGTTGCGGGCCGCCACGTCCTGCAATTCGCGGCTGGCGGTCTCGCCTTCCTTGCGGAAACGTGTGGCGGTCTGCTTGGCCTGCTCGGCTTCGAGATCGCGGGTGGCGGCGAGGATTTTCGAATCATCCAGCTCGCGCGTCAGATTGGTGAGGCGGGCGGTGAGATCGGACATCTGGCCGGCGCGCTCGTTGGCGGCCTGCTCCTGTTGTGTAAGGTTCGCCTGTACGGCGCCGGCGTGTTCTTCGGCGGCATCGAGGGCCGCGCGCAATTCGCCGATTTCCAGCGTCAGCTCCTCGATTTTCAGGGAGAAGCTGCGGTTCTGTTCGCCGAGACGATAGGCATCGCTGGAGGCGGCCTCGTTGGCGAGGCGCAGCGAGGTGTTCTTTTCCCGTTCCGTATCCAGTTCCTGGCGGACCTTGGCGTTTTCGGCGGCGTAGAGCGCACGCGCCATGTCCTTCTGGGCGCGCACTTCCTGCGGGCTGATGGGCATCGTCGCGCGTATGCGGTTTTCCGTATAGGCGACGATGCGGCGGTGGATCGCGGGTGCGATCAACAGGGCCAGCAGGGTAGCGGTGAGAAAACCCAATCCGAAGAGAATGGCATATTCGATCACGCGGGACAGTCTCCGAAACTCAGATACGCGCGCATTCGGAAAGAGGGGCGCGAAAGCACGTTACGCTATTATTGCAACCGTGGGGAGGGGGCTCCCGGCAATTGCACAGGCGGTGTCGGCGCCACTTGTTTCTTCTCCCCGAGGGGGAGAAGTCCGCGGCAGCGGGATGAGGGGGCAAGGGTGGTGAGATACGGCAACGTTGCCCCCTCATCCGACCCTTCGGGCCACCTTCTCCCCGGCGGGGAGAAGAAA
>NZ_JAOCCY010000035.1:0-4394 GCF_029840625.1 Agrobacterium sp. GD03872
CCGCCAGCGCATCTCCGCCGGCAGGTCTTCCAGCTCCCGATCAAACAAACGCTCGTCCGCGGCGTTCGCTTTCCGACGGACTTTGGCTGGGGAAGATGCGGTCATGGTCACAATCCGAAGATTCGGAAGGAGGAGCGGCCGGAGAGCTCGCGCACCGCCTCCAAACTTTCCAGACGCTCGAACAGCCGGTTGGCCGCCCAGCGCGACAGTTTTGACCCCGGTGCGGACGCCGGCACGGCGTCTTCGGTCAGCAATCGACGGATCACCGGTTCGGCGCCTTTGGTTCGCACCTTCGGCGCCACTGCCATCAACCGCGCGGCGCGGCGATCGATCTCGACGGCGGACCGCAGCGCTGCCTCAACACCGTCGACCAGCGCCAGGCAGATCGCTTTCGGATAGGTTGGCTCACCCGGCCGGACGCGACCGCGACCACCGATGGTGCGGAAGGCGGGTCCAAAGCGTCCGGGCAGCAGCAGCGGCAGGGGTTTCGGCCAGTTGAGTTTCTGCGCCAGCACCAGCTCGCCAAGGCCAAGAGCCAGCACCTCGGCGTCCAGGCGAACGGCAGAAATCGCCGTTATCAGGTCCGCCACCGCGAAGGGTGCTGCTCGCCCGGACTGATTTGCAGAATCGACGATGTCTGGGATCGAGGCAAGGCTGTCGTCGCAGTTCATGGGGTCTGAGTAGCAACGGAACAGAAAACCTACATAAGCCATGCGGCGATTCCTGAGAGGTTCTGGCAGCGGGAGGCGGACTGGCAGCTTTTGAAGCGTAACGTTGAAAAACTGCCAGTTGTAGCTCCGGCTCTAGCTGCCAGATAGTCTCATCACACGACCGTTACGAAATGATCGGTATCCATACCTCCACCTCTCCACGGCCTGTTTGACCATCAAATCGGTGATCATATTTTTCGAAGTCAGGTGCTTTCGCAGCCTCAAGTCCCGATTCCGGCAGCACCTTGTTCCAGATTGTGTAGACGGTCTTCGGCAGGTCCGAGATATGGCCAGTATGCGTGAACACGGCATAGAGTTGCGAGGGTAGGTCAACGCGTTCCATCGCCGGTGTTGATCCTGTCGCCTCGACGCCTGCGATGTAGCGGAAA
The DNA here is from genome assembly GCF_029840625.1 of Agrobacterium sp. GD03872. Classification (NCBI taxonomy): domain Bacteria; kingdom Pseudomonadati; phylum Pseudomonadota; class Alphaproteobacteria; order Hyphomicrobiales; family Rhizobiaceae; genus Agrobacterium; species Agrobacterium sp. GD03872. The sequence continues at coordinate 1,100 of NZ_JAOCCY010000035.1, forward strand.
TTCCCTGCTTCATCGGCCATGCAGCAAACGCCATAGGTGGCTCCAGGCACGGCGCCTGCCACCTCCTCTTCACGGGCATTGAAAGATTGCCAAACGGCCGGAATGTTTCCGGTCTGCGCAAACGAGCAATCGGTCCCAAGACCGATGACATTAAAGGCTGCACGTTCTTGCTTCCGGGGTGCACTGACCGGAACGATCATATCTTTATTCATTTCGAAGGGCTCCATAAGGTCAAGATTTGCGGCGAAGTGCTCCTTGCGCAAACTGCTCGGCGTGGTGCCGAAATAGCTTGCGAAGGCGCGCGTGAATGCCTCGTGAGAACCGTAGCCTGCGTCCAGGGCGACAGCGATTATACTGTCATTGCCGGACACGATTGCGCGCGCCGCTTTGGACAGTTTGCGTGCCCGTGTGTAGGACATGATCGACATCCCAGTGGCGTGTTGGAATACGCGACACATGTGATGGATGTTGACCGCGCAACGTTCCGAAAGCGATCGAAGGGACATCTCTGAATTCAGATCTGTTTCGATCTGCCAGATCAGCCTTTCTAAAACGGGCATGAGTTCTCCTGTAATTCACCCGCTCTACATGCCTGACGGCGTGGTTGTGTGCTTGACCGTATTTGACTTAGTTCGAACCTACAGAGCGGTGCACAAACGGTTCCTACGGCGTCCCGGGCGACAGCCTCACCATTTTGCTCTTGGGCAACGAGGTTAGAGCTTGAACGACAGGAATAAGAACGTAAGCGGTCGGTTCAGTCTGTGCAACAAACCCCGGTTTGATGTGACGCCGCGAAGCAGATCGCAACAATTCCGCAGAAGCGGTCAAATTCTATAAATACTCGTGCAGAAACCTATAGCCGATAACCTCCCTACCGTCTAAGTTAATATGAAACGGGGGGGCGCCGATGCTGATTGGTTATATGCGGGTTTCGACCAGCGAGCAGAATCTCGATCTCCAACGCGACGGTCTTGAACGCGCCGGATGTGAGAAGATTTTCGAGACGTGTGCTCGGGCCGTGCAACAGAACGGCCGGGTTTGGCTAAAGCGCTTGAGATTGCGCGGGCTGGTGACGCTCTGGTGGTATGGAAGCTCGATCGCATCGGCCGCTCGCTCGCCCATGTGGTCGGCCTGGTCGGCGACCTTCAGAAGCAAGGGATCGGCCTGAAGGTCCTGACCGGCGACGTGGACACCACGACGACAACCGGCCGCCTCGTCTTCGGCATCTTTGCCACCCTGGCAGAGTTCGAGCGCGATCTCATCCACGAACGCACCATGGCGGGGCTGGCAGCGGCGCGTGCCCGAGGTCGGGCTGGCGGGCGACCGCGCGTCATGACACTGAAGAAGCTGAAGGCGGCCATGGCGATGATGGCAGATCGCGACAACGCTGCGCGTGATGTCGCGGCTGAACTCGGCGTGTCGTTATCGACGCTCTATGCCTACGTCGATGCCAAGGGAAAGCCCCGCGAGCGGGCAAATGATCTACTGGCAAGCAAGCGTCGAGCGAAGCGCGACAACAGCATACAGGCGTAAAAGACCGTGCCGGTAGGATACCTGAGCGAGAGCCAGGCGCGGGAATATGGCCGTTTTCCCGACGAGCTTACCCCGGACCAATTGGCTCGCTATTTCCACCTCGATGACGCCGATCGTGCGTTCGTCGCCGTGCATCGCCGCGATCACAATCGTCTAGGCGTCGCCGTCCAGCTCGGATCGCTGCGCATGCTTGGCACCTTTCCGGAAGACCCCACAGAGGCACCTGTTTCAGCTCTGCGCTTCACCGCCCGCCAGCTTTCGCTCACCGAGCCCGAAGAGTTGATTGCCGAATATGCCCGCAGCGAAGGGCGCTGGCGTCATGCGCCTCGCATTCGTCAGCACTACGGCTACCGGACCTATAGTGATTATGGTGTCGCGTTCCGTCTCAACCGCTTTCTTTATGCCCTGTGCTGGACGGGATCGGACCGACCGTCGGCTCTCTTCGACCGGGCCGTCGCATGGCTGCTAGAAGACAAGGTCCTACTGCCGGGTCTGTCTGTGCTTGAAAGGGCCGTGGCAAGGGTTCGCACACGGGCGAACAGGCGGCTGCATAGATTGCTGATCGAGGCGATGACGCCAGAACAGCGGGAACGGCTTGATAGCCTGGTCGCTATTCCGGAGGGTGCCCGCCAAAGCCCGCTCGACCGGCTGCGTGACGGGCCGTACATTCAAAGCGGACGGGAGATCAGCCGTGCACTCGGCCGTCTGGAAGAAATTCGCACCCACGCAAGCGGCCTGCCGTCGCTCGATCGGCTGCCACCTGGTAAAGTCACGGCGCTGGCGCGGTTTGCCAGCGCTGCAAAGGCTCAGGCCGTTTCGCGTCTGCCGGCCGACCGGCGCGCGGCAACCCTGCTGGCCTTTATTCGAACACTCGAAGCATCGGCCGGGGATGATGTCATCGATCTGTTCGACGCCGTCACGACATCGATGGTGTCGGAGGCGTCGTCGGCTGCCAAGCTGGCAAGATTGCGGTCGCTGCGAGATCTAGATGCAGCGGCACTGAAGTTGCGCGACGCGGCGATCGTCATTCTCGATCCCGAAACGCCCGACGATGCAGTCCGCACCGCAATCTTCGACCTGATCGACAGGCAGGCGCTTGACGCGGCCGTTGAGCGTGTCGGCACCCTCGCGGAACCTCACGACGACACCTACTTTACCGAACTCAGGAAGCACAATCGTAAGATTGCATATACGCCGGGGCTGCTCGCCAGCCTCGATCTCGGCGCGGCTCCCGCCGGCCGGCCCTTGCTGGAGGCCATTGATTATCTCCGTGTGGTTCATTCCGGTGGCAAGCGCGCCGGCCCACCACCAACAGCCTTTGCGCCAAAGGCATGGCAGACCCAACTCAAGACTGCCGATGGCGCCGTCGATCTCACGGGATATCGGCTCTGCATCCTGGACGAACTGCGCCGCGCCATTCGCCGGCGCGACATCTTTCCGGTTCGCTCACTGCGGTATGCCGATCCGCGTAAGGGGCTACTATCAGGTCCGGCATGGGAAGCTGCACGTCCCACGGTCTGCCGCACCGTCGGAGTATCCACCGTTGCTGACGAAGAACTCGGGCGTTTGTCGAGCCGGCTAGACCGAGCCTATCGGGAAACCGCCGATCGTGTCCCGCTGAACCCGGCCGTCACCATCATCAATACCTCGGAAGGCTCGGATCTGTCCCTCGATCGCCTGGAAAAGATCGAGGAACCACCTAGCCTCACCGCGCTGCGCGCCGCGATCGATGCGCGTCTGCCCCGGCTCGATCTGCCCGAAC
>NZ_JAOCCY010000036.1:0-3384 GCF_029840625.1 Agrobacterium sp. GD03872
CGATCTCCCCCCTTGTGGGGGAGATGCCCGGCAGGGCAGAGGGGGGTAAGCCCCACGCGCCCGCGCCTGCCATTGAAGCCGTGCTCAATCCGGCAGGTTCGGCACCACCCGGCGTGAGGGGAAGAGTTCCCGCGTCACCGTCATGGCGATCAGCGACAGCGGCAGCGCCAGCATGGCCCCGGCCGCCCCCCACATCCACGTCCAGAAAATGATCATCACGAAGACGAGGAAGGGGTTTATCTCCATGTTGCGGCCCACCACCGCCGGGAAGGCGAGGTTTTCCATCAAAAGGTGAATGGTGAAGAAGATCGCCGCCGGCAGAAGCGCCAGAACGATGTTGTCATGGGTGATGATACCAGCCACCGTCAGCGCTATCGTCATGGCGGTAATGCCGAGAAACGGCACGAAGCTGGAGAGGAAGGCGAACAGCCCCCAGAGCAGCGGCATGGCCAGCCCGCCGAAATAGGCGATGATCACCATCGTCACCCCGAGCCCGGCATAGATCAGCGCCGCCGTGGCGAAATAGGTGCCGAGCACCTCTTCCACCGAGCCGATGATGCGGATAGTCCTGAGCCGCTGGTGGCGGGCCGGAAAGGCCATGATGATCGCCTTGCGCAGCCGCAGCCGGCTATAGAGAAACATCAGCAGCGCGGCGAGGAAGATCAGGCCCTGAATGACCGCAGGGGTGACGTTGGAGCCGAGCACGGAAATGATTTCGCCGCTGCGCGAAATCAAGGATTCCATCGACATCGACCCCAGGCTGAAGCTCGCCGCCGAAATATTCAGCCATCTGAGGCTTTGCAGATAGGGCAGGAAACGGTCGATGCTGCGCTCCACCAGCGCCGGCCCTTCCGAAGCGAGAAGCGAGAGCGGCTCGGTCAGCGAATTGACCACGAAGAACATCACCGCCGCCACGAGGCTTGACAGGATGAGCGCGACGCCGAAGCCGGGAATGCCGTAGGAGCCGAGCTTTTCGGCGGCGATGCCGAGGATCATGCCCACCACGATGGCCATCACCACCGGAATGAGGATAAGCGACAATTCGTGGATGACCGCCATCAGCATGATGAGGAAGATGCCGATCACCGACCAGGCGACGACGACATCAAGCGCTTCGCGGCCAAGCGGCTGCTGGCTGCGCGCATCGTCGCGGCGCGAGGTGGAGGCCGGGGCCTCCAGCGCGGCGGCCCTTGGTGGCGGAACGGTTCCGGTCGTCGCCCCGGCGGTGGCCAATGTGCCGGTCTTGTCCGGTCTGGCGTTTTCATTCATCGAACGGTCCCCCAATCAGGTGACAAACGTTCGAAAAATGTGGCGGTTCCGGGGCGGCGTAAATTTCTGCCGCCCCTTTTTACGTTTATGCGGAAAGCTTTAGCCCAATGCCCCACGGATCTTTCAGGGCAATGCCGTCGCCCTGCCGCTCGGTGGCGATCTCCAGCCGGTCGAGTGCGGCAGCCGCCCTGTCGAGCGCCGCCGGCTCGTTGAATTTCAGCGAATAGCCGGAAAGGCCGGTCATATTGTCCTTGCGGGTTGTGGCGCCGCGGCTGTTCCAGATATTGGCGGCCACATGGTGGTGATAGGCCCCGGAACCGAAGAAGCTCGCGCCGGGATAACGCGCCATGATCTTCAGCCCCAGCACATCCTGATAAAACTCATCCGCCTGCGGAATATTGCCGACCTGCAGATGGATATGGCCGATGGCGGTTCCTTCCGCCGCACCGGTAAAGGCCGTCTTCGGCGCGCTGTCGTAAAGCGCCTGAAGGTTGAGGCCGAGGGTGGCCATCTCCACCGTGCCGTCCTGCTGGTAGGTCCATTCGTCAGGCGAACGGTCGCGATAGACCTCGATGCCGTTGCCTTCCGGGTCGGCAAGATAGATCGCCTCGCTGACCAGATGGTCGGACGCGCCCTGAAGCTGGACATTGTTATGGGCGGCATGCGCCAGCCAATGGGCCAGATCGTCCCGGCTCGGCATCAGGAAGGCGGTGTGGAACAGGCCTGCGGCGTTGCGCGGCGCGCGTTCCGCCGTGCCGGAGGTGGAAAGTGTAAGCAGCGGCTGGCCGCCGATACCCAGCACTTCGCCGCTCGGGTTCTTTTCAAGAACGGCAAGACCGATGATCTTCTGGTAGAAATCCGAAACGCGCGGCAGATCGTGAACGACGAGATGCGCCTGGCCGACATAGGCCGGCCGCGTCAGGGCGAATTGTTTGATTTCACTCATCATGATCTCCATATTGAATCCGAAGCGCCATGGGGCGGATCGGTCGCCGGAACTATCGGCCGACGCCGCTTTGCGGCGTTTGTCGAAGGCGAATATGGGCTGGTTTCGTCGTTCAGCAAAGATCACCGTCTGGCGATTGACTGTCCACTATTCGTTGACAATGCCCCGTTCCGGCCCGGCTCCGGCTTTGACTTCGATCAAGGTGAAGGCCGTGCCGAACGGGAAATATAAGCCTAGCCCGACACGCTAAACGGCGGATCAAGCCAAAGGAGACAGCCATGTACAGGAAGATCATCGTACCGGTAGACCTCAGCGCCACCGACAAGGGGGAAAGGATTCTCGAAAAGGCCAAGGCGCTGCTGGATCCCGATGGCGAGATCGTTCTCATCAACGTGGTCGAGGAACTGCCGGGCTATATGGCGATCGACCTGCCTGTCGACCTCATCGAAAACGCCATCAAGGACGCCAAGGCGAAGCTTTCGGACCTCAAGGCCAGGGCCGGTTTCAAGGGCAGCCAGGAAATCAGGAGCGGCGCGCCCGCGCGCGAAATCATCGCCGCCGCCGAGGAACACAAGGCCGACCTCATCATCATCGCGTCGCACACGCCGGATTTCAGCAATTACTTCATCGGCGCCACCGCGGACCGCGTGGTGCGCCACGCCAAATGCTCGGTGCTGGTGGATCGATAAAAGCCTGACGTTTTTGGGGTTGCGGGCGGGTTTTCCGCCCGTACCGGCTGGAGGAAAAAACATGAATGTCGAAAGTTACGAGAAAATCCTGCGTGACCGCCAGCGCGAGCTTTATCGCCGCCTGCACAAGATCGAAGCCGATTTCGAAGAGCCTCGCAATCCCGATGACGAGGACCGCGCCACCGAACGCAGCAATGACGAGGTGCTGGACGAGCTGGGGCAGGTGGGTCAGGACGAGCTGCGCGCCATCGACGCCGCCCTCGACCGTATCGCCAGCGGCACCTTCGGCACCTGCGTCAAATGCGGCAAGCGGATTTCGGAGGATCGGCTGAAGGCGGTGCCCTATACGCCGTTTTGCCAGGAATGCGCCGCGGCGTTGTGAGGGCAGGGGAAAGCGTGACTGGGTTTCTTCTCCCCGCCGGGGAGAAGGTGGCCCGAAGGGCCGGATGAGGGGGCAAGCTCTCCGAACACATCTACCCT
>NZ_JAOCCY010000037.1:0-2899 GCF_029840625.1 Agrobacterium sp. GD03872
TACCCTTCTCATCGAACCTGTGTATCTTCGTGTCATCCGGCGTGATGAAGACTGTATCGCCATGCCTGCATTCGAACTCGCCGTCGGTTCTGGCGGTGATCGGCCCGATGCCATCGACCTCGAGATGCAGGAACGTATCCGATCCGAGATGTTCGGCAACCGTGACCTTGCCCTGCCACAGCCCGCTTTCCTTCGACAGCACCAGATGTTCGGGCCGCACACCGGCGGTGGTGGCGCCCTTGCTGCGGGCGTAGTCGCCGGTGATGAGGTTCATGCGCGGCGAGCCGATGAAGCCGGCGACGAAGAGGTTGGCGGGGGAGCGGTAAAGCTGCATCGGCGAGCCGACCTGCTCGATATTGCCGCGGTTCAAGACGACGATCTTGTCGGCCATGGTCATGGCCTCCACCTGGTCGTGGGTGACGTAGATCATCGTTGTCTTCAGCGTGTTGTGCAGTTCTGAGATTTCCAGCCGCATGGTGCCGCGCAGCGCCGCATCGAGGTTGGAGAGCGGTTCATCGAACAGGAAGGCTTTCGGTTCGCGCACGATGGCGCGGCCGATGGCGACACGCTGGCGCTGGCCGCCGGACAGCTGCGAGGGCCGGCGTTCGAGATAATCGGTGAGGTTCAGCACCCGGGCGGCGTCTTCGACCTTTTTATCGATCACCGCCTTGTCGAGCTTGGCCATCTTCAGCGGGAAGGCGATGTTGTTCCTGACACTCATATGCGGATAAAGCGCATAGGACTGGAACACCATGGCAAGGCCACGCTCGGCCGGGGCCTTTTCGGTGACATCGCGGCCGTCGATGGTGATCCTGCCGCCGGAGACATCCTCCAGCCCGGCGATCAGCCGCAGCAATGTCGACTTGCCGCAACCGGAGGGGCCGACGAAGACGACAAATTCGCCGTCGTTGATATCGAGATCGATCGACGGGATGACTTTTGCCTCGCCGAAGACCTTGGACACGGTCTGAAGGGAAATGCTGCCCATATTTGTGTTCCTTATTTCACGGCGCCGAAGGTCAGGCCGCGCACGAGTTGTTTCTGCGAGAACCAGCCGATGACGAGAATGGGGGCGATCGCCATCATCGAGGCGGCCGAGAGTTTTGCCCAGAACAGCCCCTGTGGGCTTGAGAAGGAGGCGATGAAGGCCGTCAGCGGCGCGGCATTGGTGGTCGTCAGCCGGATGGTCCAGAAGGCTTCATTCCAGGCGAGGATGACGTTCAAAAGCAGCGTCGAGGCGATACCGGGCACCGCCATCGGGGTCAGCACATGCACGATCTCGTTCCACAGCGATGCGCCATCCATGCGGGCCGCTTCGAGAATCTCGCCGGGGATTTCCCGAAAGTAAGTGTAGAGCATCCAGATGACGATCGGCAGGTTGATGAAGGTGAGCATGATGGTCAGCCCGATGCGGGTATCGAGCAGGCCGGCATTGCGGAAGATCAGATAGATCGGCACCAAGACGGCGACGGCCGGCATCATCTTGGTGGAGAGCATCCACATCAAAATGTCCTTGGTGCGTTTGGTCGGCGAAAACGCCATGGCCCAGGCGGCGGGAATGGCGATGATCAGCGCGATGATCGTCGAGCCGAGCGACAGCACCACCGAGTTCATGAACGGCTTGAAGTAATCACGCTGGGTCTGGACCGTCACGTAATTCTCAAGCGTGCCCGAGGGAATGAGGCTGAAGCCGGCGATTGCTTCCGGCTCGGTCTTGATCGAGGTGAGGAAGGCATAGAGGATCGGGAAGAACAGCAGCAGCGCCACGGCCCAGGCCGCGATGGAAAAGCCGATCTTCGCACGTGTGGTTGTCTTGCGGGCCATGATTAGACCTCCCCTGAAGCGATAGCGGCAAAAGCGTGGGGCCGTTTTGGTATGGAGACGGATGCATCCCCACTTCCCTCATTCCTGTGCTTGTCACAGGAATCCAGTCGGCGCGCGTCTGCGCGACGGAGGGACTTTGTTTCAGCCCAAGGACTTGGGCTGGCTGGATTCCTGTGACAAGCACAGGAATGAGGGAGGTGGGGCGCTGATGCCGCAGATAGAACCATTGTCATACCCCCTACCGATCCAGGTTCTTGCCAACCGCCCGCATCAGGAAGATGGCGACGATATTGGCGAGGATGACGGCGATGATGCCGCCGGCCGAAGCGCCGCCGACGTCGTAACCGAGAAGCGCGGTGCGATAGATGAGGAAGGCGAGGTTGGTCGAAGCATAACCCGGTCCGCCATTGGTGGTGACGAGGATTTCCGCGTAAACGCCGAGCAGGAAGATCGTCTGGATGAGGATGACGACGGTGATGGCGCGCGACAGATGCGGCAGGGTCAGGTAGACGAAGCGGTTGACGAAGTTGGCGCCATCCATCTCGGCGGCTTCCTTCTGCTCGCCATCGAGCGACTGCAGGGCGGTCAAGAGGATCAGTGTCGCGAACGGCAGCCATTGCCAGGCGACGATGATGATGATGGAGAGCAGCGGAAACTGCGCGAACCAGTCGACCGGCTGGAAACCGAAGAAGCGCGACAGATCGGCAAGCACGCCGTAACCGGGATGCATGATCATGTTCTTCCACACCAAAGCTGCCACCGGCGGCATGACGAAGAAGGGCGAGATGATCATGATGCGCACGATGCCCTGGCCGAAAATGTCATTGTCGAGCAGCAGCGCAATGGCGATGCCGCCGATGACGGTGATCGCAAGCACGCCGCCGACGATCAAAAGCGTGTTCCAGATCGACTGGAAGAAGGCCGGGTCGGTGTAGAAATACTGGTAATTGAACAGGCCGGCAAAGCTGACATTGGCCGGGTTGAGGAGATTGTAGTTCTGGAACGAGAACCACAGCGTCATCGCCAGAGGCACGATCATCCACACCAGCAATAACAGCACCGATGGCGCAAGCAT
>NZ_JAOCCY010000038.1:0-2251 GCF_029840625.1 Agrobacterium sp. GD03872
GTGCGCCTCGCCCCAATCGGGGAGGCATATGACTGGAATGCAAAGAGAAAGGAGGATGTGAGTATTTGCCTGTCCCCTGCTGCGAGGGGGCATGAGCCCAAGCGGCGGTGACCTGCCGTCAACTGGCAGGGTGACGTAGCCCGCAGGTAAAGGGGATTGAGGCGAAGCCGTTACGCCAAGATGGTTCCCGAGGCTGAAGTATTGGAAGGTTGAGGAACACGAACCGGTTAACCCGCATCTGAGGGCTGAAAGGTCGCCTTCGCCTACACGGTTTAACAGGCGAAATGCTGATGAAGCTGCCGGACACGTAAGTCGGCGGCATCCGAATACGGTCGTATATGTAGGTCGCCCGTATGGGGTCATGGGGAGAATGCAGCCAGACCATGACATCGGCATCGACTTGCGGAACGCAAGGGAAAAGACTGCGACCGGCAACCTCACCAATGCGCTGACGTCCAGCATATGAACGAGGGAAGGCATGATGGAATGACAACGAAGTACTGCGTCGCAAGGGAGTTGACCCTGATGTCCATCATGTTGGCGGAGTTCCCGTAGTAGTCCGGGATGGGGAAAGCCCATCACATGGCGAAGGGGAACAGTTCAAACTGCTTGAAGTGCAAACTATCTGATCAAGCGAGGTGAAGACCTTTGATAATCAGTGAAATGCAGCAAAAGCTCGCAACATGGGCCGAGAGCGATCCAAACCGACGGTTTGATCGGCTTCTTCGGCTGATTGCCAATCGGGAATGGCTTGCCGAGGCCGCTCGGATGGTTCTGGCGTCAAGTGGCGCACGAACGCCGGGTGTTGACGGAATGGATAAGCAGAAACTGCAGGACAAACTGGATCAGCATCTGGATGACCTGCGGACAAGCCTGCTGGAGGAGACCTATCGCCCCCAGCCGGTAAAGCGCATCTATATCCCGAAATCGAACGGTAAGCTACGACCACTGGGTATTCCGACCCTGACGGATCGCATCGTACAACGCGCCATGCTGATGGCCATGGAGCCGATCTGGGAGAGCGATTTCCATCGTCTATCCTATGGCTTCCGGCCGGAACGCAGCGTGCATCACGCCGTCCGCACCGTGAGGATACAGCTACAGGATGGAGGTGGAACGAAGGGCCGCTGGATCATCGAAGGTGATCTCGCCAGCTACTTTGACACGGTCCATCACAGGCTGCTTCTGAAATGTGTGCGGCGACGGGTGCAGGACGGACGGTTCGTCGATCTTCTCTATCGATTCCTGAAGGCAGGCCACATCGACCGTGGCTTGTTCACAGCCTCAAGCGAGGGCGTTCCGCAAGGTGGCGTTCTGTCACCGCTCCTGTCCAACATCATGCTCCACGAGTTTGATATGTGGCTGGAGGCGAAATACCTGAACAAGAAGGCCCGCAAGGACCGATGGGCATGGAACTTCGGCATCAAGCAAGGCCGCCCCATCACGGTTCGTGAGAACCGGCAATGGAAACCGGCTGTTGCCTATTGCCGATACGCTGACGACTTCGTCGTGATCGTAAAAGGAACCAAGGTTCAGGCAGAGGAAATCCGCGAGGAATGCCGGGCGTTTCTAGAAGGTGAGTTGAAGTTGACGCTGAACATGGAGAAGACCCATGTCACCCACGTCAACGACGGCTTCGTCTTTCTGGGGCACCGGATCATCCGCAAGCGAGGGGCGCATGGACGGATGTCCATCGTAACGACAATACCCAAGGAAAAGGCCAAGGGGTTTGTTCACAGACTTACCGAAACCCTTTCCGGCAATCATAGTGTCAGTACGGTCGACATGATCGCTGGCCTGAACCGCCAATTGGTGGGATGGGCGGCGTTCTACAAGTTCGCCGACTTCACGGCGTACGTCTTCCGGCGCATCGACCATGTCGTGTTCTGGAAAATGGCGCATTGGCTGGGGCACAAATACCGATCCCGCATCAAACCCTTGATGCGGAAATGGTTCAGGGCCCCCGAACCGGGCAAGGCGAAAACCTGGCTCGTGTTTGGTCGGAATGAACGTGGTGATCCCGTCGGGAAAGCGCTGCAACGGCTTGTCTCAAGCCCCAAGGCGCAATTCCGGTGGCGTAATCCGGAGGAGAACCCATACATCGTCCGGATCGAAAACCGCAGCACCGTCACGTCGAACTATCATGATGTTGCAATGGCCATGGGCCAAGCTTGAATGGAGAGCCGTATGCGCTGAAAGGTGCAAGTACGGTTCGGGGAGGAGAAGCGCATCTGCGCTTCTTACTCCACTC
>NZ_JAOCCY010000039.1:0-2090 GCF_029840625.1 Agrobacterium sp. GD03872
CAGGGCATCACCCTGACCTACATCCAGCCCGGCAAGCCCCAGCAGAACGCTTATGTCGAGCGCTACAACCGGACGGTCCGCCACGAATGGCTGGACCTCTACATCTTTGAAACCATCGAGGAGGTGCAGCAGATCGCCACCGAATGGCTCTGGACCTACAACAACGAACGCCCGAACATGGGCATCGGCGGGGTCACACCTGCCATGAAGCTGAAGATGGCCGCGTGAGTTCTACGGCTGCACCCCGTTAAAACGGGGAGGATTACCCCACCACGCAGGGCGGCAACTGACCGAAAAACGCCAGCACTTGGTCCCGTCTCAGCTTCTTGCGCAGCAACACGCGCCCGGATGCATCAGCCCCATGCGCCTGAAACACATTCTTCGCCAGGTCGAGCCCAACCGTGATAATCTCCGACATGACCGCTCCTCTCTGTGGATCCTCGCAGACCCACCTTGGCACAGCGATGCCGTCGGGGGGCGGTCACATCATCAACGCCCCTGACTGGAGCCAACGTTACATGCCCGGAGCCCGCTGCTCGGCAATTTCCACCACCTTCGCGACACGACCATTTCCGTTTCTAAAATCGCTGCTACGATAAGCGCGCTATTTTACTCTTTGACTCGGGAGCCGCTCGCCAGGTGACGACAGTTCTTGCGACAATACTGGCTGTTTTTGGCGCCTTGGCAGTCGCCTATTGCGTCTGGGCCGCGATTGCATCGGCGCGCACGCCACAGGGTGCAGCCGCTTGGGTCGTCTTTCTCGTTTCATCGCCGTGGTTCGGCGTTCCAGCCTTCCTTGTGCTCGGTCGCCGCAAAGTCCGCGACTATCGCGCGGCATGGCGAGAAAGCCATGACCTGTTCAGCATACAAGATACCGAAGCGAGCAGAGGCACCCTCCCGTTTGAACGGGAGAAAACGCTGCGCGCGCTCGAACGCATCGGGGGACTGCCCTTTACCGGCGGAAATGAGGTCCGGCTGCTGATCGACGGCGGCGCGACCTTCGATGCCATCTGCGCAGTGGTCGACAGCGCGCGCGAAAGCGTATGTGTGCAGTTCTACATCATACGAGACGACGGGCTTGGACGGCGCTTGGCGGATCACCTCGTTGCTGCCGCCGCGCGCGGCGTGAAGGTCCGCGTGATGTATGACGGGGTGGGCAGCCAGAAACTGCCGGAGGCCTGGGCCGCCAGATTGCGCGACGCCGGTGTCGCCGTGCTGAACCCGGATCACTCCAGAGGTCCAACATCGCGGTTGGAGATCAACTTTCGTAATCATCGCAAAACGGTTGTCGTCGACGGTGACGTGGCCTTTGTCGGCGGGCACAACGTTGGCGACGAGTATCTCGGCCTTGACCCGCAGTTCGGCCGCTGGAGAGACACACATGTCGAGATCCGGGGGCCGGTCGCGGGGCAGATACAAGCCGTTTTCGCGGAGGACTGGCATTGGGCCAGCGGCGAGTCCCTGACGGACGATTTGCCATGGGAGGCGGGTGACGCGACGGACCCGGAAAACGCGACGCTTGCAGCCCTAGTGCCAACGGGGCCCGGAGACCCGATCGACAGCGGTAGCCTGATGTTCTTCACCGCGATCACGGCTGCCCGGGACAGGATCTGGATCGCCTCGCCCTATTTCGTACCGGACACCGACATCATGTCCGCGCTCGTCTCTGCGGCCCTTGCAGGTCGGGATGTGCGGATTCTGCTCCCCTCCACGATCGACCATTATCTGCCGTGGCTCGCTTCGCACGCCTATTTCGACGAATTGCGTGCAACAGGCGTGCGGTTCTTCCGCTATTGCGACGGCTTTTTGCACCAGAAGGTCATTCTCGTGGATGACGATCTGGCAGCGGTCGGGACCGCGAACCTCGACAACCGTTCCTTCCGGCTCAATTTCGAGAGCATGGTCTTCGTCGCAGACGGGGCCTTTGCGTCCGACGTGGAGCGCATGCTGTCTGACGATTTTGTACAGAGCGATGAACTGATCAGCGCGCTTGTCGATCAGCCGCTTCACATCCGGATCAGTTCGCCTCTTGCGCGGCTTTGGGCACCGCTTCTTTGAGAGTAATGAGGATTGTCAGCTAGGGTCCAGAC
>NZ_JAOCCY010000004.1:0-591470 GCF_029840625.1 Agrobacterium sp. GD03872
CAACTGGCAGCGCCTTGATCTCTGGCTGCAACGAGAGGGCGATACGGAACAAGACCGGCGCATTTTCGTTATCGCTCATGGAAGGAGGCGTGCCATGCAGCAGAATTCCTCTGAGGGAAGAACGATCAAGGCCGCCAACACGGCAAAGGTTTCGACTTATACGCCAAGCCTCATTTCCCTGAAGGGAAGTTACGTGGCGATGATATTTCGCAGGCCGCTTTGCCGAAACCCGCTGGATGTGCGGAAGAAATAAGGGCAGGGAATTTGCCTGTTGCCTGGCTCCGCATATTGATGACGACGAGTGCCGAAATGATCGAAAGCTTTAGATGTCTCTAAACTGTGATTTTTAATCCGGCTCGTCTCCACCTAGACTGGAGATTGCCACAAAAGCGAAGGGAGAATGACATGAAATCAGTTCTCATTATCGCCGCTGTCTTTGGTTTTTCCGCCAGTGCAGCGTTTGCGGAATGCGCAGGTCATCAACAGATCAATGCTTCCGTTCCTGCCGTAGATCGTGAATTCAAGACCGCAAGCATCGTTCCGCCGACAGAGCCGGCGGAAAAGCCAGTCGTCATCCTGAAAAAGACCGACCGCCTGCCTGCGACGGTTGCGACGACCGGTGAACCGGAAGCCGCAATGCAACGCATGCAATAAGACAAGACAATGACCTCTTCATTCTAGAAATCCCGTGCGTGAGGTGATCCGCACGGGATTTTGCTTTCCGGGCGAGGCTGGCAGTTTCGCTTTTTGCCTGCGCTTTTTCGAGCATTTTCATCGGCCGCTAGCTGTCGAGCTTCAGCGACAGCTGCTTCGGCCCTTCGTTCTTTTTAAGCACGTAAAGCGGCCGGGTGATGATGACTTCCGTTCGCCGCTGCAGCTCGCGCCGCCGCTCCAGCGCGCGTTCGCGCATGTCGCGGGAACGGGCGACAACGGAGAGGGCATTTTCTATGGCTGCGTCTGCTGTGTTCATCGCTGACCTCCATAATGTTCACTTTATGTTCTCATTATTGGCGGCTTGTGTCAACACTATGGCAGACGTGCCGGCGGGACCGCCACGCAGGGCGCGATGAGCGACCGTGGATGCGGCGAGCCGCATCGGGATATGCGGATGCGGGGGAAGATCGGCTTTGCGCCACACGGCGATCCTTGCGGCATGACCTGTTCCGGCAGTGTCGGCTGTGACACTCCGGGTCTGCTGTGTCGATTTTTGCGATGTTGTTTCGATACGCGGGCGCTAATCCGCCCGGTTTCAGGGGGAGATCAGGAGAGGGGACGTTGATCCGGCGCGGGAACGCCGGCGGACAGCAGATCGGTGAGATGCTCGCTGGCGAGCGCGACGATGGCAAGGGCGGCCTGCTGGCGGTTCCAGCCGGCATGTTCCGCTTTTTCGATCAGCCCATGAATGGAAGGTTCGAGCGCAAACTGGCACTCGGCCTGATAGTCCATGGTGTCGATCGAAAGTGACGGGGAATTGATTGCGGCCCGCATCCTTTGGTCTCCCTGTTTTCCGGCATGCCCATCATACGCGAGACGCAAATCGGAACATGCACATTCAGAGGCCGGTGATATCGGGTAAGCCTTACAGGCCCACATATCACTGGCAGCGAATCCCCCAGCAGGCGGACGTTAACGGCAAGTCTCGATCGCTGTCAACGAGCCTGCGGTAGCGATGACGCCGCCATGCTCGTTTTTCAGAGCCTTCCGTTCCGGAAAGGTTTTCGCCGCCAGATCAACAGCGCCATGACATAAAGCGCAAAAAGCACGAACCATGTGACGGGCAGCACCATGAAAAGCGCCGCATAGGCGCAATTTCCCTCAAAACAGGAGCCGAGAAACCCGGAATCGGCCAGCGCTGCCGACAATAAAAACGCACATATCCCGCTCCCGACCGCGCCGAGGATGAAAAGCAATATGTTGATGAGCAATCTCATGGTCCCGATCATAAGGACGATTGAGACAGCTTTGGGGAAGGGACAAGCAGAAGCGTATGGAAATGGAATTGCAGGCGTGTGGCGCAGCCGCGCTCTGCGGGTGACGAGGGCTGCTCCATGCGCAACCATTATCGAAAGCGAAGGCCCTGGCGAAAGCCTGGCACGCTTATGCGATGCTTCAAGCTAGCATCGCAACGTCTTGTCATTTCAGGAGGAATTTGGTGGGTGATGTAGGGCTCGAACCTACGACCCGCTGATTAAGAGTCAGCTGCTCTACCAACTGAGCTAATCACCCGACCGGCACCGTGTGGCGGTGTGAGGGGGCGTATAAAGGGGAAGTTTGGGCTTGTCCAGCGCGGAAATGAAATTTCTTCGATTTTTGTGACGAAAAAATTTCAGCCGCGCTGGAAAAGTCTGGAAATCCGGGGTTTTACGGATTTTTGCCTTTATTCATCCGCGCCTGAAAGCCCGACCGACAAGGATGAGGATGCAGGCGCCGATGAAGCCGGCGATGAGGTAACCGAGCCAGCCGGTCAAAACGATTCCAAACACCGATAGGATGGCGTTGGCGACGATCGCGCCGACGATTCCAAGAAGGATGTTCATGAAAACACCCATATTGCTTTTCATGAATTGTTCGGCGAGCCACCCGGCGACACCACCGATGATGATGGCTGCGATCCAGCCAATGCCAGCAGATTCCATGATTTCCTCCCATGTTGCTGCATATCAAAGGTGATGATTCTCGTGGTGAAAAGCAAGGCAAACTCCTGAAAACCTCGCTTCATGCGGGTGGTTTTCCGTGCGGCAGGCGCTAAATAGCCTGATGCGGCGCAATGAGACGAAAGGCATGGATGTGCGGTTGATGTTCGGCGGATGGATGGATGGCATGCGGATGTTCGATGGGCTGACGCCGGATCGGCGGCGAAGGACTGCCATGGCAGCGATGATGGCCATGGTGCTGTGCCTGTTCGGCGGTCTTCTGTCGGCGATGCCGGCTTCGGCGCAGGAGGGCACGCCCCCCGCACCGGTGGCGATCCAGGTTTCGACCGTCGAACAGGCAAGGACGGAGCTTGAGAAATGGAAGGCCGATGTCGCGGCGATCGCCAGGCAGGTGGAAGCGGGCGGCAGCGACGATGTGCAGCTTGTGGACCTGAAGGGCCGCGCCGATACCATCGCCGCCGATGCAACCGCCGCCAACACCAAGCTGCGCACCCGTCTCGACCAGATCAAGACCCGGCTGGACGCTCTCGGCGCGCCGCCGGCGGATGACCAGCCGCCGGAAGCGAGCATGGTGACGGAGGAGCGAAACCGGCTGACGGCGGAACGGGCTGAGGTGAATGCGATTGCCGGCGAGGTGGAGAGCACGGCCACCAACGCCGCGCAGATCTCCAACAATATCACCGCCGTTCGCCGGGCGCTTTTCGCCGCCACGCTGTTCAAGCGCACGGAAGTTTCGGCGCAGACGCTGGGCGATGCGTCCTCCGCCTTTCTGACCGAATTGACCAACCTCAACAACGCTTTCAGCAGCTGGGTGAGTTTCGTCTGGAGTTACAAGCGCCTGCCGATGTTCGGGGCCGTGTCGCTGTCGATCATGGCGGGGCTGCTGTTTCTTGTGGTGGGTTACCGTTTTTTTGGCAGCCGCATGGATCGGCGGGCGTTTACGGGCGAGCCTTCCTATCTGCGACGGCTTTCGGTGGCCTTCTGGTCGACCATGGTGCAGTCGCTGTCGTTGTTCCTGTTCCTGGTCACATCGGCGTTCTTCCTCGATAATTTCAATGTGCTGCGATCCGATATCGCGCCGATCCTGTTCGGCGCCATGGCGGTCACCGGCTTCGTTTATTTCGTGTCGCGGCTGAGCTATGCGATCTTCGCGCCGACGCAGCCGGAGTGGCGCCTGCTCAAGGTTTCCAATCGCGGTGCGCACACGCTGTCCTCGGCGGTGCTGCTGATGGCGCTCGTCAACGGGCTCGATTACCTGTTCGGCGCGATCAGCGAGACGCTTTATTCGCCGCTGATCGTCACTGTTGCCAAAAGCTTCGTCGCCTCGATCATCATCGGCCTTATCCTGCTGACAGTGTCATTCCTGCGGCCGGTGATCGGCGAGGGGCAGGATTACGAGACCGGCAACCAGCGCCTGCCGCGCTGGCTGGTCATCCTGCTGCGGGTGGGCGGTCTCGTCCTCATCGGCGCCTGCCTGACGGGTTATGTCGGGCTGGCGCGCTTCCTTGCCACGCAGATCGTCGCCACCGGCGCGGTGCTGGCGACGATGTATATCGGCATTCTCTCGGGCAAGGCGATCTCGCGGCAGGGCGCCTTTGCGGAATCGCTTGCCGGCCGTTATCTCGCGCGGCGTTTCGGGCTTGGCGTGGTGGCGCTCGATCAGGCCGGTCTTGCCGCGGGGCTCGGCATCTATGCCGTCGCGCTTGCCTTCGGCGTGCCGCTCATCCTGTTTTCCTGGGGTTTCCAGCCGGGCGACATCGAAAGCTGGGCCTATCGTCTCCTGACGGGCATCACCGTCGGCAATGCCTCCATTTCGCTGATCGGCCTTTTCGGCGGCGTCCTTGTCTTCGCCATCGGTTACATCATCACCCGCTGGTTCCAGAAGTGGCTGGACAATAACGTCATGGCGCGCGGCCAGGTGGATGCCGGGGTGCGCAACTCGGTCAAGACCGGTATCGGTTATCTCGGTATCGCGGTGGCGGCCATCTTCGGCGTTTCCTCCGCCGGTCTCAACCTCTCCAGCCTGGCGCTGGTGGCTTCGGCCCTTTCGGTCGGTATCGGTTTCGGCCTGCAGAACATCGTCTCCAACTTCGTCTCCGGCCTCATCCTGCTGGTCGAACGCCCCTTCAAGGTGGGGGACTGGGTGGTGACAGGCACGACGGAAGGCACCGTCAAGCGGCTTTCGGTGCGCGCCACCGAGATCGAGACCTTCCGCGGTCAGTCGATCATCGTGCCGAATTCGGAATTCATCAATTCTTCCGTTGGCAACTGGACACACCGCAACCGCATCATGCGGGCGGAAATTCCCGTTTCCGTCTCCTACGATTCCGATCCGCAGAAGGTCATGGATATTCTGCTGGAACTGGTGCGCGCCCAGCCGTCGGTGCTGCGCAATCCCGAGCCGCATGTGGAATTCCTGCGGTTCGGCGATTTCTCGCTGGATTTCGAATTGCGCTTCCATCTCGCCGACCTGTCGAACGGGCTCGGCGTGAAAAACGCGCTCCGGATCGCGATCCTCCACCGCTTCCGGGAGGAGGGGATCGACATCCCGTTCCCGCAGCGCAACCTCAATATCCACATGGAAGGCGACGCCAACCCGCAGATGCTGGCGGCCCTGCTTGCGGAGGAGGGTGAAAAGGCGGTGGTGTCGCATACGGGAGCGGCATCGCCCGCGACGGCGGCAGCTCCGGAAAAGGATGCCGGCACGGCGGGCGAAAAGACGGCTGCCGAGCCGAAACCCGCGGCAAAGGCGACCGGCAAGGACAATTGACGGAGCGCCGCAATTCCTGCGGCAAAGAGGCCGTATCTTTCGGGCGCGGGGTTCTTCCCGCGCCCGATTTCGTCGCGGTGAAAGATCGAGACGCTCGGGCAAGACTTTTTACTGGGTGAAGGCCGGATATTCCGGCTTTCGGCAAGAAAATATCATAAAAATACCCGTTAAGACTGTATTGTTATATAAACCGTAAGTTGATATATTGTGGTTATTGTTTAGTTTATTTTTCTGTCGGGGTTCAAATGCCGGATCCAGTCGATGAGAATGCAGGGCCTGCCCAGCCTGCCCAGCCTGCCCAGCCTGCCCAGCCTGCCCAGCCTGCCCAGCCTGCCCAGCCTGCCCAGTCTGCCCAGTCTGCCCAGTCTGCCCAGTCTGCCCAGCCTCCGGGCCCGGTTTCGGCGAAAACATCTCTTCGGGAGAAGCTGAAGGGGGTTTGGGCGTGGATGCAGCCCCATGCCGCCAGGCTGTCCCTTCTAACGGCGGGGGTCGTTATCGGCTCGGCGGGTCTGTTTTTCCTGATGGGTGAGACGGATGTGACCGACGATTACCTGCCGAAGCGCTGGAATGAATCCATCCGAAGGCTCGGCATAACGCCGGTCTATCCGCCCCAGGAGGACATCTACGTCGGCGATATCATCGCCGAAGTCGTAGATTCAGGCCATAAGTTCAAGTCGCTGCCGGACGATCTCCAGAGCGAATCCTTCATTGGCCGCTACGTCAAGGTGACGCAGATACCGGACCTTCGACAATACCTTTCCCTGAAATCGGAAGCCCCTTATTTCGGTGACAATACCTGGCAGCAGGGTGAGGAAAAGCTTGCCCTTTCGCAGCCGCGCAGCGAAGTCCAGAATAATGGCACGACCTCGGGTCTTGAGGTGAAGGATGTGCTTTTCCCGGTTATCAAGATCGAGCGACGGGAAGGCATGGCCGGGCTCTGGAACACTATCGGTTTCGGCGGCGCGCGTGCTGATGTCGAGGAAATCGAGCTTCAGAACGTCCAGACCTACGCCATCAATCCTTTTCACGCTCAATATGCATTGATTCAGTTTTGTGCCGGCAAGAAAACGCAGCTCCTTTGTAACGATGAATATCTGCGCGAGAAGCTCTCCTATATTCTCGGCCGAGACATTTTGCGAAGTGCGGAAACCAAAGATTGCGGTCTGCGCTACATCTATGACATCCGGCTGATTGTGGTGCGGCAGGCATTTCTGACGCGTGGCGTGAAGGTTACGAATGGCCGTGGGCGGCTGCTGGAAGCCAATTTGGCTGGTGGCAAGCCGGACATGAAGCAATTGCAGGATGCCGTGAATTCGGCGGCAACTGACCGGCCCAAGGAAACCCCGGAGGACGCTGCCGTGAAGGAAAAGCTCGCTGCTGAAAATGCCATCCGCAGCGCCAATAGTTCGGGTCTGTTCTCCGAACGTCGTTTTGCCCGGCCCCTCGTTATTGGCTTCAATTCTGTTTCGCTGGGTATGCGCGGCAGTACACCTGCTTGGAGGGACGATCTGGCAAAGGCCTCCGCCGATAAGAAAGTAAAAGGCACGACGCGGGCATGCGCGACATCGACGGAGGTGCAAAAATGAAAAACGCATCGATTTTGTTCGGACTGGTTAGCTTCTTTTTTGCCCCTGCTCCAAATGCATTCGCGCAGAACGCAGGAGGCGGGGCTTCCCCGCTGGCTGCCGGTTGTCAATTTGAGATTCCGCCCTGCGAAATTCCCATCCAAAATGATCCAGAGGAGTCTCCGGTTTCTCCACCACCGGCAGCGGGCGGAGGAGGCATTCACAATCTGCCCGGAGCCCCTGTTTTCAAAGAAACCATTATTGTTCCGGGCAATAAGATGCTCGAAGATTTCAAGCTGGATCAACCAAAGATGCTTGAGATGCAGAGGCGGCTTCAGAATCGGTAGCCCTGAATATCGGAGCTATACTCGCCAGTCAGTGTCGCCGCCTCCACAGGGGCGGCGGCAGCGCAGAAGCCCACCCCCGTGACAGCAATTTCTTCCCTGTCGCAGCACCCTATGGCCATGTCGCAATCAGGCGGCTGAACGGCGACCGAGCGCTTCATATTCCTCCCATCCAATGTCGGCGGAATAAGGCGAGGCCGGCGCTTTTCAGGGGTTCTGTAAATGAAGACACATGCACGGGCGGTGGTGATCGGTGGCGGCGTCGTTGGCGTTTCGACGCTTTATCATCTTGCCAGGAAGGGCTGGAGCGACAGCGTGCTCATCGAGCGCAAGGAGCTCACCTCCGGTTCCACCTGGCACGCGGCCGGGCTTCTGCCGCTGTTCAACATGAGCTATTCGGTCGGCCAGATCCACAAATATTCCGTCAAGTTCTATGAGGAGCTTCAGGAAGAGACCGGCATGAATGTCGGCTTCTCCAAGGTGTCCAACATCCGTCTCGCCCGCACCAAGGATCGCTGGGACGAATATATGTATTATGCCGGCATTGCCGAGACCATCGGCGTGCGCGTCAACATGCTGACGCCGGAGCAGGTGAAGGAAATCTGGCCGCTCTGCGAGACGGACGGCCTGCTCGGCGCCATCCAGCATCCGGATGACGGTTATATTCAGCCTGCCGATCTGACGCAGGCGCTCGCCAAGGGCGCGCGTGATCGCGGGGCAACCATCTACCGCAACACGACGGTCACCGCCATCGAGCAGCTGGAAGACGGTCACTGGAAGGTGACGACCGACAGGGGCGAGATCATCGCCGAGCATATCATCTCCTGCACGGGCTCCTTTGCCCGCAAGACCGGCGAGATGGTCGGCATCAACATTCCGGTCATTCCGGTCGAGCATCAATATATCGTCACCGAGCCGCACCCGGCCATCCAGGAGCGCCGCCGCCAGGGTCTGCCGGAAATGGGCGTGCTGCGCGAATCCGACTCCGCCTGGTACATGCGCGAGGAAGCGGGCGGTCTGATCCTCGGTCCTTACGAAGTCGGCGCGCCGGTCTGTTATGTCGACGGTCCCTCCGATGACAGCGAATATGAGCTGTTCCAGGAAGAGCTTGACCGCCTGATGCCGCATATCGAAACCGCCATGGTGCGCGTTCCGGCCTTCGGTGAGGTGGGTATCAAGAAGGTCTATAACGGTGCTATCGCCTATACGCCTGATGGCAACCCGATCGTCGGCCCCGCACCGGGCCTGAAGAATTTCTGGCTGAATGAAGGCCATTCCTTCGGCATCACCGCTGCCGGCGGCGCCGGCTGGCAGCTGGCCGAATGGATCGTCGACGGCGAGCCGACGCTCGACCTGATGGGCGTCGATCCGCGCCGCTTCGGCCCTTACGCGACGGAAGGTTACCTCATCGCCAAGAACGAGGAAGCCTATGCCAACGTCTTCACCATGCATTATCCGGATGAGGAGCGCTCCGCCGCCCGTCCGTTGAAGACGACGCCGGTTTATGACCGCCTGAAGAAGCTCGGCGGCGTTTTCGGCTCCGTCTATGGCTGGGAGCGCGCCAACTGGTATGCGCCGGAAGGTTATGCGCTGCGCGAGGAAGACCTCGGCGTGGGTGCGGATGTCATCACCAGCCACAACCATGCGCCGGCATTGGATGACGGCCGTATCGTCGAGAAATGGTCGTTCCGCCGCTCGAACTATTTCGAACATGTCGGCAACGAGGTGAAGAATGTCCATCAGAATGTCGGCGTGCTCGATATGTCGGCCTTCGCCAAGATGGAGGTTTCCGGCCCCGGCGCGCGGGCATGGCTCGACAGCATTCTCGCCAATGCGGTGCCGAAGAAGCGCGGCCGTATCGCGCTCACCCATCTTCTGACGCCGAATGGCGGCGTGAAGGCCGAATTCACGGTCTATGAATGGGCGCCGGGCCGTTTCTACATGGTTTCGGCCGGTGGTCTCGAAGCGCATGACCATGACGTGCTGCGCCGCCTTGCGCCCACCGATGGTTCCGTGGTGCTGCAGCCGATCACGCAGAAATACGGCGTGCTGGTGCTTGCCGGTCCGAAGTCGCGCGATCTCCTGAAGAAGCTGACCCGCACCAGCCTTGAGAACAAGGATTTCCCCTGGCTCACCGGCAGGCAGATTTCCGTCGGCGTGGCGACGGCGCATGCGCTGCGCGTCAACTTCGTGGGCGAACTGGGTTGGGAACTGCACCATCCGATCGAGATGCAGAACTACATCTTCGACCGGCTGATGGAAGCGGGCGCCGAATTCGGCATCAAGCCTTTCGGCATCCGCGCCATGGTCTCCATGTCGCTCGAAAAATCCTATCGCAACATGGGGCGCGAGCTTTCGGTGGAATATAACGCCTATGAATCCGGTCTCGACCGCTTCCTGCGCCCGGAGAAGAGCTTCATCGGCCGCGATGCGCTGGTGGCTTATAAGGAGGCCGGCGTGAAGTGGGTGTTCTCGACGCTCACCGTGTCAGGCAATACGGATGTCGATGCGCGCGGTTCGGAAGCGATCTTCGATGAAAGCGGCGCGCTTGCGGGCCGTGCGACGAGCGGCGGTTTCGGCTGGCGTCTCGGCAAATCCATCGCGCTCGCCATGCTCAAGCCGGAATATGCGGCCGTGGGCACCAAGCTAAAAATCCGCATTCTCGGCACCTCCTATGATGCCGAAGTGGTGGAAGAAAGCCCGTTCGATACGGAAAATGCGCTTCTGCGCGCCTGAGACAAAATATCCCCTCCCGCAGTCGGAATACGGCCCCTCGTGGGCCGTATTTCCGTTTAAGTAAGCATATGCTCAACTGCTTTCCCAACAAAAGTGCTATTAATGATTCTGAAAAATGCGCCTGCTATTTTCCCCTGACATTCGATGGGGGATCGGGGCAGAATGAATTTTCTCGGCATCACGGGCATGCAATATTCTGGCGTGCCTTTTACCAACAGCCGCATCTTGCTGGCGGAAGACACCAATGTGTTCACCCAGATGGTGAGCATGCGGCTGAAGGAATTGCTCGGCGTTTCCGTGGAAGTGTGCCGCAATTTCGAGGAATTGCAGGCCTGCTACGAACATTCGCCGGAGCCGGTGACGCTCGCCATTTCCAACATCAACCTGCCGGGGGCGGAAAAGGGCGAGGCGCTGGAATATCTGATCGATCTTTCGATCCCGACCATCGTTTTCACCAGCACCTTTCATGAAGCGACGCGCGAGACGCTGATCGCCAAGGATGTGGTCGATTATATTCTGAAAGACAATATTTTCGCCGTGGATATGCTGACGGAATCCGTCTGCCGCTTTCTCACCAACCACCGCCACCATGTGCTGATCGTCGATGACAGCCCGACGGCGCGGGCGCTGCTTTCGAGCCGCCTCAAGCGCTATAATTTCCGCGTCAGCCTGGCGGATAGCGGTGCGAAGGCGCTCGATATACTGAAGGCCAATCCCGATATCGGCCTCGTCGTGACCGATTACAACATGCCCGATATTGACGGTTTCGAACTGACGCGGCGCATCCGCACCGTGCGCGGCTCGCATGAGCTGCGCATCATCGGCGTGTCCTCCTCCACCAACCGGCTGCTTTCGGCGCGGTTCCTGAAGGCGGGCGGCAATGATTTCATGCTGCGGCCCTTCATCGATGAGGAGTTCTATTGCCGCGTCAACCAGAACCTCGATACGCTGGTGCAGATACAGCTGGCGAAGGCGGGGGTAAGGCCGGCGGCCTGAGGCGGAATTTCCCGAGGTCGGTCTTGCCTGTCAAAGCTGCGATTCCAGTGGCAGAAAACGCATGATGCCCGCGACGATGCGGCGGCTGACGGCCGCGTCGGGTTCGCGCCGGTAGGTCTTCGTCCGTCCCTGTTCGTCCGTCATCCAGAGGATGTGCCTGCCTTTGTCGATCGCCAGTTCGAAGCTCATGCTGCGGCGGATTTCCTCGGCGAATATCTCGTCCATGCGGGCAACCAGCGGGGCTGAGTTGAACACGACGCCCATTTCCGTGTTGAGCGAGGCGGAGCGAGGATCGAAATTGAGCGAGCCGATATAGCCTGTCCTGCCATCGCGGGTGAAGGCCTTGGTGTGCAGGCTTGCCTGCCCCGAACCGCGCAGGGTGAAGTTCGGCTGATCCGCCTGCGCGCGCAGCTCATGCAGGCGCACCCCGCCAAGCAGGAGCGGCTTGCGATAGCGGGCATAACCGGCGTGCACGGCCGCCACGTCCGTTGCGGCCAGCGAATTGGTAAGGATGGCGACAGAGACGCCGTTTTCCGCGAGCTGCAAAAATATCCCAACCCCCTGTCTGCCGGGAATGAAATAGGGGGAGGTGATGTGCAGGCTGTCGCTTGCCGCCTGCATCAGCGGCAGCAGGCTTTCCATCAGGAAATTGTGGCCCTTGCGGCGTTTGCCCGCCGCTTTCTCAGGCGGGTCGGCGAGAATATCCGCCGCCTCAACCCAGTGCAGACGGTCCGACATCAGGAAATGGTCGCGGTCATACTGGCTTTCGACGCGTTCCAGATAGGGCTTGGCGGCATCGCTCTTCGGCAAGGCGTCCAGTTCGCGCCGCAATCGGGCAAGTTTGCTCGGCCGTCGCGCCAGAAGCGACCGCACGGGAACGGAAACGGCGCTGTTCCAGTAATCGTCGAAGATTTCGGTGGCGTCGGCGACGATCCTGCCGAAACCGAGAATGTCGAAATCGTGGAAATTCGCGCGCTCGGCCGCATCGAAATAGGCGTCGCCGATATTGCGCCCGCCGACGATGACGGCCCGCCCATCGGCAATCCAGGCCTTGTTGTGCATGCGGCGGTTGACGCTGCGGAAACGCAGCACCAGCTCGATGCTGCGATGCAGCATATTTTCCCGCGCCCGGGTGGGGTTGAACAGCCTCAGCTCGATATTGGGGTGGCTGTCGATGGCGTGGAAGACGCGGTCTGAGATGGAGACGCCGAGATCGTCGAGCAGCAGTCGCACGCGCACGCCGCGATCGGCGGCGGCGATGACTTCGCGCATCATCAGCCGTCCGGTCAGGTCGGCATTCCACATGTAATACATGAGATCGAGGCTGCGTCCGGCGGCCCGGACCGTGGCGACGCGGACGGCAAAGGCATCGAGATTGGAATGCAGCAGGCAGAGCGCATTCTTCTCGTTCCAGCCGTTCCTTATCGACTGCCAGTGCCGGTCCAGCGCCGTTTCGTCCTCGACAGGGGGCAGGGCGGTGGAAGGGCGCTTGGGAATGGCCTTTTCCCGCTGCTTGCCGATGACGACGAACAGGCTCGGTCCAATGACCAGAAGAAGAATGACGATGAAGACCGTAAATGCAGTCACTTGTTTTGATCGCTCCCGCCCGAAGACTATCAGGCGGGATGAAAACGCGCGAGTGGGTAAAGCGTTCACATGCCAATGCAATGCGTCATGACAGGCAGCGTCGGTTTCCGACCTATCGGATGCCGAAAGCCTTGCCGAGCCTGTCGCCGAGGGCGCGGGCGCCGGAGAGGGCTGGACGCCGGTCGGCTTCACCCATGTTGACCGGCGGAGCGGTCGAAACTTCATTTCCGGTCAATCGAAACTGGGCGATCAGCCGGTTCAGTGCGGTGACCTCGTTTGCAAGCGCGTGGCTGGCCGCCGTCTGTTGTTCGACCATGGCTGCATTCTGCTGTGTGCCCTGATCGATGGAGTTCAGGGCCGCGCTTATCTCGTTCAGCCCCGTCGCCTGCTCACGTGACGAGCGGACAATCGCCGTCACGTTCCGCTCGATCTCCTGCACCTGCCCGACGATGTCCGCCAGGGCCGCGCCGGTATCTCCGACAAGGGTGACGCCCATATGAACCTGCTCGCCCGACTTGGTGATGAGCGCCTTGATCTCCTTGGCGGCATTTGCGGAGCGTTGCGCTAGCTCGCGCACCTCCTGGGCAACCACAGCGAAGCCCTTGCCCGCTGAACCCGCACGCGCCGCCTCGACGCCCGCATTCAGCGCCAGAAGGTTGGTCTGGAAGGCAATCTCGTCGATAACGCCGATAATGCTGGAAATCTCGCGCGACGAGCTTTCGATGCCTCCCATCGCCTCGACGGCGCGGCGCACGACCTCCCCGGATTTTGCCGCCCCGATGCGGGTGCGTTCCACAAGTTGGCCGGCCTCGTCGGCACGCGATGTCGCGTCCTTGAGCGAGGTTGTTATCTCTTCGAGCGCAGCCGCCGTCTCCTCCACGGAAGCCGCCTGCTGTTCGGTGCGTCTGGCGAGATCGTCGGAAGCCGCGCGGATTTCCTCCGAGCCGGATCGAATGGCCTCGGCGTTTCTGTCGACGGCGGAAAGCGCCAGTTGCAGTTTTTCAAGCGATGCGTTGAAGTCGTGGCGAACCTGATCGAGCGACCCCGCGAAGGCGGCCTCGATGCGATGGGTCATGTCGCCATCGGCAAGCTTCTGCAAGCCCTCCGCCAGAGCTTCAACGGCGGCGCGCGTCTGCCGGTCGCGTTTGGCGGCCTCGGCGGCGTGTTCTGCACGCTCCTCATCGGACAAGGCCCGGTTCCGCTCGGCCTCTTCCTCAAGGCGGACCTTGGCGATTGTCGCGTCGCGCAGGACGGCAAGCGAGCGGGCCATTTCGCCGATTTCATCGCGGCGGCTGGATTCGGACAGATCCACATCCGTCCGCCCCTCTGCGATCCGGCTGGTTGCGGAGATAACCTTGTTGAGACGCTTGCCGAAACGGGCTGCAAGCAGCCAGCCGATGGCGACCATGGCCCCGGCGGCGATGGCGATGACAGCAATGGAGGTGACGGCGAGCGTGGAGAGATGGGCGAAAAGCGTTGATTTCGGTACGGAGACGATGGCGAACCAGGTCGTGTCCGGCAGGACATGGGCGGGCACGGCCAGCATCATGTGGCGAATGCCGGCGGCATCTGTCAGTTCGCGGGCGGTGCCCGGGTTGGTGATCAGGGCCTGCCACGCGGCGGCGTCCAGGCCGGAATCCTTCAGGGCCTTGCCATGCGTCGTGGCGTCGGGATGGCTGACAATACTGCCGTCCCTGCTGAGAAGCGCGATATAACCCTCGCCGAGCGGTTTCAGCTTCGCGAGGTCGGCGGCGAGGGAATCGAGTGCAATGTCGACACCGATCACGCCCGCAAACTTGCCGTTCAGCATGAGCGGCGCCATGAACGACGTCATGAAGACGTCTTTGCCGTTGATGGGGTAGACGTAGGGCTCGGTCATGAGGTCCTTGCCGGTCCGTCGCGGAACGAGATAATAATCGCCCGCTCCGGGGGTCTCGTAATCGACAAGCGGCTCCTCGACGGCCTTTCCGTCCTTGCGTGCGTAATAGGGCACAAAACGGCCTGTGGCGTCATGGCCCGGTGTGTTGGCGAATTCCTTGTCCATGCCGTCGAAAGCGTTGGGTTCCCAGCCGGTGCTGATACCCACCGCAAAGGGGCTGTCTTCGAGCAACCGCTTGAACAGGCGGTCTATGGACTGACGGTTCGGGTTACCCGTTTCCTTCTCGGTGTGGAGCGCAGAGCGCATATTCGCACCCAGCGTCGTCGCATGCGCAAAAAACGTCTCGACATTGGCGGCGCTGGTGTTGGCGGCGTTGTGCATCTCGGAGATCGAGCGTTCTTCCACCGCCCGATAGGAAAGCCATAAAAGCACGCCGGCGGTCGCCACGGTCGTCAAAACACCGGCGAAAACGATGGCGAACATATTGCGGGCGGTTGCGGTTTTCATAAACATCCTCATTCTCCAATGCGCCGGTTTGAAAACACGGCGCGAGCAATCGCTTCACAGGAATAAAAGGACATGCCGGACCGGCCGGCGGGAGACAGCGAGACCATTTCGCGCAGTTCCATGAGTTATCGGTTGAAGGTTTAAGAATCGATAAGGCTTGCGGGAATTTCGGTCACGATAATTACTCGGCTAATTATATTCGGCGGTGCGGCGGGCAAGGCTGGCGTACGACACAAATGCGGGAAGGACGATTGCGAATCTCATAAGTGTGTGCTTATGTGTCTCCATGACAGAGAACGATATTTTCCGGGCGCTGGCCGATCCGACACGCCGAGCGATTTTCGAAAAACTGGCGGATGGCGCCATGAATGCCTCCTCCTTGCGCGAAGGCATGGAAATCAGCCAGCCGGCCATGTCGCAGCATCTTTCGGTGCTGCGCGGGGCGGGGCTTGTGGTTGAGAGTCGGCAGGGTCGTTTCGTCAATTATCAGGTCGATCCGGAAGGATTGACCCGTATTGCGGCGTGGCTTGGCAAATATCGCGCCTACTGGCCGCAGCGCATCGAAGCGCTGAAGCTCCTGCTGAAGGATATGGACCAATGAACAGGCAAAAGCCCGAAACTCCCGACGCCATCGAGCTCGCATACGATCTGGACGAGCCGCCACAGAAGGTCTGGCGGGCGATCAGCATTCCGGCCTTCCGCGCCGTTTGGCTGCCAGCGGAAGCGCTGGCGGAACCGGAGGCAATCGACATCAGGCCCGGCGAAGAGGTCCGCTACAGGCTGCGGGAAGACAAGCCGCCATTTCTGGAAAGCGTCGTCACCTTCCAGATCGCGGGAAACGGGCGCGGCGGCACCAGCCTGCGCATCATTCATGATCTGCCCACCAATGCCGGCCGCATGACGAAGGCTGCCGCAAACCGCAACGTTTCGCCGATCAAGCTCGCTGCCTGATCCGCCACGTTTCCCGACATTTTCAACCGACAGGAGTTCGCCAATGCGCGAAGCGATGCAACTCGTCCCGATGGTCGTCGAACAATCCGCAAGGGGAGAACGGTCTTTCGACATTTATTCCCGCCTGTTGCGGGAACGGATCATCTTTCTCAGCGGGGAGGTCAACGATGCGGTTTCCGCACTGGTCTGCGCGCAATTGCTGTTTCTCGAGGCGGAAAACCCGAAGAAGCCCATCCACCTCTACATCAATTCGCCGGGTGGCGTCGTGACCAGCGGTTTGGCCATGTATGACACGATGCGTTACATTCGCGCGCCGGTTCACACCCTGTGCATGGGTACGGCCCGTTCCATGGGGTCGTTCCTGCTGATGGCGGGCGAACCGGGCACGCGCGCGGCGCTGCCCAATGCCAGCATCCTCATTCACCAGCCCTCGGGCGGTTTTCAGGGGCAGGCGTCGGACATGCTCATCCATGCCGAGGAAATCAGGCAGACAAAGCACCGCATGACGCGGCTTTACGCCGAGCATTGCGGGCGCAGTTATGAAGAGTTCGAGAGGGCGATGGATCGTGACCGGTTCATGACGGTGCAGGAGGCCCTGGAATGGGGCCTGATCGACCGCATTCTGGACGTCCGCGAGGATGCGGCGGCCTAAGGCCGGTCTTATTCGGATTTCCTGCTGATATTGGCGCCGGCCGGCAGGACTTCGAGGCTGCGCCGGTCAAGCTGTGCCAGCACCTCCTCGAAGCCGAAGCGGGATGTCCAGCCCAGCCTCCCTGCGGCGCGAGCGGGCGAATAGACCCTGTCAATGGTCGCTGGCAACGTCCATCCTTGTCGTGCGAAAGCTTCGGCGAGGGCCGGGGTCCGCTGCCGGAGAACGGAAGCGGCGTCCTCGGCGAGGCTGTCGCAGTCATCGGCGGAAAACGGGGTGGTTGCCGATATGATATAGCGTTGGAAATCGTCTCCCGCATTGGTCAGCGCCAGCACATGGGCATCGGCGACATCGCGAATATCGACGCCACGATGCAGCCTGTAGGCCGCCATGACATCGGCGGGCTCCGGGAAACTTCTGGACATGCGAAGCACGCGCACGGCGAGATGCGGGCCGGCCATCGCCTCCAGCATCCGCTCGGCTTCGAGCTTGGTGCGGTGATAGATGCTCTTCGGCCGGGGCGGCGTCGCTTCATCGATGAAGCTGCAGGACCCCGAGGAAACAGCGTGTCCGTAAAGCGCCGTGGTGCTGGTGAAAACCAGCCGCGGCACGCCCGCCGCCGTCGCCGCTTGCGCCACCATGTGGGTTCCCTCGACATTGATGCGCTGGAATTCCGCATCGGGAACCATGCCGACATGCGGAGCGTGGAGTGCGGCCGTATGGATCACCGCATCCGCCTGTTCGAAAGCGGAGCGCAACAGCGCCTCGTCCGCGAAATCGCCGACGATATGGGTGGTGGAAAAGGGGGAGCGGTCCATGCCGGTGACATTGTGCCTGCCGGCCAGGGCGCTGAAAATCGCGCGGCCGACCCGACCGGAACTGCCTGTCAGCACTATCCGCATGATGTCGCCTCCACATCAACACAAAAGGCAGCGCCGTGCGCTGCCTTTCAAGGGTTCATCCGGATGATCAGATATCCAGATTATCGGCAAAGGCCGCCCGTTCCTGGATGAAACGGAAGCGGGCATCGGCCTTGGTGCCCATCAGATTGTCGACGGCCTCGCGGGTGCCTTCGAAATCCACATCGTCGATCTCGACGCGCAGCAGGGTGCGCTTTTCGGGATCCATGGTGGTTTCCTTCAGTTGCTGGGCCATCATCTCGCCGAGGCCTTTGAAGCGGCCGATTTCGACCTTCTTGCCCTTGAAGACGGTTTCCATCAGCTCGGCACGGTGGGCGTCGTCGCGGGCATAGGCGCTCTTGGCGCCCTGACGGATGACGTAGAGCGGCGGCACGGCGAGGTACAGATGATTGCCGCGAATGAGTTCCGGCATTTCCTGATAGAAGAATGTGATGAGCAGCGAGGCGATATGCGCGCCGTCGACATCGGCATCGGTCATGATGATGATGCGCTCATACCGCAAATCCTCTTCGCGGTATTTGGTGCGCGTGCCGCAGCCGAGCGCCTGGATGAGATCGGCGATCTGCTGGTTGGCGGAGAGCTTTTCGCGGCTGGCGCTGCCGACGTTCAAAATCTTGCCGCGCAGCGGCAGGATGGCCTGATTGGCGCGGTTACGCGCCTGCTTGGCCGAGCCGCCGGCCGAGTCACCCTCGACGATGAAAAGTTCGGCATTTTCGGCGGTGTTCTGGGCGCAGTCCGCCAGCTTGCCGGGCAGGCGCAGCTTGCGCACGGCGGTCTTGCGGTTGACTTCCTTTTCCTTGCGGCGGCGCAGGCGCTCTTCGGCGCGCTCGATCACCCAGTCGAGCAGCTTGGCCGCTTCGCCCGGATTGCCGGCGAGATAATGGTCGAAGGGATCGCGCAGCGCGTTTTCGACGATGCGCTGGGCTTCGACGGTGGCGAGCTTGTCCTTGGTCTGGCCGACGAATTCCGGCTCGCGGATGAAGACGGAGAGCATGCCGGCGGCGGAGATCATCACGTCATCGGTGGTGATGTCCTTGGCGCGCTTGTTCTGCGTCAGGTCCGCGTAATTCTTCAGGCCCTTGGTGAGCGCAATGCGGAAGCCGGCCTCATGCGTGCCGCCTTCGGGTGTGGGAATGGTGTTGCAATAGGAATGGATCTGCGTGTCGCCGCCATACCAGGTGACGGCCCATTCGAGCGCGCCGTGGCCGCCGGTCTTTTCCGTACGGCCGGAGAAAATCTCGCGGGTGACGGTGAATTCCTTGCCGAGCGTGGCGGCGAGATAGTCCTTCAGGCCGCCGGGGAAATGGAACACGGCCTTTTCGGGGATTTCGCCGCCGGCCGGCACCATGCCGGGATCGCAGCTCCAGCGGATTTCGACGCCGCCGAAGAGATAGGCCTTGGAGCGGGCCATGCGGAAGATGCGGGCCGGTTCGAACTTGGCGTGATCGCCGAAGATCTGCGGATCGGGGTGGAAACGCACGCGGGTGCCGCGACGATTGTGCACATCGCCCAATTCCTCAAGCCCGCCAATCGGCGCGCCGCGCGAAAAGCGCTGGCGATAAAGCTTGCGGTTACGGGCCACTTCCACTTCGAGAAGATCGGAGAGCGCATTGACCACGGAAACACCGACGCCGTGCAGGCCGCCCGATGTCTCATAGGCCTTGCCGTCGAACTTGCCGCCGGCATGCAGCTTGGTCATGATGACTTCGAGCGTCGATTTGCCGGGAACCTGCGGGTGGTTTTCCACCGGAATGCCGCGGCCGTTATCGGTAACCGTCAGAAAACCTTCGGCGTCGAGATGGACCTCGATGAAATTGGCGTGGCCGGCGACGGCCTCGTCCATGGAGTTGTCGATGACTTCGGCGAAGAGATGGTGCAGCGCCTTTTCATCGGTGCCGCCAATATACATGCCGGGCCGCATGCGCACCGGCTCCAGCCCTTCGAGCACGCGGATCGAGGACGCGCCGTAGTCGTCACCGGGTGGTGATACGGGGGCGGGCGGCGTCACGGCCGCAACGGCTGCGGGTTTCGGCTGCACATTCGCGTTGGCGGGCACGTTGGCGGCCGCAGTCACCGGCGTCTTTGCGGTGTCCTCGTTCGTTTCCGTATCGCTGTTTCGTGCTGCCGGAAGACCGGAGAAGAGATCGTTGCTGTCGTCCATCATGTCCAAAGTTCAAAAGCGTGTGTCAGAATTTCGCCATGCGAATCATTATGCCAGTAGCGTCAATCATAACGCCAAACGCGGTTCCCGTCCGATTTGAAGTGGGTCCGTCTGGCAAACGCGGCGCATCCTATGCCACGATTGTGTCAGGGTTTCGCAACAGGAGGATTGCGCTGGCGAGGTTGCAATGGCAAGTCTCGCAGCCACGAATGAACGGTTAGCCAAGGCATGTCCACAGCTCATTTCACGTTTTGTACTCTTTTCAGTCTGACTGTTGCGGCCATGCCGGTTGCAGCCTTCGCCTCCGATGGGCCGTTACGTCCCTTCAAGGATGAGCTGTTTTCCGCCCAGACGGTGCTTTCCACGGCCGATGGTGGCGCTTCAGAAGTCGTCGATTATCAGGAGATGCGCGATATCAACGGCCGCGACGAGGTGCCCGAGCGGCGGGTGAAACGGCAATATGTCGATATGACGCCGAAGAAGGCGCAGACGCTGGAAAGCGTTTCCGTTGAGGGCAGGGCGCTTGAGGTTGGCCGCGTCGGGCCGGCAAGTGGGCAGGCCTTCACGGTCATCTTCATCCATGGACGCGGCGGCGACCGGCGGCTCGGCATGAACGACTACACCTTCGGCGGCAATTTCAACCGGCTGAAAAATCTGGCCGTCGCCAATGGCGGCACCTATTATGCGCCGAGCGTGCGCTCCTTCGATGAGAACGGCGTTGCCGATATCGCGGCGCTGATTGCCGATGCGGCCAGAAAATCGGGCGGCAAGCCTGTCATTTTGACCTGCGCCTCCATGGGCAGTTTCATCTGCTATGGCATCAGCCGCGACAAGGCCGCCGTCGCCAATCTCAAGGGCATGGCGATCCTCGGCGGTGCGGTCGATCCGGATTTTCCGAAAAGCGTCTTTGCCAGGGCGAAAAAGCCTGTCTGGTTCACCCATGGCAGCGCCGACAAGGTCTATTCGGCCGATCAGCAGGCGACGATCTTCCGCACGGTGTTGAAGGCCGGCGAGCCGGCGCGGTTCACGCAATATGAGAGCGGCAGCCACGGCACGCCGGTGCGCATGACCGACTGGCGGGCGGTTTTGAACTGGATTTTGAGCCGCTGAGGCCGTTATTTGGGTCAGCAACCGCAATTTTCTAGAAATCGCCCGTGGTTTTGAACTCTTGGACCGCTTTTTTGTACCATTTATTGCCCGCTGAGGTTAAAGGAATAACCCGGGATTTCCGGCAGTGTTTCTGTCGCGATTATGGGCCGTGACACGGCTGAGGGAAGGGGCGTCGCCAAGGGCGGGCCCAAGACAAAGGGAATGGGATACGCATGACGCCGAATGTTCGACCGCTTGTTGCCGGAAACTGGAAGATGAACGGCACCCGTGCCTCGCTCGATCAGATCAAGGCCATGGCAGAGGGCGTCAAGGGCGCGCTGTCCGAAAAGGTGGATGCGCTGATCTGCCCGCCCTCGACATTGCTCTACGTCGCAACGGCGCTGTGCGATGACAGCCCGCTGATGATCGGCGCACAGGATTGCCACCAGAACGCCTCCGGCGCCCATACCGGCGATATTTCCGCCGAGATGATCGCCGACTGCTTCGGCACCCATGTCATCGTCGGCCATTCCGAGCGCCGCACCGACCATGCCGAGACCGATCATCTGGTGCGCGCCAAGGCTGTTGCCGCCCATCAGGCCGATCTCATCGCCATCGTCTGTATCGGTGAGACGGCGGATGAGCGCAAGGCGGGCCAGACGCTCGATATCCTCAAGCGCCAGCTGGCCGGCTCCCTGCCGGATGAGGCGACCGCCGAAAATACCGTCATCGCCTATGAGCCCGTCTGGGCGATCGGCACGGGTCTGACACCCACCGTGGACGATGTGCGCGAGGCCCACGCTTTCATGCGCGACGAACTCGTCAAGCGCTTCGGCGACGCCGGCAAGACCATGCGCATCCTCTATGGCGGCTCGGTGAAGCCCGCCAATGCGCTGGAACTGATGGGCGTCGAGAACGTGGATGGCGCGCTGATCGGCGGCGCGAGCTTGAAAGCTTCCGACTTCCTTTCCATCTATGCCGCATACGAGCAACTGACGGCTTGATCCGAGCTTTCCTGCAAGAGTAGCGGGAAAGGGGCTTGGAATAAGCTTTCGCCTCATGTAAAGAGCCGCAAAACCTTCTTTATGGTGCTCCGCGCGGGGCATGGAATGGATTGTCATGCAGACCGTTTTGATTGTTATTCACCTCATGATCGTGCTGGCGCTTGTCGGCGTGGTCCTGATTCAGCGTTCCGAAGGCGGCGGCCTCGGTATCGGCGGCGGTTCGGGCTTCATGTCCGCGCGCGGAACGGCCAATGCGCTGACCCGCACCACGGCGATCCTTGCCGCGCTGTTCTTCGCGACATCGCTCGGCCTCGGTCTCCTGACGCGCTACGAATCGCGCCCGACCGACATTCTGAACCGTATTCCGGCCACGCAGGGCCAGGGTAACGGCATTCTCGATACGCTCGGCCCGTCCACGACGCCGTCGACGCCGGCTCCGGCTGAGAATGGCGTTCCGACCAATAGTGGCGCTGCCGCACCCGCTCAGACGACACCGGCTCCGGCCGCTCCGGCCCCGGCGCAGCCCGCCGATCCGAACGCAGTTCCGACCGGTCAATAAGCCCGGTTTTGATTTAACGCTCCGGCAGGCCAAAAGCCTGCCGGTTTTCTTTTGTGTGCATTCCGGCCTGACCCATCGCAAATTCGTCAACAGCGAATTTTCGAAAGCATGAAATTTGGGCTGGCGGAATCAGAGGTAAAAAGGTATCCGGTGAATCCCATGGCGCGATATGTATTCATCACAGGCGGCGTGGTCTCCTCTCTAGGCAAGGGCATCGCCGCGGCAGCACTCGGAGCTTTGTTGCAATCCCGTGGTTATCGGGTGCGGCTTCGTAAACTCGACCCCTATCTGAACGTCGATCCCGGCACCATGAGCCCGACACAGCACGGCGAAGTGTTCGTGACTGACGACGGTGCCGAGACGGACCTCGATCTTGGCCACTACGAGCGCTTCACGGGGCGTTCGGCCACCAAGACCGACAACATCACCACCGGTCGCATCTACAAGAACATCATCGACAAGGAACGGCGCGGCGACTATCTCGGCGCAACCGTTCAGGTCATTCCGCATGTCACCAACGAGATCAAGGATTTCGTGATCGAAGGCAATGACGATTACGACTTCGTCATCTGCGAGATCGGCGGCACAGTGGGTGACATCGAGGCGATGCCGTTCATGGAAGCGATCCGCCAGCTCGGCAACGACCTGCCGCGCGGCACGGCGATCTATCTTCACCTGACGCTGATGCCTTACATTCCGGCAGCCGGTGAGCTGAAGACCAAGCCGACCCAGCATTCCGTGAAGGAATTGCAGGCGCTCGGCATTCACCCCGACATCCTCTTGGTGCGCGCTGACCGGGAAATCCCGGAAGCGGAACGCCGCAAGCTTTCGCTGTTCTGCAACGTGCGTCCGTCCGCCGTCATCCAGGCGCTGGATGTGGCGAATATCTATGACGTTCCGATTGCCTACCACAAGGAAGGCCTCGATTCGGAAGTGCTGGCCGCCTTCGGCATCGAGCCGGCGCCGAAGCCGCGTCTGGAGCCCTGGGAAGAGGTCTGCAACCGCATCCGCACGCCGGAAGGCGAAGTGACGATTGCGATCGTTGGCAAATATACCGGCCTCAAGGATGCCTACAAGTCGCTGATCGAGGCGCTGCATCACGGTGGCTTCGCCAACCGCGTCAAGGTCAAGCTCGAGTGGATCGAGTCGGAAGTCTTCGAAAAGGAAGATCCGACCCCCTATCTAGAAAAGGTCAACGGCATTCTGGTGCCGGGTGGTTTCGGCGAGCGCGGTTCGGAAGGCAAGATCATGGCGGCGCAGTTCGCACGTGAGCGCAACGTGCCTTATTTCGGCATCTGCTTCGGCATGCAGATGGCGGTCGTGGAAGCGGCCCGTCACCTTGCCGGCATCGAAAATGCATCCTCCACCGAATTCGGCCCGACCTCCGAGCCGGTCGTCGGCCTGATGACCGAGTGGGTGAAGGGCAACGAGCTGGAGAAGCGCTCCTCCAAGGGCGATCTCGGCGGCACGATGCGTCTCGGCGCCTACAAGGCAGCGCTGAAGAAAGACACCAAGATCGCCGAAATCTACGGCACCACTGACATTTCCGAGCGCCACCGCCACCGCTATGAGGTAAATGTGGATTACAAGGACCGGCTGGAAGAATGCGGCCTGGTCTTTTCGGGCATGTCTCCGGATGGTGTCCTGCCGGAAACGGTGGAATATCCTGACCACCCGTGGTTCATCGGCGTCCAGTACCACCCGGAACTGAAGAGCCGTCCGCTCGACCCGCATCCGCTTTTCGCCAGCTTCGTGGAAGCGGCGGTGGAGCAGAGCCGGCTGGTTTGACGGTTCGAATGAGATGAAGAGGGCCGCTTTTGCGGCCCTTTTTGTTGGACGATACTTTCCCTTTGTCATCCTCGGGCCTGACCCGAGGATCCACTGCCGCGCGACTATGGATCCTCGGGTGAAGCCCGAGGATGACGTCGCGTCTAAAGAACAGTTAGTCATCGTTCGAGACCGCGCTCCACGCGATCTTTTTCTTTTCGAACAAACAAAAAACGGGCCCGAAGGCCCGTTTCCATCTCAGCAAATTCCAACCGGCTTACTTCGGCCCGATCATGTTTTCCGGGCGCACATACTGGTCGAATTCCTCGTTGGTGAGGTATCCGCCGCCAACGGCCTCGTCGCGCAGGGTCGTGCCGTTCTTGTGCGCAGTCTTGGCGATCTTGGCGCAGATGTCGTAGCCGAGCTTGCTGTTGAGCGCAGTGACGAGCATCAGAGAGTTTTCGACGCCCTTTTTGATATTGTCTTCGCGGGCCTCGATGCCGACGACGCAATTGTCGGTGAAGGAGACGGCCGCGTCGCCCAGAAGCTGGACCGACTGCAGGAAGTTATAGGCCATCATCGGGTTATAGACGTTGAGCTCGAAGTGGCCCTGCGAACCGGCGAAGGAAAGGGCGGCATTGTTACCGAAGATGTGGGCGCAGACCTGCGTCAGTGCTTCCGACTGGGTGGGGTTGACCTTGCCCGGCATGATAGACGAGCCGGGTTCATTTTCCGGCAGCGAGAGCTCGCCGAGACCGGCGCGCGGGCCGGAGCCGAGGAAGCGGATGTCGTTGGCGATCTTGAACAGCGCAGCAGCAGCCGCGTTGATCGCGCCATGGGAGAAGACCATGGAATCGTGCGAGGCGAGCGCCTCGAACTTGTTCGGCGCGGTCACGAAGGGCAGGCCGGTGATCTTGGAGATCTCCTCGGCGACCTTTTCGGCGAAGCCGATGGGAGCGTTGAGGCCCGTGCCGACGGCGGTGCCGCCCTGGGCGAGCTTGGAGAGCGCGGGCAGGGTGGTTTCAATGTTGGCGATGGCGGAGGCGACCTGCGCGGCATAACCGGAGAATTCCTGGCCGAGCGTCAGCGGGGTTGCATCCTGCGTGTGGGTGCGGCCGATCTTGATGATCTTCTCGAACTGCTTGACCTTGGCTTCCAGCGCCTTGTGCAGGTGCTTGAGGCTCGGCAGCAGGTGGTGAACGATCTCTTCCACGCAGGCGATGTGCATCGCCGTCGGGTAGGTGTCGTTCGAGGACTGGCTCATATTGACGTGGTCATTGGGGTGGACGGGCTTCTTGGTGCCCATTTCGCCGCCGAGCATTTCGATGGCGCGGTTGGAAATCACCTCATTGGCATTCATGTTGGACTGGGTGCCGGAGCCGGTCTGCCAGACGACAAGCGGGAAATGCTCGGTCAGCTTGCCGTCGATGACTTCCTGTGCGGCGGCGATAATGGCGTCGCCGACCTTGGGGTCGAGACCGGCCAGCGCCATGTTGGTGCGGGCGGCAGCCTGCTTGACGATGCCCAGCGCACGAACGACAGAGGCGGGCTGCTTTTCCCAGCCGATCTTGAAGTTGCCGAGCGAGCGCTGCGCCTGCGCGCCCCAATAGCGATCGGCCTGAACTTCAATGGGTCCAAATGTATCGGTTTCCGTCCGTGTGGCTGTCATCAATCTTGCCTTTTTACTTGTTTTCCTCCGCCAAAACGGCGCCTTCGCCCGCCTTGCGCGGCCGATATATAGAATCATCGCGCCGGCAATGAAAGCGCTGCAATGCGGCAGAGGCAGATATTTCCCGCCGCGCAGAAGCGATTTTGGAGGAAGGGCAGGGCGGGGATGAAAAACGGGCCTGCGTGTCATTTTTACTACGTCGCGAAACGGCCGGGAAACCGGGCTTTCCGCAGCATGCAGGCTGTCCGTCCGGTCATGGCAAAGTGAATGAAATAAATAGAAATTTAACCATTCTCGCCAATTCTGGAAATTACGTTTTTATGGCTTTGGCTGTATCATAAGGTTCATTTCGGCACGGTTGTGGACTTTGGGCGTTTCTTTTCAACGGGCCGTCGATCGGCTAGACAGGCATGAAACTGATGCCCGCCGTTTCGCTGGCGGTGCTGGGTGCTACGAGGATCAAATTGCAAGTCACATCTGGAAAAACATCGGCAGCGCTGGTGCTGGCTCTCGGTCTTTCCGTTTCCACCGCTCTTCCCGGCAGCGCCGGCGCGGTCACGCTGATGGACCTCCTGCGCGGCGGCCCGGCCAAGGCTGCGCGCGATCGCGGTGAACTGCCGCCGGCCGGCATCGTCACCTCGCCGCCGGGTGCGCGGATGAGCGCCGATGCCTCCGATCCCGAGCCCCTGCCGCGCGTTTCCGGCCCGCGTTATTACGATTACAAGGCGGATGCGGCGCGCGCGGTGAACACGGCGAATTTCGGCGAGGGCCTCGCCAATCTGAAATTCAGCGCCACGCCTGAAATCGGAAAGGCGCTGGAAGCCTATTACGGTGTCGGCGGCAAGACGCTGTGGGTTTCCGGCGGCGAGCTGACCGAGCGCGCCAACGCCGTCATGGCCTTCTTCGAGACGGTTGGCGAAAGCGGCCTCGATCCGGCCGACTACAGCATTTCCGCGCCGGCAAAGGATGTGACCGCCAGCATCAGCAGCAATTCGACAGGCGCGACCGCGACCGGCACGCCGGCGGAAACGGCCTCCGCATCGACCTCCGACGTCTACCAGCGGGCGCAGATGCAGTTCGAGCTGGCGCTGTCCGCCAAGGTTCTCGCCTATGTGCAGGATACCATCCGCGGGCGTGTCGATCCGAACCGGCTCTCCGGCTACCATGATTTCAAGCGCAAGACGGTCAATCTTGCACCCGTGCTGAAGCTTGCGGGCCTGAGCCCCGATGTCGCCGCCTATCTGCGCAGCCGCGAACCTGATAGCGCCGAATACCAGACGCTGAAGGCGGAACTTGCGCGCCTGCGCGGCGAGGGCGATGCGGTTCACGCCGTCCGTGTTCCCGCCGATCTGGTGCTGAAGCCCGGCAACAGCAGCGCGGATATGGTGAATGTCGTCAAGGCCATCGAACATCGCGCTTCGCCGGCCTTCAAGGCCGAGCATGCGGCGATCATTTCCGGTTATCAGCAGACGCCTGACTATACGCCTGATCTCGTCGACCTGGTGAAGGCGTTCCAGAGCGAAAACGGCCTGAAGCCCGATGGCGTGATCGGTCGCGCCACCGTGCGCGCCATGGTCGGCGAAAGCAACGATGCGAAGATTGCCAAGGTGCAGGTGGCCATGGAGCAGATCCGCTGGCTGCCGGCCGATCTCGGCCAGCGTTATGTCTTCATCAACCAGCCCGCCTTCATGGCCTATTACCACAATGACGGCCAGGAGCAGTTCGGCATGAAGGTGGTCGTCGGCTCCAAGGCCAACCAGACCTATTTCTTCCAGGACGAGATCCAGACCGTCGAGTTCAATCCCTACTGGGGCGTGCCGCAGTCGATCATCGTCAACGAGATGCTGCCGAAGCTGCGCCGCGATCCGTCCTATCTCGACCGGCTGGGTTATGAGGTGCAGGTGGGCGGCCGTGCCGTCTCCTCCACCAGCGTCAACTGGTATGGCTCGACCAACGCCGTTTCCGTGCGCCAGCCGCCAAGCAGCGACAATGCGCTGGGCGACCTGAAGATCCTGTTCCCCAATGCACATGCCATCTACATGCATGACACGCCGGCCAAAAGCTTCTTCAACCGCGACATGCGGGCGCTGAGCCACGGCTGTATCCGTCTGGTCGATCCGCGC
Organism: Agrobacterium sp. GD03872; assembly: GCF_029840625.1. Taxonomy (NCBI): domain Bacteria; kingdom Pseudomonadati; phylum Pseudomonadota; class Alphaproteobacteria; order Hyphomicrobiales; family Rhizobiaceae; genus Agrobacterium; species Agrobacterium sp. GD03872. The sequence continues at coordinate 27,931 of NZ_JAOCCY010000004.1, forward strand.
CGCATGGCCGCCGCGGTTCTCGGCACCAGCGTCGAAAAGGTCGGCGAGCAGATCGCTTCGGGCAAGAACCGCGCCGTGCAGGTGCCGGTGAAAATCCCGGTCTATGTCGCCTATTTCACCGCCTGGCCGGACAAGGACGGCAAGGTGCAGTTCTTCGACGATGTCTATGACCGCGACAGCTATGTGCAGAAGGCGTTTGCCGTGACGACGAAGGCGCGGGCCGCGTCGATCTGATAGAACAGCATCGAGAGAGAAGGCGCCGGAAACGGCGCTTTTTTGATCGAAATGCAAGACGTGCGTGCGTATGAATGTTTGGCTCAACAGTAGCATCCGCATACCGTCACCCCGGCCTTGAGCCGGGGGCCGGCGCATCAACTCCTTGATCGCGAGAGACTCTTTTCACGGCGCAGACGCGCCGTGGCTGGATGCCGGATCAAGCCCGGCATGACGGAAGAAGGGGCGCGCAACTCTCATTGTGGTCGAGTGTGCCGCACCGTGGCTTTTTCTGCCTGGTCTCTAACCTCTCACGCCGCAGCCGCACCCTTCGCAACCAGTTCCTCGAACAGCGCCGGCGTCAATTCGGCGAAATCGTCGATCACGACATCCGGCTCAAGTTCCACCATCGGCACATCCGTATAACCGAAGGTGACGCCGATCGACGGCACGGCGGCATTTTTTGCCGCGAGGATGTCGTTGATGCTGTCGCCGATCATGATCGAGCGCCTGATATCGCCGCCGGCCTTTTCGATGGTGCCGAGAATATGGCGGGCATCCGGCTTGCGGAAGGCGAAGGTGTCGCCGCAGGTGATGGCGGCGAAATAGCCTGTCAGACCGAGTTTTTCGAGCAGCGGCAGAGCGAGGATTTCGGTCTTGTTGGTGCAGACGGCGAGCGTGATGCCGGCTTCCCTGAACGCATCCAGCGTGTTGACGATACCGGGATAGGGGCGGCTTTCGCCGGGCATTTCGGCGCGGTAATGGGTGATGAAGCGCTGATAGAGCGGCTCGATGTCGGCTTCCGGCAGTTCCCTCTCGCGAAGCGCGAAGGCGCGCTTGATCATGACCCGCGCGCCCTGGCCGACGAGGTGGGTCAGGTCGTCATAGGTGACGGGAGCAAGCCCGGCTGCGGCGATGGTGTGGTTGAGGCTCGAGACCAGATCGGCGGCGGTATCGACCAGCGTGCCGTCGAGATCGAAAATGGCGAGCGGGGAGAGCGGGCGGGATGTCACGGGAACTGGCCTCTCGGGAATGCGTGTAACTGATGTATCGGTGCTTTCATTCCCGCCAAGCCTAGGCAAACGGGCCTGTCTTTGCAACCGCGTCACAACGTTCTGTTCGTTGGCTTGAAAAAGGCTTTCGTTTGGCTTTCGACCCGTGTAAACAGCACGGCGACGACAAAGTTACCGGAGTTTCAGGCACATGGATGCCCGCCAGATGAAGATCAAGGCCGCCGAGGCCGCATTGTCCCACGTACAGGATGGGATGAGGCTCGGTATCGGCACGGGTTCGACGGCCGAGGAATTCGTCAGGCTTCTGGCCGAAAAGGTCGCCGCCGGTCTGAAAGTCGAGGGGGTGCCGACATCCGAGCGCACAGCGCGCCTGTGCGTCGAGCTTGGCGTGCCGCTGAAATCGCTGGATGAATTGCCGGAACTGGATTTGACCATCGACGGTGCGGATGAGGTCGATCATGCGCTGCGTCTCGTCAAGGGCGGCGGCGGCGCGCTGCTGCGTGAAAAGATCGTTGCGGCGGCATCCGCCCGCATGATCGTGATCGCCGACCAGAGCAAGGTGGTGGAGACGCTGGGCGCCTTTCCGCTGCCCATCGAAATCAACCCGTTCGGCCAGGTGGCGACGCGTATCGCCATCGAAAAACTGGCGTCGCGTTCCGGGCTTTCCGGCGCGCTGACGATGCGTTCGTCGGGCGACGGCGCCTTCATGACCGATGGCGGACACCTTATCCTCGACGCATCTTTTGGCCGTATTCCTGATGCAGAAGCGCTAGCACGCGAGCTGAACACGATTCCCGGTGTCGTCGAGCACGGACTTTTCATAAATTTGGCATCGCTTGCCATTATCGCGGGTCCTGAAGGCGCCCGCGTGATGCAGGCAGTATAACAGGAGCGAGATTTTCATGGTCAAATTAGCGGGACTGGGCAAAGCTGCCGCTGCTTCGATCCTCATTTCCGGCATCGTGTTCGGTACTGCCGCACGCGCTCAGGAAATTTCGGAAGCGCATATCGCTGCCGCACGGCAGGCGATCACCTCTCTTGGCGTTACCGACCGTTTCGATGACATTCTGCCGGGTCTGGCGGAGCGTCTGAAGGCCGAACTCATTCAGGCTTCGCCGAACGTTCAGGACGCGATCACCGAGACTGTCGATGCGAAGGCTCTCGAGCTTGCGCCGCGCCGCGCCGATCTGGAGCGCGAAGCAGCGCTCACCTATGCGCGCGCCTTCACCGTTGAAGAGCTGAACGCCATTTCCACCTTCTACAGCAGCGAAGCCGGTAAGAAGCTTCTGAAGGACGGCCCGATCGCCACGCGCGAACTGATGAAGGCCGCCGATATCTGGGCCGCCGGCATCAACCGCGACCTCAACGCTTCCAGCATGTCGGAACTGCAGAAGGTTGCCGGCGCCGATCTGAAGCCGCTTCCGGCCGATCAGAACGCCACCGGTGGCGCTCCGGCTGCTCCCAAGCCCTGATTGGGTGAACGGACAATTCAGAAATATTCAAAGCCCGGCCGCAAGACCGGGCTTTTCATTTGTGCGTCGCAGCACCTATATGTGCCGTGAATGCGCCGCCGCCCGTCTCGAGGCTGAGGACGGCGGTTTTGATCAGGGGTTTTGACTATGACAGCTTATGACTACGATCTTTTCGTCATCGGTGGCGGTTCCGGCGGCGTGCGCAGCGGCCGCGTGGCGGCCTCGCTCGGCAAGCGCGTCGCAATCGCCGAGGAATACCGCTATGGCGGAACCTGCGTCATCCGCGGCTGCGTGCCGAAGAAGCTGTTCGTTTATGCCTCGCAATTCCCTGAGCATTTCGAGGATTCGGAAGGATTCGGCTGGAGCGTCGGCGAGCGCAGCTTCGACTGGAAGAAGCTCATCGCGGCCAAGGACAAGGAAATCACCCGTCTCGAAGGGCTCTACCGCAAGGGTCTGGAAAACGCCAAGGCCGATATTTTCGATAGCCGGGCGGAACTGGTCGACGCCCATACCGTGAAGCTGACGAAAACCGGCGAGACCTTCACCGCCGAGCGCATCGTGATTGCCGTCGGCGGCACGCCGAACGAGCACAAGGCGCTGCCCGGCCATGAGCTGACGATCTCGTCCAACGAGGCTTTCGACCTGGAAGAGCTGCCGAAATCGATCCTGATCGCCGGCGGCGGTTATATCGCTGTCGAATTCGCCAATATCTTCCATGGGCTCGGCGTCGAAACGACCCTGATCTATCGCGGCAAGGAAATCCTGTCGCGCTTCGATCAGGACATGCGCAAGGGCCTGCATGAAGCGATGGAGGCCAAGGGCATCCGCATCCTTCTGGAAGATATCATCGAGGAAGTCAGCAAGGACGGCGCCGGCGGTTTCGTGGCACGCACCAAGCAGGGTAGCTCTCTGCATGTAGGTCTTGTCATGCTGGCGCTTGGTCGCGATCCGAATACCAAGGGCCTCGGTCTCGAAAACGCCGGTGTGAAGGTGGATGCGCGCGGCGCGATCATCGTTGACGATTATTCGCGCACGAATGTGCCGAATATCTTCGCGCTGGGTGACGTCACCGACCGGGTACAGCTGACGCCGGTGGCAATCCATGAGGCAATGTGCTTCATCGAAACCGAATACAAGAACAACCCGACCAAGCCGGATCACGAGCTGATCGCGACGGCGGTGTTCTCGCAGCCGGAAATTGGCACCGTCGGCCTTTCGGAAGAGGAAGCCGGCAAGAAATATCCGGAACTGGAAGTCTATCGCGCCCAGTTCCGGCCGATGAAGGCGACGCTTTCCGGCCGTCAGGAAAAGACGATCATGAAGCTGATCGTCAATGCCGCCGACCGCAAGGTTGTTGGCGTCCATATTCTCGGCCATGAGGCGGGCGAGATGGCGCAGCTTCTCGGCATCACGCTGAAAGCCGGCTGCACCAAGGATGATTTCGACCGCACCATGGCGGTTCATCCCACAGCCGCCGAAGAACTGGTGACGATGTATTCGCCGAGCTATCGCGTCGTGAATGGCGAGCGTGTGTAACGCCGGTACGGGCGTCGTATAATCGTCGCCCACATCAGCCTGCCGCCCTTTGAAAGCGAAGTTTTCGAATGGCGGTGGGGTTGTTAAATCGTTTGAATTGACTTTTGTGCGTCTGGAGCGCTCAAAACGGGCAGAATGAGCCGGATGGCTCGGGGATCGGCTATGCAAAGCCGATGCTTGGAGCTATAAGCCGCTCAATTTTTCGAGGCGGCCGCGCGACGTCGCGTGGGCGAGAAAAGGGTGAGAACATGGCACAGAATTGGACCCCCGGCAGCTGGCGGCAGAAACCGATCCAGCAGGTTCCCGAATATCCGGATGCGGCAGCACTTGCGGCAACGGAAGCCACGCTTGCGACCTATCCGCCTCTGGTCTTTGCCGGCGAAGCCCGCCGCCTGAAGAAGCAGCTCGCCAATGTGGCGGAAGGCAACGCCTTCCTGCTGCAGGGCGGGGATTGCGCCGAAAGCTTCCTCGAGCATGGCGCGGACAACATCCGCGACTTCTTCCGTGCCTTCCTGCAGATGGCCGTCGTGCTGACCTATGGCGCGCAGCTGCCCGTCGTAAAGGTCGGCCGCATTGCCGGTCAGTTCGCCAAGCCGCGCTCTTCCAACGTGGAAGCGCAGGATGGCGTGACGCTGCCGTCTTACCGCGGCGACATCATCAACGGCATCGAATTCAACGAGGCTTCGCGCATTCCGAACCCGGAGCGCCAGCTCGACGCCTACCGCCAGTCGGCGGCAACGCTGAACCTGCTGCGCGCTTTCGCGATGGGCGGTTACGCCAACCTTGAAAACGTTCACCAGTGGATGCTCGGCTTCATCAAGGACAGCCCGCAGGCGGACCGTTACCGCAAGCTGGCCGACCGCATTTCCGAAACCATGGATTTCATGAAGGCGATCGGTATCACGGCGGAGAGCAATCCAAGCCTGCGCGAGACCGACTTCTTCACCAGCCATGAGGCGCTGCTTCTCGGTTACGAAGAGGCGCTTACCCGCGTCGATTCCACCTCCGGCGACTGGTACGCCACCTCGGGCCACATGATCTGGATCGGCGACCGTACGCGGCAGCTCGACCATGCGCATGTGGAATATTTCCGCGGCATCAAGAACCCGATCGGCCTGAAATGCGGTCCGTCGCTGACGCCCGACAATCTGATCGAGCTGATCGACGCGCTGAACCCGGCGAACGAGGCCGGTCGCTTGACGCTGATTTGCCGCTTCGGCCATGACAAGGTGGCGGACAGCCTGCCGAAGCTCATCCGCGCTGTCGAGAAGGAAGGCCGCAAGGTCGTCTGGTCCTGCGATCCGATGCATGGCAACACGATCACGCTCAACCACTACAAGACGCGTCCGTTCGAGCGCATCCTGTCGGAAGTCGAAAGCTTCTTCCAGATCCACCGCGCCGAAGGCACGCATCCGGGCGGCATCCATATCGAGATGACCGGCAAGGACGTGACGGAATGCACGGGCGGCGCGCGCGCCGTGACGGCGGATTCGCTGTCCGACCGTTACCACACCCATTGCGATCCGCGTCTCAATGCCGATCAGGCGCTGGAACTGGCGTTCCTGCTGTCCGAGCGCATGAAGAGCGGTCGCGATGAGAAGCGTCTGGCAATCGCCAACGCGTGATATGAAGCCTTAAACAAAAAAAGCCGCCGGGAGACCATCCGGCGGCTTTTTCATGCGCGGTGCTGAATTATTGCACCAGCGCCGGCTGCTGGCAGCGAACATCCGTGACCCGCACATCGGCTTCGCCGATCTTGACGCCGAGGACCAGAAGCACATTGTAGAGCAGCTGATCGACCGGCGCCGTGACCGCGGCGAGCGTGTTGGCAAGCGCCGACTGAATGCCCGCCAGACCTCCGAGATCCAGATTGAGGAAGAGCAGCCTGATATCCAGGTTGAGGTTCTTCAGCAGTGAACTGACAAGCGTGGTGACGGTGTCCTTGGTGGAGACACTCTTGATCTTCGCCTGGGTAATATCGGACTGCGTGAAGGTCAGCTTGGTCTTCGTCATGTTGGTGGCGTTGATAAGCGCGCTGCCATTGATGGCGAGCAGCGCCGAATCCACGATTGCGGCCTTGGTGACGCGCGGGTCCTTGCCGAAATTGGCGAAGGCCGTGGTATCGACATTGCCAAGGGCGATTTCGACGACGCCGGGAACGACCTCGACATCGACGGTGCCCTGTCCGCCGCCCGTGCAGCGAATATCGGCAAGCCGCGCTTCGGCATGGGCGACTTCCACATAAAGCGGGAGATTGACCTTGAGGCCGGCAATGGCCTGTAGCCCGTCCACCACGACGCTGACCGCAAGACGGGTCTGTGCGGTGCGCACCACGGTGCCCTGACCGCCGACGGCGAGCGACGGCGTTTCGACCGGCGGTTCACCAATGGCGAGTGTTGCCTTGACCGAGGCGAGACCGAGAAGATTGGCGTTGATATTAAGCCCCAGCTGGTTTCCGCCGTTGCCCGCCACGGCGGCGGCATTGATGAGATCGAAGACGCCGGCGGTGACCTTGAGGTTTTCGCCCGTGCCGATCAGCTTGTCGGAGAACGGGCCGAGATTGAGGATTTCCTCGAGCTTGATCTTGACGTTGCTCTTGTTGACGGTTTTTTGCAGCGTATTCAAAATGTTGACGACCGCCGGCTGCAGTCCCGTGGTTTTTGTCAGCACGTCGAGGAATTTGCCGTAGCTGATTTCCGTCTTCAACACATCCTTATAGGTGCCGGCGGTGAGGTTGAGATCGATGGCCAGCGCCTCGACGATCTTCAGTGCATTGACATCGGCGGCGAGAAGCGCCTGATAATCCATGAGTTTCAATGAAACCGTGGTGCCGAGCAGACCGCCGAGCAGGCTGTTGAGAATTCCCTCATCGAGGCTGGCGAGGCGCGATCCCACCGAAAATGCCGCGATCCTTTGGGACGAGGCCGTTCCGACCGCCGAGACCTTTGGCGGCTTGGTGAAGGCGGAAGCGAAGAATATCTGGCCCTGTTCGACGATGTTCACCTTTATCGCATTCGTGGGCAGGGCGTTATCGACGAAACGCTGGCCGACCGGGACTGTCGCATCCGGCTCGTAATGACCCTTGATGACCTCGGCATAACCCTTGCTGTTGGCGAATTCATTCAGCGGGTCGAAGGGTTGCAGGCCCTTTTCGGTCAAAAGTCCCTGCGCCGTCCTGACACCGAGATCCATGCCATTGAGGGCGAAATATTGCTGAACCGCCTTTTCGGCGTCCGTGGCGTTGGCTGCTGCCGATATGGCTGCGAGATCGGCGGTCTGCTGCAATTGCCGTTTTTGCAATGTCAGATAACCGTAGTCGACGCCGAGCGCCAATATGCCGATGAAGAGCGGTGCGGTGAGCCCCGCCGAAATGGCGATGTTGCCCGTTTTGTCCTTGAGGAAGCGGGGAAGCAGGGAATGAAAATCTCGCATGTCATGCTCCTCCGATCCGGATGGTGGAAAAACGCCGGATGACCGGCTCGGGCAGGGTGTAGCTGTAGAGGCTCCAGATCGGCAGATCGCGGGCGTCGTATTCGACCTTCACCGTGAACTGGTTGGCATTGGCGGGATCCGTCGCGACATTGACGGTGAAGCGGCTCTTGTCCATGAAGGCGTAGCTGAGGTCGCTTTTGGTGACGAAATCCCGGGCAAGCTGCTGGCGCTCGGTCGTATTGAGGCCGGCAACCGCTGTGCGCGCCGCGTCGGCGGCGATCTGCTGCACCGAATAGGCCGCCATCAGATAAATGCCGTAGGCGATCATGGTGAGCAGGACGAGAAAGAATATCGGTGCGACGATGGCGAACTCGACAGCAGACGAGCCAGATCTATCGCGAAAGAAACGCACTCCATTAAACATAAAGCACCCCCGTTCCTTCAGGCATCAAGGTTCGATGCCTTGATTTATTATTTTCGGAAATGCTAATTTATAGGTGTTAATTTTGTGTTGATGCCGCTCCCATGGGTTGCAGCTCTTCTTAAACTTTCGCGTTTACTTCAAATCAGCCGAAGGCCTTTGAAACTGGCGTGGCCGTCCTTGCCGATGATGATGTGGTCGTGGACGGTGATGCCGAGCGGCTTTGCCGTATCGATGATGGTCTTGGTCATCTCGATATCCGCGCGCGAAGGGGTGGGGTCTCCACTTGGATGATTATGTATTAAAATCAAGGCAGTAGATGAAAGTTCAAGGGCGCGGCGCACCACTTCGCGCGGGTAGACCGGTGTATGATCCACTGTTCCCTGACCCTGCACCTCATCGGCGATCAGGACGTTGCGCTTGTCGAGGAACAGGACGCGGAACTGTTCGCGCGTTTCATGGGCCATGGCGGCGTGGCAATAATCGATGACAGAGGACCAGGAGCCGAGCACCTGCTTGTTGCGGATTTCGCTTTTCAGCATGCGCTGGGAAACGGAGGCGACGAGCTTCAGATCGAGCGCCACGGTTTCGCCCACACCCTTCACCTCCTGCAACAACGGCAAGGGCGCGCCGAGCACGCCGCCAAGCGTTCCGAAACGGGCGATCAGGGCCTTGGCGATGGGTTTGGTATCGCGCCTCGGGATCAGCCGGAAGAGAAGAAGCTCCAGCAATTCGTAATCGGCGAGCGCCGCGTCGCCGCCATCGCGATAACGCGCCCGCAGCCGGTCGCGATGTCCGTGATAATGGGCGGCATCCGTTTCCTGTTCGACCATGGCTGCCGGCCTTTTCGCGCCGCTTCGCGATTCGGCGAAAAAGCCGCGCTCATCCGCTCCGTTGAACAGATCGCCTTCGCCCGCCTGAAAGCCGGGAGTTTTGGAAAGATCGGCGGAAGGCGGGGCGGGGCGTTTTGCCATAGGCGGGTCTGGCCTTATGCGGGGGGAAGCGGCGGCAGGCCCGGACGGTCGAAGCCACCGGGCGACAGTGTGAAGATTTCGCAGCCCGTGGCCGTGACGCCGACGGCATGTTCATATTGGGCGGAGAGCGACCGGTCGCGCGTTACCGCCGTCCAGCCGTCGGAAAGCACCTTCACATGCGGTTTGCCGAGATTGATCATCGGCTCGATGGTGAAGATCATGCCTTCGCGGATTTCCGGCCCTTCGTCCGGGCGGCCGTAATGCAGGATGTTCGGCGTGTCGTGGAACAGGCGTCCGACGCCATGGCCACAGAAATCGCGCACCACGGAGCAGCGCTCGGCTTCCGCATAGGCCTGGATTGCCGCGCCGATTGCGCCGGTGCGCACGCCGGGCTTCACCGCCGCGATGCCGCGCAGCAGGCATTCATAGGTCACTTCCATCAGCCGCTCGGCGGCGCGCTTGATCTGGCCGACCGGATACATGCGGCTCGAATCGCCATGCCATCCGTCAAGCACATAGGTCACGTCGATATTGACGATATCGCCTTCGCGCAGCGGCTTTTCATCCGGAATGCCGTGGCAGACGACGTGGTTGATCGAGGTGCAGACGGATTTGGTATAGCCGCGATAATTCAGCGTTGCCGGCAGCGCGCCGTGGTCGGCGCCGAATTCGAAGACGAAACGATCAATGGCGTCGGTCGTCACGCCCGGCTTGACGATTGCGGCGAGTTCATCGAGGCAACGCGCCGTCAGCTGGCACGCCTTGCGCATCCCGTCGAAGTCCTCAGCGGTATAGAGGCGGATAACGCCGGTATTCTTGAGGGGGGCGGAGGCTGCGTCGATATAGGTGACCATCTTGGTGCTTTCTGTCTCTTTACGTCCCTGTTCATAAAACAGCCGGACGCCATTCGTCCATCTTAACCGTTCCGCTGACCGAAATTTGTGCCGGGGAGACCGTGCATTTCACCGCATAGGCCTCGACGCCGCGCGCCATCGCCCGTTGAAACGCCAGCGCATAGACGGGATCGAGATCGTCGCAGATGCGCATGCGCTCGCAATCGTCGCGCTGGATGAGATAAAGCATCACCGAACGGTAACCTGCTTCCGCTGCGTCACCCAGTTCCTCCAGATGTTTCGCGCCGCGTTTGGTGGCGGTATCGGGGAATTCGGCGAGGCCTTTTTCGCGCATGAAATGCACGTTCTTCACTTCCACATAGGCATCCGGCCGGCCGGGTTGCGATAGCAGGAAATCGATGCGGGAATTGCGGCCATATTTCTGTTCGCGCCGGATTGTCGAATAGCCGGCAAGTTCGGGGATTCGGCCGTTCAGGATCGCTTCTTCCGCCAGCCGGTTCGGCATGCCGGTATTGATGCCCACCGTGGTGCCATCGGCCTCGACCATTTCCAGCATGTGGAGGTATTTGCGGGTCGGGCTGTCATGTTCGGACAGCCAGATGCGGGAGCCCGGCGTCGTCAGCCCGCGCATGGAGCCGGTATTGGGGCAGGAGCCGGTGATTGCCGTGCCGTCTTCCAGAACGGCGTCGAACAGGAAGCGCTTGTAGCGGGAAATCAGCGTGGCGGGAGTAAGCGGGGGCGTGAAGAACATGTGGCCTGAAAGATGTTAGGTGATGGAACTGGTCAGGAGAGGACGTAGGCTCCCGGCGCATCGCCGAGCACGGGGCGCTTGCCGTCCTCCGGTTTTCGCGCCTTTACCTTCTCGCCATCCTGGCTTTCGATCCAGTTCTGCCAGTGCACCCACCAGGAGCCCTTATGCGGGGTGGCGGCCGCTTGCCAGCCGTCGAAGTCTCCAGCCGGTGACGGGCCTGTCCAGTATTGGTATTTTTCAAGCTGCGGCGGATTGATGACGCCGGCTATGTGGCCGGAAGCGCCGAGCACGAATTCCACCGGCCCGCCGAACAGCGCAGCACCCGTGAAGACCGATTTCGCCGGCGCGATATGGTCGTCGCGGGTGGCGAGGTCATAGACCGGGATTTTGATATCGCCGAGATTGATCCGCTTGCCGGCGACCCGCATTAGCCCCCGGGCGAGATTGTTCTCGAGGTAACAATTGCGCAGATAAAACGAGTGGCTGGCGGCCGTCACCCGGGTCGAATCGGAATTCCAGTAGAGCAGGTCGAAGGGCAGGGGCTCGGCGCCGCGCAGGTAATTGTCGACCACATAGGGCCAGATGAGATCGGAGGCGCGCAGCATGTTGAAGACGGTCGCCATGATCGAACCATCGAGATAACCGACCGCCTGCATGTGCTTGTCCAGCGCGGCAAGCTGGCCTTCATCGATGAAGACCTTGAGATCGCCCGCATGGATGAAATCGGTCTGGGCGGCCAGCAGCGTGGCGCTGCGGATGCGTTCATTGCCTTGCTGTGCATGCAGCGCCAGCGCCGAGGATAAAAGCGTGCCGCCGACGCAATAACCGATGGCGTTGATTTCCCTTTCGCCGGTCCGCTCCTCGATGGTGTCGAGCGCAAAATCGATGCCTTCGCTGATATAATCGTCCCAGCCCTTCTCGGCCAGACGGACATCCGGATTGATCCAGGAGACCATGAACACGCTGTGTCCCTGTTCCAGACACCAGCCGACGAAGGATTTCTGCGGGTTGAGATCGAGAATGTAGAATTTGTTGATCCATGGCGGCACGATCAGCAAAGGCCGTTTGAAGGCCTTCTGCGTCGTCGGCGCATAGTGGATGATTTCGCAGAGCGGGCTCTTCGCCACCACCTTGCCTGGCGTGACGGCGATATTCTGGCCGATGACGAATTTGCTGTAGTCGGTCTGGCGCAGTTTCAGGTGGCCGTTACCGGCCGCGACATCTTCCGCCAGCTGCGCCATGCCCTTGACGAGATTGGCGCCGCTGGAGGCGACCGTTTCGCGGAAGACCTGCGGATTGGTGAAGACGAAATTGGCCGGCGAAAGGGCCTCCGTCACCTGGCGCATGTAAAACAGCGCCTTGGTGCGGGTATGTTCGTCCAGCCCATCCGCCTCCGTCACCATCCGGTCGGCGAAACCGACGGTGGTCTGGTAGGCCTTGAGGAGGAAGTCGAAAAAGGGATTGGCCTGCCAGTCGGCATCGGCAAAACGCCTGCTCCTGCGTTCCGCCGGGCCGCTTTCGGCTGGTTTTTCCGGGGCCGAATCGGTATCGCCGGAAAACTGCGCCACCGATTTCGCCCAGAGATCGTAATAGCTGGAAAGCAGATGGGTCTGCGCCTCAAGCGAGCGCTTCGGTTCGGCCATCCAGTATTCGGCGACATCGGAGAGCGTCTTGATGAGATCCGTCACCGGATCGGCGCTGGTCTGAGGGATGTCGCCGCGTTCACGCGGCGCCAGCCACTCGGAGGCGGCCTTGCCGAGATTTTCGAGCGCACGGGCGATGTTGATCGCGAAGGTTTCCGGGTCGCGGATCAGGTAGGCCTCGGCGGAGCTGGCGTCGAAGCCGGGCGTTTTGCCACCCTTTTTCTGAGGCCCGCCGTCAACACCTGCCATGCACCATTCTCCACCAAATTTGTATTTGCACATTCTGCATGAAAACGAATACAAGTTCCACCAGCAAGGGGAGGCCGCAAACGGCCGAACCGTGGTCGAATTCGATATCGGCAGATATCCTTACAGGCGGAACATGACGATGGGCAAGCACATGGGCATAGGCGGCACATGGGGAACATATGCGGAAAGCGCCATGAGGATAGCTGTTCTTTCGCTCTCCGGCACCTTGTTCGTCACCGCGCTCGCTGCCTGCAAGGCTCCCGAGCCGATCGTCGCGCCCGCCCATATGCGCCGCCCGACGGCCGAAATCGTCGGCCCGCGCCCGGTCAGCGACACTGCCGTGAGCCAGAAGCGCGACACGGGCACCTATCCGACCTTCTCGCAGCCGCTGACGGCCGCAGGTACCCAGATGGGCGAGGATGAGGCCTCCACCATGGAATCGAGCCTGTCGCGGCTGGGTGCGGCACGGCGCAACGGCCAGATATCGGAAGCCGAATACAAGCGCCGCGTGGCCGAGCTGCGAGCGCTTGCCGAAAACCAGAAACCGGTGGCGACACCTGCCGCCTCGCAGTGAGATGATGCCGCGCAGTTTGCGCGGTCTCAGCGACTGGCTCGAGTATCTTTGATTGACGAAACATGCAGGGGAATTCCCCATGGAGCGAGCGGGTGCGCCCTGTTTCTTCTCCCCGCCGGGGAGAAGTCCGCGGCAGCGGGATGAGGGGGCAAGCTCTCCGCATATCTCCGCGCTTACCCCCTCATCCGACCCTTCGGGCCACCTTCTCCCCGGCGGGGAGAAGAAACAATCGGGGATGCCGAACTTGCTGTAGCGGCAATCACGGCTGAAGGCCCTGTCGGCCCGGCGATCATAACCCCTTCTTTACCCTGCCTCTGAACCTTCCGCTTACCCAAGATGTTAAGCGGATGGATGCGGTTTTCCGCTTATGATGCGGCCATAACAAACAGGCCGCTGAAAAAGCGGGGCACGGGGTGAAATATCATGAAATGCATCGCCGCTTTGCTGGTTCTTGCCGGTTTTGCGCTCGCACCCGCTCAGGCGCGGGCGCCATACATCAATTTTGGAACATCCGCGCTTCAGGGACGATGAGATGAGGGAAAGCTCGCTTAGTCGTTACCGGCGGCTTCGCTGAGCACGTCGAGATCAGGCACCATGATGTGGCGGTTGTTCTCGATGCGGATAATGCCTTCCTTGCGCAGCTTTGTCATTTGCCGGCTAACTGTTTCGATGGTCAGGCCGAGGAAATCGGCGATATCGGCGCGCGAGAGCGGCAGGTCGAAGCAGGATTTGTCGTCGTTTTCCGGATCGATATGGGTGGCGATCATATAAAGGAAGCTGGCAACCTTTTCCTGCGCCGATTTGCGCCCCAGCGTCAGCATCCAGTCACGCGCCTCGTCCAGTTCCTTCAGCGACTGGCTGTACAGCTTGCGTTCCATATCGGGCACTTCGGAGACCATGCGGTCGACGACGCGGCGCGGGAAGAGACAGATTTCCACATCGGTCGCGGCTTCCGCCGTCATCTTGCTTTCGGCAAGGAACGGGCGGCCGAGAAAATCCGGGGCGAATTGCAGGCCGACGATCTGCTGGCGGCCATCCGACATCATTTTCGACAGCTTCACAACACCGTTCAGTATATTGCCGTAGGAGGTGACGAGTTCTCCCTGGCCAAGCAGCTCATTGCCTGCCTCCAGTTTTTTACGGCTGGAATGGCGGCTGAGGTCGCAAAGCTGCTGTGGCGTCAACGTGCTGCAAAGACCGCCGTGACGCGCCTCGCAGGAGCGGCATATGACGGGTTCTTCCGAATTGTGGATGGTCTTCTGCAACGTGTCCATAAGCCTTTTCCAATGCTGGCTTTTTCGGAACGATCGCGACCGTGGGTGTAAAATCCGGTCTCTCTGAGGCTTGCGCCGTGTAGCCGTCGCCCCCGCGTCTACTTTAGCAAGAACTTAAGGCGCGATTTGATTGAAGTCAAAGTTGCAAACTGTCGCAGCCGTTACTGAAAGAGAGGAAATCGACATTTTCTTGATAAAAGGCAAATCGGGCGATGAGGACCGAACTTCTTCACAAATATTCGGGTGCAGTGCCGCGTTATACAAGCTATCCGACCGCGCCGCATTTCCATGAGGGAATCGATAATAACACCTATCGCGGCTGGCTCGGCGCGCTTGGTCACAGGAATCGCCTGTCGCTTTATTTGCATATTCCCTATTGCGACCGGCTTTGCTGGTTTTGCGCCTGCCACACCAAGCACACGCTGAAATACGAGCCGATTGCCGTTTATCTGGAAGCACTTAAACGGGAGATCGAGGCGGTTGGCGCGCTTGTTTCACCCGATGCGGTGGTGGGTGCGGTGCATTTCGGCGGCGGTTCGCCCACCATGCTGAAACCGGAGGACCTGCGAGGCCTGATGGACTGTCTTCGGTCTCATTTCACTTTCGGGCTCGCGTCTGAAATCAGCGTCGAGATGGACCCCAACGATCTGGACGACAGCCGCTACGATGCGCTTGCCGCCATCGGCATGTCGCGGGCGAGCCTCGGGGTTCAGGACTTCGATGACAAAGTGCAAAAAACCATCAACCGTATCCAGTCCTTCGAACAGACGAAATCCGTGGTGGATGCGGTGCGGGCGAGGGGCGTTCACTCGGTCAATTGCGACATTCTTTATGGGCTGCCGTTCCAGACCTGCGGGACATTGGAAAAGACGGTGAACCAGATCGTGTCGCTCGACCCCGACCGCATCGCGCTTTTTGGTTATGCGCATGTCCCGTGGATGAAAAAACACCAGTCGCTGATCCCGGAGCACGCCCTGCCGGATATTGCCGAGCGCTACCGCCAGATGACGCTGGCGGCGGAGATGCTGAAACAGGCGGGCTACAAGGCGATAGGGATCGATCATTTCGCCAAGCCTTCGGATACATTATGCCAATCCGCCGAAGCGGGGGCGCTGCGGCGGAATTTTCAGGGCTACACGACCGACACTGCCGATGCGCTGATCGGGCTTGGCGCATCCTCCATCGGCAGGCTGCCGCAGGGTTATGTGCAGAACATGGTGGCGACGGGGGAATATCAGCGCATGGCGGGCGAGAGCGGTCTTGCCGCCGTCAAGGGCATAGAATTGTCGGAGGAGGACCATCTGCGCTCGCATGTCATCGAAAGGCTGATGTGCGATTTCACGCTTGACCTTTCGCAGTTGCAGCGCCGTTTCGGCAAGGCGAGCCATTCCGTGAGGGACGAGGCGCAGCAGTTCGCCGCAGGCGACAGGGATGGCGTGGTGCGGCTGGACGCCGATATTTTTGCGGTGACGGAAGCGGGAAAGCCCTTCGTGCGTAACATCGCGGCAATCTTCGACACCTATCTCGGCAATGGACGCGGCCGCCATTCGGTTGCTGTTTAGGCAACAGTTTTGGGGCAAATTTCAAAGTTACGTCACGAAACCATTGGCTTTTTTGCGCGACTTGCCTATGTGGTGCGTCAGACAGGATAATTCATACGAACGACAATAAGGATTATGGGCGTGACAGCTACATTCGACAAGGTTGCCGACATTATCGCCGAAACCAGCGAAATCGACCGCGAAACCATTACGCCGGAGAGCCACACGATCGACGATCTGGGCATCGACAGCCTCGACTTTCTCGATATCGTTTTCGCCATCGACAAGGAATTCGGCATCAAGATTCCGCTCGAGCAGTGGACGCAGGAAGTCAACGAAGGCAAGGTTTCCACCGAAGAATATTTCGTGCTGAAGAACCTCTGTGCCAAGATCGACGAATTGCGCGCAGCCAAGGCCTGATGTGAAAATGCCCGCTTGCAGCGGGCATTTTCTTTTGATGCCGCCTGCGGGCAAACCATGACTAACCGACCAGAGACGGGCCGGACGAATGCTGCTTGAATATTTTCAGATGATCGACAAGGTCGAAGCCGTGGACATGGCGACGCGCACGTTGAAGGCGCAGTCCGTCGTTCCCGACAGAAGCCCGGTATTCGAAGGCCACTTTCCCGGCATGCCGCTGGTTCCGGGCGTGCTTTTGATCGAGACCATGGCGCAGGCTTCCGGCATGCTGGTTCTGGCGTTTTCCGATTTTGCGTCCATGCCGTTCCTGATGTCGGTCGACGGCGCCAAGATGCGCACCTTCGTGGAGCCGGGCGCTGTTCTCGACATCGAGGCGGTGCTGGAGCATGACGGTTCCGGTTTTGCCGTTACCAAGGCGAAGATCACCTCTGCCGGCAAGAAGGTCTGCGACGCGCAGCTGAAATTGCGCACCATGCCGTTCAGCGAAATTCCGCTTGGGCCCATCGTCAAGAAGCGGGCGGAAGAGGTCGGCCTGATGGCGGCGATTGCCGCGGATGCGCAGAAATAAGCGTTTCCACCCGTTTCGGGGAGGGCATTTTTCCCGCCGGCCCGGTTTCGATGCACGAAAATCGTGGGCTCGCGACGGCGGATCGGGCCTTCACCATTGCCAATCCGCATCGCGCGCTTTATTCCGCAACGCATGAAGTGGTTGTTCGCAACCGCTGTGGATAGCCGTGACCGTTTCGGCGGGGCCGGCTGCAAAGGATGACAGACGATGAAATCTGACAATGATGTGGTGATAACAGGGGTCGGCATCGTGACCTGTCACGGCGTTGGCAGCCAGGCGCATGTGGCGCTTCTTTCCGGAACCGCCGCGCCGGCGACGATTGTCGAAACCGAAAAATTCAAACCCTATCCGGTCCATCCCATGCCGGAGATCGACTGGTCCGCCCAGATCGCCAAGCGCGGCGATCAGCGCCAGATGGAAAACTGGCAGCGCCTCGGCGTTTTTGCCGCCGGTCTGGCGCTCGACGATGCCGGGCTGAAGGAAGATGCCGAAGCCTGCGCCACCATGGACATGATCGTCGCCGCCGGCGGCGGTGAGCGCGACATCAATGTCGATACGCTGATCGTCGACGAGGCGCTGAAGCGCAATGACCGCGAAAAGCTGCTCAACGAGAAGCTGACGACGGAACTGCGCCCGACGCTGTTTCTCGCCCAGCTTTCCAACCTGATGGCCGGCAATATCTCCATCGTGCACAAGGTCACCGGTTCTTCCCGCACCTTCATGGGCGAGGAAGCGGCCGGCATTTCCGCCGTCGAAACCGCGTTCCACCGCATCCGCTCCGGCGAATCGAGTCATGCGCTGGTGGGCGGCGCCTTCTCGGCGGAACGTCCCGACATGATCCTGCTGTTCGAGGCCATCGGCGCGCATGCGCAGGGCGGCTGGCAGCCGCTGTGGTCGCGTGAGAACCAGAACGGCGGCGGCATGGTTTCCGGTTCGCTCGGAGCCTTCCTGGTGCTGGAGTCGCGCAAGCACGCCAGCGAGCGCGGCGCGCGCATTTATGCCCGCATCGACGCCATCGAGGGCGACCGCGGCAGCCGCGACGAAGGCAAGATGGAAAAGCGCATGGAGCGCCTGCTTTCTCCCGCCAAGGACAGTGCGGCGACCGTCGTATTTTCCGGCGCGAGCGGTTATGACGGCGTGACGGCCCGCGAGAAGGACATTCTCGAAAAGGCCCTGCCGAATGCCGTCATTCGCGGTTTTGGCGGCGTCACCGGTCATGGGCTGGAAGCACAGTTCCCGCTCGGACTGGCGCTTGCTGCGCTGACGCTTGAAAGCGGCGCGAAGGTGCCTACCTTCGATGCGGCTGAGGAAAAGCCCATGGGCGAGGCGGCCAGCGAGGCCGTCGTCACCACCGTCGGCCATGTGCGCGGCGAAGGTGTCGCCGTTCTGTCCCGTGACGTGTGAGGAGAAAGACCATGACTTCCAATTTCAGGGATCATCTCGGTCGTCCCATCGTCGCCGTAACAGGCATGGGCATCATCACCTCCCTCGGGCAGGGGCTCGCCGATAACTGGGCGGCGCTGACATCGGGCAAGTCGGGTATCCACAAGATCACCCGTTTCCCGACCGAGGGGCTTTCGACCCGCATCAGCGGCACGGTGGATTTCATCGATATCCCGGTCCCGAATTCCGTCGAGCGTTCCTATGCCTTCGCGCGCGAAACCACCATCGAGGCGCTGGCGCAGGCCGGTATATCAGGTGATTTCGACGGCCCGTTGTTTCTTGCAGCACCGCCGATCGAGCCGGAATGGAGCGCCCGTTTCGAGCTTGCCGACCGGTCTCCGCCGGCCGCCCAGCCGGGTGACGCCTATGAGCGCTTCCTGACGGCCTTCCGCCAGCGTCCCGATCCGGCATTCCAGGAAGCCGCCCTGTTCGGTGCGATTTCCGAGCGTCTGTCCGACCGTTTCGGTACCCGTGGCCTGCCGGTCACGCTGTCGACCGCCTGTGCATCCGGCGCGACCGCGATCCAGCTCGGCGTCGAGGCCATCCGCCAGGGGCGCACTGAGCGGGCGCTGACGGTTGCGACCGACGGTTCGGTCAGCGCCGAGGCGCTGATCCGCTTCTCGCTTCTCTCCGCGCTTTCGACCCAGAACGATCCGCCGGAAAAGGCCTCCAAGCCGTTCAGCAAGGACCGCGACGGTTTCGTGATCGCCGAAGGTGCTGCGACACTGGTGCTGGAATCGCTCGAAGCTGCGGTTGCACGCGGTGCGAAGGTCCTCGGCATCATCAAGGGCGCGGGTGAAAAGGCTGACAGCTTCCACCGCACCCGGTCTTCGCCCGATGGCGGCCCGGCGATTGCGACGATCCGCGCGGCGCTGGCCGATGCGGGCGTGGCAGAAAGCGATATCGGTTATATCAACGCCCACGGCACCTCGACGCCTGAGAACGACAAGATGGAATATGGCTCCATGCTCGCCGTCTTCGGCGAAGGCCTGAAGAATATTCCGCTGTCTTCCAACAAGTCGATGATCGGCCATACGCTGACGGCGGCTGGCGCGGTAGAAGCCGTGTTCTCGCTGCAGACGATGCTGACCGGCACCCTGCCGCCGACGATCAACTACAACAATCCCGATCCGACCATTTCGCTCGATGTGGTGCCGAATGTGAAGCGGGATGCTGAGGTGAGTGCGGTTCTGTCCAACTCCTTCGGATTTGGCGGACAGAATGCAAGCCTTGTCATGACGCGGGAACCGGCTTAACCGGTTCCGCCACAAACAGAAGCGTTTCCGGCCCGACCAATCCGGAAACGCTCTCGCTTCTTTGATTACGCATTCCGGCCGCAAAACCGATACAGAGGTTTGCTGGAATAGCTCTTTAGATAAACGGCCCCAGATAAACGCCCCTGGGCGAAGGACTGAAATATGCGCGCTCTTCAACTCGTCGACGACCGGAAGCTCGAAAAAGTGGACCTGCCCGAACCGGACGCACCCGCGCCGGGCGAGGTGACGCTGCGTGTCAAGGCGGTTGCGCTCAATCACATCGACGTATGGGGCTGGCGCGGCATGGCTTTTGCCAAGCGCAAGATGCCGCTGACCATCGGTGCCGAGGCTTCGGGCGTGGTCGAAGCCATCGGTCCGGGCGTTTCGAACGTGCTGCCCGGCCAGCTCGTCTCGATCTATGGCGCGCGCACCTGCGGGCTGTGCAAGCCCTGCCGCGAGGGCCGTGACAATCTGTGCGAACATGTTCAGGGCGTGCACGGTTTCCATCTCGACGGTTTCGCGCAGGAAAAGATCAATATTCCGGCCCGCCAGCTGGTGCCCGCGCCGCATGGCGTCGATGCCGTTGCTGCGGCTCTCGCACCGGTGACCTTCGGCACCGTCGAGCACATGCTGTTCGACAATGCCAAGCTGGAGTCCGGCGAAACCATCCTCATTCATGCCGGCGGTTCCGGCATCGGCACGGCGGCGATCCAGCTTGCCAAGAAGATGGGCTGCACCGTCATCACCACTGTCGGCTCCGACGACAAGATCGAAAGGGCGAAGGCGCTTGGCGCCGATCACGTCATCAACTACCGGACCGACCGTTTCGAGGGCGTCGTGCGCAAGCTGACGAAAAAGAAGGGTGTCGACGTGGTGTTCGAACATGTCGGCAAGGACACCTGGGCGGGTTCGATGTTCTCGCTGAAGCGCGGCGGCCGTCTCGTCACCTGCGGCTCCACATCGGGCGTTTCTACCGACATCAACCTGATGATGCTGTTCCAGCAGCAGCTGAAGCTGCTCGGCTCCTTCGGCTGCCGCATGGAAAACATGGCCAACGCCATGCAGAAGATGGCGCGCGGCATCGTTCATCCCGTTATCGACACCGAAGTGACCTTCGACGATATCGACCGGGCGCTGGAGCGCATGGAGACGCGCCAGGTGTTCGGCAAGATCGTTCTGCGGATGGACTGACCATCTTGAAGCTGTTCCTGACACGGATCGTCCTGAAACTGGACCACTTCCGGCAGTGGCTGATCGCGACATTCGCCTTCGGCCTGCTCAACCTGCTGAAGCTTTTTCCGGCCGATGCGGGCATTCGCGCCGCCGACCGGCTGGCGCGCTTTGTGGGGCCGAAAACCGGCCGCCACAAGCTGATGCTTCATAATCTGGCCCGCGCCTTTCCGGAAAAGTCCGAGGAGGAGCGGCTGGCGATCGCCATGGACAGCTGGGCCAATATGGGCCGGCTTGCGGCGGAATATGTGTTTCTCGACCGGCTGTTCGATTTCGATCCGGAAAAGAACGAGCCTGGTCGTATCGAGGTCGAGGGCATTCCGACCTTCCTCGAACTGCGCGACAATCCGCGGCCCTTCATCGTCTTTACCGCCCATAGCGGCAATTTCGAACTGCTGCCGGTGGCCGGCTCGGCTTTCGGTCTCGATGTGACGGTGTTGTTCCGGCCGCCGAACAATCCCTTCGTGGCCGACAAGGTGTTCAATTTCCGCAAGGAGCGCATGGGCAATCTCGTGCCGTCGCATGCCGGTTCTTCCTTTGCCCTGGCGCGGCAGCTTGAAAAGGGCGGCGGTGTCGGCGTGCTCGTCGACCAGAAATTCGGCAAGGGGCTGACGACGAAGTTTTTCGGCCTTGAAGTGCGCACCAATCCGCTGCTCGCCAAGCTGGTGCGGCAGTTCAACTGCGATGTTTATCCCGCCCGCTGCGTGCGTCTTCCCGACAACCGCTACAGGCTGGAAATAGAGCCCATGGTTGAAATTCCGCGCGATGAGAAGGGCAATGTCGACATTCAGGCGACGGCGCAGCTTCTGAACGACAAGGTGGAAAGCTGGGTGCGCGAATACCCCGGACAATGGCTGTGGTATCACGACCGCTGGGACGTGAAGCACCAGATTTGAGGCGATCGCCATGCGTCCGGATTTTCTGAGGTTTTCATGAAATTCGACGCGGAAATCGTGCGTTTCGATAGTTTCCCATATTAGCGGAACCTCATTTTTCGTTCATGGATTATCGAAATTGAAAAAATAGCGGCGGCTGTGATATTTTGGACATCAATCCTCGCGGCGTTCCTGCGTTTCGTTACGGCATTTTTAAGCGCACAGACGCTATAATCTGGGGACTAAAGGGTTAATCCGTTCGCATTGGGAGCGGGGTTATGCCCGTTCAGGGAGAGTTGGGTTGAAAGATTTGATTGAGTTGTTCTGGCTGCGTTACACGGAACTGCAATCTGCCGTTGGTAAAAACGAGGCCGACAAGATTGCAGTGCTGGAGCGTGAACTGGAGCAGCTTCTCGAACGTGTCGTCGGGCGTCAGACGGAAAGCTCCGAGGATATTCGCGAGCAGTTCCGTTTCGCCATCGACCTCCTCAACCACGAGGCGGAGGATCTCGGCTGCGTGCAGCGCAACTCCGAACTTCTGCGAACGCTGGTAGACCGTTATGTCGGCATGCCGCCCAAGGCCAAGGTCATCGGCGATGAGGACGAGGACACTCTGGAGTGGCACCATCGCCATCTGATCCTCGATGAGGACATGCTCAACGATCTGGAGGACCCCGTCGTGGTCGTTTCTCCCGGTTATCGCGTGTCCTTCGCCAATGCTCTCGATGCGTTTCAGCGCAATGCCCCGGAAGGGCTTGTCGGCTGCCACATCGCCGAGCTGGTCGGTGTCCACCGTTTCCAGAACGACCTCCGGGAAAAGCTCGACAATTGCTTCAAGGGCGATACGTCGAAATACACCTATGCGGAAGACCAGAACGGCCGGACGATCGTGAAGTCGCTGGAAATGTCCCCCTGCTATTCCTCCGCCTACAAGCTCGTGGGCGCCATGGTGGTGATCCGGGAAATTGCCGATCGCAGACGTCGCGCCACGGCGTGACGGCAGGCGCCGGTCTCTGACGACATTCTCCCGGCTTTGCCGTTTCCGGCTATTTTGGGAACACGGTTTCCCATATCGCGGCGATGGACCATGCGGATGATGCATCCGCAAGGAGCTTCGTCGCCATGGCCAGGCAGGAGAGCACCAGCAGCGGTCGGATGATCTTCGCACCGTTCTTCATGGCGAAGCGTGAGCCGATCTGTGCGCCGATGAACTGGCCGACGCCCATGGCGAGGCCGAGCTTCCACAAAACCGCGCCACCTATCGCAAACACGACAAAGCCGCCGAAGTTCGAGCCGAGGTTAAGAAGCTTGGTATGGGCGGTTGCCTTCAGCATGCCGAAGCCGGCAAGCGCCACAAAGGCCAGCATGTAGAAGGATCCCGCGCCGGGGCCGAAAACGCCGTCGTAAAAGCCCACCAGCGGCGCGACGGTAAAACCGAACACGAAGGGTGTGATGCGGCGGTGGCTGTCGATATCGCTGAGCTGCGGCTTGAAGGCGAAATAGAGCGCGATCGCGATCAGCAGGAACGGCATGACGGTGCGCAGCAGGTCGGACGGCACGAAGGCGGCGGTGACCGCGCCAAGCCCGCCGCCAAGCATGGCCATGACGGCCATCGGCAATTGTTCCCTCAGATTGACATGGCCGCGCCGGGCATAGGCGATGGTGGCCGAGGCCGAGCCGAACTGCGATTGCAGCTTGTTGGTGCCGAGCGTATCGAGCGGCGCGATGCCCATGATCAGCATTGCCGGAATGGTGATGAGGCCGCCGCCGCCGGCGATGGAATCGATGAAACCGGCAAAGATGGCGACGCAGAAAAGGACGATAAATACGTTGAGGGCGATGTCTTGCACTTGGCATGTCCGGGCAGGCGGCGGGAGAGGGCTTCTTGTTTCACTGAAAAGACCGCCGTGCAATATTTTTCTGCATGATATGCCGCCAGCGGGGGGATTGCGGTGTTGCCGCTTATCGTTATGTTTCCGTGGCGCGTCGCCGGAAGAAGCGGATGGCGCTTGAGACATATGGATGAGGGCATTATGCATAAAGTGATATTCGATACGGATCCCGGTGTAGACGACGCCATGGCGCTTCTGTTCCTGCATCGCCACCCCGATATCGATCTGATCGGCGTCACCACGGTTTTCGGCAACGCCCCCATCGATATCACCACGCGCAATGCGCTCTTCCTCAAGCGGGAATGGCAGATGACCGCACCGGTCGCGAGAGGTGCCGGCGTGACCTTTGATCCCGCCCGCAAGGAAGGCCATTGGCCGACCTTCATTCATGGCGAAAACGGTCTCGGTGACATCGATATCCCTGAAACCATCGATCTGCCGCTCGATCCGCGCCCGGCGCATCGCTTCATCATCGAGACGGTGAAGGCCAATCCCGGCGAGGTGACGCTGATCGCCGTCGGCCGCATGACCAATCTGGCGCTGGCGCTTCGTGAGGAACCGGATTTCGCCGCGCTGGTGAAGGAGGTGATCGTCATGGGCGGCGCCTTCGACATGAACGGCAATGTTTCCCCGGCGGCCGAGGCCAATATTCACGGCGACCCGGAGGCGGCCGATCTCGTCTTCACCGCGCCTTGGCGCGTTGTCGTCGTCGGTCTGGACGTGACGACAAAAACCGTGATGACCAGCGCCTTCATGGCTGACATGGCAGAGGCCGGCGGCAAGCCCGTGCAGCTTCTCTCCGATCTGTCGCAATTCTACATCGATTTCTACAAGACCCGCACCGGCGACGGCATGGTGGTACATGACAGCTGCGCCTGCGTTTATCTCGTCGCACCGGAACTGTTTGAGACCCGCAGCGGCCCGGTACGTGTGGTCTGCGGCGGTCTTGCCGATGGCCAGACGATCCAGAAGCCTGACGGACGCGCCTTTCCGCCTGGTGACTGGGACGGGCATCCGAGCCAGCTCGTCTGCACGGATATCGTACCGGAGCGCGTGCTTTCGGTCATCCGCGCGGCAATTGTGAAGGGCGAGCGCGGCTGAACATCGGGAATGGCCGTTCTTTGGCATGGCTTGCCTTGCATTTTCCAAGAATCTGGCGTTATGCAAGTTCCTTGATCCTGTTGCGCGATCCGCCTTGCCAAAGGTGCCGAAAAGGCTGTTCCCGAAGCACAGGCGGATGATCGCGATGCCGCGTGGGCCGAGAAAAGCCCTGTAGGTTTTCGCGTTCTTTGCGCTACAATGAATAACGCCTGCCGGGTCGGTTCGTGTCGGCGGCGTTTTAAAACAAAAAACGAACCTTCGTTATGGGCCGGCAGAACCGGTCCATTCCCATGAGGAAAGAGATGGAAGAGTTTCACAAGGTCCGGCGTCTGCCGCAATACGTCTTCGAACAGGTCAACCGTTTGAAAGCGAGCGCGCGAGCGGCCGGGGCCGATATCATCGATCTCGGCATGGGCAACCCCGACCTTCCGACCCCCAAGGCGATCGTCGACAAGCTTTGCGAAGTCGTTCAGGATCCACGCACCCATCGTTATTCCTCGTCCAAGGGCATTCCCGGCCTTCGCCGCGCGCAGGCCGCCTATTATGCCCGCCGTTTCGGCGTGAAGCTGAACCCCGATACCCAGGTCGTCGCCACGCTCGGCTCCAAGGAAGGCTTCGCCAATATGGCGCAGGCCATCACAGCACCTGGTGACGTGATCCTGTGTCCTAACCCCACCTATCCGATCCATGCCTTCGGCTTCCTGATGGCGGGCGGCGTTATCCGTTCGATGAATGTCGAGCCGGATGAGAGCTTCTTCGGGCCGCTGGAGCGCGCGGTGCGCCACTCTATTCCGAAGCCGCTGGCGCTGATCATCAACTACCCGTCGAACCCGACGGCGCATGTCGCCTCGCTGGATTTCTACAGGGACGTCATCGCCTTTGCGAAGAAGCACGAGATCATCGTGCTTTCCGACCTTGCCTATTCGGAAATCTATTTCGACGACAACAATCCGCCGCCGTCGGTTCTCGAAGTTCCCGGCGCGATCGACGTTGCGGTGGAATTCACCTCCATGTCGAAGACCTTCTCCATGCCCGGCTGGCGCATGGGCTTTGCCGTCGGCAACGAGCGGCTGATCGCGGCGCTGACGCGTGTGAAGTCCTATCTCGACTACGGCGCCTTCACGCCGATCCAGGTTGCGGCGACCCATGCGCTGAACGGTGACGGTTCCGACATTGCCGAAGTGCGCAATGTCTATCGCCGCCGCCGCGATGTGATGGTCGACACCTTCGGCAAGGCCGGTTTCGAGGTTCCGCCGCCGGCGGCGACGATGTTCGCCTGGGCGAAGATCCCGGAAAAATTCCGCCATCTCGGCAGCCTGGAATTCTCCAAGCTTCTGGTCGAGAAGGCAGATATCGCCGTTGCTCCCGGCATCGGCTTTGGCGAGATGGGCGACGATTACGTCCGTCTCGCGCTCGTGGAAAACGAGCATCGAATTCGTCAGGCAGCGCGCAATCTGAAGCGTTTCCTGTCGAGCGCAGACGAAACGATGCATAACGTCGTTTCGCTCAACGCCCACAGATAAGGGCAACCCGAGGCGGCCGGGTCCCGGCCGCCACCATCAACAGCAATCAGGAACATACCCATGGCAGATTCATTGAGAATCGGCATAGCGGGGCTCGGCACTGTCGGCGCTTCGCTCGTGCGCATCCTCCAGCAGAGAAGCAACGAACTTGCGATTACCTGCGGACGCGCGATTGAGATTATTGCGGTGAGTGCGCGTGACCGTTCGCGCGACCGCGGCATCGATCTCACGGGTATTACCTGGTTCGATACGCCGGAGCAGATGGCGAGCGAAGCCGAGATCGACGTTTTCGTCGAACTGGTCGGCGGCGCTTCCGGTCAGGCGGAAAATGCGGTGCGCGCTGCACTCGCACGCGGTCTCCATGTGGTGACAGCCAACAAGGCGCTGCTGGCCAAGCACGGTGTCGAACTGGCGACCATCGCCGAAGACAAGGGCGCGCTTCTGAACTTCGAAGCGGCTGTGGCCGGCGGTATCCCCGTCATCAAGGCGCTGCGTGAATCCTTGACCGGCAACCATGTGTCGCGCATCTACGGCATCATGAACGGCACCTGCAACTACATCCTCACCAAGATGGAGAAGGAAGGGCTGTCCTTCGAAGCCTGTCTCAAGGAAGCGCAGCGGCTGGGTTATGCCGAAGCCGATCCGGCCTTCGATATCGAAGGCAACGACACCGCCCACAAGCTGGCAATCCTGACGACGCTTGCCTTCGGCAGCAAGATTTCGGCCGATGACATCTATCTGGAAGGCATCACCAATATTTCCAGCGAGGACATTCAGGCGGCGGCCGAACTCGGTTACCGCATCAAGCTTCTCGGCGTGGCGCAGGTGACCGAATCCGGCATCGAGCAGCGCGTGCATCCGACCATGGTGCCGCTCGATTCCGTCATCGCCCAGGTGGATGGCGTGACCAATGCGGTGGCGATCGAATCCGATATTCTCGGCGAATTGCTGATGGTCGGTCCGGGTGCGGGCGGCAACGCCACGGCGTCTGCTGTGCTCGGTGATATCGCCGATATCGCCAAGAGCCGTCCGGGCGCCCAGCAGGTGCCGGTTCTTGGCCGTCCGGCGAAATCGCTGACGGAATATCGTCGCGCCAAGATGAAAAGCCATGAGGGCGGTTATTTCATTCGCCTGACGGTGAAGGATCAGGCCGGCGTCTTTGCCTCCATCGCCACCCGCATGGCTGACAACAACATCTCGCTGGAATCCATCGTGCAGCGCCAGCGCGTGCATGTGGAAGGCGCGCCGCAGACCATCATCCTCGTCACCCATGCGACGATGGAGGATGCGATCCGCAAGGCGGTGAAGGCGATCAAGAACGAGAAATATCTCGTCAGCGAGCCGCAGGTCATCCGCATCGAGCGCACCTGAGACGCTGGTGCCGCATTCGCGGCAGGCACGGCACTCTTGCCAAGCGCGACGTGCTCGCCAAACGCGCCGTCATCCTCGGGCTTGACCCGAGGATACAGCGCCGCGCAGGTAGGTCAGTGGATCCTCGGGTCAAGCCCGAGGATGACCACCGAGATGTTTTCGAACCGCATGAGAGCGTTCTTTGGGAGCGGCTGGATTTCACTGTTCTTGCAAGCCCGTTCCATTTTTAAAGCCGGCAACATCCAGAAAATTTGCGCGAGCGACCTCAGAGCCGCTGGAATGCAACGCGATTCGGCACTATGGTTAATCCTGTTCACCAAGCGAGGGAGGCGTGGCCGTGACATCGATCATCCTGTTCAAGGACAATAAGCGTGCAGGCGTTGCGGCCGCCCATCACCGGGCGCGGCCTCACAATGCCAATGACAATATTCGCAGCATGGAATTCGATATGGGGGAGCATGAGCGCAACTGGTGTTCGCTTGCCGTGTTCTCACTGCTGCTGCTTGTTGGCGCTGTCTCGATCGTCAGCCCGTTTTTCTCGATTTTTTCGGTGTGAATCCTCATCTGCGCGTTTTTGCTTGAAAAACGCGCCATCGCCATTTAGCCCGTTTTAAAGCGCGATTGGGCGCATGACAGGATGAATGGACAGGATGGCAATGATGGAGCCGGCCGATACCGTGGCCCGCGCGTTTCTAAGCGTGGAGCGGTCGGCGACAGAACAGCGCTGGGTGTCGCGGCTGGATCAGGCCGGGCAGAACCGCGCGCTGGCCATGTCCCAGATCCACGCCATCCCCGAATTGATCGCGCGGGTGCTTGCCGGGCGCGGTGTGGGTGTCGACGACGCCCTGGCGTTCCTCGATCCGACCATTCGTTCCCTGATGCCCGATCCCCATGTGCTGACCGATTGCGAAAAGGCCGCCGAGCGGTTGGTGCGCGCCATCGAGGCAGGCGAGAAGGTGGCAATCTTTGGCGACTACGATGTCGACGGCGCTGCTTCCTCCGCTTTGATGTACCGGTTTCTCGCGCATTTCGGTCTGACACCGGAAATCTATATTCCCGACCGCATTTTCGAGGGCTACGGCCCGAACCCGGCGGCGATGCAGCAGCTTGCCGCCAATGGTGCGACGCTGATCGTGACGGTCGATTGCGGCTCCACCAGCCATGAATCGCTGAATGCCGCCAGGGATGCGGGAACGGATGTGGTGGTGATCGACCACCATCAGGTCGGCACGGAACTGCCGCCGGCCGTGGCGCTGGTCAATCCCAATCGTGAGGACGATCTGTCGGGGCAGGGGCATCTCTGCGCCGCCGGCGTCGTGTTCCTGGTGCTGGTGGCCACCCTGCGGCTGTTGAAAGAGAAGCGGCACAGGCAGGCCTTCACGCTCGATCTGCTATCGCTTCTCGATATCGTCGCCCTTGCCACCGTGTGCGATGTGGTGCCGCTGAAGGGGCTCAACCGCGCCTATGTGGTGAAGGGGCTGATTGCCGCGCGGCATATGAACAATGCCGGGCTTGCCGCGCTATTCAAGAAGGCTGGGCTGGGCGGGCCTGTGACGCCCTATCATTTCGGTTTCCTGATCGGGCCGCGCATCAATGCCGGCGGCCGCATCGGCGACGCTGCGCTCGGCAGCCGTCTCCTGACCATCGATGATGCGTCGCAGGCTGAGGTCATTGCCGAGAGGCTGGATGAGCTGAACCGCGAGCGGCAGGCCATGGAGGCCGCCATGCTGGCGGAAGCCGAAGCGGAGGCGTTGTTCGAATATGGCGACGGCTCGGGTGCGGGCGTCATCGTTACGGCGCGTGAAAACTGGCATCCCGGCATTGTCGGTCTGCTCGCCTCGCGCCTGAAGGATCGCTTCCGCCGTCCGGCTTTCGCTATCGCCTTCGATCCCTCGGGCAAGGGCACCGGTTCCGGCCGCTCTATAAACGGCTTCGATATGGGGCGCATGGTGCGCGCCGCCGTGGAGGCCGGCTTGCTGGTCAAGGGTGGCGGGCATGCCATGGCGGCCGGCCTGACAGTCGAGCGCGCCAATCTCGGCAAGCTCAGGGCTTTCTTCGAGGAAGCGGCGGCAAAGACCGTGAACGAGCTGGTGGAAAGCAGCGTGCTGAAGATTGACGGCGCCATCGGCGCCTCGGGTGCCACATTGCAGCTTGTCGACCAGCTGGAACAGGCCGGTCCATATGGCTCCGGTCATTCACAGCCGATCTTTGCCGTGCCGGCGCATCGTCTGCGCGATGTGCGGCTCGTGGGGACCTCCCACGTCAAGATCACGCTGGAGGCCATGGACGGCTCGCGGCTGGACGGTATCGCATTTCGCGCCGCTGAGGCCCCGTTAGGGCAGATGCTGCTGAATGCACGCGGCCGGAATATTCACGTCGCCGGCACTGTGGGCGCCGATCTCTGGCAGGGCCAGAGGCGTGTGCAGCTGCGCGTTCTGGACGCGGCTTTCGCGCCCTGACGGGGCCTTGGAACTTACCTTGGATTTTGCGGAAGACTGTCTCTGACGAATGGCCTGGACGCGCCAAAACGTCTTTACGCGATACGTGAAGATTTCCGTGGAGACTGCTGATTTTTATGAGGAAGCAAGTGGCACGCCCTAGGGGAGTCGAACCCCTCTTTTCAGAATGAAAATCTGACGTCCTAACCGATAGACGAAGGGCGCGTGCGCTTGTGGTGTGGCGCCCTTATAGTCAGGCTCCGGTTGCTCCGCAAGCGGAAAAATTGATTTTTCTCGCTTCGTGACGAGTTTTTTTATGGAGGCCGGAAGGGCTGTGGAAAACTGCGCCAGAACGGGCCAAGGCCTTGAAATCTCGCCCCTATCGCTGCGCACCGGCAATGTCTTCATACCTCGTGGGGAGGCCCGGGGCGCGCTTTTCCAACCCTTAGCTGGCATCTGCTGTCCGCTGGAATGAACGGTGGCTGTGGTTGGGCTGAAAGGGGAAAGGCAAGCCGGTCGATTTGCCCGCTGGCGATTCATCCGGCTTGCCTTCCATCGGGGGGACAGCACTCTAACGTGCCGAGCGGGAATCGGTTCCGGCGCATTGGTCACGCAAGAAGAATTCGCGATCTGCGAAGCTGCTTTTGCTTTTTGAAGGGGAAGAACACGAAGGCAAGTGGCACGCCCTAGGGGAGTCGAACCCCTCTTTTCAGAATGAAAATCTGACGTCCTAACCGATAGACGAAGGGCGCGTGCGCTTGTGGTGTGGCGCCCTTATAGTCAGGCTCCCGAAGGTCTGCAAGCGGAAAAATGCATGATTTGACAAAAAAATGACATGAGCCGCCAGAAGCCCTGAAAAACAAGGATTCTTGTTTCGTAACAAATGGTTAAACGGTCGAAGTTTGCTGTTTTGCGTGAGTGATATGGCTCGGCTTCAATTGCCTTGCGAAACATGTGGTTTCTCAAGGCTGCGGGCTAGCGAAAATCAAGTCAGGTATTTTCCATATATCAGCAGGCCGGAGAGTATTATTATGATTGCATTGATCGCATATGCCATCCACCGCACAAAATTTGATTTCGGGGGACTGCCGGATATCAAGCCGCTTAATATGTCTCCTAGAAATACAAGCAAACCATCCATCGCAAATATGTCCAAGGCCGCGATCAAATTATCGCTACGAATATATCAGGCTGGCCAGTTAGAAGTTCAAGTATCGCTGCTTGGGTCGAGAATAAAATAATAAAGAGGCGCCGGTTTCACTTGCGGTCGTCCGTTTCAGTCTCAAAAAAAGAAACGGGACCGTGAGGTCCCGTTTTTTGGTTCGCGATTTGAAAAACGTCCGTTCCGGACGCCTGTTCAATGATCAGTGCAGAATCTGGCTGAGGAACAGCCGGGTGCGCTCGTGCTGCGGATTGTCGAAGAATTCGGCGGGCGAGTTCTGTTCGACGATCTGGCCCTGGTCCATGAAGATGACGCGGTTTGCCACCTGACGGGCAAAGCCCATTTCGTGGGTTACGCACAGCATCGTCATGCCGTCTTCGGCGAGACTGACCATGGTGTCGAGCACTTCCTTGACCATTTCCGGGTCGAGCGCCGAGGTCGGCTCGTCGAACAGCATGATCTTCGGCTTCATGCAGAGCGAGCGGGCAATCGCCACGCGCTGCTGCTGGCCGCCGGAAAGCTGGCCGGGATACTTGTGCGCCTGCTCGGGGATCTTGACGCGCTTCAGATAGTGCATCGCCACCTCTTCGGCTTCCTTCTTGGGCATCTTGCGAACCCAGATCGGCGCCAGCGTACAGTTTTCGAGGATCGTCAGATGCGGGAAGAGGTTGAAGTGCTGGAACACCATGCCGACTTCACGGCGCACCTCGTCGATCTTCTTGAGATCGTTGGTGAGCTCGATGCCATCGACATTGATCGTACCCGACTGATGTTCTTCAAGCCGGTTGATGCAGCGGATCATGGTCGATTTGCCGGAGCCTGAAGGGCCGGCGATGACGATGCGTTCGCCTTTCATGACCTTGAGATTGATATCGCGCAGAACATGGAAGTCGCCATACCACTTGTTCATGCCGATGAGTTCGATCGCCACGTCCGTTGTGGAGACGGTCAGTTTTTTTGCTTGGGTTTCTGCCATTTGAGCGTCCCTTATCGTTTATGCCCGGTGTCGAGGTGCCGTTCCATGAACAGCGAATAACGCGACATGCCGAAGCAGAATATCCAGAATACGAAGCCTGCGAAAATATAGCCAGTCATCGCCGTGACGGGCGTCGCCCAGTTCGCATCCGATTGGTTGAGCGTGACAATGCCGAGCAGGTCGAACATGCCGATGATCGAAACCAGCGACGTGTCCTTGAACAGCCCGATGAAGGTGTTGACGATGCCCGGAATGACCAGCTTCAGCGCCTGCGGCAGCACGATCAGTCTCGTTTTCTGCCAGTAGTTCAGACCGAGCGAATCCGCACCCTCATATTGTCCCTTCGGAATGGCCTGCAGACCGCCGCGGATCACCTCCGCCATATAGGCGGACGAGAAGAGCGACACGCCGACCAGCGCGCGCAGGAACTTGTCGAAGGTCCAGCCGTCGGGCAGGAACAGCGGCAGCATGATGCTGGCGAAGAACAGGACGGTGATCAGCGGAATGCCTCTGATGACTTCGATGAAGAGCACGCAGAGCATCTTGATGACCGGCAGGTTCGACCGCCGGCCGAGCGCCAGAAGAATTCCGAAGGGCAACGACACCGTGATCCCGAAGAAGGACAGGATGAGCGTCACCATCAGGCCGCCCCAGAGCTGCGTTTCCACCTTCGGCAGGCCGAAGACGCCGCCGATAAGCAGGAAAAACGCAATGAAGGGCAGGATGATGAAAAGCGCCAGCGCGTTGAGGCGCTTGAACGGCGCTTTTGGAATGAGCATCGGTATCAGCAGGATTGCGAACGTCACCATCACGAGGATGGGACGCCAGCGTTCGTCGATCGGATAGCGGCCGAAGACGAACTGTCCGAGTTTTGCCGAAACGAAAGCCCAGCACGCACCGGACTGGCCGTCCGGCAGCGCGCCGCCCTGCGACGCGGTCAGGCAGGCGATACGATCGCTGCCGGTCCACACCGCATCGATGAACAGCCACTTGATGACCGGCGGCACCAGATAGGCGAGCAGGGCAAGGGCGATAACCGTCAGGACAGTGTCCTTGGGCGTGGCGAAGAGTTTGGTGCGCAGCCAGTGACCGAAGCCGACGGCGCTCGAAGGCGCCGGTCTGGCGTCCTCGATGGTCTGCCGCACAAAAGCGTGATTGCTTGTTGTCATCGTCATCTCTCCACCAGGGCCATTTTCGCGTTGAACCAGTTCATGACCACGGCCGTGAGCAGGGACAGCGAGAGATAGATGACCAGCCAGATCGCAACGACTTCGACCGCCTGGCCCGTCTGGTTGAGGATCGTGCCGCCGACGGAGACGATATCGGCGAAACCGACAGCGACCGCGAGCGATGAGTTCTTGGTCAGGTTGAGATATTGGCTTGTCAGCGGCGGAATGATGATGCGCATCGCCTGCGGAACGACGATCAGGCGCGTCGTGGTGCTGGAGCGAAGCCCGAGTGCATCCGCGGCTTCCGTCTGGCCCTTCGCCACGGCCTTGATTCCGCCGCGAACGATTTCGGCGATGAAGGATGCGGTGTAGAAGGAAAGCGCCAGGAAGAGCGACATGAATTCAGGTGCGACGACCGCGCCGCCGGAGAGGTTGAAGCGCCCGGCAATCGGGTAGTCGAAGGTCAACGGTGAGCCGAGTGCAAGAAATGTCGCCAGCGGCAGGCCGATGATGAGAAGCGTGACGGTTATTCCGGTGCGGAACTGCTGGCCGGTTCTTTCCTGTCTGGCCTTTGCCCAGCGGTAAACAAGCACGCTGATGACGATGGCAACCACGAAGGCGAGCGGAATGAGCCACGTGCCTTCGCCCCAAAGCGGCTTGGGAAAGAAAAAGCCGCGATTGTTAAGATAGCTTCCGAGCGGAAGTTCCAGCGATTCGCGCGCCTGCGGCAGAACCGAGATGACGCCCTTGTACCAGAAGAAGATGACGAGCAGCGGCGGGATGTTGCGGAAGATTTCCACATAGGCCTGCGCGAGCTTGGAAATCAGCCAGTTGTTGGACAGCCGGGCGATACCGACGATGAAACCGATGATCGAGGCGGCGATGATGCCAAAAAACGCAACCTGGATCGTGTTGAGAATGCCAACGAGCAAAGCCCGGCCATAGGTCTCGTCGCTGGTATAAGCGATCAGCGACTGGCCGATATCGAAACCGGCTCTTCCGTCGAGGAATCCGAAGCCGGACGAAATGTTTGACCGTTGAAGATTGGTGATCGTATTCGTCACGATGACCCAGACGAAAGCGGCCAGGATGACGACTGTCAGGACCTGATAGAAAATGCCGCGTATGCGTGGATCGTAGATAAGTGACGACGCGCTTTGCGCGCGCGATCGTTGCGAACTGACCGCGTTGCCTGCCATAGGCACCTTTCCCTTTTATATGCTCTTTGCGAGCTTATTTATAGAATTCCAAATGGAGGCCGGGCGGCGCCCAGCCTCCTGTCGTGATCTAGCCGATGATGGGGCCGATCAACGGACCGGCGGTGCGTATTGCAGGCCGCCCTTGGTCCAAAGCGCGTTCTGGCCGCGCTCGATCTTCAGCGGCGAGCCCGCACCGACGTTGCGGTCGAAGACTTCGCCGTAGTTGCCCACCAGCTTGACGATGTTATAGGCCCAGTCGTTGGTCACGCCGAGATCGGTACCGATCTTGGTGCCTTCTTCCGTGCCGAGCAGACGCTTCACGTCCGGGTTGGCGCTGTTCTTCTGCTCGTCGACATTCTTGGAGGTGACGCCAAGTTCTTCGGCGTTGACCATGGCGTAGTGAACCCAGCTGACGATATCGAACCACTGGTCGTCACCCTGGCGAACGGCCGGGCCAAGCGGCTCCTTGGAGATGACTTCCGGCAGAACGACGTTTTCGTCCGGGTTCTTCAGCTTCAGACGGATTGCGTAGAGACCCGACTGGTCGGTGGTGTAGACGTCGCAACGGCCGGCATCATAAGCGGAGGTTGCGTCGGCTTCCTTTTCGAAAACGACCGGGTTGTACTGCAGATTGTTGGTCTTGAAGTAGTCGGCGAGGTTAAGCTCGGTGGTCGTGCCGGTCTGAACGCAGACGGCGGCGCCGGAGAGCTCGAGAGCGGACTTCACGTTGAGGCTCTTCTTGGCGATGAAGCCCTGGCCGTCATAATAGTTGACGGTGCGGAAGTTGAAGCCCAGCGACGTGTCGCGGCTGATGGTCCAGGTGGTGTTACGGGTCAGAACGTCGACTTCACCGGACTGGAGAGCCGGGAAACGGTCCTTGCTCGAAAGGGCGACGAACTTGGCTTTCGAAGGATCACCGAAAACCGCGGTGGCAATACCACGGCAATAGTCCACGTCGATACCGGACCATTCGCCCTTGTCATCGGGATTGGAAAATCCCGGAATGCCGGCGCTGACGCCGCAGGTGACGAAACCCTTGCCCTTCACATCCTGAAGCGTCGCAGCCGAAGCGACCGAGGCTCCTCCCAAAACTGCTGCGCCGATGGCGGCTGACAGAATTGCCTTTTTCATTTTTCCCAACCTTTGTTTGTTATCGTCACTTGGAAGAGGACCGGCATGTTTGTCGTGCCCCAGCTCCCCCTTCAGCGAGATCTTTTCGATCCGCTTTTTCTATCACAATCGCAATTGGCAGCGGGGTCAAGACGTGCAGACAATAATTGTGCCTATAAAACGGAATTT
Source organism: Agrobacterium sp. GD03872 (assembly GCF_029840625.1). Taxonomy (NCBI): domain Bacteria; kingdom Pseudomonadati; phylum Pseudomonadota; class Alphaproteobacteria; order Hyphomicrobiales; family Rhizobiaceae; genus Agrobacterium; species Agrobacterium sp. GD03872. Next base: position 63,800 of record NZ_JAOCCY010000004.1, read on the forward strand.
TCCAAATTTTGGTCGGGAAGTGTGCAAAGGGTGAAAATATAAGCATATTTTTGCGGAATTTTGCACTTGCACAGTATTTGTATACTTGTTGTATGCTGTCTGGCGATGGATCAATCGACCCGTTTTGCGAGGCCCTGCGGGACTTGACCTTGCGGTCGGCTCTTAGCATTGTCGCACGCGTCAATGTTCCTTCGAAAGCTGATCTGAAATGACCAAGACAAATGACCTGCTTTCCGCCGCAGGTGTGAATACGCGCCTGACCCATGGCGGCAACGATCCCGCGGACTGTTTCGGTTTCGTCAATCCGCCCATCGTGCGCGGCTCCACCGTGCTTTTTCCCGATGCCGAGACGCTTTCGACCGAAAACCAGAAATACACCTATGGCACCCACGGCACGCCGACGACGGATGCGCTGTGCAATCTCGTCAACGAGCTGGAAGGCTCTGCCGGAACCATTCTCGTACCCTCGGGCCTTGCGGCCATCACCGTGCCGTTCCTTGCCTATCTCGGCGCCGGCGACCATGCGCTGATCGTCGATTCCGTCTATTTTCCGACCCGCCGTTTCTGCAATACGATGCTGAAGAAGCTGGGCGTCGAAGTCGAATATTACGACCCGGCGATCGGGCAGGGCATAGAGGCACTCATCCGGCCGAACACCAAGCTGGTGCATCTGGAAGCGCCGGGTTCCAATACCTTCGAGATTCAGGATGTCAGGCTGATCACGGATATCGCTCACCGGCATGATTGCGTGGTGACGATGGACAATACCTGGGCGACGCCGCTTTATTTCAAGCCGCTCGATTTCGGCGTCGATGTCTCCATTCACGCCGCCACCAAATATCCTTCGGGTCATTCGGATGTGCTGATGGGTTTCGTCTCGGCCAATGAAAAGCACTGGAAGGCGCTTTATCAGGCCAATACCAATCTCGGCATCTGCGTCACCTCCGACGAGGCCTACCAGATCCTGCGCGGCATGCGCACCATGGGAATAAGGCTGGAGCACCACCAGAAAAGCGCGCTCGATATCGCTCAGTGGCTGGAAGGCCGCGACGATGTGGTGCGCGTGCTGCATCCGGCCTTGCCGAGCTTTGCCGGGCACGCGTTCTGGAAGCGCGATTTCAAGGGCGCAAGCGGCGTCTTTTCCTTCGTGCTGAAGGCGAAAGAGGGCAAATACAAAGAGGCGGCAACTGCCTTCCTGAATGCGCTGACCTTCTTCGGGCTCGGTTATTCCTGGGGTGGATACGAATCGCTTGCCGTTTCGGTCTCGCTTGTCGACCGGACCATTGCCAAGGGCCCCACGGAAGGACCGGTCATCCGCCTGCAGATCGGGCTCGAGGATATCGCCGATCTCAAGAAGGACCTCGAGGCCGGGTTCGCGGCTGCGGCCGGAGTTTAATCTCAGCCTTTGGCGCGATAGCCGTAGAGCCAGTCGAAATCCTTCAGGAAAGCTTCCGTCGGCCGCGTGGAAAACACGAAGTCCCGCGCCGCGCGGACCGGACCTCTGGCATGGTAGGCAAAACGATTGAGAGAGGCCCGCTTGCGGGCCTTTTCCATGCGCGGCAGGCGCAGGGCCTCAAAGCTGGCAAGCGCCTGCGGCAAGGGCAGGGGCTTTTCGGCGCTGCTGCCTGCCATCGTTCCCGCAAGTTCAAACGCATCCTCTATCGCCATGGCCGCGCCCTGGGCGGCGAAAGGCATCATGGCATGTGCCGCATCGCCGATCAGCACCGTGTCACGGCCATTGTGCCAGCGGCCCGGGCCGGCCTGATAGAGCGGCCAGAAGGTCGGATTTTCAGACGAATCGAGCAATCGGACGATTTCAGGACTGAAGCCGCGAAACTGTTCCAGCAGCATGGTTTTCTGCCGACCGCTCGATTCCGCCCGCCATGTCGCGCCGGGGTCGGCGCCGAGCGCGATGGCGACAATGTTGAAGCCGCCGACTTCCTTCAGCGGATAGGCGACGATATGGCCGCCGGAACCGAGATAGGCCGTGACTGCGTTCCTGTTGATGGCTGACGGCACGTCATTTGCGGCAACGGTAAAACGCCAGGCAATATTGCCGGAGAAGGTGGCTGTGGGGGCGGAAGGGACCGCGAAACGGGCTGCCGACCAGACGCCATCAGCGCCGACGATCAGATCATGGTCACGGAAGGTGGTTGCGGCAATCACATCCAAGGCAGCGTTTTCGATGCGTTTGCCGAGATGCAGGCGGCAGAGCTGGTTGCGTGTCACTGCCTGGAGAAGTGCATTCTGCAATGTCGAGCGGTGCAGCACGCCATAGGGCGCGCCCCAGCGGCTGCGGGCCACCGCGCCCATCGGCAGGGAGAGCAGCGTGGCGAGCGATTTCCCGGATGCGAGATCGACGCTGACCGGTTCGGTCCAGCGCGCCTCGATATCAGGCAGCACGCCAAGCGTGGCGAGAATGCGGGCGGCGTTGGGCGAGAGCTGCAGGCCCGCGCCCACTTCCGTCAGTTCACCGGCCTGCTCGATGATATCGCAGTCGATCCCGTGCCGGGCAAAGGAAAGGGCAGCGGTGAGACCGGCGATGCCGGCACCGACAATGGCTACGGATTTGATGGGCATTGGTGCGCCCCGATCAGGAAAAGTGGAAGGTCAGGCGGCCTTCACATGGAAGACGCAGCCCGGAGGATTGGTCTGCTCGGCCTTCAGCGACGGATTGTAGCGGTAAAGGGTGGAGCAGTAGGAACAGACCTTCTCGTTGTCGTCGCCCATATCGATGAAGATATGCGGATGATCGTAGGGCACGGAAGCGCCGGTGCACATGAATTCCTTGACGCCGATCTCGATCATGCGGTGTCCGCCATCGTTCTGGAAGTGGGGAATGGAATGCCCGGCCATGTTCGTCTCCAAATGCAATATCGTTATCGAGCCGCAATCCGTCTTCGCGTGTCGGCTCGTCGTTGCGGATATGTAGCCTCAAACGCATTGCATCTCCATAAAAATCGTCAGCAAAACATGTTCAACATTGCTAATTCCTGCCATATGGTCCGGCAAAAAGGATGTCCTTGATGAATCTCAACACGCCGCAGTTTTCCGATTTTTCCCATGACGGCCTTCGCCTTGCCTATTTCGACGAGGGCGATCCGGCGGGCGATCCGGTTCTGCTGATCCACGGCTTTGCCTCCAGCGCCAATGTCAACTGGGTGCATCCCGGCTGGCTGAAGACGCTGGGCGAGGCGGGTTACCGGGTGATCGCCATCGACAATCGCGGCCATGGCGCAAGCGACAAGCCGCATGATCCGGAAGCCTATTATCCGCCCGTCATGGCCGGAGATGCGGTGGCGCTGCTCAATCATCTCGGCATCGCCGAAGCCCATGTGATGGGCTATTCCATGGGTGCGCGCATTTCCGCCTTTCTGGCCATGGCCCATCCTGAGCGTGTCCGCTCGCTGGTGTTCGGCGGGCTCGGCATCGGCATGGTCGAAGGTGTCGGCGACTGGGATCCGATCGCCGAGGCGCTTCTTGCATCTTCGCTCGATGTCGTCACCCATGAGCGCGGCCGCATGTTCCGCGCCTTTGCCGATCAGACGAAAAGCGACCGGCTGGCGCTTGCCGCCTGTATCGAGACATCGCGGGTTCTCGTCATGCGCGAACAGGCCGAAAAGATCGACGCGCCGACGCTGATTGCGGTCGGAACGAAGGACGATATCGCCGGATCGGGTGCGGAGCTTGCCGCGATCATGCCGCATGCGCGGGCGATCGACATTCCCGGCCGCGACCACATGCTGGCCGTTGGCGACCGGGTGTTCAAGGCGGCGGTGCTGGAATTTTACCACTCGCTTTGATCCGGAGCATTTCCGGGAAAAGTGGAGCCCGGTTTTCCGTCCGGAAATGCGACGATGCTCGGGACGGCAAGAAACGGTTTTTCATGCTGCATGAAGAAAAACTGAAGCCTTGCCGCCTTTAAAGTCGTCATTCGAATCCCATTTCTAATGCATGTCTTTTTCTGTATAAAGAACGACCACTGCAAACGAGGAGACCATTCATGGTCGCACGTACCGAGGCCCGTCAGCCTGAACAGCTGGCGATCGTCGATCCCATCTGGGGCAGCCTGCTCAATGAAGCCCGAAGCGCTGCGGCGCAGGACCCGCTGCTTTCGGCCTTTCTTTATTCGACGATCCTCAATCACCGGTCTCTCGAAGAATGTGTGATCTACCGCATCTGTGAACTGCTCGATCATCCCGACATGCAGGCCGTGCTTCTGCGCCAGACCTTCCAGGACATGCTGGATGACTGGCCGGAATGGGGAAGCGTGCTGCGCGTCGACATCCAGGCCGTTTACGACCGCGATCCGGCCTGCACACGTTTCATGGAGCCGCTCCTGTATTTCAAGGGGTTCCAGGCCATCCAGACCCATCGCCTTGCCCACTGGCTGCTGCAGAAAGGCCGCAAGGATTTCGCGCTTTATCTGCAAAGCCGCTCCTCGAGCATCTTCCAGACGGATATCAATCCGGCCGCACGTATCGGCAGGGGAATCTTTCTTGACCATGCCACCGGGCTGGTGGTTGGCGAGACGGCTGTCATCGGCGACAATGTCTCCATCCTGCATGGCGTCACGCTCGGCGGCACCGGCAAGGAGGGGGCGGACCGCCACCCCAAGATCGCCAATGGCGTGATGATCGGGGCAGGGGCGAAAATCCTCGGCAATATCGAGATCGGCAGCTGCTCGCGCATCGCCGCCGGTTCGGTGGTGCTGAAGCCGGTTCCGCCCAAGACAACCGTCGCCGGCGTGCCGGCGCGTGTGGTGGGAGAAGCAGGGTGTTCCGAACCCTCACGCCTGATGGACCAGCTTATCGGGGCCGATATCTGACCGGCCCTGTCCCGCTCCGATGGAGCCTGAATTTTTACGGTCGTCCGTGTGGAAGACACGGATGACTTGCCGCTTTCACTTTACTTTGGCCTTTGTCCCATGCCAAAAGCGGGCCAACGCGAACCGCACAGGAGAATAGTGGTGAAAGCCGACGAAATCAAAAAACTCGACGCCTATTTCAAGCGCACCTTCAACCCGACGATGGTCGTCAAGGCGCGTCCGCGCAAGGACGATTCCGCCGAAGTGTATCTTGGCGAAGAGTTTCTCGGCGTCGTTTATATCGATGACGAAGACGGCGACCGCTCCTACAACTTCTCCATGGCGATCCTTGACGTCGATCTCTGATCGTCACCATCCGGGGACGGATGGAGTTTCGCACTGAACCAGTCGCCCGTGGCGGTTACGCTGCGGGCGATTTGTTTTTTCGGTTGCTGACCTGCATCATCAGACGGTTTTCCGGACGCAAAGTGACCCGCATCAGCGGCTCGGTATTTGCCGGGCTTTTGTTCCTGAGGTGGTCGTTCTGCAAAAGCACGGCAAGGATTGCGACAGCCTCCATCATGGCAAAGGCATTGCCGATGCAGACGCGGGGGCCCGCGCCGAAGGGCATATAGGCATAGCGGTGGCGCGCCTTGACCTTTTCGGGCTCGAAGCGTGACGGGTCGAAGCGGTCGGGATCTTCCCACAGTGTTGTGTGCCGGTGGACGGCGTAGATCGGTACATAAAGAACGGTGCCGGCCGGGATGTCATGCTCGCCGAGCCTGAAGTCCTGCAATGCCGTGCGTGTCACGACGGGGGCGGGCGGGTAAAGCCGCATCGCTTCCGAAAATACCTGTCTGGTATAGGTCAGGCGGGCGATATGGTCAGCCGAGACCGGTTCACCGGCGGTGACAGCCTCGATTTCCGCGATGACCTTGCTTTCCACGTCGCTGTTTTGCGAGAGCAGATGGAAGGTCCAGGCAAGGCCGAGGGCCGTGGTTTCATGACCGGCGGTGATGAATGTCAGGAGATTGTCGATGATTTCCGTGTCGCTCATCATGCGCCCGGTTTCCGGATCTTTCGCTTCGAGCAGCATGGAAACCAGATCGTTTCTCTCGATCGGATTGCGGCGTCTTTCGGAGATGACGGTTGCAAGGCTGGAGCGAAGATAGCCGACTGCCGCGCGGGCCTTGCGCCGGCCCGGATGCGGGAGCCATTCCGGTGCGCCCAGCATGGCGAGTGCGAAGGTCCAGCCCGTGGGTTTCAGATAATCGGTGATGCTTTGCTCGACGCGGGCTATATCGATGCCATGGCCGCCGGACATCATGGTTTCAACGATGATGTCGAAGGTCGTCCGCATCATCTCATGGCCGATATCGATGTCGCCGGCAGGCGATGAGCGCCAGCGGCTTTGCGTGCGGCGCGCGGCGTCGATCATGACCGGCAGCAATTCCAGCAGCTTCTCGTGCCGGAACGCTGCAGCGACGGATTGCCTTTGCCATTTCCAGTGATCGCCATCGGCCGTCAGAAGCCCCTGGCCGAGCGCGGGGCCGAGGGCGCGGCGCACATCTTCGCCCTTGCCGAGCAGATGGGCGTTCTTGACCAGCGCCTCATGAATAAGCGCGGGATCGGCAAGATGAACCCGCATGACGCCGCCGAGACGGGTAAAGACCGCCGGCTCGCTGAAAATCTCCGGGGGCAGAGCCTTCAGCGGATTGCGGATCAGCGACAGGGCGACACGCGCCGTCGCGAATCTGGAGACAGGAGCGAGCCCGGGCGTATCGGGGGAGGCGGTTCGAATGTCGGTTCCGGTCATTTAAAGGTCCTTTGTCCGCTTTCAACGCTTACATATCCTGTTAAGGTGTATGCCTTATTTTCTATTATTTAAGGTGCACACCTTAGGTTTCAATGGCTGGGTTCGACATCAATGAAAAAAATCAGTACGGGACGGACGGCGACACGGCCCACGCGCCAGAGAATTCTCGATGCCGCTCTCGTGCTATTCAACGAGCGCGGGCCCGATCATGTGACGACAGCCGAAATCGCACGGACAGTAGAGATCAATGAGGGCAATCTCTATTATCACTTCCGCACCAAGGAAGCGCTGTTTCTGGCATTGTTTGGCCGGTTCGAAGCCGATGCGCTGGCGATTGTCGGAAAGATTGACGGGGCCGATGAGGGAGCGGCGGCAACCTATGCCGGTTTTCTGCGGCTCTGGTTTTCGCTGGTGTGGGACTATCGTTTCCTGTTTCGCGATCTTGTCGGTCTTGTCTCTTCCGCCCCGGCGCTGGTGGAGCCCGTGCGCACCATAAGCGCCGCCATGCGCCTAGCCGTCGGCGATATCGTCGCGCGCATGGAGAAAGCGGGCCTCGCCGCGATACCCGAGGAAGAACGGCCGGCCATCCTGACGAACCTCTGGATCGTCTCCACCTATTGGGCGTCTTATCTCAACCTTCAGGAAGGCATCACCGAATTTGGCCCACAGCAGCTGGACTGGGGATTGAAGCAGGTCTCAAGCCTGTTCAGGCCCTATCTCTCCCCGGAAGCGAAAGCCGAGCTGGAAGCGCTGCTGGTAGGGGAGCCGTAAGTTTCACCGATCGGTGACATTGCCGGAAAACAAGGGCGCCCGCGATGATATCCGTCGCGGGCGCTTTTACGAGTATCAGCCATATGTCGCTGAAATATCAGGCAGCCTTCAGCAGATCGCCATGCGGATCGAGGACGAACTTGGTGGCTGCGCCCTGATCGAAGCTTTCATAGCCCTGCACCGCATCGTCGAGCGCGATGATTCTGGCGTTGACGATATCGGCAATCGGCAGGCGGTCGTGCAGGATCGCCTGCATGAGCTGGCGGTTATATTTCAGCACCGGCGTCTGGCCGGTGTGGAAGGATTGCGCCTTGGCCCAGCCGAGGCCGAAGCGCAGCGACAGGCTGCCCTGTTTCGCCGCCGCATCCACTGCGCCGGGGTCTTCGGTGACATAGAGGCCCGGAATACCGATGGAGCCGGCGGCGCGGGTGATTTCCATCATCTGGTTGAGAACGATGGCCGGCTGTTCGCCGCCCGTATGGCCGCGTGCTTCAAAGCCGACGGCGTCGATGGCGCTATCCACCTCGTTGGTGCCGACGATTTCGGCGATCATATCGCCCAGCCGGTCACCCTTCGAGAGATCGACGGGTTCAAAACCGACTTTTGCCGCGTGCGCAAGGCGATCCTTGTTGAAATCGCCGATCATGACGACTGCAGCACCCAGAATACGGGCGGAAGCGGCGGCGGCAAGGCCGACCGGGCCGGCGCCCGCGACATAGACCGTGGAACCGACGCCGACACCCGCCTTGACCGCGCCATGGAAGCCGGTCGGCAGAATGTCTGAGAGCATGGTGAGGTCGCGAATCTTCGACATCGCCTTGTCGCGGTCCGGGAATTTCAGCAGGTTGAAATCGGCATAGGGGATGGTGACATAACGGGCCTGTCCGCCGATCCAGCCGCCCATGTCGACATAACCATAAGCGCCGCCGGCGCGCGACGGGTTCACCGTCAGGCAGACGCCGGTATCCTGCGACTTGCAGCAGCGGCAGCGACCGCAGGCGACATTGAACGGCACCGAGACGATATCGCCGATATCAAGCATCTCGACATCGACGCCTTTTTCGATGACTTCGCCGGTGATCTCATGGCCGAGAACGAGGCCCGGCATCGCCGTGGTGCGGCCGCGCACCATGTGCTGGTCGGAGCCGCAGATATTGGTGGAAATCACCTTGAGAATAACGCCGTGCTCGATACGGCGGCCATCCGGCGCCTCCAGCTTCGGGTCGTCGATGTCGCGCACCTCTACCTGACCCGGGCGCATGTAAACGACGCCTCTGTTCCTGCTCATATCCATCTCCTCCATGGTTTGAACACCGGCATCCGCCCGCTCCTCCGCAGGCAGGATGAAACCGTATGTGCAGCAAACCATGTGGCGGAGACCGTGGCGTTCGGGAATACGACAACGCCTATAGCCTTAACGACACCGGCTTTCGGCCGAAGTCACGGTGGCGTTATCTGTCGAGCGGCTTTCTGAGACGACCGGCGGCATCCTGAATATATTGCCAGGCGACGCGGCCCGAACGGCCGCCGCGCGTGGTCGCCCATTCCAGCGCTTCGTGATGCAGCGTTTCGCGGTCCAGCCCCAGATCGAAATGCGCCGCATAGCTGTCGATCATCGTCAGATAATCTTCCTGGCCGCATTTGTGGAAACCGAGCCACAGGCCGAAACGGTCCGAAAGCGAGACTTTTTCCTCCACCGCTTCCGAAGGGTTGATGGCGGTGGACTGCTCGTTTTCCATCATGTGGCGCGGCAGGAGATGACGACGGTTTGAGGTCGCATAAAACAGCACATTGTCCGGGCGTCCCTCAATGCCGCCGTCGAGCGCCGCCTTGAGCGACTTATAGGCCGTATCGTCATGGTCGAAGGAGAGGTCGTCGCAGAAGACGATGACGCGATGGCCGGAAGCCTTCAATATATCGAGCAAGGCGGGCAGGGTGTGGATGTCCTCGCGGTGCACTTCCACCAGTTTCAAGGAAACGCCGCTTGCCGCGCGCACATCTTCGTGAACGGCCTTGACCAGCGAGGATTTGCCCATGCCGCGCGCGCCCCACAACAGTACGTTATTGGCGGCAAAACCTTCCGCGAAACGCAGCGTGTTTTCGTGGAGAATGTCGCGGACGTGGTCAACGCCGCGAATGAGCTTCAGTGCGATGCGGTTGGGGCGCGGAACCGGCTGAATGAAGGAATTGACCGGCGCCCAGACGAAACAATCGGCCGCATTCCAGTCGTTTATGGCGGGCGCGGGCCCGGCCAGACGTTCAACGGCGATGGTGAGCCGGCGCAGTTCTGAAAGAAGCAGGGAGGCCGTTTCTTCTCGAATCATGGTGTTTCTTCCGCTTGTCTGGTGTTCAAAACTCTGTTTTGCGCCCGGCCTAGCATGGCGTTTCAGGCCCATAAAGGTTAAGAGGTCCGGAATCGGTACGGCGTGGGCCCTGCATCTGTTGCAATCCCGGCGTTCCCCACTATATTCCGGCGGCTTGAAAGCTGGGGCGGCATCCAAGGTCGTGCCGTAATTCTGAGGAGTTTTATATGTTCATTAGTCAAGCTTTTGCCCAGGACGCAGCGGGCGGCACGTCGGCGCTGGGTTCCGGCCTTGAAATGCTTTTCCTGTTTGCGCCGCTCATGGTGGTCTGGTACTTTTTCCTTATCCGCCCGCAGCGCGCGCAGATGAAGAAGCGCCAGGAAACGCTGACCAATATTCGCCGTGGCGATCAGGTCGTTCTCGGCGGCGGCATCGTCGGCAAGGTGACCAAGGTCATCGACGACAGTGAACTCGAAGTCGAAATCGCCGAAGGTGTGAAAATCCGTGCCGCCCGTGCTTACATTGCCGAAGTGCGCGTGAAGGGCGAAGTAGTCAAGACGGAAGCCGCTTCCTGATCCTGCCGGACAACCGAATGCCCGATTGCGAATTTTGACGGGTTGCGCGCAGCGCGACCCCAACCCTGACCGAGATCGAAATGCTTCATTTTTCCCGTTGGAAAACAGTCTTCATCTGGCTGCTTGTGCTGGCAAGCGTCTTCATCGCCTCTCCCAACCTGTTTACGGACAAACAGCTGGAGGGCATGCCTGCCTGGTACAAGGACAACAAGGTAACGCTCGGTCTCGACCTTCAGGGCGGTTCGCACATCATGCTCAAGATCGAGCGTTCCGACATCGTCAAGGAACGGCTTGAAACGATCGTGGGCGATGTGCGTACGCAGCTTCGCGACGCCAACATTCGTTATTCGGGGCTCACCGGCAACGGCCAGCAGATCCAGGTTCGCATCAGCGATCCCGCGCAACTGGAAGCCGCCAGGACCGCACTTCGCGATCTGACCCAGCCGGTGTCCGCCGGAACGCTGGTCGGCGGCTCCATCACCGAAGTGACGATGAGCGACGGCGGCGACAATCTGCTGCGGCTCAACCTGACGGATGAGGGCATCGATTACCGCCTGTCCTCGGCCGTTTCGCAGTCCATCGAAGTCGTGCGCCGCCGCGTCGATGAAGTCGGCACCACCGAGCCGCTCATCCAGCGTCAGGGTTCCGACCGCATCATCGTGCAGGTGCCGGGCCTTCAGGATCCGCAGCGCCTGAAATCGCTCCTCAACCAGACGGCAAAGCTCTCCTTCCGCATGGTCGATACGACGATGCCGGTGCAGGAAGCGATGAACGGCCGTCCGCCCGCGACTTCAGAGGTTCTCTATTCGCAGGACGATCCGCCGGTTCCTTATCTGGTGGAGCGCCGCGCGCTCGTTTCCGGCGACAATCTCGTCGACGCGCAGGCAAGCTTCAACCAGCAGACCAACGAGCCGGTCGTCACCTTCCGCTTCGACAGCCGCGGCGCGCAGCGCTTCGCGCAGGCCACGCAGCAGAATGTCGGCAAGCCTTTCGCCATCGTGCTCGATAACCAGGTGATTTCCGCACCTGTTATCCGTGAGCCGATCATCGGCGGTTCGGGGCAGATATCGGGCAATTTCTCGGTACAGGGCGCCAATGATCTCGCGGTCCTGCTGCGTGCGGGCGCTCTGCCGGCCACGCTGACCGTGGTTGAGGAACGCACCGTCGGCCCGAGCCTCGGTAACGACTCCATCACCGCCGGCCTTACTGCAAGCGCCATCGGCGCCGCCGGCGTCCTCATTTTCATGTTCGTCTTTTATGGCTTCTTCGGCCTGCTGGCGAACATCGCGCTTATCGTCAACGTCGTCATGCTGCTCGCGGTGCTGAGTGTGATCGGGTCGACACTGACCTTGCCGGGTATCGCCGGTATCGTGCTCACCATCGGCATGGCGGTGGATTCCAACGTTCTGATCTACGAGCGAATACGCGAGGAGGTGAAGAGCGGCAAACCGCTGATCCAGTCGCTGGATAACGGCTTCACGCGCGCCTTCGCGACCATCATCGACGCCAACGTGACGACGCTGATCGTGGCGAGCGTGCTGTTCTATATGGGTACCGGCCCGGTCAAGGGTTTTGCCGTGACGCTCGCCGTCGGTATCATCACCACCGTCTTCACGGCCTACACGCTGACGGCGTGGATGTTCGGCTACTGGGTTCGCCGCAGCCGTCCGAAACACCTGCCGAAGGGTGTTCGCACCGCCATGTTCGATGGCCGCGACATTCCCTTCATGCGCTACCGTCGCGTGGTGTTCATGATCACCGCCGCCGTCATGCTCGCCTGTGTGGGCGGTTTCGTTGGCAAGGGCCTGAACCTCGGCATCGACTTCCAGGGTGGTTCGGTCATCGAAGTGCGCGCCAAGCAGGGCGAGGCCGATCTCGCCGATATTCGCGAGCGTCTCAATCAACTGAACCTCGGTGAAATCCAGGCGCAGAATTTCGGCACGCCGCAGGACGTTCTCATCCGCATCCAGGCGCAGGACGGCGGCGAAAATGCCGAGCAGTCCGCCATTACCCTGGTGCGCGGCGAGCTTGAGGACAAGTACGATTTCCGCCGCGTGGAAGTTGTCGGTCCGGCTGTTTCGGGCGACCTGACGATGACCTCCACCATCGGCGTCATGCTCGCCATGGCGGCGATCATGATCTATATCTGGGTTCGCTTCGAGTGGCAGTTTGCGCTCGGCGCGGTCATCTCGATGGTGCATGACGTGGTCTTCACCATAGGCCTCTTTGTCTTCCTGGGGCTGGAATTCAACCTGACGAGTATCGCGGCGATCCTGACGATCATCGGTTATTCGCTGAACGATACCGTCGTCATCTACGACCGTATCCGCGAAAACCTCAGGCGATATAAAAAGATGCCGCTGTCGATGATTATCGATGTGTCGCTGAACCAGACGCTGTCGCGTACGATCCTGACCGGTCTGACCGTGCTTCTGGCGCTGCTCGCACTCTACCTCTTCGGCGGCGAGGTCATCCGCTCCTTCACCTTCGCCATGCTGTTCGGCGTCGGTATCGGCGTGTTCTCCTCGCTCTATATTGCCGCGCCGGTGCTGATCGCCTTCAAGCTGCGTCCTGACAGCAAGGATGCGGAAGACGAGAAGGATGAAAAGTCCGGCAACGCCATCGGCGGCAAGCCTGCCGTCTGATGGCCGGCGGGATTGAAATACGCCCGGCCCATTTTCCCGGCCGGGCGCCCATCGATGCCTATGGCAATGGCGGGTTCCGTTTTGCCGACATGTCGCATCGCGGTTCCCTGCTGCTCCTGCCTTCGGGCATTTATGGCTGGGAGCCCGTCGATGCGAAAGACTTGACCGTCGGGCATTTTGAAAAGGTTCTGGCGGAAGCGCAGGATATCGAAGTGCTGCTGATCGGCACGGGTGACGGCATGCGGGTTCTGCCGAAGGAACTGCGCGCCGCCTTTAAGGAGGCGGGCATTTCGGTCGATCCGATGAGCACGGGGGCTGCCGTGCGCACCTACAATATCATGCTTTCGGAATCGCGCGCCGTGGCCGCGGCGCTGATTGCCGTCGAAGGCTGACAGGACGTTTCGCGCGGGGAACCATGGCACCCACAGAAAATCTCGACGTCTGCCTCGCGACGCTGCGCGATACCGATCGCGACCGCTATCTCGGCTGCCTTCTGTCACCCGCCGACAAGCGCAATGCTCTTGCCGCACTATACGCCTTCAACGCCGAAATCGCCCGTATCCGCGATTCCGTGCGCGAAGCGTTGCCCGGCGAGGTGCGCATGCAATGGTGGCGTGACCTTCTCGACGGCAATGCGCATGGCGACAGCCAATCCCACCCGGTGGCTGCTGCGCTTCTGGCGACAATCGAGCAATACCGCCTGCCGCGATCCGTGCTGACCAATATGATCGAAGCGCGAATCTTCGATCTCTATGACGATCTGTTCGAGGATCGCAATGCCCTTGAAGGTTATGCCGGCGAGACCGCCTCGGCGCTGATCCAGCTCGCCAGCCTCGTGCTTTCCGCTGAAGACGCCGTATCCAGTGCGGAAGCGGCGGGACATGCGGGCGTGGCGCAGGCCATGGCCGGCATGCTGCTGCTCATGCCGCTGCACCGGCGTCGCGGGCAGGTCTATATTCCCGCCGACATGCTGGCGGCTGCGGGTCTTGACCGCGAGACCTTTCTTGAAGGCCACGACAAACAGCGCATCGGCATCGCCATCGAGATTTTCGCGGCCCATGCGCTGGATCATATCGAGAAGGCGAGGCGCGCGAAGATTTCGAACAATGTCTTTGCCGCCTTTCTGCCCGTCGCCCTGTCCGGCCCGGTCATCGCCGCCGCCCGCAGGGCGGGGAGCGGCGTATTTGATGGCGACCTGCAACTGTCGCAGCTTCGCCGGCAATGGCTTCTGGCCAAGGCCTCTTTCCTCAAGCGTTTCTGACCGCAAGCCGCCCATTGCGGCGAGCCACACTTCACGCAAGCCTCGCGCTTTATGAACCCAAACCGGGTTCGTGTCGTTTTGAGTCGCGAATCGAGAAGTTTCGGTGCTGAGGGAGCGTCCCGGATGAGTTTGGCGATCTGGATTATCGTTTTCGTGCTGCTTTCGGTCTTTGCCGTCTATGCCTGGCGCATGTCGCGGGCGACGGACGAGGACAATAGCCATGACGTGGGGCAGGCGATCATGGATTTCGCCCGCGCCTTTCCCAATGAGGCGATCAGAAGCCTGCATATGACGGTGGGTGGCGGCGCGGCTTTCGTGCGGCTGCACGACAACAAGGCCGGCTTCATGCGCAATATGGGCTCACATTACGTGTGTGTGATGATCGATCCCGAGCGCATCAGGGTCGAGAGCCTGGAGAGCGGCGACGGTTTCGTCGTCACCTTCTTCGACACGCCGAAATATAGCGGCTCATATCGCTTCAAGTCTGCGGGCGAGGCTGCCGAGGTTTCGCTGTGGTTGCTTGGCAGCCTCGTGGAGGCGCAGGATCATCATGATGAAGGGCCGCTGCCCTCGGGAACCTGACGGGCCAGCTGTCATTGCCCGTCGAGCGGCGGGGTAGATGCGGCGTGCTGGCGCTCGCGCCAGATGATGAACAGGCCGGATGCGACGATGATGAGGATGCCGAGCCATTTCGACGGCGTCGGAAAATCCGAAAACAGGGCATAGCCGAGAATCGTCGCCGAGATGATCTCGAAATACTGGAATGGCGCCAGCAGCGACAGCGGCGCCAGCCGGAAGGCCCTGACGATCAGCAGGTGCATATAGCCGGATATCGACCCCAGCAACACGAGCAGGGTAAGCGCAAAGCCGGATTGCGGCAGTGATACGGCAAAATCCCAGTCGCCAAGCGCATCGCCGGCAAAGAGGGCAGCGCCCATGAACACGGTGCCGGCAATACCGGACATGGTCTGCATGACAAGCGGGCTGTCGGCATCGCCGATGGCGCGGTTGAGGAACAGATAGAGCGTGTAGAGAAAGGCGCAGGCGACCGGCAGGAGCGAGGTCCAGCCGAAGATTTCGAAACTCGGCTGAATGACGATCAGCGCACCGCCGAATCCGACGACGATCGCCGTCCAGCGTTTCCAACCCACCCTGTCGCCAAGGAAGAGGGCCGACATCATCGTCAGCATGAAAGGTTCGACGAAATAGATGGCGAAGACATCGGCAAGCGGCATGTATTTGACGGCGGCGAAGAACATCAGGCTGGCCGAGGCGTGCAGCACGCCGCGCAGGCAGTTCATCCACGGACGCCTGGCGCTGAACAGCGCTTTCGGCGATACCACCAGCAGCAGCGGCAGGGTGCACACTACCTGAAAAAAGAATCGATAAAACGTCACCTGCGCCGGCGACATGCCGCCCACCACCGCCATATATTTGGCAATGGCATCCATGACCGGCAGCACCAGCATGCAGCCCGCCATGATGGTCATGCCCCTGGCGACATCGCTGAAACCGTTCTGATTTGTCATGGATCTGGCTGCGCTTTCGGCCAATGGGCCCAATGAGAAAAGGGGGCGTCGAAAGGCCGCCCCCTTTCCAGGGATCAGGCGGCCTTCTGGCGCGGCAGGCTCTTCATATCAATGACAAAACGATAACGCACATCGCTTTTTATCATGCGTTCATAAGCATCGTTGATCTGATCGATATCGATCATCTCGATTTCGGCGGCGATGCCTTTTTCGGCACAGAAATCCAGCATTTCCTGGGTTTCGGGAATGCCGCCGATCATCGAGCCGGCAAAGGTCTTGCGGCCGGGAATGAGGCTGAAGGCGTGGATGGACAGCGGTTTTTCCGGCGCACCCACCTGCACCAGCGCCCCGTCGCGTTTCAGCAGTGCGAGATAGGCGTTGATGTCGTGGTCGGCGGCGACAGCATCAATGATGAGGTCGAGGCTCGAAGCGGCCTTTTTCATCTGCTCGGCATCGCGCGAGACGATCACCTCGTGAGCGCCGAGCTTTTTCGCGTCCTCCGCCTTGCCGGGCGATGTGGTGATCATCACGACAGTCGCGCCCATGGCGTTGGCGAGCTTGACGGCCATGTGGCCAAGGCCGCCGAGGCCGACGACACCGACACGTTTGCCGGGGCCGGCGTTCCAATGGCGCAGCGGTGAATAGGTGGTGATGCCAGCGCAGAGCAGGGGTGCGGCGGCGGCCGGATCAAGGCCTTCGGGAATGTTGAGGACGTAACGGTCGTCAACGACCACATGGGCGGAATAACCGCCAAGCGTATGCGCGCCGCCGCCCATGGCCTTGTCAGGCGAATTATAGGTGCCGGTCATGCCGTTTTCGCAATATTGCTCCAGCCCCTCGGCGCAGCTTGCGCATTCGCGACAGCTGTCAACGATACAGCCGACGCCGACGCGGTCGCCGGCCTTGAACCGGGTGACCTGCGAGCCCACCCGGCCGACGCGGCCGATGATTTCGTGGCCGGGAACGCAGGGATAGAGGGAGCCGGGCCATTCGCTGCGGGCCGTGTGGATATCGGAGTGGCAGACGCCACAGAATTCGATCTCGATTTCGACATCGCGCGGGCCGGGATCGCGACGCTTGATGGTCGCGAGCTTCATCGGCGAAGAACCGTCATCGCAGGCATAGGCGGACGTTGTGAACATGGTTGTTCCTCCTCTTGTGGTGATCAATGCTGGAAACACCGGCCTGCGGCAAAGGTTGCGGTGGGATCAGCCGCCTGCGCCGGTTTCGGGCACTGCCGGGCCAAAAACCTCCTCGAAGGCCTCGCGCAGCAGAACGTCGACGTCGCCGATCATAACCGGCAATCCAAGATCGACAAGGCTGGTGACGCCATAGGCGCTGATGCCGCAGGGAACGATGCCGGAAAAATGCGAGAGGTCGGGATCGACATTGATCGACAGCCCGTGGAAGCTCACCCATTTGCGCAGCCTGATGCCAAGTGCGGCGATCTTGTCTTCAGCCATGCCGCCATCGGGCAGAAGCGGTTTCTCCGGCCGCCTGACCCAGACGCCGACCCGGTCCTCGCGCCGCTCGCCGCGCACATTCATCTTGTCGAGCGTGCGGATGATGACGTCCTCCAGCGCCGCCACATAGGCGCGGACATCCTGCCGGCGGCGTTTCAGATCGAGCATCACGTAGACGACCCGCTGTCCCGGCCCGTGATAGGTATATTCGCCGCCGCGGCCCGTGGCGAAGACGGGAAAACGATCCGGCTCGATGAGATCGGCCGCATCGGCGCTGGTGCCGGCCGTATAAAGCGGCGGATGTTCCAGCAGCCAGACGAGTTCGTCAGCCTCGCCGTTGGCAATCGCGGCGACTTCACGCTCCATCTCCTCTATCGCCTGTCCGTAGGGGACGAGGCCTTCCGAGATTCGCCAGCGAACCGGCGGTGAACCGGCGGCGGGCAGCATGTTTGTCTCGATATCGGTGCGTGTGAGCATGAAAAAGTCCTTTCCACAGCCTTCTCGCAAAATGATGAGAGGGCGGCAACCCCAGCATTTCCGGGCTTCCTGCATATAGGATGGTGCGGTGCGATTTTTAATTTCAAAAAACTGTCACGACGCTCTTGTGCACCGAAAATCCTTTTGCTACATGCACCCCCGTCGGCGCAAGTCGACGCCTACCACGATGCGGTCGTGGCGGAATTGGTAGACGCGCAGCGTTGAGGTCGCTGTGGGGCAACCCGTGGAAGTTCGAGTCTTCTCGACCGCACCAAAGAAACCCGCTTCGGCGGGTTTTTTCTTTTTCAGCCAGTCAGTTAACCCTGTTTCTCCTGAAATTGGAAGGGCTGTCCCGTGCGGCGCGGGATGCATCTCGGTTGCCTCGAAATGAATTATCCTTGCAGCCCGGGCGCTGCGGCTCCGGGCGGCAATCGTCGACTTGTCGCCATTCGAACTGGGCGATCAGCGACGCCGGTTTCCATCACCGACACGATGGGGATCGCCATCCATCACCTGATCCATCCGCCACTCGCTTCCGCGATATGGACTTTGCCACGTCTGGCATCCGGCGAGAACGACAGTTACGGTCAGCAGTCCAAGAGTAAGAGCGCTTCGCAGCATATTGAGCCCCTTCGAAATATCATCGCAAGCCATGTAGGTGCCGGCTGTCGGTTTTGCGACGGGTTCTCGGAATTTATCGGTGCTTTCAGACCGGCGACAGGATTTGGCAAACATCAAATTTCGGTGGATATTGGTGCACGCTGAGGTAGATAGCCGGTTCACCATGCAAAAACGAGGGGTGGAATATTGGAGGTCTAATGTTAGTTTTTGTCGGGGAAAATGTCTGGGGGCTTTCGTGCAGGGGGACAAAACGGATTCAGACAATGCGCTCGGCTATTACATGTGGAGCATTTCCGACAACAGGCTGATCATGGATGCGGTCACCGCGGAATGCCATGGGTTTTCCGAACCGGTTGCGTCACGTGGGGTGACGATCGAGGAGATTCTCGAAAGAATCGATGTCGAAATGCGCGATCAGGTGGCGCAGGCCATTTTTGACAGCATCACCACCGGCGTGTTTTTCGACCAGCGCTACAAGGTCAATCTGCCTGATGGTTCGAGCCGGTGGATCGTGGCGAAGGGCAGGGCGATTTTTGACGCCGACAATACGCCGTTTCTCGGCATTGGCAGCGTTCGGGATATCACCCTTAAAAAAAACTATCAGTTCGAGCCTCGGCAATAGCGGTCAGGCAGGCGAAAACGGCGCATAAAAGAGGCGGCTTTCGCCGCCTTTTTGTCTGCATGTGCCGGGACATCAGAAAACGGCAAGATATTTCAGCAGCGAAATAATGCCGATGATGATGACGATCACCTGTGCGATCTGTTTCGCACCGCCGCCGACCGGCAGTCGCGCGATAAGCCACAAGACGAGCACAATCACCAGGAAGGTGATCAGAATGCTGACGAGCGTAGATGTAACCATATGTCCCAGCTCCCTTTTCAATCAATACTCAACGGTCGTTCACCGTTGCGTGAGTAAAAGCGCGAGGCTAATTTTGGTTCCATCGGGTGAAATCGCGGTGTGAGGTCGGGCATGAATCAGTTCAGGGTTAAAAAGCGGCCGACGGGCGCTGTCGTCACTCTTGGCCGTCTCGGGCATCCCGATGTCGTCACGGCCACCGGAGGCGCCCTGACGGTGGTGACGGCGGCCTCGGAGCCGGGTTTCAATCCGCTCGACCTTCTTTATTCGTCGCTGTCGGCCTGTCTGGCGCTCAGCGCCCGGATTGCGGCGAGCCGCATGGGCGTGCTCGACCGGTTCGAAAAGGTTACGGTGCATGTATCAGGCGAAAAGGCTGAGGAGGAGCCGTCGCGGATCGTGCGTTTCGATGTCCGGATAGAGATAAAGGGGGATTTCGATGAGGCCACGCGCAGCGCCATCGCCCATATGGCCGAGGATATCTGCACCGTCAGCAACACGCTGAAGGGCGATGCGGAATTTGCGCTGTCGATTACCGGCTGACTATCAGGATTTCCGGGATTTTTCCCATTTTTTCACCAGCCGGTCGCGCTTGAGCTTCGAGAGGCGCTTCAGCCAGAAAATGCCGTCCAGCTGGTCGATCTCGTGCTGGATGCAGATGGCGTGAAATCCCTTGGCGGTCTGGCGGTGTTCGCCGCCTGCTATGTCCTGAAATCTCACCTCGATTTCCGAGGGCCGCTCCACCTCATCGGTAAAGCCCGGCATGGAGACGCTGCCCTCCATATGGCGCATGGTCTGCGTGGATTGGCTAACGACTTCAGGATTGATGTAGGTAAGGACGGTTCCCGGTGTCAGCTCCAGCACGAAAACGCGCTGTTTGACGCCGATATGGGCGGCGGTGATGCCGACGCCGGGCGCGGCGCGCATCGTATCGATCAGGTCCGTCACCAGCTCCTGCAATTGCCCGTCGAAAGCCGTGACCGGCGGACAGATTTCGGACAAACCGGGATGAGGGTAGGGCAGGATCGGCCTGATTGCCAAGGAATGCTCCGTTCGTTTCAAATCCGCAGGGACGCCGCCGCAAGGGCCTGTCCTTCTTCGGTCGCCTCCAGAAAGCTGCGCTGGGTGCGGGCATCGCGTTTTGTCACCTGCACGAAACGTGGCGACAGGGCAGTGATTTCGCGCAGAATGAGGGCATGTGCAAGCCCCAGCCGGTTGGCGATGCTGCGGCTGTCAGCGGCGATGTTCAGATAAACCGAAAGAAGGATTGCTGCACCCGTGGCGGTCAGCACCTGTGAGGCGCTTTCCTGAACCCGCTCCACCGCCGCCATGAACGCCTCGGCGGATTGCTCCTCTTCCATCAGGAGGCATCCCGACGCAGGCGAACGGAAACGAGCACCGATTTCGATGTCGGCGTGAAACTGCCTTCGCCATAGCTCGACAGCGGCACCAGCACATTCAGTTCCGGATAATAACCGCCGACGCTGCCCTGCGGGATATTATAGGGCACCAGCCGGAAATTCCGCGCAATGCGTTCAACGCCGTCGCCATATTCGCCGATGACATCGACGCGCTGGCGGGAATGGGCACCGAGCGCTTCCATGTCCTTCGGGTTCATGAAGATGACGTGGCGCTCGCCATAGACGCCGCGATATCGGTCATCCATGCCGTAGATCGTGGTGTTGTATTGATCGTGGCTGCGGAAGGTCTGCAATACGAACAGGTCGTCGCGCGTGAGCGCCTGCTGGTGTTCGGTTTGTTCGGGCAGCGGACCGCTATAGAAGGCGGCCTTTTTCGTCGGCGTGTTCCATTCCCGTTCGGCTGCCGCGTTGCGCAGATGAAAACCGCGCGGCACGCGGACGCGCTCGTTGAAATTATCGAAACCGGGAATGACCCGCTCGATCATGTCGCGGATGAGATCGTAATCATCGGCAAGCGCCTTCCAGTCGACATGGGCATTGCCAAGCGTCGCCTCGGCGATGCCGGCGACGATGGCGACTTCCGAACGCAGCTCATCCGAGGCCGGCGGGTTGATGCCGCCGGAACCGTGCACCATGCTCATGGAATCCTCCACCGTGACGATCTGCGAGCGGCCGGCCGAATTGCGGTCGATTTCCGTTCTGCCGAGACAGGGCAGCACGAAGGAGGTTTCGCCCGGCACCAGATGCGAATGGTTGAGCTTGGTGGCGATATTGACGGTCAGCTTCTGCTTTTCGAAAGCCTTGACGATCAGCGGGCTGTCGGGCGTTGCGCGCATGAAATTACCGCCGAGCGCGATGAAGGTCTCCGCCTTGCCGTCCAGCATCGCGGCGACGGCTTCGACGGTATTGTGGCCGGGCTTGCGCGGCATGGGGACGCCGAGTTCCTTTTCCAGCGCGTCGAGAAGCGCCGGCGGGGCTTTCTCGTCGATGCCGACGGTGCGGTCGCCCTGCACGTTGGAATGGCCGCGCACCGGGCAAAGGCCGGCGCCGGGCCGGCCGATATTGCCGCGCAGCAGCATGAAATTGGTGATCTCGCGAACGATGATGACCGAATGCTTGTGCTGGGTGACGCCCATGGCCCAGGTGGCGATGACGGAACCGGCATTCATGTAGATACGGGCAGCTTCCTCGATCTCCGCGCGGGTGAGGCCGGACTGGTCGAGAATGCTTTCCCAGCTCGTCGCATCGACGGCAGCGCGATAGGCCTCGAACTCCGCCGCATGTTCGGCGATGAAGTCGTAATCGATGATGGCGGGTTCGCCCGCCGCCCTTGCGGCATCGTCGGCGGCGAAGACCGCCTTGCTCATGCCGCGCACGGCCGCCATGTCGCCGCCCTGGCGCGGCTGGTAATAATTGGTGGCGATGCGGGTGCTGCCGCCGGTAATCATCTCCACCTTGTCCTGCGGGTCGGCAAAGCGCTCCAGACCCTTTTCGCGGATGGGGTTGAAGACGGCGATGCGGGCGCCGCGGAGGGCGGCGCGGCGCAGGTCGCCCAGCATGCGGGGATGGTTGGTGCCGGGATTTTGCCCGATGACGAAAATGGCGTCCGTCTGCTCGAAATCCTCAAGCAGCACGGTGCCCTTGCCGACGCCGATCGAAGCCTTCAGGCCGACGCCGCTCGCTTCGTGGCACATGTTGGAACAGTCGGGGAAATTGTTGGTGCCGTAAAGCCGGACCATCAACTGATAGAGGAAGGCCGCCTCGTTGGAGGCGCGACCGGAGGTATAGAACTCCGCCCGATCAGGGCTGTCGAGACTGTTGAGGATACGGCCGATTTCGGCGAAGGCTTCGTCCCAGGAGACGGGCAGATATCTGTCGCTCGCCCGGTCATAACGCATGGGATGGGTGAGGCGACCCTGTTTCTCCAGATCGTAGTCGGACCAGCTGCGCAGTTCCGAGACCGTGCGGCTGGCGAAGAAGTCCGGCGGTACGCGGGCTTCCGTCGCTTCCCATGATACCGCCTTGACGCCGTTTTCGCAGAATTCGAAGGAGGACCCATGTTCCGGGTCACCCCAGGCGCAGCCCGGGCAGTCAAAGCCGTCCGGCTGGTTGGTCTTCAAGAGTATGCGTGCGCCGGAAATCGGTGCACCGGATTCCAGCAGGCGTTTGCCGACGCTTT
Organism: Agrobacterium sp. GD03872; assembly: GCF_029840625.1. Taxonomy (NCBI): domain Bacteria; kingdom Pseudomonadati; phylum Pseudomonadota; class Alphaproteobacteria; order Hyphomicrobiales; family Rhizobiaceae; genus Agrobacterium; species Agrobacterium sp. GD03872. The sequence goes on from NZ_JAOCCY010000004.1 coordinate 86,524, forward strand.
TGAGTGCGCCCCAGCCGCCTGCGGCGGACGATGCCTTGCCTATGAAATCCGTTTTGCTCATGGTCCATTTCCCGGAATCTGTATTTTGCGGTCGTTCGGCGGCGTTTTGCCGTTCGTCAGATGCATATTCAGAAGCGCCGATCCATACCGGCTGTCAATGCTTAATTGTGCATCGCGGCAAAACCGTCATTTGCCCGTTCAACATTTGAAATGGGAACGGCGTAAAGGGGGTGGACGTTGTCGCAAAACGGGCCGCAAAGATCGGCCGATCATGCTTATGGCTGCTGGCGGAAGCCCTGCCGGCGCATGGGAAGAGGAATGTCGAATGGATTTTTCGCCGCGGTCGCGGAGCCTGTGTATTTGCAGCTATCCGGTTGTTGACAATATACTTTTTAACGCCATTCTGCCTTCGCATCCGAGCACTGCGGCATTTGAATACGAGGGGACGCCATATGACAGACCGTGACGACGATGCTGTTGCGCCCGAAGATGTAAGGCCGACAGAGGCGCCGTCCGATATTTATGCCGAGGACGGCTCGGTTCGATCCGATTTTCTGACGATGGTGGGTGCGGCGATTGCCGACCGCGACCTGCTCTTCCTGCGCAAGAACGTGGCGCGGCTGCATGAATCGGAACTCGGCGACCTCTTGGAATCCATCCTGCCGGAACAACGCCACGCGCTTGTGCGGTTGCTCGGTTCCGATTTCGACATGACGGCGCTGACCGAGGTGGATGAGGGCATCCGTCTCGATATCGTCGACCAGATGTCGAACGAGCAGATCGCTGCCGGCATCGGCGAGCTCGATTCGGACGACGCCGTCTATATTCTCGAAGACCTCGACGACGAGGACCGCGAGGATATTCTCTCGCAACTGCCGTTTACCGAACGCGTGCGGCTGATGCGGGCGCTGGATTACCCGGAAAGCTCGGCCGGCCGCCGCATGCAGACGGAATTTGTGGCCGTGCCGCCGTTCTGGACCGTGGGGCAGACCATCGATTATCTGCGAGAAGAAGAGGAACTGCCGGATTCCTTCACGCAGATCTTCGTCATCGATCCCACCTTCAAGCTGGTCGGCGCGCTCGATCTGGACAAGGTGCTGCGCGCCAAGCGTCAGGTGAAGATCGAAACGATCATGCACGAGACGAATCACTCGATCCCGGCCGAAATGGACCAGGAAGAGGCGGCCCAGCTTTTCGAGCAATACGACCTTCTCTCCGCCGCCGTGGTCGACAATAATGGTCGTCTGGTGGGTGTGCTGACCATCGATGACGTCGTTGACGTGATTCAGGAAGAGGCCGAGGAGGATCTGCTGCGTCTTGGCGGTGTGGGTGACGAAGAGCTCTCGGACTCGATCGCCAGCACCTCGCGTTCGCGCGTGCCGTGGCTCGCCGTCAACCTCATCACCGCCTTTCTCTCCGCGTCGGTCATCAGCCTGTTCGACGCAACGATCCAGCAGATCGTCGCGCTCGCGATCCTGATGCCGACGGTGGCCGGCATGGGCGGCAACGCCGGATCGCAGACCATGACCGTGTCGGTGCGGGCGCTTGCCACCAAAAGCCTCGATATCCACAATGCGGCCCGCATCATCAGGCGCGAGGCGGGTGTGGGTATCCTGAACGGCATGCTGTTCGGCTGCGCCATCGGCGTCGTTGCCGGTGTCTGGTTTCAGGATATCCATATTGGCGGCATCATCGCCACGGCCATGTGCCTCAACATGCTGGCGGCGGCGCTGGCGGGCATTCTCATTCCGCTGGTGCTCGACAAGTTCGGAGCAGACCCGGCTGTCTCCTCGGCGGTCTTTGTGACGGCGGTTACCGATATTGTCGGTTTTTTCGCCTTTCTGGGCATCGCGACCTGGTGGTATGGTATTTCCGGATAGGAGAATTGGGCAAAAATTGACTTTTACGTGAAGGTCAAATAATATCATCCGGTTATGAATCGGATAGGCCCTTGGACAAGTATTATAGCATAACCGAACTGACACGCGAATTCGGTGTTTCCACCCGTACCTTGAGATTTTACGAGGACGAGGGGCTCATCCATCCTGAGCGCCGCGGGCGCACGCGGCTTTTCAGGGCTGCCGACCGTCATCTCATTCAGGAAATCCTGCGTGGCCGCCGTATCGGTTTCACGATCTCCGAAATTCGCGAGATCATTCATGTCTACAAGGAACCGCCGGGCGAATCGGGCCAATTGGTGCTTCTGATGAGGAAGGTCGATGAAAAGCGCGCCGAACTTCGGCAAAAGCGCAAGGACATCGAAGAAACGCTGGCGGAACTCGACAATGTCGAAGAAGCCTGTCTGACGCGGCTTGCCGAAATCGGCGTCGGGACGTGAACCCGGCCCTGTAGCGGTGTTGGCTATTCCGTTGACGTAATTGTCGGGAATGGCTCTAAGCCTTTCCACTTTGCTGCATATGGAACGAGCGGGTTTCGCTTGTCTCTTCTCCCCGGCGGGGAGAAGGTAGCGGGATGAGTGGGCGAGCTCTCGATTTATCGCCGACGTTGCCCCCTCATCCGACCCTTCGGGCCACCTTCTCCCCGGCGGGGAGAAGAAAAGGCGGCAAGCGCTAACGTTCTGGCTACCTGAGCCTACTGCGCCTCAGCCGTGCACTGTTGCGCCACTTCGCTGACCTTCGTCTGCTGATCGGGGTTTAGCTTGCCGTCCATCATCATGTCGAACAGGTTTTCCGCCTGCAGTTTCTCCAGCGTGCAGCCACAGAAGCGCTGGCACAGTTCCAACCCATTCGCCTGCTCGACGCAACTCTTTTCACAGCTCGATTTGTAAAGCTCGACCTGATCGACAGGCGGGGGCGGGGCGATGACGGACAGGACATAAACGAGACCGATCAGCACCGGCTGATGGATCAGGTAGAAGGCGAGGCTGTGACGTCCGGCGCCGGCGATCAGGTTACGGGGTGAACTCGGGTTTCGAAAGCGGTCGAGCCAGCCGCGCGGGGTGACGAATTGCGAGACGGCGAGACCGGCGAGGAAGGGCGCAAGCCAGGGCAGCAGCGGCACATAATCGTTCGAGCGGGGCGGCATGGTGGAAAAACCGATCCAGGCCAGCCATTTGGCGTTGAACAGCTCGGATTGCAGATATTGCGGCAGGATGAAAGCGATCACCGCGAAAAGCAGCGTCACGGCCGCGGGGGCGCGCAGGAACAGCAGCCCCACAAGGCTTGCGGCGGCGATGTTGTGCAAGATGCCGAAGAAGATGAAGCTATCAGGAAAGGCGAAATAGGTGGCGACGGTGATGAGCAGCGCCGAACCGGCCACCATCGCGAAACGCTTGCCGAAGGACGGCCAGTTCACGCCCTTGCCATGGGCGAGAAAGAGGCTGAAACCGGCGAGAAACAGGAACGAGCTGGCGATGCCGCGCGCATAGAGCTTCCAGAGACCGGTGGTTGCCGTACCGGGTTCGAGATAGCCGAAATATTCCAGATTCCAGGTGAAGTGGTAGGACGCCATGGCGATGAGGGCCAGCCCGCGCAGGGTGTCGAGGCCGCCCATGCGGCCTTTGCGGCGGTTTTCGTTTGCGGCTGCGTTCGTGTCCATGTTTTCCGTTTTTCAGCTTTTCAGGAGGCCGACATTCAGGTGGCTTGGCCCTTGAAGTACGGCGATTTCAAGGCCTGTTTTCTTCCATGATGGCGCGCCGGGCCTCGGAAAAGAACTGGCGGCGCAAGAGCGCCACGATGATGATGACGGTGCTGGCGATGAAGACGTAGGGACTGATGAACCAGCCGAGATAGCCGATGGACAGAAAGATGGTCCTGAGGCCGTCATTGAAGTTCTTAGCAGCGATGATGTTCATCTTTATGACGTTTTCGGCGGCGCGCTCGGCCGCCTCGCGGTCCGCACCGACGTCATGGACCATGGGAATGGCGCCGAAGAGGATGGTGCAATAGTTGAACAGGCGGTAGGACCAGCCGAATTTGAAGAAGGAATAACCGAACAGGCAGGTGAGCCCGATGACCTTCAGTTCGAAGGCCGTGCGTCCGGAGTAATGCACGAAAGGCATGTCGCGAAACACCGATTCGACCTGCTCCGTCGCACCCAGCAGAGCGAAACAGCCGCCAATGGCGAAGATGGAGGTGGAGGCGAAGAAGGCTGTGCCGTTCTGCAGGCCGGCCATGATCTGGGTGTCGATCATCTTCAGGTCGCGCTTCAGCGAATTCATGATCCAGTCGCGCCGGCGCTCGGCCATGGCCTGATTGAGGCTGGCGCGCGAAAACAGCCGCGATCCCGTCGTGATATGGGTATAGGCGGCCCACAGGACGATGAAAACGACGATCGATATATAGTCCATGACGGCCATCACGGGCAGGTCACCTTGCTGTTTGCGAATCTTCGAAAGCATATTGATTTGAAGGCCATGGCAAGGCAATGGCGGCGGTCGCCGTCATCCGATATTCTCCTTTGCCGTTGCGGTTTCATCATTCGGTTTTTCGCTAACTTTCCGGTAACCAAGTCGCTTTATCAATCCGGTCGCGGACAAGAGGTCTGCCGGTTCCGGGTAAGGTTTTGCGTACCGGTTCCGACTGATCTTCCGTCAGCATCAACGGCCGATTGACAGGACGGCCGTTCGCACCTAGCTTTTCACGAGGACCGGTGTTTCCGGTATCCGGAGTTGCCAAGGCTCCCATGTCCCGCATCCTGCGGGCAGGTTTTGTCTCTCCGGCCCGGTATCAGCGGCAGTCCGGCGTGAATAACCGGGGGACGCCTTTTTCTACGAATCGTTCCCTTCATGTCCGCCTGTCCCTGGCTTGCAACATCGCAAAGATGCCGGTCCGCTTCATCCTTTCCCTTCAGGTTCCCGATGACAGACAAAAACCGCTCCGTTTTCATTCTTGGCGGCGCGCGCTCCGGCAAGTCCCGTTTTGCAGAGGAACTCGCGGTAACTGCCGGCGGAAGCCTGCATTATCTGGCCACCGGCCGGGCATGGGACGATGAGATGCGCGAGCGTATCACCCATCATCAGGAACGACGCGGCGGCGAATGGACCACCCATGAAGCCCCGGTCGATATTGCCACTGTGCTGGGACGTCTCGATGCGCCGGAAAATGTCATTCTCATCGATTGCCTCACCTTGTGGCTCACCAATCTGATGATGGAGAATGCCGATATCGAAGCTGCGTTCACGGCAGTTGAGGCGGCGATTATATCGGCTCAGGCGAAGCTGATTTTCGTCTCCAACGAGGTCGGTCTCGGCATCGTGCCGGAAAACCGCATGGCGCGTGAATTCCGCGATCATGCCGGCAGGCTGCACCAGCGCGTCGCCGCCATTGTCGACGAGGTCTATCTTGTCGCCGCCGGGTTGCCGCTCAGGATGAAGGGCTGACGCGAAACCCGTAAAAGCGGGATTTCCTTCATCATCTCTTCCGGTTTCCGCGTCGTTTCTCCCGCCGGCAGCGCCCTTTCCTGACGGGGCTGCGGCAGCTTCGCTTTCTTGATCTGGATCAAGGTGGCCTTTCCCCGCCAGTGGCAATGCTCCAACCGACGCAAAGGCATGTTTCCGCCCTCCCAGGCGTGTCCTGAGCCTTTCGTCGGTCGGCTTGCACGTTGGGGGAAACCAACAATGAATTATACGTTAGAAACCGCGATCGTGGCGCTTGGGGCCTTTCTCGCGTTGCTCGGGGCGGCCTTCGCCCATGACAGTCTTTTTGCCGCCCATATGTGGGTGCTGTTCTTTACGCTTCTGGTCAGCACGGTGCTTCTGCTGCGCCGTGTTTCCTTCGCGCCGGTCGATCCGGCCGCGCTCGTCCGCCGCAAGTCGGAATATTTCGACGAGGTAGTGAAATACGGCGTCATCGCGACCGTATTCTGGGGTGTCGTCGGTTTTCTGGTCGGCGTCGTGGTGGCGCTTCAGCTCGCCTTTCCCGATCTCAACATTGCGCCCTATTTCAATTTCGGCCGGATGCGGCCGCTGCACACATCGGCGGTGATCTTCGCTTTCGGGGGAAATGCGCTGATCGCCACCTCCTTCTATGTGGTGCAGAGAACCTGTCGCGCCCGCCTGTTCGGCGGCAATCTCGGCTGGTTCGTGTTCTGGGGTTACAATCTCTTCATCGTCATGGCCGCCACGGGCTATCTGCTCGGCATCACGCAGGGCCGTGAATATGCGGAGCCGGAATGGTATGTCGATATCTGGCTGACCATTGTCTGGGTCGCCTATCTCGTCACCTTCCTCGGTACGATCCTGACGCGCAAGGAGCCGCATATCTATGTGGCGAACTGGTTCTATCTGAGCTTCATCGTCACCATCGCCATGCTGCACATCGTCAACAATCTGGCGATTCCGGTTTCCTTCCTCGGCGTCAAGAGCTACTCGGCCTTCTCGGGCGTGCAGGATGCGCTGACGCAATGGTGGTACGGCCATAACGCCGTCGGTTTCTTCCTCACCGCCGGCTTCCTCGGCATGATGTACTACTTCATCCCGAAGCAGGTGAACCGCCCGGTCTATTCCTACCGCCTGTCGATCATCCACTTCTGGGCGCTGATCTTCATGTATATCTGGGCCGGCCCGCACCATCTGCACTATACGGCGCTGCCGGACTGGGCGCAGACGCTCGGCATGGTGTTCTCGATCATGTTGTGGATGCCGTCCTGGGGCGGGATGATCAACGGCCTGATGACGCTTTCCGGCGCATGGGACAAGATCCGTACCGATCCCGTCGTGCGCATGATGGTGATGGCGGTTGCCTTTTACGGCATGGCGACCTTCGAAGGCCCGATGATGTCGATCAAGGCCGTCAACTCGCTCAGCCACTATACCGACTGGACCATCGGCCATGTTCATTCCGGCGCACTCGGCTGGAACGGCATGATCACCTTCGGCGCAATCTATTACCTGACGCCGAAACTCTGGGGCAGGGAGCGTCTCTACAGCCTGCAACTGGTCAACTGGCACTTCTGGCTCGCCACGCTCGGCATCGTCATTTACGCCGCCGTCATGTGGGTAGCAGGCATCCAGCAGGCGCTGATGTGGCGCGAATATGATAGCCAAGGCTTCCTCGTTTATTCCTTCGCGGAATCGGTCGCGGCGCTGTTCCCCTATTACGTGATGCGTGCATTGGGCGGTCTGATGTTCCTCAGCGGCGCGCTCATCATGGCCTACAACGTCACGATGACCATTCTCGGTCATCAACGCGACGAAGGTATCCACACGGATGCCGAGGCTTCGGCGCAGCCCGCCGAAACCCGTTCGCTACAGCCCGCTGAATAAGGAGAGGCCGATGTCCATACTCGACAAACACGGCGTTATCGAACGCAACGCTACACTCCTCTTGGTCGGCTCCCTGCTGGTCGTCTCCATCGGCGGCATCGTGGAAATTGCACCGCTCTTCTATCTCGAAAATACCATCGAGAAGGTGGAGGGCATGCGACCCTATACGCCGCTGGAGCTCGCCGGGCGCAACATTTACATCCGCGAGGGATGTTACGTCTGCCACAGCCAGATGATCCGGCCGTTCCGCGACGAGGTGGAGCGTTACGGGCATTACAGCCTGGCGGCGGAATCGATGTACGACCATCCGTTCCAGTGGGGCTCCAAGCGCACGGGCCCGGACCTCGCGCGTGTCGGTGATCGTTATTCGAACGAGTGGCACGTGCAGCACTTGGCCGATCCGCGCTCTGTGGTGCCGGAATCGATCATGCCGTCCTATGCCTTCCTGAAGACCACGCCGCTGAAGATCACCGATATCTCGATGGAGCTGAAGGCCAATCGCGCCGTCGGCGTGCCCTATAGCGACGAGATGATCGAGAAATCCGCAGCCGATCTGGCGGCCCAGGCCGATCCCAATGCCGATACGGGCGAACTTCTGGCGCGTTACCCGAAGGCGAAGGTCGGCGATTTCGATGGTGATCCGGCCAAGCTCACCGAAATGGATGCGCTGGTCGCCTATCTGCAGATGCTCGGCACGCTGGTCGATTTCTCGACCTATGACGATGCCGCCGGATACCGGTGAGGAGGTGTGAACCATGGAAACCTATACGGCCATGCGCCACTTCGCCGACAGCTGGGGCCTGCTTGCCATGACCCTGTTCTTTGCCGGCGTCGTCGTTTTCACCCTTCGCCCCGGCTCGAGACAAGCCGCGGACGATGCCGCCAGCATTCCGCTCAGGGAGGACTAAGATATGTCCGAAAAACACATTGATGACATCAGCGGCGTCGAAACCACCGGCCATGAATGGGACGGTATCCGCGAACTGAACAATCCCATGCCCCGCTGGTGGGTGTGGACCTTCTATTTCACGATCCTCTGGGCCATCGGCTACACCATCGCCTATCCGGCGTGGCCGCTGATCAACGGGGCGACGCAAGGGTTGCTCGGCTGGAGCAGCCGTGGCGACATCGCCGCCGAAATTGCCGATGCAAAACAGTCGCAAAGCGTCTTTGTCGACAAGATTGCCAATTCGTCGCTTGCCGACATTCAGGCGGACCCGACGCTGATGCAATTTGCCCTTTCCGGCGGCGCTGCCGCTTTCAAGGTCAATTGCATTCAGTGTCACGGTTCGGGTGCTGAAGGCGGGCAGGGCTATCCCAACCTCAACGATGACGACTGGATGTGGGGCGGCAGCGTCGACGACATCTATACGACGGTGAAGCATGGCATTCGTTTTGCCGACGATGCGGATACGCGTGCTTCGGAAATGCCGGCCTTTAGCGATATCCTCCAGTCGAACGAAATCCGCGAGGTTGCCGCCTATGTCGTCAGTCTCACCGGCACCCCCTCCAACCCGGCGCTGGTGGAGCCCGGCAAGCAGCTCTTTGCCGACAATTGCGCCTCGTGCCACGGGGAAGACGCCAAGGGCAATCGCGAATTCGGCGCGCCCAATCTTGCCGATGCGATCTGGCTAAAGTCGCAGGGCGAAGAGGGGATTGTCTCGCAGATACGGTCGCCCAAGCACGGGGTCATGCCCGCCTGGGGCGAGCGCCTCGGCGATACGACGGTCAAGCAGCTGGCGATCTTCGTTCATTCGCTTGGTGGCGGTGAGTGATTGCTTGAGACAGAGAAGGAGGGGGCCACGTGATGCGGCCCCTGAGGTTGCGCCCCCACACACTCCAAGTCATCCTCGGGCTTGACCCGAGGATCCATGGTGCCACCCGCTGTGGATCCTCGGGTCAAGCCCGAGGATGACGGAGGAGAGGTTCAGAAGACGGGCCGCGACGCGGCCTTTCTTTATCGATCCGACCAGACGGCCAGTTCATATCCGTCCGGATCGGCGAAATGGAAACGCCGGCCGCCCGGAAAGGCGAAGATCGCGACGCTGATCTGCCCGCCGGCGGCTTCGACGCGTCGTTGCACATCCTCGATATCGGCGGCGTAAAGAATGACGAGCGGTCCGCCCTTGGCCGATACCGGCGCCGTGGTTGTGAAACCGCCGGTCAGCCGGCCATCGGAAAACTCGCAATATTGTGGACCGTAATCCTTGAAGGACCAGCCGAAGGCGCCGCCGTAAAACTCCTTGCTGCGCTCGATATCGGCGACGTTGAATTCGACATAGTCGATGCGCCGGTCATTGGTATTTTCTGTCATCGTCCACTCCATCAATCCGCTTCAAGCAGCGACTTCAGCGTTTCGAGATCGGCCGTGACCGCCTTGGCGTCCTGCTCGAAATCCTCGTCCGTCATGCCTTCAAGCCGAAGCAGCGTGAAGCTCACTTCGGTACCGCTGCCATTCGGCGTTACCCTGAGGGCGTTATAGACCTTCAGCCCGTCAGGCAATGTGACGACATGGTCGATGACGCCGAATTCGTTGGTGGGCGCGAAATTCACGCGCACCTCGCCAAGCGGTCCGCCATCGGCGATCCAGTCTTCGCCATCAGGCGTCAGCCCGCCGCCAAGACCTGCCGCCCAGCGCGGCATGTTCTGCGGGTCGGAGGCGAAGTCGTAGACATGGCTCCAGGGTTTTTCGATCGACAGATGAATGATTCTCGACTGCATGACAGGCATTTCATCCTCCCTTGGCGGCGCGTTCCCATACTGCGCCACTTTGTCGTCACTTGATGCAAGTCAAGGATGTTTCACCGGGGAGATGGGAGAAAGCAAGGAGATAAAAACGGACTCCTATCATGAACATCTATCGCGCCGGACAGGATCGCCCGCAACAGCCCGTCGAAAGGCTGGAGGCGGAAGCCGTCAATTCCGCAAAAACGCGCAAACCGCTTTACGAAGCGCGCAAGAAGATTTTTCCGAAGCGCGCCGAAGGCAGGTTCCGGCGGTTCAAATGGCTGGTGATGCTGGTCACGCTCGGCATCTATTATCTGACGCCGTTCCTGCGCTGGGACCGCGGTCCCTATGCGCCCGATCAGGCAGTGCTGATCGATATCGCCAACCGGCGCTTTTATTTCTTCTTCATCGAAATCTGGCCGCAGGAGTTCTTTTTTGTTGCCGGCCTGCTGGTCATGGCGGGGCTGGGACTGTTTCTCGTCACATCAGCCGTCGGGCGCGCATGGTGCGGTTACACCTGTCCGCAGACCGTCTGGGTCGACCTGTTCCTGGTGGTCGAACGGGCGATAGAGGGCGACAGGAATGCGCGCATGAAACTGGATGCGGCGCCCTTCACATTCGGCAAATTGCGCAAGCGGGTGCTGAAACACGCGATCTGGCTGGTGATCGGCGTTCTGACCGGCGGCGCCTGGATTTTCTATTTCGCCGATGCGCCGACGCTGGCGATGCAGTTCATGACCGGGCAGGCGCCGATGATCGCCTATTCCACTGTCGCCATCCTCACCGCCACCACCTATGTCTTCGGCGGGCTGATGCGGGAACAGGTCTGCACCTATATGTGTCCCTGGCCGCGCATCCAAGCGGCGATGCTGGATGAGAATTCGCTTGTCGTTACCTATAATGACTGGCGCGGCGAACCGCGCTCGCGGCACGCCAAGAAGGCTGCGGCAGCTGGGGAGAGCATCGGCGATTGCGTCGATTGCAATGCCTGTGTCGCGGTCTGTCCCATGGGCATCGACATCAGGGACGGGCAGCAGCTGGAATGCATCACCTGCGCGCTCTGCATCGATGCCTGTGACGGGGTGATGGACAAGGTCGGCAAGCCGCGCGGGCTGATCGCCTATGCGACGCTTGCCGAATATCAGTCCAACATGGCGCTGGCGACCGGCAATGGTGAGCATGCCATCCGCCCCGCCAATGTGCGCGAGGAGGACGGCAGCTTCAGGAAGAGTGTCCGCCACTTCAACTGGCGCATCGTCTTCCGGCCGCGCACGCTGCTTTACACGGCCATATGGTCGGCGGTCGGCATCGGCATGCTGTTTGCACTGGTGACGCGGGAGCGGCTGGCGCTGAATGTCCTGCACGACCGCAATCCGCAATATGTGCTGGAATCGAACGGTTCCATTCGCAACGGCTATACGGTGCGCATTCTCAACATGGTGCCGCAGCCGCGCATAATGAGCCTGACCATAGAAGGCATTCCGAATGCGGTGATGAAGATCAACGGCATGCCGGACACGGCCGCGCGCACCTTCGAGGTGACGGTGGAGCCGGACGAGGCGACGACGCTGAAGGTCTTCGTCACCCTGCCGGGCGAGGATGTGGCGCGGGCGGCGGAAAACTTCGAATTCATCGTCAGCGATACGGGCGGCCATGAGACGGCCCGCTACGATGCTGTCTTCAACGCTCCGGGAGTGAAAAAATGACCGTGAACAATCGCCAGACGTCCGGTTTCACGTTCACCGGCTGGCATATGCTGGGTGTCATGCTGCTGTTTTTCGGCACCGTCATCACCGTCAACATGGTGATGGCCTGGAACGCGGTCAACAGCTGGAGCGGGCTTGTCGTGCCCAATACCTATGTGGCCAGCCAGCAGTTCAACGCCAAGGCGGAAGCCGCCAAGGCAAGGGCTGCGACCGGTATCAAGGGCAAGCTCATCGTGGATGAAAAGACGGTGCGTTACGAGGTGTTTCATCCCGACACCGGCCCGGTCGACACCGATAAGGTGACGGCGCATTTTCGCCGCCCTGTCGGGGAACGCCAGAATTTCGACATGGAACTGACCCCGGTTTCCACCGGCGTCTTCACCGGACCGCATGATATGCTGCCGGGCCAATGGATCGTCGAGGTTACCGCCGTCAAGGACGGCCGGATCATCGTGCATGAGGGCACGCGGATCGCCGTCATCAGGGGGCGCCAATGAGCTGCTGCGCACCGGGAACCGAAGGTTCGCTGCAACTCGGCGAGCCGGTCAATCCGCCATCGTCGGAGGAGTTGCTGCTGGCGAGCCGCGATCTGGGGCAGGGGTTGCGCCAGACCGATCTCAGCGTGCCGGATGTTTATTGCGGCGCCTGCATCACAACCATCGAGACCGCGCTTAACCGTTTGCCGCAGGTGGAACGGGCGCGGGTGAACCTGTCGTCCAAACGTGTGGCGGTTGTCTGGAAGGAAGAGGTCAATGGCGTCAGGACCGATCCCGCCGATCTTGCTCGCGCCATTCTTGCGACGGGATATCGCACGCATCTTTTCGCCAGCGGGCAGGATGCCTCGGACGCCTTGCGTTCGCAGCTGACAAGGGCGGTGGCGCTGTGCGGTTTTGCTTCCGCCAATATCATGCTTCTGTCCGTCTCCGTCTGGTCGGGGGCGGATGCGGCGACGCGCGACATGTTCCACTGGATTTCGGCGATGATCGCCGCGCCGGCGCTGATTTATGGCGGGCGTTTCTTCTACCAATCTGCCTGGAACGCGCTGAAACATGGCCGCACCAATATGGACGTGCCGATCGCACTCGCCATCACGCTTTCCTATGTCATCTCCCTGTGGGAGACGATCCATCACGGCGAACATGCCTGGTTCGATGCGACCGTGTCGCTGCTGTTCTTCCTGCTCATCGGACGCACGTTGGATCATATCATGCGCGACAAGGCGCGCTCGGCCATTGCCGGGCTTGCCCGGCTTTCGCCGCGCGGGGCAACGGTGATCGGTGAGAATGGAACGCGGGAGTATCGGCCGCTTGCCGATATCCAGCCGGGAATGTCGATTGCGATTGCGGCTGGCGACCGCGTGGCCGTGGATGCCGTGGTCGTCTCTGGTAGCAGCGATCTCGACATGTCCATCGTCAATGGTGAAAGCGCGCCGCGTCGCGTTGCGGCAGGCGACAGCCTTCAGGCTGGCACGCTCAATCTCACCGGTTCGCTGACTGCGCGTGTGACGGCATCGGCGAAGGATTCCTTCCTCTCGGAAGTCATCGGGTTGATGGAGGCGGCCGAAGGCGGGCGGGCGCGTTACCGGCGCATCGCAGATCGTGCCGCGAGCTATTATTCTCCCATGGTGCATCTTCTTGCACTGGTGACGTTTCTCGGCTGGGGCATTTTCGGCGGTGACTGGAAACAGGCGATGCTGATCGCCATTGCGGTTCTCATCATCACCTGCCCCTGCGCGCTTGGCCTTGCCGTTCCCGTCGTGCAGGTGGTGGCCGCTGGAAGGCTTTTCCGGCACGGCATTATGGTCAAGGAAGGCTCGGCCATGGAGCGGCTGGCCGAAATCGATACTGTGCTGTTCGACAAGACCGGGACGCTGACCATCGGCAAACCGAGATTGGTCGAGACCGGCGATGTGAAGCCCGCCACCATGGCGATTGCGGCCGGGCTTGCCGCCCATTCGCGGCATCCTCTCTCGAAAGCCCTGCATGCCGCTTATAACGGTGCCTTGCCGGCCTATGAGTTGGTGCGGGAAATTCCGGGTTCGGGCGTCGAGGCCGAGACGGAAGCTGGCATCTACCGGCTCGGCAATCGCCGTTTCGCCTGCCCGGATGAGGCACGGACCGACAATGGCGATGCGCGGTCGGAGGTGGTGCTGTCGCTCGATGGCCATCAACTGGCGAGCTTCGGTTTCGAGGATAATCCGCGCGCGGGTACGGTTGCGGCTCTGCGTAATCTCTCAGTGCGGGGCCTGATGCAGGAAATCGTTTCGGGTGACCGGGCCGCCGCCGTCAGCGCCATGGCGCAACGGCTGGGGATCGGCAACTGGCATGCGGACCTTTCGCCGAAGGACAAGGCGGCGCGCTGCGCTGAGCTTGCCGGCGAGGGCCGCAGGGTGCTGATGGTGGGAGACGGTATCAACGACGCGCCGGCGCTCGCCGCCGCGCATGTGTCCATGGCGCCCGCCACCGCCGCCGATATCGGCCGGCAGGCCGCCGATTTTGTGTTCATGCAGGAGGATCTCGATGCCGTGCCTTTCGCAATCGAGACATCACAGCGGGCAGGAAGGCTGATACGGCAGAACTTCGCGCTTGCCATAGGCTATAACATCATTGCCGTGCCGATTGCGATTGCCGGTTACGCGACGCCGATGATCGCGGCCATCGCCATGTCGACGTCTTCGCTGATCGTTGTCGCCAATGCCCTGCGGCTTGCCGGTGTGGCTGAAACCATCCGTCCCCAGAACGACGCAAAGACCGGATTTGCAGGCGAGGGGGCGCAACTGGCATGAACATGCTGATCTATCTCATTCCCGTCGCGCTGTTTCTGGGCGCGCTCGGCCTTTTCGCTTTCCTCTGGTCGGTTCGATCAGGGCAGTATGACGATATGGACGGGGCCGCCTGGAGGGTAATCGATGATGGTGATGACCGGCCACGGCCATCTTGATGGGGAAACAAAAGGTCAGTTTTGAACTGGCCTCGACCTGTCGCAAATATGCAAAGCTGATTTGCGTCATCAAAATTTAATCGTTTCAGTCGCCCCCAGCCTTGCCGTTTGTTCATTACAGTGCCACAACACGACCACCTAAAAGCAAGATGGAGGCACATCCGTGGAACAGGCAGAAATCGGTTTGATCGGTCTCGGCGTCATGGGCTCGAACCTGGCGTTGAACATCGCGGAAAAGGGCAACAAGATTGCCGTATTCAACCGAACCCCTGAAGCGACGAAAAAATTCTACGCCGAGGCTGGGGACTTGCAGGGACAGTTGATCCCCTGCGAAACCATCGAGGAATTCGTCGCCGCCATTCGCCCTCCGCGCCCGATCATCATCATGATCAAGGCCGGCGATCCGGTCGACCAGCAGATGGAAATCCTGAAACCGCATCTCGCCAACGGCGACATCATGATCGATGCCGGCAATGCGAATTTCCGCGATACGATCCGCCGTTTCGACAATCTGAAGGATAGCGGCCTGACCTTTATCGGCATGGGCGTTTCCGGCGGTGAAGAAGGCGCGCGCCATGGACCGTCGATCATGGTCGGCGGCACCGAGGATAGCTGGAAGCGCGTTGAAAAGGTGCTGACTTCCATTTCCGCCAAATACAACAACGATCCGTGCGTGGCATGGCTCGGCAATGACGGCGCTGGCCATTTCGTCAAGACCATCCATAACGGCATCGAATATGCCGATATGCAGATGATCGCCGAAATCTACGGCATTCTGCGTGACGGCCTTGGCATGAGCGCCGTCGAAATCGCCGACGTGTTCGCCGAGTGGAACAAGGGTCGCCTGAATTCCTACCTGATCGAAATCACCGAGAAGGTTTTGCGCGCCGCCGATCCGATCACCGGCAAGCCGATGGTCGATCTGATCCTCGACAAGGCCGGCCAGAAGGGCACCGGCAAGTGGTCGGTCATCGAGGCGCAGAACATGGGCGTCGCTGCAACCGCCATCGAGGCGGCCGTGGCTGCCCGTATCCTGTCGTCGCAGAAGGATGAGCGCGAGGCTGCCGAGAAGATCTTCGGCCTGCCGACCCTTGCAGCGGCGCCTGCTGACAAAAAGGCCTTCATCGCCGATCTGGAAAGCGCGCTTCTGGCCGCCAAGGTCGGCGCTTATGCGCAGGGCTTCGCCATCATGTCGGCCGCTTCGAAGGAGTTCAACTGGAACCTGCCGATGCCGACGATCGCGCGCATCTGGCGCGCCGGTTGCATCATCCGCTCGGAATTCCTCGATGAGATCACCTCGGCCTTCACCAAGGATCCGCATGTGGCCAACCTCATCGTGACGCCGGCCTTCTCCGCCATCGTCAAGGATACCGACGCGCCGCTGCGCCGCGTGGTTTCTTATGCCGTCCTGTCGGGCCTGCCGGTTTCGGCTCTGGCTTCGGCGCTCGGTTATTTCGACGCCTATCGCCGTGGCCGCGGCAGCGCCAACCTCATTCAGGCGCAGCGCGACTTCTTCGGCGCGCATGGTTTCGAACGCACCGACGGTGTCGACAAGCCGCATGGCCCTTGGGGCAGCGGCGCCGACATTTTCTGATCGGCTGAAACGACAAACGACAAAAGGGTCGGCTTTGAGCCGACCCTTTTTACTTGGTGGATAATGCTGAAACCTCTCCTTCGTCATTCTCGGGCTTGACCCGAGAATCCACAGCCCATTGCGATCAATGGATCCTCGGGTCAAGCCCGAGGATGACGTCGAATGTTGAGCGATATTCGTAAAAAATTGTCAGGCCCGCTCGCGCGGGCCTTGTCATTGTATCCGGTGACTGCACTCAGCGGGCGGCGGCGAGGCCGACGATCAGGCCGCTCACGGCGTTGATGAGCAGGAACTGGTTGTCGACGCGCACCCAGCGCTGGTCGCGACGCGGCTCGGCAAGGCGGTAACGGCGATAGTCGCGGCGATCGATAACGTTCCGGCGCTCGCCCGCGGACAGGCGCTGGCCGCGATCCCAACGCTGCTTCTTGACGATGACCTTCTTGGTGGTGACCTGACGCTCGACGGTGACGCCACGGTGGCGATCGTCATAACGGCTTTGCGCCTGGGCCATGGGAGCTGCAAGAACAGTGGCGGCCAGAAGAATGGTGACAAACTTTTTCATGAATGTTTCCTCTCGGGTTTAGATGAGAAGAACTTACGAATAAACGAATGAACGGAAACTGAATTTAAAATTACATTTATGTAATGGTTATTAACGGTTAGCGGTGCGTGTTAATCTCTTGTTTTGAGATTTTGGCCACCATTTTGCGTGGGTGTGGCCGCCCGGCGGAACCGGGCGGCCCGTGTCTTTATCAGACGCGTTCGGCGGATTTTGCCCAGAGGTTGATATCCGCGTCCTTGGCATAACGATCGATCTCCGCCAGCTCCTCGGCGGTGAAATCGGGCTTGTCGAGCGCCTTCACGCAATCCTCGACCTGCTCGACACGGCTTGCGCCGATCAGCGCCGAGGTGATGCGGCCGCCACGCAGAACCCAGGCAATCGCCATCTGCGCCAGCGTCTGGCCGCGCCGCTCGGCGATGCTGTTCAGCGCGCGGATGTTTTCGACATTGCGCTCGTTGAGGAAGGCCGGGTTCAGCGACTTGCTCTGCGATGCGCGGCTGCCATCAGGCACGCCGCCGAGATATTTCGTCGTCAACATGCCCTGCGCCAGCGGCGAGAAGACGATGGAGCCGATGCCCAGTTCCTCCAGCGTATCGACGAGACCGTCTTCCTCGATCCAGCGATTGATCATCGAATAGCTCGGCTGGTGGATGATGCAGGGCGTGCCGAGATCCTTCAGGATCGCGGCGGCCTCGCGGGTGCGCTTCGAGTTGTAGGAGGATATGCCGACATAAAGCGCCTTGCCCGAACGCACGATCTGGTCCAGCGCGCCGCAGGTTTCCTCAAGCGGCGTATTGGGGTCGAAACGGTGGGAATAGAAGATATCGACGTAATCCAGGCCCATGCGTTTCAGGCTCTGGTCGCAGGAGGCGATTACGTATTTGCGACTGCCCCATTCGCCATAGGGGCCGGGCCACATGTTGTAACCGGCCTTGGAGGAGATGATCATCTCGTCGCGATAACCGGCGAAATCCGTCTTGAGGATTTCGCCGAAGGCGGTTTCGGCGCTGCCGGGCGGCGGGCCGTAATTGTTGGCGAGATCGAAATGGGTGATGCCGAGATCGAAGGCGCGGCGGCAGATGGCCTGTTTGGTCTGATGCGGCGTGTCATTGCCGAAATTGTGCCAGAGCCCGAGCGAAATCGCCGGCAGCTTCAGGCCGGTCTTGCCGCAATGATTGTATTTCATGGATGCGTATCGGTTTTCGGCCGGTTGCCAAACCATGGGTCTTCCTCCGCTTGCTGATGACTGGTTGCCGGAGAACCCGGCAACCCTTTGAACCGATGAAGACAGGCGTGGGTTCGCCTGTCATTCCCGAGAGGGATGGTTATGCCTTTCTCCGCATCGTTTCAATGCGAAGATTGGCAGGTATGAAGATCGAAGATGCGGAAATGCGGCTGGGGGCCGCCCGCCTTCGGGGTGAAGATGATGCGGCGTGTCTCGCCGGCGGAAAGATCGAAGAGATTGTCGGAATAACGTCCGGGCTGATCCGCCTCCAGCATGACGAAGAGGGCGAGACCCGTGGCGGTGACATCGATTTCGAACTGGCCGTTTTTCAGGGCCCTCGTGGCGAATGTCAGGCCGGCCGGCTGAAGCTCCAGCGCCTTGTAGCTATCGCGCACATGATGGCCTTCGCCGGTCATGCCATTCGATGCGATGAAGTTCCACGCGAGGATGGCGCCATCGGGCAAGCCGTCCATGTCGATATCGGTCAATGTTGCGGCCCTGTCGGTCGCGCAGGTGCCGTTGGCGGATTTCAGCGGCACGCGGTTGCCGTCCATGGTGAGAGCAACGATGTTCATGTCGATCTCCACATCTTCCGCCGTGTCGTTGACCATGGAGAAGCTCACCCGGCGCCCATCTTCGGAAGGGATGGCCGAGACCGCGACGGGCTGGAAGAAGCGGCGGGCGGCATAATGCAGCGCTTTCCAGCCGCCGCCATAATCGAGGCTCGACCAGGAGGCGACCGGCCAGGTGTCGTTGAGCTGCCAATAAAGCGTGCCCATGCAATGGGGTTTCAGCGAGCGCCAGTAATTGACGGCGGTGCGGATCGCCAGCGCCTGCTGCACCTGACTGAGATAAACGAAATTCTCGAAATCCTTCGGGAAGCGGAAATAGCGGAACATGGTGCCGGCGATCCGCTCGTTGCCGCCGACATTCTTCTGGTGCAATTCAATGACCGGGGAGGCGATGTTCATGTCCTTTTCTTCCGCATAGGTGCGGATGACGGGCATGGATGTGTAGGACTGGAAACCGAATTCGGAGCAGAAGCGCGGTTTCACCGAACGGTAATTGTCGAACGACTTGTTCTCGTGCCAGACGGACCAGTAATGCATGTCACCGGAACCATCCGCGTGCCAGGCGTCGCCATAATCGAGATAACCGGAGGCGGGGCTTGATGGCCACCAGAGCGCTTCGGGAGCGGCTTTTTTTAAGGTCCGTTCAACGGTGCGGTTCAGGCGGTCATAAGCCACGAGATAACGGTCGCGATTGTTGCGGGATTCATCGAACCAGGTCAGCGCCCCCACCAGCTCGTTATCGCCGCACCAGAGCGCGATGGAGGGATGCGAGGACAGGCGTTTCACCTGATAGTCGACCTCGTGTTCGACATTGTCGAGGAAGTCCTCGCTGCAGGGATAGAGATTGCAGGCGAACATGAAATCCTGCCAGACCAGCAGGCCGAGACGGTCGCAGAGATCGTAGAACCAGTCTTCCTCATAAAAGCCGCCGCCCCAGACGCGGATCATGTTCATATTGGCCTCGACAGCCGAACATAGAAGGTCCTCGGTCTTTTCCCTGCTGGTCAGCGAATAAAGCGCATCTGCCGGGATCCAGTTGGCGCCGCGGCAGAAGATTTCCCGGCCATTGATGCGGAAGGCGAAGCGGCTGCCCGCGTCGTCCTTGTCCGTCAGAAGCTCGATGGTCCTGAAGCCGATCTGGCGGGTGACGCTCTCATCGGGCAATTCCACCGTCAGCCTGTAGAGCGTCTGTTCACCACTGCCGGCCGGCCACCAGAGTTCCGGATTTTCCACGAAGAAGACGTGGCGCACCACCGTTTCACCGCCGCCGACGCCGCAATCCAGCCGCAGCCTGTCATCGTTGAGGGACAGATAGACCGGCAGGCTCGCCGGTCCCCCGGCAAACAGCGTGACGGCCACATGCAGCTCGACGCCGCCTTCGACATGGTGCTGCGAGGTGACGACGTGCTCGATACGGGCCGTATCGAGCCGCTTCAGCAGGATCTTGCCGTAAAGGCCGAGCGGCGCGATGGCGATGTTCCAGTCCCAGCCGAAATGGCATTGCGGCTTGCGCAGCATGTTGCCATTGGCGATCGGCGAATTGCCGGGGTGATAGGGAATATAAAAAGGCTGCCGCGCCTGCCGTTCCGCGCCGGCGGCGATATTGGAATGGAAATGGATGCGGATGGTGTTTTCACCAGGCCGCACCGCGCGCGACACGTCAGGGCGGTAACGGCGGAAACAATTGTCTGCGGTGAGAACCGGGACATCATTGACGAAGACGATGGCGACGGTGTCGAGGTAATCGATATCGAGATACCAGCCGGCATCCGCCTCATCGAGGATGAAGGTTCGCTCGAGGATCCAGTCCTGCTGCGCGACCCATTGCACCGCCTTTTCATTGGCGCCGTGATAGGGATCGGCAATGATGCCCGCATTTTTGAGCGCGGTGTGAATATCGCCCGGTACGGAAAGCTGGGTTGCATGATCTCCTTCCACTGAGGCCAGGCGCCAGAGCCCGGCCAGATCGATGACGGTTTCGGGCGTGGAGGAAGAAATCATGATCGGACCCTGCATAATATGAATTCGAAGAAGATGAGCCGGCATTATGGTGCAGGCTTGTGTCAGAATCTGGGGGAATGGATGCCCGCAAAGCGGCTGTCACACGCTTGTCCGGCTTTGCGATTTCCTCCGTCCGGCAACGTTACCGTAAAACAATCGCGCCGTCATTCCTTTGAGTGGTAATGAGCGGCATGAAAAATACCGGAAGCCTGTACCTCGCGGCGGGTGAATGAAGACATTCCGATGAATTTGTATTTTATCTATACATATTATAATCTTATCCATGTTTTCTAAATTTAAAAATAAAGATTTTCATTCATCGATGGTCAGGCTTTACATGCCGGCGAACAGGCGCAGCGGATGAGAAATGTTTTCGGGACCGATATCGTTGCAGTTGAATTGGCGCAGACTTTGAAACGGTTGGCTTTTGACCGCAGACCTTTGCCTTTGCAACAGCGCAAAAGCTATCTATGATTATCGTTCGGTAAAGCGTGGCGAAATGACATGAACGATACTGGCAAATCCGGCGGGGGCGACATACCTGCGACGACGGGCGAGCGCCCAACCCTGAAGACCATCGCTTATATGACGGGCCTTGGCATCACCACAGTCTCGCGCGCGCTGAAGGATGCGCCCGATATCGGCGCCGAAACCAAGGAGCGTGTGCGGCTGATCGCCCGGCAGATCGGTTACCAGCCGAACCGCGCCGGTGTGCGCCTCCGCACCGGCAAGACCAATGTCATCGCGCTGGTGCTGAGCGTCGACGAAGAGCTGATGGGTTTCACCAGCCAGATGGTGTTCGGCATCACCGAGGTTCTCTCCACGACCCAATATCACCTCGTCGTCACGCCCCATATCCACGCCAAGGATTCCATGGTGCCGATCCGTTATATTCTGGAGACCGGCTCGGCGGATGGGGTGATTATTTCGAAGATCGAGCCGAACGATCCGCGTGTGCGTTTCATGACCGAGCGCAACATGCCCTTCGTCACCCACGGGCGTTCGGACATGGGCATCGAGCATGCCTTTCATGATTTCGACAACGAGGCCTATGCCTATGAGGCGGTCGAGCGGCTGGCCCAATGCGGACGCAAGAGGATCGCCGTCATCGTGCCGCCATCGCGGTTTTCATTCCACGATCATGCCCGCAAGGGCTTCAATCGCGGGATCAGGGATTTCGGGCTGACCGAATTCCCGATCGATATCATCACCATCGAGACGCCGCTCGAGAAAATCCGCGATTTTGGCCAGAGGCTGATGCAGTCGGATGACCGGCCGGATGGTATCGTCTCGATCAGCGGCAGCAGCACCATTGCCCTGGTGGCGGGCCTTGAAGCCGCGGGCGTGCGGATCGGTGAGGATATCGACATCGTCTCGAAGCAGTCGGCCGAATTCCTGAACTGGATCAAACCGCAGATCCATACCGTCAACGAGGACATCAAGCTGGCGGGCAGGGAGCTTGCCAGGGCCCTGCTGGCGCGCATCAATGGCGAGCCCCCGGAAACCCTGCAGAGCGTCAGCGGGCCGGTCTGGTCTTCGATGACGCCGAAGCCGTAGACCGCTCACAGGTCAGGCGATGTGCGGCTTTGGCCGATGTAACTGCCTGCCAACCCTTGCGTTTCCGTTTTTCCGCCCAAAACCTGGGCTGGCTCAAGGCAGGAAAGACGGAGATTCGGCAATGCATCTGCATCGTCAGGACAGGCAGTCCCTGAGCGAACCGGCGATGCCCCGCATCAGCTTGAAATAGAGTTCGGGGCCGGGCTCCAGCGTGGCCGCCTCCGGATCCAGCGTCGCGGACTTCGCCGCCGTGCCTTCGGTGATGACCGAGACCAGTTTCGGCTCGAATTGCGGTTCGGCGAAGACACAGGTTGCACCGAGTTGGCGGACCTTTTCCTGCATCTGCTTGACACGATCCGCGCCCGGCAGGGTTTCGGGGCTGACAGTGATTGATCCCACCGCATTCACGCCGTAACGGCGTTCGAAATACTGGTAGGCATCATGAAAAACGATAAAGGGCTTGTCCTTGACGGGCTTCACCGTTTCCGCCAGTTCGGCGTCGAGCGCATCGAGATCGGCGAGCAGCTTCTTGGTATTGGCCTGATAGGTTGCGGCATTGCCGGCATCGGCTGCGATCAGCGCGGTTTCTATCGTCTGGACAATGGCCTTGGCATTGGCCGCGTCCAGCCAGGGGTGGGTGTCATAGGCGCCGTGGTCGCGGTCATCATCCTGGGCGTGGTCATGCCCATGATCCTGCGCGCCTTCTTGTTCGGCGTGGCCGTCATGCGCCCCACTGCTTTCTTCGCCATCGTCATGCGCCTCAAACGGGCCGCCTTCGCGAAAAGGCAGTTTTTCGAGGCCCTCGGCATCTTCCAGCTCTACCACCGTCGCCTTGCTGGCGAGCGCCTCCAGCGGCTTTTCCAGAAACGCCTCCAGCCCCGGCCCCACCCAGAACACCACATCCGCCTTTTCCAGCTTGCGCGCATTGGAAGGCCGAAGATTATAGGTATGCGGCGAAGCTGCGCCGTCAACGATGAGCTCCGGTTCGCCCACGCCCTGCATGATGGCCGCGACGAGGGAATGCACGGGTTTGATCGACACCACGACATTGGGGGCGGCGGTGGCGCCGGAAGCGGCCGCCGCGATTGCCACTGACGCCATGAGCGGGATCAGGATCGATTTCATGAAATGCACTCCACTTGAACAGGTATAGTTATGTTATTACATTTATTGCGTAACCCTATAACGTATGCAATAGCGGTAGGCAACATCGCCGAACGGACAATCCCATGCTTCATTCCGCCCAACGGGGCAAAGAGATACTGGTTTCCCTCGCCAATGCCGGCGTTGAGCGCAACGGCCGCTGGCTGGTGCGCGGTGTGGAGTTTTCCGTCAGCAGGGGTGAGATCGTCACGCTCATCGGCCCGAACGGTTCCGGCAAGTCCACCAGCGCAAAAATGGCGATCGGCGTGGCGAAGCCGAGCGAGGGCAAAGTCTCGCGCAAGGCCGGGCTGAAGGTCGGTTATGTGCCGCAGAAACTGTCGGTGGACTGGACCATGCCGCTTTCGGTTCGCCGGCTGATGACGCTGACCGGGCCGCTTGCCGTCCGTGAAATCGACGCGGCGCTGAATGCGACCGGCATCGCCCATCTCGCCAATGCGGAAGTGCAGCATCTTTCCGGCGGTGAGTTCCAGCGGGCGCTTCTGGCCCGCGCCATCGCCCGCAAACCAGATCTGCTGGTTCTCGACGAGCCTGTGCAGGGCGTCGATTTCTCTGGCGAGATCGCGCTCTACGATCTGATAAAAAATATCAGAAATTCAAACGATTGCGGAATTTTGTTAATCTCGCATGACCTGCATGTGGTGATGGCGGAAACCGATACCGTCATATGCCTGAACGGGCATGTCTGCTGCCGGGGAACGCCGCAGGCGGTAAGCCAGAGTCCGGAATATATGCGGCTGTTCGGCGGCGCGGCGGCCAAGGCGCTTGCGGTCTACAGCCACCATCACGATCACACCCATCTGCCCGACGGCCGTGTGCAGCATGCGGATGGCTCGGTGACGGATCATTGCCATCCCGATGACGGGCACCATCATTCGCATGGGCATCATGGTCACGAACACCATCGTGACGATCATGGGGAATGCGGTTGCGGCCACGGGCATGGGCACGGGCACGGGCACGGGCACGAGGGCCATGCCTCATCCAGCCAGCGGCAGGGGGAAGGCCATGTTTGACGATTTCTTCGTCCGCGCCATGGTCGCCGGCATCGGCGTCGCTCTCACCGCCGGCCCCCTCGGCTGTTTCGTCGTCTGGCGGCGCATGGCCTATTTCGGGGATACGATGGCGCATTCGGCGCTGCTCGGCGTGGCGCTTTCGCTGCTGTTACAGCTCAACCTCATCGTCAGCGTCTTTCTGGTGGCTTCGGCCGTCTCTCTCCTGTTGATTTTCCTGCAGCGCCGGCAGGCCCTTTCCGCCGATGCGGTGCTCGGCATCCTGTCCCATTCGGCGCTGGCAATCGGCCTTGTCATCGTCGCCTTCATGAGCTGGGTGCGTATCGATCTCGTCTCGTTCCTGTTCGGCGATATTCTTGCCGTGACCCGCAGCGATATTGCGCTGATCTGGGGCGGTGGACTGGTCGTCATCGTCTCCATGGTTTTCCTGTGGCGGTCGCTTCTGGCTTCCACCGTCAATACCGAACTGGCGGAAGCCGAGGGGATGAAGCCGGAGCGGGCAAAGCTCATCTTCACGCTGTTGATGGCGCTGGTGATCGCCATTGCCATGAAGGTGGTCGGCATCATGCTCATCACCTCGCTGCTTATCATACCCGCCGCGACCGCCAGGCGGTTTTCCACCACGCCGGAGGTGATGGCGGTGGTCGCTTCGCTGATCGGCGCGGTTGCCGTTGTCGGCGGGCTGTTCGGTTCGCTGACCTACGATACGCCGTCCGGCCCTTCCATCGTGGTTGCCGCGGTGATCCTGTTCGTTATAAGCCTGTTGCCGGCGCCGGGTTTTTCCCGCGCCGCGGATGAAGGAGGCAAGTCATGAATGCGCAGACCCAGCAGAACCTCACCAAGAACCAGTCGCTGGTCATGAATGCCCTTTCAAATGCGCATCAGCCGCTCAGCGCCTACATGATCCTCGACAAGCTGCGAGACGAGGGCTTTCGTGCACCGCTGCAGGTCTATCGGGCGCTGGAAAAGTTGGTGGAGTTTGGTCTCGTGCACCGGCTGGAAAGCCTCAATGCTTTCGTTGCCTGCACCCATACCGAGGCTGATTGCTGCGCGCATCACCATGGAACCGTGGCTTTCGCCATCTGCGAATCCTGCGGGCAGGTGACGGAGTTTCACGATCACGAAATCGACCACCGCCTTGAGCGCTGGGTGAAGGACAGCAAGTTCAAGGCGGAAAAGACCACGATTGAAATCCGTGGTCTCTGCGCCGCCTGCGCGGCCTGAGGTCGTTCAAAGCGGGTGGCACTGTTGCCCGCCATGCGTCATTTCTCGATGACCGCCAGATCCTTCGAAAAGCGCTTCCAGTTCTCGATGTAATGTTCGGCCGAGCGGCGAAGGCCCGCCGCGGATTTTTCATCCAGCGTGCGGATGGCGCGCGCCGGCGAGCCGACGATCAGCGAATTGTCCGGGAACTCCTTGCCCTCCGTCACCAGCGCATTGGCGCCGACAAGGCAGTTGCGGCCGATCTTCGCGCCGTTCAGGACCGTCGCGCCCATGCCGATCAGCGAATTGTCGCCGATCGTGCAGCCATGCACGATGGCATGGTGGCCGATGGTGCACATTTCACCGATGGTGGCGGCAAAGCCGGGATCGCTATGCACCATCGCACCTTCCTGGATATTGGTGCCGCGGCCGACGCGGATCGGTTCGTTATCGCCACGCAGCGTTGCGCCGAACCAGATGCCGACATCCTCGCCGAGTATCACCGAACCGATGACATTGGCATCGGGCGCGACCCAGTAACGATCCGGGGCAGGGGTTTTCGGCACCCTGTCTGCGAGGCGATAAAGCGGCATGGCGGTGTTCTCCCTTTGTATATGCGGCCCGGCAATCAGCCGACTTTGACCTCGAGCGCGCCGACACCCTCGACGCCGCAATTGATCGTGTCGCCGCGGACGATGGGGCCGACGCCCGCCGGCGTGCCGGTCATGATCACGTCGCCAGCGGCAAGCGTGAAGAGTTTGGAAAGCTCTGCAATGACCTCCGGCACCTTCCAGATCATCTGCGCGAGATCGCCGGCCTGCTTGCGCTCGCCATTGACGTCGAGCCAGATCGCGCCCGTTGCAGGGTGGCCGATCTTATCCGCGGAAACGATGGCGGAGATCGGCGCGGAATGTTCAAACGCCTTGGCGCCCTCCCAGGAGCGCCCCATCTTCTTCAACCCGTCCTGCAGGTCGCGGCGCGTCATGTCGATGCCGACGGCGTAACCCCAGACATGGTTCAGCGCCTCAGCGGCGGGAATATCCGCGCCGCCGCTCTTCAGCACCACGACACATTCGACTTCGTAATGCACGTTCGAGGATAGTGGCGGGTAAGGGAAATCATTGCCTGCGGGCAGCAGATTGTCCGGGTTCTTCTGGAAATAAAAGGGCGGTTCGCGTGAGGGATCGTGCCCCATCTCGATGGCGTGATCGGCGTAGTTGCGGCCAACGCAATAGACCCGCCGCACGGGGAACAGGTCATCCGTGCCCTCCACGGGCAACAGAACAGGCTTGGGGGCGGGGATGACGGTGGCGGCCATGGCGATTTCCTGTTGTCTTTTTTGAGCTGCATTTCTTGTCCCGCGATTCCGGGGCGATTTCCAGTGAAAATGCTGCCGAGTGCAAAACTGGCTTTTTGCCGCCCTATGCTGTAGAAGCCGGCGCAAAGAGGTTAATCCATGTACAGACAAGCGCTTGCGAACGGCGAAAAAATCTTCGCCGTGGCCCCCATGATCGACTGGACCGACACGAGGTGCAGGTTTCTGCATCGGCAATTGTCGAAGCGCGCGCTGCTGTTTACCGAAATGATCGTTGCCGACGCCATCATCCATGGCCAGCGCGAGAGATTGCTTGGTTACCATCCGCAGGAGCACCCCGTCGCATTGCAGCTTGGCGGGTCTGATCCGGTAAAGCTTGCCGAGGCGGTGAGGATTGCCGGTGACTACGGATATGACGAGATCAATCTCAATGTCGGCTGCCCTTCCGACCGGGTACAATCCGGCACCTTCGGCGCCTGTCTGATGCGAGAACCCGACGTCGTGGCGCAATGCGTATCGGCGATGAAAGCGGTCGCGGCCGTGCCTGTTACGGTCAAATGCCGCATCGGGGTGGACGATCAGGAGCCGGAAGCGGTGCTGCCGGATTTTCTGAGGCGCGTTGTTGCTGCCGGTGCGGATGCTGTCTGGATCCATGCGCGAAAGGCCTGGCTGCAGGGGCTCTCACCGAAAGAAAATCGTGAAGTGCCGCCGCTCGATTATGAGCTCGTTTATCGCATGAAGCGGGAAAACCCTGCAGTCTTCGTCGGTATCAATGGCGGTATCGCCGATCTCGATCAGGCATGTGGCCATCTGCAGCATATGGATGGCGTGATGCTCGGCCGGGCCGCCTATCACAACACCTCCATCCTCGCCGATGTCGATCATCGCATCTATGGCGAGAAGGCCCGCCAGCCGGACTGGTTGGCGCTGCGCGATGTCATGATGGCCTATGCCGCCGATTATATTGCGGCCGGTGGACGTCTTAATCACGTCACCCGCCACATGGTCGGCCTGTTTCAGGGCATGCCCGGCGCACGCCGTTTCCGCCAGATATTATCCAGCGATGCGACCCGCCCGGGTGCGGGGCCGGAAGTGATCGAGGCGGCTTTCGCTGCCATCGATTTCAACCCGACGAAGGAACTGGCGGGCTGAGGGCCGAAAAGGGTCTTCCCGGTGTTCCAGGAGGAAGCCGACGCGGGCTTGCCCAGCCTTATCTGCCTCAGAGTGCTTTCTGCAACTCCTGTGCACCGACAGGCGCATTGACCTTGCCGCCGGTGATGAAGAAGGCGAAGACGTCGCGCGGGGTTTTCTCGACCTTGCGGTCTGGCGCGATCAGCGGCAGATCGTCGGGCATGCCGCCCGTCGCATAGGTCTTCACCCGTTTGGCCCAGTGGCCGATCTCCGCCTCCGGATAGCAGGTCTTGATATCGTCCTCGCCTTTTTGCAGACGGCAATAGACGAAATCGGCGGTCACATCCGGCAGCATCGGATAATCGTGATGGTCGGCGCAGACGACCGCGACCTTGTGTCTGGCAAGAAGATCGATGAATTCCGGCACCTGGAATGTCTCGTTGCGTACCTCGACCACATGACGAAGACGGATGCCATCCTGTTTTTCCGGCAGCAGTGCCAGAAACGCGCCGAAATCCTCCGCGTCGAATTTTTTGGTCGGCGCGAATTGCCACAGGATCGGGCCTAGATGCGCCCCAAGTTCCGTCAGCCCCTGAGTCAGGAACTTCGTCATGGATTCACCGGCCTCGGCCATAACCCTGCGGTTGGTGACGAAACGGCTCGCCTTCAGCGAAAAAATGAAATCATCGGGCACTTCGGAGGCCCATTTGGCGAAAGTCTCCGGCTTCTGGCTGCTGTAATAGGTGCCGTTCACCTCGATGGCCGTCAATTGCCGGCTGGCATGTTCGAGCTGGCGTTTCTTCGGCAGTTTTTCCGGATAAAACGTGCCTTCCCAGGGCTCGAAGGTCCAGCCGCCGATACCGGTGCGGATCGTGCCTGATGTCGACATATGCTGTTCCTCCCAATTCTGCGCTGTTTTCCGACGCGCTGCGCTATCGTCATTCTCTAGCCTGCAGCGACGGTCGATGTGTTTCTGATCATGGATCCCCGCCGCAAGGGCGAGGATGACGGAGGAGGCGCGGGGACCCTTGCGGCAATCCCCGGCGATTACTCCGCAGCTTCCCGCTTGCCTGCCGGACGACGGTCCAGAAGTTCCTTGAGGAAGTGCCCGGTATAAGAGCGTTCCACCTTGACGATGTCTTCCGGCGTGCCAGTCGCCACCACTTCGCCGCCGCCCGTGCCGCCTTCAGGCCCGATATCGATGATCCAGTCCGCCGTCTTGATGACTTCGAGATTATGTTCGATCACCACGACGGAATTGCCTTGATCGACCAGCGCCTGCAGCATTTCCAGCAGCTTGTTGACGTCATGGAAATGCAGGCCGGTGGTCGGCTCGTCGAGAATATAGAGCGTGCGGCCCGTCGAGCGTTTCGACAGTTCCTTGGCGAGCTTGACGCGCTGCGCCTCGCCGCCGGAGAGCGTATTGGCCTGCTGGCCGACCTTGATGTAACCGAGGCCGACATCGAAGAGCGATTGCAGCTTGTCACGCACGGCCGGCACGGCGGCGAAGAATTCCACGCCTTCCTCCACCGTCATATCCAGCACGTCCGCGATGGACTTGCCCTTGAAGGTGACATCAAGCGTCTCGCGATTATAACGCTTGCCGTGGCAGACATCGCAGGTGACGTAAACGTCAGGCAGGAAGTGCATCTCGATCTTGATGACGCCGTCGCCCTGGCAGGCCTCGCAGCGGCCGCCCTTGACGTTGAAGGAGAAACGGCCCGGCGCATAACCGCGCGCCTTGGCTTCCGGCAGGCCGGCGAACCAGTCGCGGATCGGCGTGAAGGCGCCGGTATAGGTGGCGGGGTTGGAGCGCGGCGTGCGGCCAATCGGCGACTGGTCGATATCGATGACCTTGTCGATGAATTCGAAACCGTCGATACGGTCGTGTTCGGCCGGGATTTCCCGCGCGCCCATCACCCGGCGCGCCGCCGATTTATACAGCGTCTCGATCAGGAAGGTGGACTTGCCGCCGCCCGATACGCCGGTCACCGCGGTGAAGACGCCGAGCGGCACGGCGGCCGTGACATTCTTCAGATTGTTGCCGCGTGCGCCAAAAACCTTGATCTCGCGGCCCTTCTTGGGCTTGCGGCGCTCCGCCGGCACGGCGACGCCGAGTTCGCCGGAGAGATATTTGCCGGTCAGCGATTTCGGATTGGCTATCACCTCCTGCGGTGATCCCTCGGCGATCACCTGACCGCCATGAATGCCGGCGGCCGGGCCGATATCGACGACATAATCCGCCGTCAGAATGGCGTCCTCGTCATGTTCGACCACGATGACCGTATTGCCGATATCGCGCAGGTGTTTCAGCGTATCGAGCAGGCGGGCATTGTCGCGCTGGTGCAGGCCGATGGAGGGCTCGTCGAGAACATAGAGAACGCCTGTGAGGCCCGAGCCGATCTGCGAGGCCAGCCGGATGCGTTGGCTTTCACCGCCCGAAAGCGTGCCGGAATTGCGCGACAGGCTGAGATAATCCAGCCCGACATCGTTGAGAAAACGCAGGCGTTCGCGGATTTCCTTGAGGATACGGACTGCGATCTCATTCTGCTTGGCGTTGAGGTTTTCCGGCAGCACCTCGAACCAGTCGCGCGCGGTGCGGATCGACATTTCGGTGACTTCACCGATATGCAGCCTGTTGATTTTGACGGCGAGCGCTTCCGGCTTCAGGCGATAACCGGCGCAGGCCGGGCAGGGGGCCGCCGACATGTAGCGTTCGATTTCCTCACGCGCCCAGGCGCTATCGGTCTCTTTCCAGCGACGTTCCAGATTGGGCACGATGCCTTCGAAATTCTTCACCGTCTTGTAGGAGCGCGCGCCGTCCTGATAGTTGAATTCGATCTTGTCATCCGTGCCCTGCAGGATGGCGTGCTGTGCGTCCTTGGAGAGATCGGACCATTTGCTCGACAGCTTGAAACCGAAGGCCTTGCCCAGCGCTTCCAGCGTCTGGTTGTAATAGGGCGAGGAGGATTTTGCCCAGGGCGCAATCGCGCCGTCGCGCAGCGTGCGGGCCGGCTCCGGCACAATCAGGTTTTCATCCACCTTCTGCTGCGAGCCGAGGCCATCGCAACTCGGGCAGGCGCCGAAAGGATTGTTGAAGGAGAACAGCCGCGGTTCGATTTCCGGAATGGTGAAGCCGGAGACGGGGCAGGCGAATTTTTCCGAAAACAGCACACGCTCATGGGTTTCGTTAAGCGACTTGTTGGCGGAGCCGCCGGCGGCGGTCTCTTCCGGCGGCAGGGGCTTGTCGGCGAATTCCGCGACAGCCAGCCCGTCGGCGAGCTTGAGGCAGGTCTCGAGACTGTCGGCAAGGCGCGCGGCCATATCCGGGCGCACCACCGCACGGTCGACCACCACGTCGATATCGTGCTTGTATTTCTTGTCGAGGGCCGGAACGTCGGCGATTTCGTAGAACTGGCCATCCACCTTGACGCGCTGGAAGCCCTTCTTCATGAGATCGGCGAGTTCCTTTTTATATTCGCCTTTGCGGCCGCGCACCATCGGCGCGAGAATATAAAGACGTGTGCCTTCCTCGAAAGCGAGGATGCGGTCGACCATCTGGCTCACCGTCTGGCTCTCGATCGGCAGACCGGTCGCAGGCGAATAGGGGACGCCTACACGCGCGAACAGCAGGCGCATATAGTCGTAGATTTCGGTGACCGTGCCGACCGTGGAGCGCGGATTGCGCGATGTGGTCTTCTGCTCGATGGAGATTGCCGGCGACAGGCCGTCGATCTGGTCGACATCCGGCTTTTGCATCATTTCCAGGAACTGGCGCGCATAGGCCGAGAGGCTTTCGACATAACGGCGCTGGCCTTCGGCATAGATCGTGTCGAAGGCAAGCGAGGACTTGCCCGAGCCGGAAAGGCCGGTCATGACGATCAGCTTGTTGCGCGGCAGGTCCAGATCGATGCCCTTGAGGTTATGCTCACGGGCGCCACGGATGGAAATCGTCTTCAGTTCACTCATGACAAGGCTCGGACAAAAATAACAGGCTTGATGGCGGCGCGTCCTTATGTAGTGACGCAGCCGGATGTGTCGAGGTCTATTCCCTATCGGTCACAGCTTTTCGGAATGCTTGACTCGAAATCTGCGATTTAATAGAACAAAAAAGGAACGAATTGCAAGCGCGAATGTCTGCTCCGGCAGCTTAAGATTATTCTTTGTGGATAGTTCCATGCTTGCGGTGCCCTTTGCGGGCAGCGGCAGCTATTGTGTGGCGAATTTTTTGAAATGCAATTGCCGGTCATGATGGCCGGCGGACAGGATGACGAGATGGCTGGTAGCGTAAACAAGGTAATTCTGATCGGGAACGTGGGCGCCGATCCCGAAATCCGCCGGACGCAGGATGGCCGCCCCATCGCCAATCTGCGTATCGCCACCTCGGAGACCTGGCGGGACCGCAACAGCGGCGAGCGCCGCGAAAAGACCGAATGGCACACTGTCGTCGTCTTCAACGAAGGCCTGTGCAAGGTTGTCGAGCAATATGTCAAGAAGGGCGCCAAGCTCTACATCGAAGGCCAGCTGCAGACCCGCAAATGGCAGGACCAGACCGGTAACGACCGTTACTCCACCGAAATCGTTTTGCAGGGTTTCAACTCCACGCTGACGATGCTCGATGGTCGCGGTGAGGGCGGTGGCCGCAGCGGCGGCGATTTCGGCGGCGGCAATGATTATGGCAGCGGCGGCGGCTCCAGCTATGGCGGCGGTTACGACCAGCAGTCCTCGTCGCGCGGCGGCTCTTCCCGTGGCGGCAGCCAGCCTTCCGGCGGCTTCTCCAACGACATGGACGACGATATTCCGTTCTGACGCTGATATCGAAGAAACTATCACAACCGTTCTGACGCTGATATCGAAGAAACTATCACAAGTCAGAATTTTTGTGATTTTTTCCTATTCTCTGGTATCTTGGGAGGACTGACGGGAGATTCAAACACATGGCGACCATGACCGTTTACTTGCCAGATCCCATGAAAGAATGGATCGAGACCCAGGTCCTGACAGGCGAATATGCCAGCGTCAGCGACTATGTGCGGGATCTGGTGCGTCGTGACCGGGCGCGGCGGGGGCAGGAGTTCAGCGTTGATGAGCTTCGCCAGATCGTCGCGGATTCCCGTGCGAGCGGCATCGGTTCCCGCAGTATGGATGATCTGTTTGCCGAAGCCGAACGGATAGCGGCGGCACGTGGAGTTGTGCGTGAATAGCTATCGGCTGACTAAACAGGCCGAAAGCGAAATTCTCGATATCTTTATCTATGGCGTTGAACAGTTCGGATTGAGACAGGCACATTTTTACAAGAATGAAATGGAAAGCTGTTTCCAGTTGCTTGGCGATAATCCGCGCATGGGACGTCTTGCCCCGGCGATTGGGGAAGGTGTGCGCCGACATGAGCATGGAAGCCATATCATCCTTTATGAAATTGACGGTTCAGGCGTCCTCATTCTCACGGTGGTGCATGGTCGAAGCATCCGCCACCTAAAGCTTTGACGCTTTCGAGTAGCAGTTGACGTCCTTGGAATTTTTCAGCGTGTGTTCTTCCCGCTCATTGGCTTGAGTGCTGCTGCTTATGCCGCGACCTTGTCCGCCAGCATCGCAACCATGACATCGGATTGCGACACGATGCCTACCATCTTGCCCCTGGCGTCGATCACCGGCAGGTAATGAAGCCCGTCTTCGGCAAAGCGGATGATGGCTTCCTCTATCGGGGTTTCCGGCCGCACGGCTTTCACCGGCGATGTCATGATGTCCTTCACCGTATCGTTGGGCGCGCTTGCAGCTGACAGGATGAGGCGCAGCCGTTGCAGGAAACCGATGGAGGGACGGCCGTTTCTCCAGCTCGCCTTTTCCAGAAAATCCGTCTGGGTGACAATGCCGACGATTTCGGCGCTGTCATTGGTGACGGGCAATGCCTTGAAATGGTGACTGCGCATCAGCGCATGGGCATGGCGCAGGCTGTCATCCGGGGCAACGCCCACCACATCCCGCGACATGACGCTTTCGCAATCGAGATGTAGAGCGCGACGCCGGTAGGAGCGCAGCTCAGTCTTGCGCAGGATGGTTTCCAGCGCATCACGGTCGATATCGATGAACTCGTCATATTCCCTCAACACCTCGTCGAGATCGGTGGAGGAAAAGCCGATTTTCTGGATGGGCGTCGGGTCCGTGGTGCCATGGGCGGCCTTGCCGAGCTTCAGGCCGTGTGGGTAGGCGCGGCCGGTGGCGTTGTTATAGGCGAGGGCCAGGGCAAGAAGGATCAGCGAATTTCCGGCGACCGGCCACAGCAGAAAGCCATAACCTAGGCTGTGCACGGCAGGGCCGCCGAGAACGGCGGTCAGTGCGACAGCACCGCTTGGCGGGTGCAGGCAGCGCAGCGCCATCATCGCGGCAATGGCGAGGCTGATGGCGAGCGCACTGGCAAAGAATGGATCCGGAACCAGAAGCGCCACTGTCACGCCCACAAAGGCGGAAACAAGATTGCCGCAGAGGATCGACCAGGGCTGCGCCAGCGGGCTGGAGGGTACGGCAAACAAAAGCACGGCCGACGCGCCCATCGGCGCGATCATGGCGGGCAGGGTGGGATCGAAACGCAGAGCGAGACTTCCCAGGAGGCCGGTCAGTAGAATGCCGACAAAGGCGCCGGTTGCGGAGCGCAGCCTTTCCCTGTTGCTGACGGGTGCGGCATCCGGGATGAAGCGGCGCAGCGTGGAACGCATGGAGATGACTTTCGAATCCGGAAAAACATGCGTCTTTTAGCTGAAGGCGCGGTCGGATTGAAAGGGAGGATTTTCCGGCATTTCAAAGGTCGGCAGGAGTTTATTGCGCTGGTCTCGACGAGACCAGCGATTCAGAAGTTGAAGGCCGATTTTATTCCGTCGACGACGAATTGCACGGAAAGGGCCGCAAGCAGCACGCCGAGAAGCCGGGTCAGGATGGCGCGACCGGTATTGCCGAGAAAACGGTCCATCCGCTCCGAGACGATCAGCGCGGCATAAACGAGGGCCATGGCGAAAGCGAGGATCAGGATGAGCACCACCATCTCGACGGTGGTCTTCATCGATCCAGCGAGAAGCACGGTGGCGGAAATTGCGCCCGGCCCGGCGATCAGCGGCAGGGCCAGCGGAAAGACCGCCAGATTATGGAGGTGGTCCTTGGTAATGGCGATTTCGGAGGTCTTTTCCTTGCGCTCCTGGCGTTTTTCGAAAATCATCTCGAAGGAAATCCAGAACAGCAGAAGGCCGCCGGCGATGCGGAAAGCGCCGAGTGAAATGCCGAGAAGGTTGAGGATGGCAAGGCCGAAAAGCGCGAAGACGGCAAGAATGCCGAAGGCGATGATCGAACCGCGCAACGCCACCTGGCTGCGCTGGTCGCGGTTCATGCCGGCGGTCAGCGCCAGGAAGACGGGGGCGAGGCCCGGCGGATCGAGCGTGACCAGAAGTGTGGTAAGCGCGTTGATGAGGGTTTCGCTGCTGGCCATTCTTTCCCCGTCTCATCTGTTTTTAGGGCGGAGCCTACGCAACTCGCCGGCACTTTAAAAGGGAGCGGGGACGCTTTTACCGGGCTAAATCGCGAAAAGCGCCGTTCGTCTTGCAAATGACGCAAAAGACTGTTCAAAACTCGCCGAGAAATTGGCTTAACGTGGCTGTTTCCGCTATAAAAATCCATCCGATTCTTAACAGAGAATGTGATCCGTTTTGACTGACCAGAGCCCCCCCGGCGGCGGAAAACTTCCGCCAGGCATTGAACCGATTTCCATCATGGAGGAAATGCAGCGGTCGTATCTCGATTACGCCATGAGCGTCATCGTGTCCCGCGCGCTTCCCGATGTGCGAGACGGCCTGAAGCCGGTTCATCGCCGTATTCTCTACGGCATGTCCGAACTCGGCATCGACTGGAACAAGAAATACGTCAAATGCGCCCGCGTTACCGGGGACGTGATGGGTAAATTCCATCCGCACGGCAATGCGGCTATTTATGACGCCTTGGCGCGTATGGCGCAGGACTGGTCGCTCCGTCTGCCGCTGATCGACGGGCAGGGCAATTTCGGTTCCATCGACGGCGATCCGCCGGCGGCCGAACGTTACACCGAATGCCGTCTGGAAAAGGCCGCGCATTCGCTGCTTGACGATCTCGACAAGGAAACGGTCGATTTCCGCGACAACTATGACGGCACCCTGCAGGAGCCGGTCGTCATTCCGGCCAAGTTCCCGAACCTTCTGGTGAACGGGGCAGGCGGCATCGCCGTCGGCATGGCCACCAATATTCCGCCGCATAATCTCGCCGAGGTCATCGACGGCTGTATCGCCATGATCGACAATCCGGCGATCGAGCTGCCGGAACTGATGCAGATCATTCCCGGTCCTGACTTCCCGACCGGCGCGCTGATCATGGGCCGTTCCGGCATCCGCTCGGCCTATGAGACGGGCCGCGGCTCGGTCATCATGCGCGGCCGCGCGACCATTGAGCCGATGCGCGGCGACCGCGAACAGATCATCATCACCGAGGTTCCCTACCAGGTGAACAAGTCGTCGATGATCGAGAAGATGGCCGAGCTGGTCAAGGAAAAGCGCATCGAGGGTATTTCCGACCTGCGCGACGAATCCGACCGCCAGGGCTATCGCGTCGTCATCGAACTGAAGCGCGACGCCAATGGGGAAGTGATCCTGAACCAGCTTTACCGCTACACGCCGCTGCAGACCTCCTTCGGCTGCAACATGGTGGCGCTGAACGGTGGCAAGCCGGAGCAAATGACGCTCATCGACATGCTGCGCGCCTTCGTGGCCTTCCGCGAGGATGTCGTCAGCCGCCGTACGAAATATCTGCTGCGCAAGGCGCGCGAGCGCGCGCATGTGTTGGTTGGTCTGGCGATTGCGGTTGCCAATATCGACGAGGTCATCCGTGTCATCCGTCATGCGCCCGATCCGGCTTCGGCGCGTGAAGAGCTGATGACGCGGCGCTGGCCGGCGCAGGATGTGGAAAGCCTGATCCGTCTGATCGACGATCCGCGTCACCGCATCAATGAAGACGGCACCTATAACCTCTCCGAAGAGCAGGCGCGCGCCATTCTCGAACTGCGCCTTGCCCGCCTCACCGCGCTCGGTCGCGATGAAATCGGCGACGAACTGAACAAGATCGGCGCGGAAATTTCCGAATATCTGGAAATTCTGTCGTCGCGCCTGCGCATCCAGCAGATCGTCAAGGACGAGCTTGGCGCCATCCGCGATGAATTCGGCACGCCGCGCCGCTCGGAGATTGTTGAAGGCGGTCCTGACATGGACGATGAAGACCTCATCGCCCGCGAGGACATGGTCGTCACCGTTTCGCATCTCGGCTATATCAAGCGCGTGCCGCTGACCACGTACCGGGCGCAGCGTCGCGGCGGCAAGGGCCGTTCCGGCATGGCGACGCGCGACGAGGATTTCGTCAACCGTCTCTTCGTTGCCAATACCCATACGCCGGTACTGTTCTTCTCCTCGCGTGGCATCGTCTACAAGGAAAAGGTCTGGCGTCTGCCGATCGGCACGCCGCAGTCCAAGGGCAAGGCCCTCATCAACATGCTGCCGCTGGAGCCCGGCGAGCGCATCACCACCATCATGCCGTTGCCCGAGGACGAAACGACCTGGGAAACGCTGGATGTGATGTTCTCGACGACACGCGGCACGGTTCGCCGCAACAAGCTCGGCGATTTCGTGCAGGTGAACCGCAATGGCAAGATCGCCATGAAGCTGGACGAGGAGGGCGATGAAATCCTCTCCGTCGAAACCTGCACGGACCGCGACGACGTGTTGCTGACGACCGCGCTCGGCCAGTGCATCCGCTTCCCCGTGGATGATGTGCGCGTCTTTGCCGGCCGCAATTCGGTGGGCGTGCGCGGCATCAACATGGCCGAGGGCGACCGCATCATCTCCATGACCATTGTCGGCCATGTGGAAGCTGAACCGTGGGAGCGTGCGGCCTATCTGAAGCGCTCGGCTACCGAGCGGCGTGCTGCAGGTGTCGATGAAGATGATATCGCGCTTGTCGGCGAAGAAGTGACGGAAGAGGGCGAACTCAGCGAAGAGCGTTATCAGGAGCTGAAGGCACGGGAAGAATTCGTGCTGACGGTTTCCGTGAAGGGCTTCGGCAAGCGTTCCTCGTCTTACGACTTCCGTACCTCGGGTCGCGGCGGCAAGGGCATCCGCGCCACCGATACCTCGAAGACCAACGAGATCGGCGAACTCGTCGCGGCATTCCCCGTGGACGAAGGCGACCAGATCATGCTGGTTTCCGATGGCGGTCAGCTCATCCGCGTGCCGGTCAACGGCATCCGCATCGCCAGCCGCGCCACCAAGGGTGTGACGATCTTCTCGACCGCCAAGGATGAGAAGGTGGTTTCCGTGGAGCGCATCAACGAGCCGGAAGGCGACGACGAAGCAGAGAATGGCAATGGCGAAGATGCCGCCGACGATCTGCCGGATACGCCGGAGGCACCGGAAAACGAGGCGTAAGCCGCCTCGTTATCTTCGGTTACCAATCAAGAAAAACCCCGCGGTGCTCAGGCTCCGCGGGGTTTTTTCTTTGTGTCGTATCGGCTGCGTTTGATTTTTAGCGAATCCGAATATGGACCGGAGCGCGACCCGAGCGGCTTGCGACATGAAGGTGGATGTTCGCTTCCGGCTGATTGGAGCGCCAGGCGCGGGCGCCATGCGACAGAAGCAGCGCCACGAGATCGCGTGTCTTCGCCTTGGAACGATTAAGACCGAGATCGGCGATGCGCATCGCCGCTTCGTGAATGGGGTGCAGAACCGAAAGGCTGCCGTGCCCGTTGCCAGACGCAATGTCCGAATAATTCTCGTTGACTGCCATCTTGGAAAGCCTCGCTACTCATTACACAATTCGAGGAGACAGGCGATGTTTCGACAATGAAGCACCGCCTGCGGAAACACCAGTTACTGGAGTGACGCCCAGCAGCTGACGCCTTTCTTTTTCAATGCATTGCATGCATTCACCGCAGCGTTCTGGCCATCGAAGCCGCCGAAACGGGCGCGGTAGATCTGGGAGCCGTCCTTGCTGAAGGCGACCGTGAAGGGTTTTGCGGAGCGCAGTGCCGCGCCGCCTTTTTCCTGCGCGTTCTGCAACAGGCCGCGGGCGGAGTTTTCGTCCGGCGATGCGCCGATCTGGATCACCCAGCCACCCTGCGGCGCCTCGGCCCTGGGGGAGACGGAAGGGGCGGCGGATGCAGATCCTGCCGTCGACGCGGTGACGATATTGTCCACCTTGGTCGAGTTGGTGATCAGGTTGCGATCGGGAGCGACCGGTGCGCGAACAATCGGATCCTTGCCCTTTTGCCAGGTCGCGGCTTCCATGGCCTTGACGGCGGCATTGGAAGAGGAACCGGCAAAGGCGCTGACCGGCGCTTCTTCATACCGGGTCTGCGGTACCGGACCGGAATTGGGCAGGCCGGCTGCGGTTGCTGCAACTGCCACGGAAGGCACGGCTGCAGCCACGGCGACGGGCTCTTCGACCGGCGCAGAGCGTGTCTGTGCGATCAGGTTGCTGTTGCCGCCGCGCGATGCCTGCGGCAGGTAGGTTGCGACGAGCTTGCGCATGGTGGCGTCACGGGCGGCGCTGGAGCGTCCGCCGAGAACGACGGCGACGATGGAGCGGCCGTCGAGCTGCGCCGAGGTCGCGAGATTGCTGCCGGCTGCGCGGGTGTAACCCGTCTTGATGCCGTCCACACCCTTCACGGTGCCCACGAGACGATTGTGATTACCGATGACCTGCTTGCCGAAATTGAAGGTACGGGTATTGAAATAACCGTAATATTGCGGGAAATGCTGGCGAAGCGCGACGCCGAGGCGGGCCTGGTCGCGGGCCGTCGTCATCTGCGCCGTGTTGGGCAGGCCGTTGGCATTGCGATAGGTCGTGCGGGTCATGCCAAGCGCACGGGCCTTGGCGGTCATCATCCGGGCAAAACGGTCTTCCGAACCGCCGAGATATTCGCCAAGCGCAGTCGCCATGTCGTTGGCCGACCGGGTGACGAGAGCAAGTATGGCCTGCTCGACCGTGATGCTGCCGCCGGCGCGAACGCCGAGCTTGGAAGGCGGCTCCTTGGCGGCATTTGCCGAGACCGGCACCTTGGAATCGAGCGAGATGCGCCCGGTATTGAGCGCCTCGAAAGTGAGGTAAAGCGTCATCATCTTCGTCAGCGAAGCCGGATAACGCAGCCCGTCCGGATCTTCACCGTAGAGGACCTTGCCGGTCTTTGCGTCGATGACGATGCCTGCATATTTCGGTTCGGCCTGCGCGGTCTGAACGGATGTTGCGGTTATGAACGCCGCAGCAAGGGTCAACGCAACAAACCTTACAAAAGACGTCGCACCCGCCTTGCGCGAAAGTGCCCCAGATAGACTTTTCAACACTGCTGAACTCTTCAATCGCATATTTCTATTCCGCTCGGGCACGCCCCGCCCGATGCTCCGGGTAGAAACTTTATCGGGATGGCGTTACCAAGTGGTTTATGAAAGGTGTCCGCCTTCCATAAAATGCGACTTTTCGCACGCAATCTGTGCCGTGACGTTTCACGGATTTCCGCCTCTTACGAGGCGCTGCTCGATATAGGTTTTCACATCTGTGTCCAGTTTTTGCCATTGCGGCAGCAGGGCGGAGGAAAAACGGTAGAACAGGCTGAGGTCCTGGCCGGCGTGGATATCCCTCTGGCAATCGCTGCCCGCTGCCCCCTGCGGCGTTTGCGGCAGCAGGCAACGCACCACATAGGCATTTTCGCCCGGGCGGTCGCCGGTCAATATGACCTCCCTGCCGTAGCCGGAATCGGCGCGCAGGCGGTGCAGCACAAGGCCATGTTTCAGCGGCACCGGTTCTCCTTCGGTCAGTCGCGAATAGATCGGCCCGAAACGGCCGGACATATCTTCCGACATGGTGCTTTGCGAAAGCTGGATGAAAATCAGCCCAGCCGCCTGCGAGGGATCGTCGAAGATGACCCGATTCGTATCCTCGTAACCTCTGAGGTCCGGCCAGGTGAGATAAAGGTCTACCCGTTCGCGTTCGCCGCCCTGTCGTTCGGCGGGCGCCCGCAGCGTGTTTTTGACGAGCTTCAGCCGGTCGTTGCCGATGGCGATCTCCACTTCCCCGGTATCGGTCGTATGGCCGGCCTGAAGAATTCGCTCGCCATACCATTTGATGCCGACATTGAGGACGCCGAGAAAAATGAGGAGGGTTCCGGCGATGAGGACGGCCCGGAGCACGAGGGACGAGGACAGGAGGGGTTTCTGATCGTGCATGGGCTTCCATTGTCGTTCCGGCCGCCGGGAAATTCCCGGACGGAAAATAGCCGTGCAAAGCTTTAACCCGGGGCGACCGGCATTGAAATGACGTTTTGCCGCTGCTACCTGATAAGCACCAAGCAAAGGACGGCATATGGCAGCGCGCGACAGATATTCCCGGAAGCTCGAATGTTCCAGATGTGGCCATCAGGGTTTTGCCGAGGCGTCGGAATCGGACGACAAGAGCCGCCGGGACGTCGATTTTCGCATTGATGAAATGCCTCGTGGATTTCGCGCGGAGCGCGTCTCGGGCGATCCGACTGATTTCATGATCCGCTGCGCCCAATGCGGCAATATATTCCGCTTCCTGCAGAAAACCACCTATGCGCCCGGAGGCGAACCGCGCGTGAAGGCCTGAACGGGAAGGTACGGGTATGAGTTTACCGCAACAACCGAACGGGGCGCCGCAGAGGCGTAAACCGATCTGGCCCTGGATCGTGCTTCTGGTGCTGACCCTCTCAGCCATCTATTCCTATAATCGCGCCAGCGAAATCCTTGCCGAATTGTCCGACACCTTGCCGCCGGCTCTGCTGAACCTGTTCGAGGACATTCTCCGGGGCGACGGCCGGCGCGGCGATGGCGGGCCGAGCATCGGCGTCTGAGGCGGGAACGTTGCGGCGTGCTGCCGGCCTTTTGGCGGCGCTTCGTCTTGTGTGACGATAAAAGAAAAAAGCCCCGCAAACAGGCGGGGCAGGTTGATCGCTCGGGGAAAGTTGGGCAATGCCCGGGAGCGATGGCTTGATATAAGTGACAATATTGCTGACGTGATAGGCCACTTATGTCCCAAACAGTACGCTTATGCATAAATTTCGCTCAGTCCGCAGGTTTTTGAACGATGATCTCGGCAAATCTGTAAGACAACTTGACAGACTTTCGCCTTATTCTTTGCATTGCCTCGAATTGCACATATTCGCCTTTAACATAACGTGACATGAGCAGACGCATGGATAAATCGGGAATCATTTTCGTGGCGCTTTTGCTGGTGCTTGTCGCAATCGTTTTAAGCCTGGCGCTATTCGATACGGCCCAACAGGTCCCGTCGATTCCTTCGGGCGAAGGATCCCTGCTGCCGCCGG
This sequence comes from Agrobacterium sp. GD03872, assembly GCF_029840625.1. Classification (NCBI taxonomy): domain Bacteria; kingdom Pseudomonadati; phylum Pseudomonadota; class Alphaproteobacteria; order Hyphomicrobiales; family Rhizobiaceae; genus Agrobacterium; species Agrobacterium sp. GD03872. Next base: position 128,851 of record NZ_JAOCCY010000004.1, read on the forward strand.
CAACCACCCCGGGGCAATGATCTGCCGGACCATGAGAGAAGGGCGATGCCGCTCGCCCGGGCGGGATTGACGGGCCTTTTCAAACCGCTATAAAGCCTCACCACCGATGGATGGGTGTCCGAGTGGTTTAAGGAACCGGTCTTGAAAACCGGCGTGCGTGAGAGCGTACCGTGGGTTCGAATCCCACCCCATCTGCCACTTTTGTTTCGCATATGTTCTCATTTGCCCTTGCGCGCCGCGCTGCTTCCGGTTCATATATTCCCACTGGTTCCCATAACGTTTCGTACTATCCCGGTCATTTCCGGGTGCCAAACCGGGTATCAAATATAAAAACCGGGTATCGATGGAGTGGGCGTGCTTACCGACACGGCGATTCTAAAAGCGAAGGCGCAGGACAAGCCCTACAAGCTATCTGACACCAATGGTCTCCACGTCTATGTGACGAAGACCGGAAGCAAGATTTTTCGCTATCGCTATGAATTTCTTGGCAAGGAAAAGACCCTCGTCATAGGTGATTATCCCGAGATGAGTTTGCTCGAGGCGAGACGCGCGAGAGACAATGCGCGCCAGCTCCTCAAATCGGGGAGGGACCCGTCTGCGCAGAAAAAGCTTGAGAAGGCCATTCAGCGCTCTGACGCCGAGGCAACATTCGAGGTGCTCGCGAAGGAGCGGTTCAAACCGATTTCGGCTCTAGGCACATTATAGGGATACAACATAAAGTAACATTTGATAATTTTTCCCGCGAATGTTGATTAGAGGTCTCGAACATGTGTAAAAAAATATTGTACGAGATTCTAAATTGCGAGGCGGGACGTGGACGAAAATATGATGGAGGCGATCAATGACATCGCTGGTGGAGGCGCAATTTGCTTCGTGGGAGCGGGGTTCTCATGGGGAGCGACTGATAGTAAAAACGTCGAAGTGCCTAGCGTCGGCAAGCTTTGTGATGAAATCTGCAAGTTCCCTGGGCTGGAGGACGCGAAGGGATCTCCGCTCACAGATTTAGCTGACTACTGTGATGACAAACCTGAATTAAAAGAAGCGTTACATAACCTTCTGGTAGCGCGTCTCACAAGTTGCACAGTAAAACAGTTTCATTTTGATGTTATGCAAATGCCGTGGCGCGCCGTCTTCACCACCAACTTCGATGATGTTGCCGAAACAGCGATGGAGAAAAAGAGGCCCCAAATTATTACCACGGCCTCTGATGCGAGAAATCTAAAGGCCGGTACGTGCCCCCTATATTACTTGCATGGCAGGGCGAGAGATTTCTTGGAGGGTGTCAGAGACCCTTCGTTAGTCGTCTCAGAGACGAATTATCTTGAGCTAAAGGACGAAAATAGGAACTTATACGCTGCATTAGTAAACGAGGTTCACGCTGCAAAACGGGTATTTTTTATTGGCTACTCGCTGAGAGATGCTGAGATTGCATCCCGTCTCTTTTCAATTGAGGGCTTCAAAGATAAATCCATTGTAATTTGTGCGCCGGACGAAAAAAAAGTTACTGTGAGTCGTCTAACCAAGTTTGGAGCGACCTACCCATTGGGTGTAGAAAGATTTGCTGACCTCCTTCCCAAAAGGACAACTCCTCCCTCGAAAAGTGATGATCTTTCCTTGTTGGCATACGTTTCTGCGAAGAAGCCGATTGCCGCGAAAGAAGATGTCAGCAGCGAAGATCTCGAAACTTTGCTGCTATCTGGCAAATTCGATGATGCGGCTTACGCAGCTCAGCAACGAAACCGGCATCAGCGGCCTGAATATTGTATTCCAAGGAGCGCTCATCTATCGACTGTCTTCGATACTAATTTAAAAAGATTTATCGTAACGTCCGACTTAGGTAATGGAAAGTCGATATTCCTCGACCAGGTAGCTTATGAAGCTCAAGGCAAGGGTTATGAGGTAATTACGGTTTACACTCAGCTTCCCGACGCTTTATCGGAACTTGAGACGTTGTTATCTAGTAACAATAAAAGGCTATACATTGTCGATGGGCTAGTGCGCTATCGAAAAGCCGTACGTTTCATTGGAAGCAGGCTTCCGGCAAACAGTATTTTGATCTGTGCATCCAACGAGATGCTTGACGACATTTCTCTTTCGACAGTTGCAGAAGAAATGGGAGGGGCGACAAGAGAAATTGATCTTAACGTTTTGTCCTCCAGCGAACTCGACGATTGGGATTACCTGTTGGAGAGATGGGGGTTTTGGGAAAATCGCATCGAGGAAAGCAAATTCGAGAGGTTAGATTTCCTGCGTAATAGATGTGGCGCAGAGAACAGATCGATAATTCTGTCTCTGTTCAGAGAATCCAAGCTTAGCGTGAAAATCGAGCAGATAGTTGACTTTTTTGTTACGCGCTATCCATCTCACCGAAAGTCCTTCATAGCTGTGCTTATAAACGCTTTGTGCCAGAATCATGTCGATTGGCTGCGTATCGTTGACTGGCTGAAGATTGACAACTCGGAACTGAAAAAAGCCGTTATCTCCTCGCCGGTAGGCGAAATTATGAGAGATAAGAAACGCTGGTACGAGTTCACCTCAACGGAACTTGCGCTTTACATCCTCAACAATCATGATTTTGATTTTGATGATGTGGTGGGCGTCTATACAAAGATCGTAAGGGAAACTGCGTACAGCAGTAACGACCCTAGAAGTGGCTTCGATGCCCGAGAAAATCTCAAAGAATTAATGCGTTACCGTTTCTTGACTAGACTTTTCAACAACGAGGAGACAGGAACAAGTTCAATCAATGCTGTATATCATCAACTTTCAACCGTTCCTAGGATCAGAGAGAACGACCAGTTTTGGCTGCAATACGCGATGGCCAGAATGGAAGTGGACGATTTGCCAAAAGCAGAAACTTATTTGAAGACCGCGATAGGGATAGCGACAAAAAAGGGAGAGGCTTATTCCAAGCGCCAAATAATCGATCAGCGTGTTCGGCTTATTTTCCGAAAGTATGCAGCCACCACAAAAAAAATCGTCAAAGCAGATATAATTTTAGCGTGCGATGATCTCATAGATCTTCTGAAAGATAAGTCATCGCCGATGATTTATCCGTTAAGGTCGGCCAAGTACGTCCTCGCTTTTCTTGAGGAGAAAGCAGACCGGCTTGATCAAGCGCTTGTAGAGTCGTTGCGGTCGGCAGCAGAGGAGTTGGCGCGTAGAATACCGGAGGGCCGACTTGATAAGGCTCAGAAAGGCGAAACAGAGGTCATAAAAAAATGCGTGAGGTCCATCAAGCTGATACTCGGGAGCCTTTGAGTAGAGACCGTGGCGAGCGGTTGCCGTCAACAGGGACGCCTAAGCCGAAATATCGCCTTTCCTTGGTCCCGGTCATTGCAAGTTCCCTTTCTGCGCGCGTAGGCTGCGATAGGTGAGGGAGCCGTTTGCGGTGTCGAACGTCCCATCGATAAAAAGCTCTCCGCATTCGTCGAGGAACCGATCGGTGTGTTCCGGATGCGCGGCCAACACGGAAATGATTTGACCCGCCAGTTTACTTGCGGGTTCTCCGGCCTGCCACCCCAAGTCCGTCGCCAGTTGGGCGGCCTTGGCGATGAAGTTGTTCACCGCCGGCGTTCTGCCATTTTGCTGAAAACACGATTTAGAAATCGCGCGAGGGGATATCCCGGTCGCGCTGCCTGCCGTTGCAACGGCCGCAAATCGGCGCCAACGAGAAACCCGCCTTTCGGCGGGTTCCATGATGCTTATTCATCAGATTTCCGGGCAACCCCGTTCATTGGCGAAGGTGATGCGGTCCGGGCCCCGGCGGGTGAAGCCCTCGACGACAACACGGCCGGGGGTGACGCGCACGACCTCGGGATCGCGCAGGCCTGCCTCACGCGCAGCGGCGCGGGCTTCGCGTTCGCTGCAGCCGCGCATGCGCGGCGGGCCACGGCGGTCTACGTCCCGGTCACGATCGCGGATGACAGGGCGAACGCCATCTGGGCCGATTCTGAGTTCCATGTCCTGCGCACCCGCTTGGATCGGCGCGGCGAAGGATACCAGGGCGATGCCGATCGCCAGGCCTGTGGTCTTCATAAGCTTGATCATGTTTCCTCCCTCAGCCGAAACCGGCGGAAAGCTGGTTGTTTGCGGGGAGAGAACGCGGTCGCCTTCAGTTTGTTCCTTGCGGACGCAGTGAACCGGAGGTGCTGAGGCGGCTAAACCTGGCCTGATCGGTAAGCTCAAAAGATAGAAATCATTAACCACGTTCGTTACAATTTTATCGAATTTGCAGAACTCGTTCGCATTTTCGCCACGTTATGCACAAGATTAAGCGACTGTTAGGTGCTTCGATGGCAGGGGCAAATAATCGAGGCAAGTGAGGGTGCGGTTCTCCGAGCCAATAGCAGCGTGGGGCAGACGATTTGAATTCTTCGGTCAAGAAACTCGGCATCAACGCCAGGTCGGGCGTGAAGTGGCTCGCAATTTCCGTGCTTTGCGCCGCGACCGCATCGTGTTCCACGACCACCGAGACCAAGCCTAAGCCCAAGCGCAGCAAGGAATATTTTTCCGAATCCGAATATGGCGTCAAAGCCAGCCCGCGTGTGGCCGATGGCAAGGCCATTCCCAAGGGCGGCGGGCGCGAGCTGATCGGCAATGCCTATACCGTCAAGGGCCGCCGTTATTTTCCGAAAGAAGAGCCGGGTTACAACAAGACCGGTCTTGCCTCCTGGTACGGTTCCGCCTTCCACGGCCGCCTGACCGCCAATGGCGAAGTCTACGACAAAGAACATCTTTCTGCCGCACATCCGACATTTCCCCTGCCGAGCTATGCGCGCATCACCAACATGGAAAATGGCGCTTCGGTTCTGGTTCGCGTCAACGATCGCGGACCGTTCCATGAAGGCCGCCTGATTGACGTTTCCAGCAAGACCGCCGACCTTCTCGACATGAAGGCCACGGGTACGGCCAATGTGCGGGTGCAATATGCCGGCCGTGCACCGCTCGATGGTCACGACATGCCCTATCTGATGGCTTCCTACATTCCGAAGGGTTCGCGTTCGCCGGGCGTCGCGCCTGAAGGGCAGATCGCCACGGGCGTGATGGTGGCTTCGGCGTCTCCGAATTTCATTCCTGCTCCTGCGTCCAATCCGAATTACGGCGGCTCCACCCAGACGGCGCTTGTCGGTTCCAAGAAGAATGCTGCGCTTCAGGCCATGCCGCTGGTCAATGGTCCGGCGCCGGCTTTCGAGCAATTCGCGATCCTGCCGGAAATCGGCCCCATCCTGGCCGAGCGTCCGGAAGGCAATTTCCTGCGTGAGCCGGCGGCGCCCGGCGGCAATTATCTGCGCGTGCCGACGCCTTCCTCCAAATTTGCGGCGGCCTATTCCGAAGAATCTGCTACGGTCTCCAGGACCGCACGCGCCTTTGACAGCGTGCTCGTCGACCGGGGCGCGCTCAACGAGCAATCGATACTCGCCCATGTGAAGCGTCAGCAGGCGAAGTCGCGCTGACGGATTGAAGGTACGGCTGCCTTGCCCTTCATCGCGGGCGGCCGGTTGCGGCAGGCAGGACTGGGCGGTTTCATGCACAAGGCCATTCATCGCTCCTATTGTGCGGTCGTCACAGCGGCTGCGCTTGCGTTTTTCAGTGCAGGCGCGGCGCAGGCGCAGTCAGGCCCCTTCATCGCCAAGGCGGAACAGGCCTATATGATCGACGCCGAAACAGGCACGGTGCTCCTTTCGCAGAATGAGGACCAGACCTTTCCACCCGCATCGCTTGCCAAGCTGATGACGGTGGAAGTGGTGCTCGATGCGCTGTCAAAAGGGCAGGTGACGCCCGAGACGGCTTATCCGGTCTCGGAATATGCCTGGCGCACCGGCGGCGCGCCTTCGCGCACCTCGACCATGTTCGCGGCGCTGAAATCCTCCGTCGGCATCAACGACCTCCTCACCGGCATCATCGTGCAGAATGCCAATGACGGCTGCATCATCGTCGCGGAAGGCATGGCGGGATCGGATGCCGCCTTTGCCAAGCGCATGACGGTGCGGGCGGGCGAACTCGGCATGAGCCGCAGCAGCTTCACCAACTCCACCGGGCTTCCCGACCCGGGCAACCAGACGACCGCCCGGGATATGGTACGTCTTGCGCAGCACCTGCATGATACCTATCCCGACCGCTACGCGCTTTTCACCAAGCCGGATTTCGAATGGAACCGGATTTTCCAGCGCAACAAGAATTCGCTTCTGATGCCGGGCAGCGGCATAGACGGCCTTGGCCTCGGTTTTGCGGAAGGCAGCGGTTTTGCGGCTGTCGTTTCGGCCGAACGGGAGGGGCGGCGGGTCTATCTGGCGTTATCGGGCATCGCAGACGACAAGACGCGGCAGGAAGAAGCCCGTCGGGTCGTGGACTGGGGGCTGACGGCCTTCGAGAAACGCCATCTTTTCAGCAAGGACGAGGTGGTGGGTTCCGTCAGCGTTTATGGCGGCGATGCCTCATATGTCGATCTCTCGCCGAAGGACGATGTCAGCGTGCTGGTGCCGGTCAACAATCCGGATCGCATTTCGGGGCGGATTGTTTATCGCTGGCCGCTGAAGGCGCCGCTGGATGTTGGCGTCAATGCGGGAACGCTTAAGGTTTTTTCGGGTGAACGTCTGTTGCGCGAAGTGCCGCTTTATACAAAGGGCGCGGTCGGCAGGGGGTCGCTGACCCAGAATGCGACAGGTGCGCTGAAAGAACTGCTGCTGTTCTGGCTCTGAAAGCCTGTTCCAGAAGCCACCTTGCTCCTATGCTTTTGTTCAGGCATCGGATTTTCTGAAAAGCGCTTCACACATTTCGGTTCGATGCTGTAAACAGGCATTTCGAATTCGAGGAAACCCGTGCAGGACGTGACATTGGCCGAAAAGACCGGATTGTTCATCAGCTTCGAAGGTGGCGAAGGCGCCGGCAAGTCGACGCAGATTCGCGCGCTTGCCGAGGCGCTTCGCGGCCGTGGTTTCGAGGTGGTCGTGACGCGTGAGCCGGGCGGCTCGCCGGGTGCGGAGGCCGTTCGGCATGTTCTGCTCTCGGGTGCTGCCGAATCCTTCGGGGTGCGCATGGAAGCGATCCTGTTTGCGGCGGCGCGCAACGACCATGTCGAAGAGGTCATTCGCCCGGCGCTTGCGCGCGGTAAGATCGTGCTCTGCGACCGGTTCCTCGATTCGTCCCGCGTCTATCAGGGCACGACCGGCAATCTGGAGCCGGATTTCATCGAGACGTTGCAACGCATCGCGATTGACGGTGTCGTGCCGGAACTGACGCTGATTTTCGATATTGCCGCCGAAAAGGGGCTCGCCCGCGCCAGAAAGCGTGCGGATGAAGGCGCTGCGCCGGACCGCTTCGAAAAAGAGGAAATCGAGACCCACGAGAAGCGGCGTGAGGCCTATCTGGATATTGCGCTCGCCGAGCCGCGTCGTTGCCGGATCGTCAACGCCGATCAGCCGGAAGAAAAAGTGGCGGAGGATGTCCTGTCCTTCGTCGAACCCTTGCTCGAACAGCTGAAAACAGCGGCGGGCGCGGCGCATGAGTGAGGTTCAGGGCGTTCTCGACGGTGCGATTGCGCCGCAGCAGAACACGAAGCTTTTCGGGCATGAGGAAGCGGAAGCCTTCCTCGCGCAATCCTATCGTTCCGGCAAGGGTCACCACGCCATTCTGATCGAGGGGCCGGAGGGGATCGGCAAGGCGACGCTTGCCTTCCGCTTTGCCAATCATGTGCTGAGCCATCCCGATCCGTCGCTGGCGCCGGATTTTCTCGCCGATCCCGATCCGCAATCGATGGTCAGCCGGCAGATCACGGCAGGCGCCTCGCATAATCTGCTGCATCTGACCCGTCCGGTGGATGAAAAGACCGGCCGGGTGAAATCCGCCATTACGGTGGACGAGGTGCGGCGGGCAGGGCACTTCTTTTCGCAGACATCGGGCACCGGCAACTGGCGTATCGTCATCATCGATCCCGCCGACGATCTCAACCGCAACGCCGCGAATGCGATCCTCAAAATACTGGAGGAGCCGCCGAAACGGGCGATGTTCCTCGTTCTCTCGCACGCGCCGGGAAAATTGCTGCCGACCATCCGCTCACGCTGCATGCCGTTGAGGCTCCTGCCGCTTTCCGATGCAGCCATGGTGCAATCCCTCGATCATCTGGGCATCAGCCCGGAAGGAGAAAAGCGCGACGCCCTGCTTGCCGCCTCCAAGGGCAGCGTGGCGCAGGCGTTGAAGCTGCTGAATTATGGCGGTTCCGACATTGTCGAAGCCTTTGCCGAGGTGATGGCTGCCGAAGGGCCGGGCGCCCGCAAGCAGATGCACAAGCTTGCCGAGATTCTCGCGCAGAAGGATGGCGACATCGTTCTCGGCTTCTTCATGGAACACGTGACCGAAGAACTGATGGAGCGCGCACGGGCGGCGGCGATGGCGGGCGATATCGCGGCGGCGGAGAAACACGCTCGGCTTTCCTCGGCGCTCTCGGAACGCATCACCGTGGCGCAGGCCTATAATCTCGACAAGAAGCAGATGGTGCTTTCCATTCTGGAAGATATTCGCGGCGTTTGAAGGCGAGGGATCGTGCGAAACGCACCCCCATTGTGTAGGTCGCTGTGCTGCCTCCGTCGTCCTCGGGCTTGACCCGAGGATCCGCAACCCGTTGAAATCAATGGATCCTCGGGTCAAACCCGAGGATGACGGAGGTTAGGAGACCATCAATGCCAGTGTACGAAAATCGTACTCTTTCGCTTTCGCTGCTGCGAACAATGGTTTAAGAGCGGTCTATCCAAAAAACAGCCTGTAAAGTCGATAGACCGTCATGACAGACAAGACACCATTCTACATCACCACCGCGATCTCCTATCCTAACGGCAAGCCGCATATCGGCCATGCCTATGAGTTGATTGCGACGGACGCCATGGCACGCTTTCAGCGCCTGGATGGAATGGATGTGTTCTTCCTGACCGGCACCGACGAACACGGCCAGAAGATGCAGCAGACGGCGCGGGCGGAAGGCATTTCGCCGGAAGAGCTGGCAGAGCGCAATTCCGACCAGTTCCGTGCGATGGGCAAGCTGCTCAACGCCTCGAATGACGATTTCATCCGCACCACGGAAGAACGCCACCACGAGACCTCGCGCAATATCTGGAACCTGATGGCCGATAGCGGCGACATCTACAAGGACAGCTATGCCGGCTGGTATTCCGTGCGCGACGAGGCCTATTACGCCGAGGACGAGACGGAAGTGCGCGCTGACGGCGTTCGTTACGGGCCGCAGGGCACGCCGGTGGAGTGGGTGGAGGAGGAAAGCTATTTCTTCAAGCTTTCCGAGTATCAGGACAAGCTGCTGAAGCTCTACGAGGAGAACCCTGAATTCATCGGCCCGGCAGAGCGCCGCAACGAAATCGTCTCCTTCGTCAAATCCGGCCTCAAGGACCTGTCGATTTCCCGCACAACCTTTGACTGGGGCATCAAGGTTCCCAATGATCCGAAGCACGTCATGTATGTCTGGGTCGATGCGCTGACCAACTACATCACCGCCACGGGTTACATCGAAGACAGGAACGGTCCCCGCGCCAAATATTGGCCAGCCGACGTGCATATCATCGGCAAAGACATCATCCGTTTCCACGCGGTTTACTGGCCGGCTTTCCTGATGAGCGCCAAGCTGCCGTTGCCCAAGCGGGTCTATGCGCATGGCTTCCTGCTCAACAAGGGCGAGAAGATGTCGAAGTCGCTCGGCAATGTCGTCGACCCGGCCAATCTGGTGAACCATTTCGGTCTCGATCAGGTCCGTTATTTCTTCCTGCGCGAAGTCTCCTTCGGCCAGGACGGCAGCTATAGCGAAGAGGGCATCGCCACCCGCATCAATGCCGATCTTGCCAATGGCGTCGGCAATCTTGCCAGCCGTTCGCTGTCGATGATCGTCAAGAATTGCGACGGCCAGATCCCGACGCCCGGTGCGTTCACCGAAGAAGACAAGGCGATGCTTGCCTCCGCCGACGGCCTGCTGGCGCTCTGCCGCGAGGAGATGGGCAAGCAGCTCATCCACCGCGCGCTTGCGGCCATCATCGCCGTTGTCTCGGAAACCGACCGCTATTTCGCCTCGCAGGAGCCGTGGGCGCTGAAGAAGACCGATCCCGAGCGCATGGGCACCGTGCTTTACGTTACGGCGGAAGTGGTGCGCCAGATCGGCATTCTCCTGCAGCCCTTCATGCCTGATTCCTGCGACAAGCTGCTGGATCTCGTCGCGGCTCCCGCCGACAAACGTGATTTTTCGGCTTTGGGTGAAGCCGGCCGTCTGGTTCCGGGCACGTCGCTTGAGGCACCGAAGCCGGTCTTCCCGCGTTACGTCGCACCGGAAGCGTGAAGGCGAGACCCATGTTGATCGATACCCATTGCCATCTGGATTTTCCCGATTTCGAGGCTGAGCGCGACGATATCATCGCCCGCGCCCATGCTTCGGGCGTGAGCCAGATAGTGACGATCTCGACGCGGGTGCGCCGTCTGCCCGAACTTTTGAAGATTACGGAAAAATATCCGTCGGTCTTCTGCTCGGTCGGCACGCATCCCAACAGCGCCGCTGAAGAGCTGGATATTTCCGCCGACGACCTCGTGCGGCTGGCGGAGAGCCATGACAAGATCGTGGCGATCGGCGAGGCGGGTCTGGATTATTTCTACGATACGCAGAAGCCGGAAGACCAGAAGACCGGCCTCATCCGCCACATTGAAGCGGCAAGAAGGACGAAGCTGCCGCTCGTCATCCACAGCCGCAGCGCCGATGACGACATGGCCGCTATTTTGCGCGCCGAAAGCGGGAAGGGAGCATTCCCCTTCATCCTGCACTGCTTCTCCGCCGGTCCTGAGCTGGCGAAAACCGGTGTCGAGCTTGGCGGCTATGTGTCCTTTTCCGGCATTTTGACCTTCCCCAAATCGCAGGACATCCGCGATATCGCCGCCACCGTGCCGCTGGACCGGCTGCTGGTGGAGACGGATGCGCCTTATCTGGCGCCGAAGCGCTGGCGGGGAAAGCGTAACGAGCCGTCCTATGTGGTCAATACCGCCGAGGTTCTGGCCGAGGTGCATGGCGTTTCTTATGAGCGCATGGCCGAAATCACCACCGAAAACGCCTTCCGCTGCTTTTCCAAGATGACAAGGGTGTAGGCGTGGCAATCTACCGTCGCCGCTTCACGGTTCTCGGTTGCGCGTCGTCGCCCGGCGTGCCGCGCATCAACGGCGACTGGGGGGCCTGCGACCCTGATAACCCCAGGAACAGGCGCACCCGCACCGCCTTCATGGTGGAGCAGATCGGCCCGGATGGCGGAAAGACCACCGTTGTCATCGACACCGGCCCGGATTTTCGTGAGCAGATGATCGCGGCGAAGGTGGAGGCGGTCGATGCGGTGCTCTATACCCATGCCCATGCCGATCATCTGCACGGTATCGACGATCTGCGCATCTATTTCGCCATTCAGCAAAACCGCATTCCCATCTATGCCGATCCCGTTACCATGGCGCGCATATGGGACGGTTTCGCCTATTGCCTGGAAACACCGCCGGGCAGCAGCTATCCGCCCATCGTCGAGCCGCGGATCATCGCGGATATCGACGCGCCTGTTATCATCGATGGGGCAGGCGGGCCGATCCCGTTCAACGTGCACATGCAGCAGCATGGCGATGTGCATTCGCTCGGTTTTCGCATCGGCGATGTCGCCTATTGCACGGATGTCAGCGATTTTCCGACTGAGACCCTGCCGAAGCTTGCCGGCCTCGATGTCCTCGTCATCGACGCGCTGCAGCATCGGTATCACCCCAGCCATCTGTCGCTGGAACAGGCGCTTGGGTGGATCGAGAGATTTTCCCCGAAAAGGGCGATCTTGACCCATATGCATATTCCGCTCGATTATGACACCGTGATGCGTGAAACGCCTGAACACGTTGAACCGGCTTATGACCAGATGCGTTTCGAGATCGAGATCGAAGCTTTCTGATACGCCTGAAAAGGAACAGCATGTCGACCAAGCCTTTCCGTGCACCCAGTATGGCGAGCTTCTTCGACAATCTGCGCGCCAGCCGGTTGCGGGCCATGTTCCGTCGCGGCGAAGTGGGGCTGGTGATCCTCGCCGTCTTTATCGGCATTGCGGCGGGGCTTCTGGTGGCGCTGATCGGCGCCCTGAGCACGGCGCTGCATATACTGGTCTTCGGTGTCGAGCGCTTGAGCAGCAGCGACCTGTCCGGATGGATCGTGCTCGCCGGCCCTATCATCGGCGGCGTCGTGCTCGGCCTGATCATCTTCATTCTTTCGAAGACCCGCAAGAAGCCCATGGTCGATCCGATCGAGGCAAATGCGCTGCATGGCGGCCGCCTGTCGTTGACGGACAGCATCATCGTCTGCGTACAGAACATCGTCTCCAACGGTTTTGGCGCGTCTGTCGGGCTGGAGGCCGGTTATACGCAGATCGCCAGCGGCGTTGCTTCGAAGCTCGGCATCAAGCTGAAACTGAGGCGAGGGGACATGCGCATCCTCGTCGGCTGCGGCGCTGCGGGCGCGATTGCGGCCGCCTTCAATGCACCCCTGACCGGGGCCTTCTACGCCATCGAACTCATCATCGGCACCTATACTGTCGTAACACTCGCGCCGCTCATCGTCTCGGCACTGGTGGCGACCACCGTCATCGGGCTGATCGGCGGCCATGGCCTCTCCATCGACATTGTGGATGCCAGTCGTGTGACGCCGGCGGATTATGTGCCCGCCATCTTTCTCGGCGTTGTGTGCGCGGCCATCGGCATCGTGCTGATGCAGGCGGTGTCCTTCATCGAGGAGACGGCTCGCAAAAGCGCCATTCCCGGCTGGCTGCGTCCTACAATTGGCGGTGTGGCTGTGGGTGGGCTTGCACTGATCTCGCCGCAGGTGCTGTCGAGCGGCCATGGGGCACTGCATCTCAATATCGATGCCGAACTGACGATTTACGGGCTTGCCGGGCTGTTCCTGCTGAAAGCGGCGGCCAGCGCCATCTCCATCGGCTCGAATTTCCGCGGCGGCCTGTTTTTCGCCTCGCTGTTCATGGGCTCACTGCTCGGCAAGATCTTCGCGCTCTGCGCCCCCTATATCGGTTATGGATCGACGGCGCCCATCGTTTATGCCGTGATCGGCATGAGCGCCTTTGCCGCCGCCATCATCGGCGGGCCGCTGACGATGACGTTTCTGGCGCTGGAACTGACAGGCGACTTCCAGATCACGGCTCTGGTGCTTGCCGCCGTCATCACCACCTCGCTGGTGGTGCGCACCACCTTCGGTTATTCCTTCGCCACATGGCGTTTTCACCTGCGGGGCGAGAGCATTCGCAGCGCCCATGACATCGGCTGGATCCGCGACCTGACGGTCGGCAGGATGATGCGCGCCGATATCCGCAAGGCCAATGTCAGCATGGGCCTTCCGGCCTTCAAGGAGAAGTTCCCTCTCGGTTCGACGCAACGGGTGATCATGACCCATGATGACGGACGTTATGCCGGCATCGTCCTCGTGCCGGAAATCTATGCCGACCCGATGGATCGCGACCCCAGCAAGATCAGCCTCGAAACCTATCTGCGCTACAAAAACGACATCTTGCTGCCGACCATGAATGCCCGCCAGGCAGCAGCGGCCTTTGACGCAGCCGAAAGCGAGGCGCTGGTCGTCGTTAATGACAAGATCGAAAACCGCCCGGTTGGCCTTCTCACCGAAAGCCATACGTTGAGACGCTATAGCGAAGAGCTCGATCTGAGACGCCGGGAGGCGTCTGGAGAATTATGACGGCACATTATGTTATGATTTTTATATATTGATATTATTATGTTTTTTCTCGATTCATCCGCCCAAAATCCGAAAGGCAAGGTTGAAGCGGTTCACTCGAAAGTCACGGCATATTACCTCAATAAGTTCCAAAGAGTGCGGTTTCGGCTTTGAAGCTGGATGAGTGAGTGAAGTATTCCCCCTTGTTGGCAGGGGAAGCAGCGCGTTCTTCCGACAAAAGGGTGTTGCACCGCTGCATCCGCCCCCTTTGTTGCTTTTGAAGAGCCGCGATTTCACTACACTTGGCAACGCTGTTGCGCCCGCAAGAACACCGGTCTGTTGCTTTTTGATCGTGACGTTTGAGTGACGGAATCTTCACTCGACGCTCGACGCATTGCCCGATAGGTTCCGCGAACTATAACGCCACCCTAAGGATTCTCGGTGTCCGAACCTGCCACAGTGATGATGTCCCGCAACGCTCCAGCATCTTTCGGAGGAGGGGCCTTGGCCGTGTCTCGTTCAAGGGCCCGTGGTGGCTTTTCTATCGTGCGCCGCAGAACTTCGGGATCGCCTACGATGACGACGGTCTCCACGCCAAAGAGAGTATACTTGCCAACGGCAGTCCTGTTCACGAATATGGGAGAGACGGACAAGCCGATCTCAATACGACATCCCATATCGAGTGCTTGGGTGCGAATGTATGCTATACTTGGGGGTGACGCTGGTTGGCTGAGCTAAAGGATCTGTTACAATGGGTGAAACTACTAAGGACTTAATTGACGCCGACTGCAGTGCCTTTAAACTTGAACCTGTCTGCGCGGAGCAATCTTCGCCACTAAGGGACATGGTGGGGAAACTACAAGATGAAGTCGCGGGTATTTTGGGACCGAACCCGGAACCCTTCGACATGAAGATGTTCACCGATGAGATATAGGGTGACTAAGGGGTAGCATCCCTATTGACAGCATCATTATATCCATTAATCTGGATACATGGAAAACAACATTGCGATAACGGCCCTCGCGGCCTTGGCCCAGAACACTCGACTCGAGACGTTCCGTCTACTTGTGCGGCATGAACCTGATGGAGTTCCGGCGGGGGAACTCGCCCGACTGCTTGATGTCCCTCAGAACACCATGTCGGCACACCTTGCAACCCTCTCAAGAGCGGGACTAGTCAAGAGTGAGCGGCAGAGCCGATCTATCATTTACCGCGCTGATCTCGACGGTCTGCGCGATCTGACACTTTTCCTGCTGAAGGATTGCTGCGGCGGCTCGACAGAACTTTGCGCGCCACTCATCGCAGAACTCATGCCATGCTGCGCTCCGGAGGTGAAGCCGTGTTGAATTCGATCCTGTTGACCGAAGTGCAAGGCAGCGATCCGGGTTTTCGGAGCGCGCTTGTTGCTGCGCATCTTCCGGCAGAAGACATCGAAGAAGAAGGCCGAACCTTCTTCAAGGCTATTTCGGATGAAGGCCAGACCGTCGGATATTCCGGTATCGAACTCTGCGCCTACGATTTGCTGCTGCGGTCGGTGGTGGTGCTTCCAGAGCATCGCGGCAATGGCCTCGGCCAAGCGATTGTTGAGGCAACCTTGCAAAGCCTCGATTGCAGTGGCGACGTTTATCTTGCGACCACGACCGCGGCGCCGTTCTTCTCTAATCTCGGTTTCTCTGAAGTGGCGCGCGACAACGTTCCAGAAGCAGTCCTTTCGACCCAACAGCTATCGGGGTTCTGCCCATCGTCGGCGACCATCATGAAGCTCAACAGGCCTCCGGCCTAACTACGGATCACGACCATGACTGACAAGACCTACAACGTGCTCTTCCTGTGCACGGGTAATTCCGCTCGCTCTATCCTCGCCGAATCCATTCTGAACAAGGAAGGTGCTGGACGGTTCAAGGCCTATTCAGCTGGCAGCCAGCCAAAGGGTGAGGTCAATCCTCACGCACTGAAGGAACTGAGTGCGCTTGGTTATCCGTCGACAGGTTTCTCATCGAAGAGCTGGGATGTATTCGCCGAGTCGGGCGCACCGCGGATGGATTTCATCTTCACCGTCTGCGACAGCGCTGCCGGTGAAGCTTGCCCGGTCTGGATCGGTCACCCGATGACTGCCCATTGGGGTGTTGAAGATCCGGCGGCCGTTATTGGCTCCGAAGTGGAGATCCAGCGTGCCTTTGCTCAAGCGGCACGCTTCCTGAAGAATCGTATCGTGGTATTCCTTAGTCTTCCCCTGGAATCGATCGATCGCATGGCGCTCCAAACGAGGCTCCGGCAGATCGGTATGCTGGAAGGGACCACCAACCCCGAAGGAAAGACAGCCTGATGTCCACGTTTGAACGATATCTGACCGTTTGGGTCTCCCTCTGCATCGCCGTCGGCGTGGCCTTGGGTCACCTCATGCCAGGTTTGTTCCAAGCAGTCGGAGCCGCCGAGATCGCCAAAGTGAATATCCCAGTCGCGATCCTGATCTGGTTGATGATCATTCCAATGTTGCTGAAGATCGATTTTCGATCGCTGGCGAAGGTTGGGTCATACTGGCGCGGGATCGGTGTCACCCTGTTCATCAATTGGGCAGTGAAGCCGTTCTCGATGGCGTTGCTGGGCTGGCTCTTTGTCGGTTGGCTGTTTCGGCCATACCTTCCGGCAGACCAGATCGACTCCTACATCGCCGGGCTGATCATTCTCGCCGCAGCGCCTTGCACGGCCATGGTGTTCGTCTGGAGCAACCTGACACGCGGCGAACCGCTGTTCACGCTCTCGCAGGTCGCACTCAACGATGCGATCATGATCGTGGCCTTCGCGCCCATCGTTGGTCTGCTGCTGGGTCTTTCGGCGATCACTGTGCCATGGGCGACACTCACCTTGTCCGTCGCTCTCTATATCGTCGTGCCAGTCATCATCGCGCAGTTGGTGCGAAGCCGCCTGACTGCTGACGGAACAACCCGTGCGCTCGACGGCTTGCTTGCCAAACTTCAGCCGATGTCGCTCGTGGCTCTGCTTGCAACCCTTGTGCTCCTCTTTGCCTTCCAGGGCGAGCAGATCATTGCACAACCGACCATCATTGCGCTTCTGGCGGTTCCGATCCTCATTCAGGTCTATCTGAACTCCGGACTTGCCTACCTTCTGAACCGGATGACAGGTGAACGCCACTGCGTCGCCGGGCCTTCGGCGCTGATTGGTGCCAGCAACTTCTTCGAACTTGCGGTCGCGGCCGCCATCAGCCTGTTCGGCTTTCAGTCGGGCGCGGCACTGGCAACCGTTGTCGGCGTCCTCATCGAGGTTCCGGTCATGCTCTCGGTTGTCTGGATCGTGAACCGTTCGAAAGATTGGTACGAGGCATCGCCTGCAGTTTCCCGAACCACCATCACCGAAAGGAACTGAACGTGGACGTCACCATTTATCATAACCCGGCCTGCGGCACATCACGGAATTCGCTCGAGCTCATCCAGCACGCCGGCATAGAGCCAACCGTCATTGAATATCTGAAGAACCCACCGAGCCGCGAGCAACTCGTCCAGATGATCGCTGACGCCGGACTGACCGTCCGTCAGGCGATCCGCGAGAAGGGTACACCTTATGCCGAACTCGGTCTCGACAATCCGGACCTGACCGACGACCAGTTGCTCGACGCCATGATCGCGACGCCGATCCTGATCAACAGGCCGTTCGTTATCACTCCAATGGGGACGCGGCTGTCACGCCCCTCTGAAGTCGTTCTCGACATCCTTCCTGCGGATGTTTTCAAAGGGCCTTTCACCAAGGAGGACGGCGAACAGGTCCTCGATGAAGAAGGAAAGCGCATTGTCTGAGACATTCCCCGCCCTCAAGGGCCAGCACTTGCACGCGATTGATCTCGACGATCTCCGCCCGGCCTTCTCAACACATAAGCCCCGCATTCTGATCCTCTACGGTTCGCTTCGCGAGGTGTCCTACAGCCGTTTGTTGGCGTTCGAAGCGGGAAGGCTGCTGGAACGGCTTGGATGCGAGGTTCGGATATTCGATCCGAAAGGCCTGCCTTTGCCCGACGAAGCGCCTGTCAGCCACCCGAAGGTGCATGAATTGCGTGAACTTTCGCAATGGTCAGAGGGGCAGGTCTGGGTCAGCCCGGAGCGCCACGGCGCAATGACCGGCATCATGAAGTCGCAGATCGACTGGATTCCTCTTTCGGTTGGATCGGTCCGCCCGACACAGGGCAAGACGCTGGCCGTCATGGAGGTTTCCGGTGGCAGCCAGTCCTTCAACGCCGTGAACCAGATGCGGATCCTCGGGCGATGGATGCGGATGATTACCATTCCCAACCAGTCTTCGGTCGCCAGAGCCTATCAGGAGTTCGACGCCAATGGCCGGATGAAGCCGTCATCCTATTACGACCGGGTGGTGGATGTCTGCGAGGAACTGGTGAAGTTCACCATGCTTACCCGTAACGCGTCTGGCTACCTGACCGACCGCTATAGCGAACGCAAGGAAGAGGCGGACGAACTCGAGAAGCGTGTTTCGTTGAAGTCGATCTGAAGGTTCAGGCCGTTGCTGTGGCGGGTTGCCGTGAGGAGGTTGCCACAGCAACGAATGCGGCAATGCTGATCGCCCCGAGACAGGCGTTGGCAGCGAGCGCAAAACTGATGCCGACATTCTCCATCGCTGCGGCAAAGACGAATGGCGCGGCGGCACTCACTGCCAATCGCGCGGCGACCATCTTGCCCGTAATCGCTCCATAACCGTCGGAGCCAAACAGATAGAGCGGCAGGCTTCCCTGCGCGATACTGTTGATGCCGGAACCGAGACCAAGGCAGATCGCGAAGGCAACCGCTCCCGGCAACCAGTCACCTGTCATCATCAAGATGAACACCCCGGCGACGATGAGGATTGCGGAAAGCGCTGCAAGCGCCGGCGGCAAAAGGCTTTTACCAAACACCATGTTGATCAGTCGGCTCAGCACCTGGGCTGGGCCGAAGAGCGATCCGATCACCACCGCAGCAGCGCCAAGCCCGATCGACCCGAGCATTGGAACCATATGCGCGAGCATGGCAGAGAGAGTAAAGCCCAGCATGGCAAAGGCAAACGAAACGAGCATCATGCTGCGCCGGCGCGCATGGGCAGGAAGCGTCCCGATCACCGTCTCACGCGTTCGGATCGTGGAATCAGCGTTAACGCCTGTTTTCGCGACGCGCATGATCCAGTAATGAAGCGGCATGCACAGAAAGAGATTCAATCCCGCGAAGACGAGATAGATCTCGCGCCACGACAGATACGCAGCAAGTGCTGCCGAGATCGGCCAGAAGATGGTCGAGGCGAAACCGCCGATCAAGGTCAAATAGGTGATGCTGCGGGATGCTGATCGGGGTTCGCTTTCGACCAGCGTTGCGAATGCGGCTTGATACTGCACCATGCCGGACGATATCTCGAGCAGGATGATGGCGAACGCAAAGACAGCAACGGATGGCGACCACGCACAGATTGCCAGGGTAAATGCGGCCAGGGCCGAGCCGACCGTCATGACCGTCGCAGCGCCGATATGGTCCATCTGTTTACCGATATACATTGCGGATAAGCCGCCGATAAGCAGGGAAGCTGAGAAGATGCCAAATATCTCGGCCAGCGTAAGGCCGAGATCCTTTGCCATGCCAGGTGCGAGGATACTGAAGCTGTAGTAGAGAGTGCCGTAACCGATGATCTGCGTCAGGCCAAGCGCAGAGACAATGCCCGCGGGTACTTTCGAATTATGCAATGACGTTATCCCCGTCAGTCAAAGTTTCAGCCAGATTGCAGCATCCATCGTTTCGCTCGACATTTTCCCGGATCACTGGATGTCCGGCACAGCAGTCTTCCATCAGGAATTTCACAAGATCGGCGAGAGCTTCGTAGTTGGCGCTGTAGAGGATTGAACGCGATACCCGCCGCTGAGATATGAGACCTGATCGCTCCAGTTCCTTGAGATGGAACGACACATTCGTCGCCGAGACGCCCATGCGTTCGGCGATCACGCCAGCGGCTAGCCCCTCGGGACCAGCGACAACCAGCGCTCGAACGATGGCAAGGCGCGTTTCCTGCGAGAGTGCGGCGAATGAAGAGAGGGCTTGACGTTCTTCCATTATTCAATAATCCTTGAATTATTGAATATAGGGATAACCCACATGAACGCGATCGACAAGACACATTCTTCCGACGTCACTCTCGGCCATCTTCTTGATGTCCTCGCGGTCGCGCCGGATGCGCCGCTGGTGTTCACTTATGATGGCAACCCGGTCCGGCCCGGCTACCATGTCACCGAGGTCAAGGCAGGGCAGTTTTCGGCGCTCGATTGCTGTGCCAATCCGGAGGTCTGGTCAGAGATATTTGTCCAGCTTTGGGATATCGAAGAAGACGGCAGGACACATATGCCGGCGGGCAAGTTCTCGGCAATCATCCGCAAGGTTTCCGATCATGTCCAGCTTGAGCCGTCGGCGAAGCTCACATTCGAGGTCAGCGACGGAGAGCGGCCTATGGCTCTTTACTGTGCATCGGCGCCGAGGCTCGTGGCCGGCACATTTGAGGTAGTTCTTGCTGCTCGACCCGCGAGTTGCAAGCCGCGGGACCGCTGGCTAGTAACAGAAGCACGCGCCACCAAATGTTGCTAGAAAGTCTTCTTCGACTTGGTATCATTTTGAGTTGTTTCGGAAACCTAGATATTCTTTGGCTCGTTCCGTTACATCGTGTGCATTTGCTATGTACACCTCGTCACCCGTTGTTCGCGCGTCCGCAAGAAAAAACTCGATCTCCTCATCGTCTGCGAGACTGTGTGCCGTGTCAAACGTCGTAAATTTTTCTCTCATCGTTATTTTCCTCACTGGTGTGCTTTACGCAGTCAGACGGTTGCTCTGCCATTGTTTGAATATAGGTCAGTAAAGGTTCAATCGAATACTAAACAATGATCACGCAGGAGTGTCTTAGGCACGCTGGTGATGACCTCGTTTACGTGGTCGATATCGCCTACAAGGACGACGGTTTCGACGGCCCGCGTAATGGCGGTGTAGAGCATGGTTCGGTCAAGCAACCTTGACGGGACGATGGGGACGACGACCCTACGGAACGCTGAACCCTGAGCCTTATGAACGGTGACCGCCCAGCCGTGTGTCAACTTTTCGAGGTCGGCTGCGGTAACGATATCCTCGGCACCATCGTCGAACCTGACCACGGCACCTTTGGGATGAAGCTTCTGCAGAACGCCAAGCGCTCCGTTCATGAAGCCATTACAGATCGGTTTGCCAGAGGCCGGATCGATGATTGGATTTCCTTCGGGATCGAGCTGTGGGGCCTTGGAGTAGTCGTTCTTGAGCCACATGACTTTGGAACCTTCACGCAGTCCCCAGTCTTCGACATTCGGCTGGCGGGCCATGTATTCGATTTCGATTGATCGGTTCAGCTCCTTCGATCCCGCCGGGCCGTTCTTCATCTGCGTGAGTAATTGCACATCGAGGTCGTGCAGTGCAGCCGTCTTTCCCAAGGCCGGTACAGGACCGCACATGGCACGGAAGACTGCCAGTGTCTTCGTCGCGACGTCTTCCTTTCGGGCAGGGAAGAGATAGACCCCCGGAGACAAGGCGGCGTTCGGATCGAAGCGCTGAAGATTGATTGTTTCGCCGTGTCGAACAGAAGACGCGACGGCGGGAATGCCAGTGATGATGTCTTGTCGATGCACGACATCGAGAGTGACAGAGGGGATTCCGTCTGTCTTCACCATCGTGTGGAAGGGAAGGCCCGGCCCGATTGGTGGAAGCTGACCAGGATCACCTATAAAGATCAGGTCCACCTCGATCGGTATCTGAACGAGAACCCGATAAAGCGACGGCGTGTCCAGCATCGAGGATTCGTCGAAGATGACAGTGCCCCCTCGAACCTTACGTCCCGCGTTCTCAATGTCATGGACTAGGCGGGACAGGGTACTTGCCGGACGTCCGGTGGCCTCGCTGATCCGCCTGACGGCGCGTCCCGCAAGAGCGACCTGAAGATGCTCTATTCTATTGCGCTGGTCGGCTGGCAGGCCACCCCGCCGCGCTTCCAACGCAGCGAGAACAGCACGTATGACAGTGGTCTTACCCGTTCCAGCACCACCGCTGATTACGCAAACGCCGCAGGATGTTGCCATGAACACGGCTTCGCGCTGGGCCGGGGTCAGCCTGTACCCGATTTCGCTCTCGACCCTCGCGATTGCAGCAAGAACGAGTGGGCCATCGACATCCGGCAATTGCCGCCGGACCCGTTCCGATACGAGCCGAGCGACCTCATCCTCCATGTACCGGCATGCTCGGGATTGAAGGGTTTCTGAGTCCGGGGCGACCACCCGTCCATTCGCCAGCGCTATCTTTATCGCCCGTGCAGGATCGCCACCCCAGGGTGACAACAGGCGGCGAACGAGTAGCCTTACGGATGTGGCAGGGGAGGCCATGTGTCCAGCCTTGAACCGTATCGCCAAGGCTTCCTCCACTGCCACGCAGAGCCTCCTGTCATCCTCAGGGGCGACACCAAGACGAAGTGCCCTCTCATCGACAGCCTGCCACGGCTCCAACAGCGTCATGGTGTACGGATCGGCCATGATGCGGTCGATTGCCCCGATGCCCCACACCCGAGCCGCAGCGCCAGCGACGCGAGGTGACACGCCATAGCGGTCGAGCCAGCGGAAGATTTCGACCTCATCCGACAGCATGCCGAAGCCGTCCACGATCGCGACGGCCCGCTCAGGGCCGACAACCACCGCCAGGGCTTGCAGATCGCGATCCCGGATGCGGTCATAGATCGTTTCGCCGAAAGTCTCCCAGAGCTTGGTCGATGTTGCCCGACCGATCCCGACAAAACGTTTGTCGGTCGCCAGGTGGCGGATGATAGCACGACCTCTGGTGACCAGAGGGAGAGCAACATCCGCTTGGAGCTGTGGACCGTAATCGGGATGCTCTATGATTTGCCCCGTGACCCGCCACGTTTCGCCGACAGCAGGGTCGCGTGGTGATTTTTTCGCGAGAACAAGCGCACGCAGCAGCAGGTCGGTTTCGTCACGGCCGATGATGACATGATCACCGTAGCGGCTGACGTGAACTGAGGTAATAGTCAACTCCCAGGAAGACTGCTCAGAACGCTCACCAAGGACCAGGAACGTCTGCCTCTCTGCGCCACCCCGTCGTTGATTGGCCCCTGCCATGGTATCCGGCTCTCCGTTCACTGCGGCCACCCACGACGTTCCGTCGCGGGTCCCTGAGCCTCATTCACTGCGATCCGGCTCCCACGGCCTGTCGGGGCCACGACGGCGCGGCTCCGAGGACCAGACTTCAGACACCCAATCACGGAAGCCTCCCAGTCTCGGCGATCACCGCGCTCAACCTCTTCAGGCGATCCAGTTCGCGCCGGAGCGAGGCGTTCTCGGCAAGTAGGCGAAGGTTTTGGTCTTCGAGCGCCATCTGATCCGCGTCTGTTCGCGCTTTCTGCTCCCGAACAGCTTCGGCATTCTCAAGCCGGGTGAGGTACGCCTTGCGATCCTCCTCGTCGGCTTTTTCGAGGATTTCCGAACATCGTGGGTTCGTGCGGAATACCTGCCTGTCGAACCCGCATTCCTTGGCGATGGCACTTTTGTTCAGGTCGACACCGTATCTGGGAAGCGGTTTATCCTTTTGCCGCTCCAGATATTCGATCAGGGAATCGACATGCTCTTGGGCGATCTCGACGCCGCTTTTCCCAGTCCCCCGTGCCATCAGGTCTCCCTTCGGGACGAGAGGCTGATAAGATTCGCATCAGGCAGGGAACGCATGTTTTCAAGCTGGTCGATGGTAGCCTGATAACGGTCGAAGAACCTTCTCCAGGTCGGGAAGCCGCCCATCTCGGCGACCGCAAGGATCATGGCGCGGTGAGAGGCGATCAGCAGCTCCTTATCGGCCTGTAACTGTGCGATCTCCGCATTCTTCATCGCCACCAGATTCTCCAGTTCCGCGCGGGACTTCTTGCTGGATCGGTTGACGGCTGTCCTGATAATTTCCTGCTTCGTGATCGCGGTTTTCACCATCCTGTGGCGAGCCTCGTTGCGGGTAATGTCGGTCGCGTGCTTGAACACGCCATCGCTCCGCCTGCACACCGCCCGGACGGTGATATCCTCGTCCTCGGCTATCATCGCCTCCAGCAGTTCCTCAAGAATCTGGGCTTTATCAATCATCGAGATCCCTCAGCCGCTTCATCGTGTCGATGATGCTGGTCCCAGCCTTCTGCTCGGCCGTGATCGACAAGTCCCTGCCGTCGGGGAAGACCTGCATTCCCGGCCCCACGCTTAATGCTTTGACGATGTTTTCGTACCGAATACGAGCGTGGCTGAGCTGGTTCGCCCAACCGATGTTGCGACGGTCCTCAGGCAGGGCCTCCAACGTGACGATCACTTTCGCGAACCGATCCCGCATGCGTTCCAGGTTTTCCTGCTCGCTGATGACGTTCGTTCGCGCCAGGTGGAGACACCCGTTGAAGCACTCAAGGTGTTTGGGGCAGGGGTCGCTGGTAAAGCTGTTCATACACAGGCCATAGGGCGTGACGTGCAGTCCGTCCGCCTCGGCGTTCAAGTAGTCGAAAGCCGCTTCGTCACCGTACTCGCGCTGGATGTCGCGGAACTCGTCGACGACGGGACCACGGGCCTTATTTGAGGAAATAAGCTTGAAGACTTGGAGTGCTTTATCTCCAAGCCGCTCCTCAACCTCCGGCGGAATATCGATATCGGCAAGGTCCTCAGCGAGGCTGCGGTGGTCATAGACGTGGCTCTGCTGGACACTGCGTCGGTTGAACTTCTTGGTGATGATCGTGTCGGCAACGCCAAGGCGGAACAGTTCGGTGTTTTGAAGGTGTCGCAGGGAGTGTGAGGTCAAACGCAACGCCCGGTCCTCATCGGTCTGCCCATATCGCTCGAACAGGCTTTCTCCACCTCCTTTGCCACTGATTGTGTTGTTTAGGCCGCTGCTGTCGATCCGTCCAATCGCGGAATACATGGTGGCATCGAGGATACCATCGTTACGGCCCTCTATCAGGTTTCTGGCCGGCATGATGAACAGGAGGTCGTGAGGATAGAGTTTGGTGCCATCCGTAATCGTCGTGGGCGTCGTATCCGAGAGCTTGGTGGAACGATTCGCCCGGATATGTTCCTCAACATCCCCGACGCGGACGAACGCAGACTGCCAGTCGATGCGGTCCATGGGAACCCCGGATGCAGTTCGAACTCGAATATGGCGCTGCGCCGGTTGGGTCCAAAACTGTGACAGGCCGGCAGGCTTGCCATTAAGCTGAAGTTTTCGAATTTCATCAAGTAGCTGCGGGTTGTAGCTTTGGCGATACCTCTGGACCAATCCAGGCGGAATCTTTTTATGGGAGATGACAGCATTTCCTGTCATCCTGACGTACATCTCCCAGGCCGGCACCAGTTGATCGTCGGCATATTCTGGGAACACCCGTCCGGTTTCAACCTGTTGCCGAAGCCTCTTGCGCAATGGCGCTGTGATCCTCTCAATGTGGTCGAGCGTCTCGATCAGCACTTCCTCGAACATCGGCGGTACGTGCTGAGTGTTTTCGTAGAAGGACAGGCCATCCGTCTGCTCATCCTCTTCCTGTTTCTCAGCGAAGTGGCGGATCATCAGCGATCTAGAAAGGCCACCCCGCTCCCCGGCCGGACGCCCGTCCGCATCCAGATATTCCCGCCATCGCTTCCAGTCCAAGGGAAGGAGGGCCGTTTCGCCAATCCGGAAGCCCATGATGATCTGCACCCTGAATGCTGCGAACCGGATAACCTCTGAGAAGGTGCGCGGTGTCTCTGTGAAGATGATCCGGACCAGCTCCCAAAAGGCGCGTTCGTCAGGCAGCTTCGAAGAAGATTTCCGTTCTGCCAGCTCTCGCCGCAAGCTTTGGCGACCACCATTCGCATTCTGGCGTTTGCGGATAGTTTCCGCACGTTGGTAAGCTGTTTGCGATTCTACACTCGGGTAGGGAACACAGAACCGGACGAGAGCAGGGGTATCGGCAAGCTTCTGACCGTCGAGGACGTTGCGGACTGTAGTTGCAAAGTCCAAAGCCAGCTTGCCAGATTCAGTGGATTGCAGGATCGCATTGTAGGCCTGTTGGATTTGTTCTGGTTTGACCGCCCAGGGAGGCGTATCCCATGCGGTCGGAGCCAACCGCCTGATACCAGCAGCGATTTGCGTTGCGCTGATGGGCTTCGTCCGACGAACGAGAAGTTGATGGACAATCACTGCCTGGTACAGGTCCCGCCATGCCTGCGGCAATGGTCCCGCGACCACCAACTCCTGCTCCATCCTCCTCCTGATCTCGTTTAGCTTTGCGAAAGCAGTCGGGTCCACTCCGACCTGCCCAAGCCATATGATAGGCGGGGGGAGCATGCGCACCAGCTCCGTCAGGTTCCAACGGGTGTCCTTGCTAACCTTCCCTTGCTCGTCAAAGACGAGGTCCCAGATCAACCCGCGCTCGGCGGCTAGTGACTTGGCCGTCGCGACGTACTCGGCATAGAACGGGTTCATTCGCGGCCCTTTCTCTGCCGGGTTGCGCTCAGGTCTTCCACCACGCGGCGCACGGCGTCGAGGGTGCCCTTTAGCTGACCATAGGCGGGAGACTGTTGATTGTTCCGTGATGCGGCCGCAAATTCGGTCACAATAGGGCGCAGGTTCTCCAGCACATCTTCGTGGACTTTTGGTTCGTCGAGCGGCATGAACCTGGAACAGGTGTAGCACGCCAGAACCGGGTTTTTCATGCAGAGGCTCTGACCGAGACCGCAGCCGCCGATCCCTGCAATCGGAACGCCGTGGGGTGCAGCTCCGATCTGCTGGTCGGACGGCAGCCCCAGGAGCGCCGCCTTGTCTATGGTCTTGGTCTTTGCGATCTTGGCGAGGTTCGAATAGATCGGTGATATAGCCAGTGCCTCGTTGATCCGTTGTGCTTGCGCAGGAGACTTGTCGAAATAGACGTTGGCGATCCTGTCGCTGGTCTGCCCCATGAACTCTGTCAGTCCGACATGGGATATGCCACCGTCTGCAAGGCGTTGAGCGGCCGTATGCCTAAGGTCAGTCGGCGTCCAGGCGTCGCCCGTCAACTCCTCCGTCAATCCCAGAATCGCACTGCTGACGTCACTGGGTGTCAAGCCAAAGAGCAGGCGAGGGGACACGCCATCCTCTGGCTGGATCGTTCCGACATCACGCCGTCTTACCAGTTCGTTGAACAGTGGACCCCATTCACGCTTGACCTTCCGGGTAATACGAATGCGCTTGCCGTTGGCTTTCTGCTTGATGATGGAAACGGCTACATGCACCGCGCCGGTTGAGAAAAGTCGGACGTCGGCTAGCTCGATACGGGCGATTTGGCCCGGTCGGAACGCATACTGGAAGGACATGACAAGCATGCAAACGTCGCGAAGCTCGTCATTGTCGAGAGCCGCAGGAGCAGCGGCCAGCCTCCCGCACATGCTGTCGATGTGGTTGACGATCATGGCCTGCTGATCGAGCGGTAGGAAACAGTCGCCAGCACGGATGACGCGGTACCTGTCGACCTTTGGGCTCTTTAGACCCCTTATGATTGAAGCTGCAGGTGGTGACCAGTGTCCAATGTTGAGGCGACAGAGTGAGTGCAATACTGCCCGCAAAGCCCAGCTCTCATCGGCCTTCACATCTGGTAGAACCTGAACAGACCAGTAGGCCCGGCTGTCAAACGGTGACGACACAAATAGATACGCGACTGGTTTCAGCCCGCATCGGGAGATGTATCTCAGGACGTTTGCAACTTTAATGACAACGGTTGTTGGATCCAGTCGCTGGAACCAGTCAACTACCACATGCTTCATAGCGATATTTAGAGCGCCGAACGCATCGAAGCTGATGAATCGCTCAAGCCCGTCCACGGCGATCAATACTTTACCACTCGATGAGATATCGCGGATCGATTGCATCTCGTTTTGAAAATCATCGAAGTATCGAACAACAGCAGGAAGCGGTGGCAAACGGGCAGTTAGGCTATTCACGTCGTCCAGAAGTCTGGATTCCAGATCTAAGGCAACAGCTTTCAATTTCCGTGCTCCGGATTGATATCTCTCAAGGCGTCCACAAACGTATCGAACTTCTCATCCCAAACCTCCGCAAGGGTCGTTTCGAAGTAGGCTTTGGCATAGAGTCGAGGCATATTGGACGTCCTCGACCAGCCAAAAAACACCCGCAACTTCTCCTGTGCCTTGTCGACGTCGAGCCCGGAATCCTGGTAGCGCTTCATACGCACCACGGCCGAAGTATGGCGGAGATCATGACAGGAAACGCCTTGAAGGCCTTGTTTTAGTAGAGATTTTCTAGCTTCACCGGATAGAGATCTCGTGGCAGTCTCAAAGATTTCGTTGAATGATCGCAGGGACAAGGGCTTGGCCTTCTGCGATATCAGAAGATGGGTGTAGTTCACCCGACCGCGATAGCTTCGGCTGTATCGCTGCTCCGCCTCAATGATCTCCCGCGGAAGCGGAAGCTGTCGACGAGATGAACCCGTCTTTAACCCGGGTTGCTCGTAGCGTGGATCATCGTCGTTAGTTTCCTCGACATCGAGCCAGTGGACCGTTTTCCCTGCCACCGAATCGAAGTCCTCTTTGAACGAGCTGGTGTGGAGGAGCGCAGCCTCTCCACGGCGTAGGCCAAGGCGGAGCATAAGCATGAAAAGCAGTAAGTTCCGCCAGCGTAGCGCCTCGGTCTTAAAGGGGTTGCGCGGCGAATCCGGGTTGAAGATTTCATATAGGTCTTCGACCACTAGCGGAGACAGCGCCCGGACGGGCGGCGCAGGATTCTCACGATTTGGTACAAGCTGACGGTAGAGCGTGTCGAGCCGCAGGAGCTTTTCCTCCATCTTGGAGGCTCGCGCGTCAGAAGCACTCCCGGCATATCGGAGCATGTCTTTCACAAAGCTGATCGCGGACATCCATGTGGACGTCTTGTCGGCATTGTCGACGGCGGACTCGTTCCGAAGATGAGCCAGAAATCCAACGAGGCAGTCTTCGAGTGCATCCCCATCGCCGTCAGCAATCAGCCGGTCAAGGCAATCACGACCGTGTTGAAGCTCGACGGCAGCATACAGCCTGTCCAATGCGGTAAGATGTTTTCTTCTGGTTGAAGGTTCGATGCTTGTCTTGAGCACGTCGGACCAGATCGTTGCCCAGAAGCGTGGGATACCAGATTGTCCAACGCTGGCCATGCCCGAGAGTGTCGGCGGTATCGATGACGAACTGAGATTGACTGGCATGGCAACCCGCGATCAGAGACGAATGCGAACCTCCCACACTCATTTCGAAAAGCAACACCCAGAACCGCTCTTTGTCGAGATAATCCACGATCGCGTAAACGGCGCTTAACTTTCAAAAAGCAACAGGTAAGAAACCGCTCGGGTGTTCCAAAGAGTGCGGTTTCGGCAGTGAAGCTGGGTGAGTGAGTGAGCCGATCGCCATGCGTTGCAATGGTTTCCGGAGGATGACCTCGGGACAAGGTGTTGCAGCAATGATTTGACACCGTTTGTTGCTTTGGTGGTCGGCCCGTTTCGCTACACTTGGCAGCATTGTTGCACCGCTCTATCCCTCCCTTGTTGCTCCGTAGAGCGTCGGTTCTGGCGGCATAGTTCGACGCGAGGCACGCAACAATCGGAGCGCTGATCATCAAGCTTGGCCAGAAGGCACCGACGATGCCGTGACCATTATGCGCGTCAGGGATGAGGTGCCCGCTCCGTCTATGCTACAACTTGAGCAAGCACCCGTTTCCCTTTCACCTTTAACCCGCGCAGCAGGATAGCTTTTTCACGTCCCTGTCGAAGGTCTGAGCCGCAAGCTTCAAACCTTCGACGGTTGTCAGGTACGGGAAGATCGTCTCCGACAGATCGTCAATCGTCAGGCCGCCACGGATAGCCAGCGCGGCCGTCTGGATGCTGTCGGCACCTTCCGGCGCGAGAATGTGCGCCCCCAGCAGTTTCCGGCTTGCTCCGTCCGCCACCAGCTTGATCAGGCCGCGTGTGTCGCGCGCCGCCAGCGCCCGCGGCACATTGTCGAGGGAAAGGACGGAAGTGCGAACCGAATGTCCGGCGGCGCGCGCCTGCGCTTCGGTCAGGCCGACGCTCGCCACCTGCGGGTCTGTGAACACCACAGCGGGCATTGCGGTGTTGTCGTAGCGCAGGCCGTCGCCGTTCAAGGCGTTCCTGGCGGCGAGCTTTGCGCCATAGGCAGCCATGTAGACGAACTGATCCTTGCCGGTCACGTCTCCGGCCGCATAGACCCCCGTCTTCGAGGTGCGCATGCGGTCGTCAACGACGATGGCACCGGCAGGTGACAAGTCTATGCCGGCCTCAGTGAGCCCGAGGGCCTCGGTGTTCGGGCGGCGTCCCGTCGCTACAAGAATCCGCTCGGCCGTCAGGGTCTCCGGACGACCGTCCCGCACGATGGCGAGCGCAATGCCGCCGTCATCGGTCCTGCGGGCGGATTCGTAGCTGATGCCGCCGACGATCCGGATGCCCTCGTCGGCCAGGTAGGTAGCAAGCGCAGACCCGATTTCGGGTTCAGCCTCCGGCAGAAGCCGACTGCGGAACACGAGCGTCACCGCGACACCGGCCCGCGCGAAAGTCTGGGCAAGCTCCAAGCCGATGTAGCCGCCGCCGAGCACGATCATCGAACGCGGCAGTTCGGTCAGGGCGAGCGCCGTCGTGCTGTCGAGCGGCGATACGTCGGCGATCCCCGGAATTTCCGGCAGTTCTGGACGCGCGCCTGTCGCGATGACGATCCGTTCGGAGGCGAGCCGCTGGCCTGCCACCTCGACACCGCCGTCTACAAGACGGGCCTGCCCTTCGCGATAGACCACGTTGTTGTACTCCGGCAGCAGATCGGCGTATTTCGCCTGTCGCAGAGCGGAGACCAAAGCGTCCTTCTGGGCGATCTGGGCGGCCCAATTGACCACCCGCGCACCGCTTTCGACACCATCAAAACGGGCAGCCGCATCATTGGCGTGACGCACGGCCTCCGTGGCTCTGATCAGGGCTTTCGAGGGCACGCAGCCGATGTTGACGCAGGTGCCGCCGATCGTGCCATGCCCGACAAGGGCCACTTGCGCGCCTTGTTCGGCGGCCGTGATTGCGGCGGAAAATCCGGCCGAGCCGGCCCCGACGACAACGAGATCGTAACGGCCATTGCCTTTGTTCGAAGTGGGTTCGCAGTGTTCACACATTCAATTCTTCCTTGTTTTCTGTCGGCGATCCGCAGCAAGCGGCATCCGCCGCCGATCCGGAACGGCTGCGCCGGTAAAGGTAAAATGCAGCTACCCCAATGGCAGCGAGCGCGATCGGGACCTGCATATGGCCCGCTGCCGCGAACCATGCGTAAGCCACGAAAGAGCCCGCAGCAGCCAGCAGAAATGGGGCGGCGCAACAGGTGATAGCCAGAAGCGCGACGACGCCGAAGCCGATGAACTTTCCATCAGTCATGCTGAGCCTCCCTACTGCGAAAGGCTGGAGGGATAGCCAGCATTGCTGGTTGCGGTGATCAGCGCCTCAACATTCGTCTGACTGTCATCGAAGCGCACCTTGGCGATTGCCGCGCCAATCGCCTCCGACACGTCGACATCGAGTACGCCTGGCACGTCGCTGAGAGCCCGCTGCACGATCGGGCCGCAAAGTTCGCAGGTGGCGTTGGCGACATTCAAGGTCACCGTCTGCTCGGCGGCAAAGGCGGGAACACTCGTAAGCAGCGATACGGTGAGGGCAACGAGGGGTAGGATTTTCATGAGGATTTCCTTCAGGTCAGGCGTTAAGGAGGAAGCGCGCAGCGTAGGGAAAGCCCACAGCGACGACGATGAGGACCGTTGCGATCCAGAGGCCGATCTTGGCGTTCCGGTGGGACGACGGGCGCGCGCAATAGGAGCCTTCGACGCATTCCGCGGCCTTCGGCTTGCGGTATACGAGATAGAAGCCATAGCCGAGGCAGGCGAGCGCGATCGTGACGAACACAGGCTGATAGGGCTCGAAGGCAGTCAGATTGCCGATCCATGCGCCGCTGATGCCGGCGAAGAACAAGGCAAAAGGCACCACGCAACAGGTTGCCGCGCCCAGTGCCGCCACGATGCCGCCAACTGACAGCAACGCCGCCCGATCAAATCCTTTTTCCTCGGGCTCTACGGCGGTATTTCTCAGCGTCTGAGTTTCGTCCTGCGTCATCGTTCACATATTCCCAAAATTGATCTATCGTGACCCTAGCGTCTGTAGCGACTACAGGGTCAAGCGGGAAAAATTCACCAATTTGTGAGCACATCGTGATGAAGCAGACTGAAGAAGAATTCTCGATCGGCGTGCTGTCTGAACGCAGCGGCGTCAACATCGAGACGATCCGCTACTACGAGAAGATCGGCGTCATGCCGGAGCCCGCCCGCAGCGCAGGCGGGTATCGTGTATACGGCAATGACCACACGCGGCGGCTACATTTCGTGCGGCGCGGCCGGGAACTCGGCTTCAGCCTCGATGAACTGCGTGGGCTATTGCAACTTGTCGATGGCCACGCCCACACCTGCCAGGAGGTTCACGCGCTCACAATCGAACATTTGAAAGATATCCGTCAGAAAATCGCCGATCTAAGGCGTCTGGAGCGGGTCATGTCGGATATGGCAGCGCAATGCAGCGGCGACCAGGTTCCGGAATGCCCGATTATTGATGCCCTTTTTGAGATGCGCCCGGTGGGCCGTTCCCGCTCCGTTCGGCCTTAGCGCGATTTCGAGCAACTATTGTTCCGCCTCCAAGCTCATCGAACTGCTTCGATCAAGAGCCGTGGGCGGCTCTTCAATCGTGCGACGAAGGACTTCCGGGTCACCAACAATGACGACCGTCTCGACGGCTCTGGTGACGGCCGTATAGAGCAGGGTCCGGTCAAGAAGTTTCGAGCCGACGAGCGGCACGATCACCCTACGGAAAGCCGAGCCCTGCGCCTTGTGAACGCTGATCGCCCAGCCATGAGTAACCTTCTCAAGGTCGGCCGCAGTGACCGCATCTTCAGCGCCGTCATCGAACCTAACCCAAGCACCCTTCGGATGAGGCTTGGTGACCACGCCCAGAGAGCCGTTCATGAACCCGGAGCAGACAGGTTCGCCGGTCACCTTGTCGAGTAGGGGACTGCCATCAGCATCCAGTTGCGGTGCCTTGGAGTAGTCGTTCTTCAACCACATGATCTTCGAGCCGACGCTCAGGCCCCAGTCCTCGACGTTGGCCTGCCGCGCCATGTATTCGATCTCGATGGCGCGGTTCAGCTCCTTCGATCCGGCCGGTCCGTTCTTCACCTGAGTGAGTATCTGGACATCCATATCGTGCAGGGCGGCCGTCCTGCCGTAGGCGGGCACCCGACCGCACATGGCGCGGAAGGCGGCCAAGGTTCTTGCTGCCACATCCTCCTTCGTCGCCGGGAAGAGATAGACGCCCGGCGAGAGGGCGACGTTTGGATCGAAGCGCCGGAGGGCGACGGACTTACCTGATCGCACCGCAGAGGCGACGGCGGGAATGCCAGTGGCATCATCCTGACGATGGACGACATCCAAAGTGACCGAAGGGATGCGCGTCGCCTTGACCATGGTGTGGAAGGGCAGGCCGGGTCCGATAGGCGGGAGCTGACCGGGGTCGCCAATGAAGATCAGGTTGACCTCGATGGGCAACTGAGCGAGCACCCGATAGATCGACGGGGTGTCGAGCATCGAGGACTCGTCGAAGATGACGGTCCCTGACTGAACACGGCGGCCAGCATTTTCGATGTCGTGCACCAGTCGCGAAAGAGTGCTTGCCGGGCGGCCTGTCGCTTCGCTGATCCGTCTGACGGCGCGGCCTGCCAGAGCCACCTGCAGGTGTTCGACGCCTTGGCGCTGCGAAGCTGGAAGACTGTCGCGGACGGCCTCCAGTGCGGCAAGGATTGCACGCACGACTGTCGTCTTGCCCGTGCCTGCGCCACCGCTGATGACGCAGATGCCGCAGCTCGTGGCCATGTAGACCGCCTCTCGCTGGGCATCGGTAAGCGCGTAGCCGATTTCCTCTTCCACCTTGGCGATGGCGTCAACGACGAGTTTACCGTCGAATGCCGGAACTTCACGACCAACGCGCTCGCTGACCTGTCGCGCGACCTCTTCCTCCATGAACCGGC
This sequence comes from Agrobacterium sp. GD03872, assembly GCF_029840625.1. Lineage (NCBI taxonomy): Bacteria > Pseudomonadati > Pseudomonadota > Alphaproteobacteria > Hyphomicrobiales > Rhizobiaceae > Agrobacterium > Agrobacterium sp. GD03872. The sequence goes on from NZ_JAOCCY010000004.1 coordinate 162,750, forward strand.
AGGCCCTCGACTGCAAAAGGTCGGGGGTTGGCGACACAACGCGACTGCTGGCCAAGGCCAGGTCGATGGCACTCGCCGGATCGCCGCTCCAAGGCGCGAGCAGGCGTTTCACCAGAGGCTTCAGAACTGGGGAAGGGGAGGCCATGTTCCCTGTCCGGAACCGGATGGCCAAGGCCTCCTCGACGGCGGCCGTTAGCCGCCTCGGATCGTCGAGGGCGACTCCAAGACGAAGCGCTCTCGCGTCCACGTCTTTCCACGGCTCCAGCAATGTCATCGTGAACGGATCGGCCTTGATGCGGTCGATGGCTCCGAGACCCCAGAGACGGGCGGCAGCACCAGCCACACGAGGCGAGACGCCGTATCGATCCAGCCAGCGGAAGATTTCGACCTCCTCGGCGAGCATGCCGAAGCCGTCGACGATGGCGATGGCCCGATCCGCGCCGACGACGTCCGCGACCGCCTTCAGGTCACGATCTCGGATGATGGAGTAGATGGTCTCGCCGAAGCGCTCCCAGACTTTCTCCGCCGTAGCCCAGCCGATACCTACGAAGCGCTTGTCGGTGGCCAGATGGCGGATGATCGCCCGCCCCTTGGTGACCAAGGGCAGGGCCACCTCGGCATGGAGCTGCGGCCCATATTCGGGATGGAGTTTGACAGGACCCGTGACACGCCACGTCTCCCCTGCGACCGGATCGCGCGGCGACCTCTTCGAAGGGACGAGTGCACGACGGAGCTGCTCGGTCCCGTCACGGCCAATGATGACATGGTCGCCGAACCGGCTGGCATGAACGGAGGTGATGGACAGCTCCCAGGAAGACTGCTCAGAACGCTCACCAAGGACCAGGAACGTCTGCCCCTCTGCGCCACCCCGTCGTTGATTGGCCCCTGCCATGGGCTCTGGCTCTCCGTTCACTGCGGCCACCCACGACGTGCCGTCGCGGGTCCCTGTGCCTCATTCACTGCGATCCAGCTCCCACGGCCTGTCGGGGCCACGACGGCGCGGCTCCGAGGACCAGACTTCAAACACCCAATCATGGAAGTCTCCCAGTCTCGGCGATCACCGCGCTCAACCGCTTCATGCGGTCAAGGTCGCGGCGCAGCGAGGCGTTCTCCGCCTTCAGCCGAAGGTTCTCTTCCTCCAAAGCCATCTGATTGCCATCGACCTTGGCCTTCTGCTCGCGGTCCGCTTCCGCCTGTTCGAGGCGTGTCAGGTTAGCCTTGCGATCACGGTCGTCTGCGTTGCCCAGGATTTCGGCGCATCTCGGATTGGTGCGGAACACCTGACGGTCGAAGCCGCAGGCCTTGGCGATGGCGCTCTTGTTCAGCTCGACGCCGCCGTAGCGGGGAAGCGGCTGGTCACCGAGGTTCTCCAGATACTCTTGGAGGGCATCGACATGCTCCTGGGCAACCTCGACACCGCTTTTGCCCGTTCCTCGCGCCATTAGGACTTCCTCGGAGGAAGGGTTACGACCTCGCCAGAAGGAATGGCATTCATTCCGTCGAGCTTGTTGACTGTCTCCTGATATCCCTCGAACAGACGTTTCCATTTTGAGAAGCCGCCCATTTCGGCGACAGCCAGGATCATCATGCGGTGTGACGCGATCACGAGCTGCCGATCAGCCTGAAGCTGGTCAATCTCGGCGTTCTTCACTTCGACCAGTCGCTCCAGCTCTGCGCGAGACTTACCGCTGCTGCGACCAATCGCGATCCTTATAGTCTCCTGCTTTCGCTGGGCACCCTCGAACTTGGTGCGACGGTCCACATTCCGAGTGATGTCAGTGGCGTTCTTGAACACGCCGCCGCTGCGCCGGACGATGGCTCTCGCGGTGATGGTTTCGTCCTCGGCGATCATCGCCTCCAACATTTCCTCAAGATGGGCGATCTTATCAATCATCAAGGTCTCTCAGGCGGCTCATGGTGTCGATGATGGTGTTACCGAACTTCTGCTCCGGCGTCACGGAGAGGTCTTTGCCATCGGGGAAGGGGCGGTCACCGGGTTCGGTCGCGAGAGCCTTGCCGATATTCTCGTATCGGATGCGGGCGTGGGCGATCTGGTTCGCCCATCCGGCATATCGACGGCCCTCGGGTACGGATTCCAACTGGATGATGATTTTCGCGAAGCGGTCGCGCATCGTTTCGAGATGGTCGTGCTCCTCTACGACGTCGGTTCGGGCTAGATGCAGGCAGCCGTTGAAGCATTCGAGATGTTTCGGGCAGGGATCGCTGGTGAAGCTGTTCACGCACAGCCCGTAGGGCGTGACGTGAAGACCGTCGGCCTCGGCATTCAGGTAGTCGAAGGCTGCATCGTCGCCATACTCGCGTTGAACACGCCGGAACTCGTCGACGATAGGTCCTCGCACCTTGTTGGCGGCGATCATCTTGTAGACCTGAAGCGCCTTGTCGCCGAGAGAATCTTCGGCTTCCGGGGGAACGTCGATATGCTCGATATCCTCATGAAGGCTTCGGTGATCGTACTCGTAGCTCTGCTGAACGCTACGGCGGCCGAACTTCTTGGTTATCATCGTGTCAGCGACGCCGAGACGGAACAGCTCGGTGTTCTGCAGGTGCCGCAGGGAATGAGAAGTCAGCGTCAACGCGCGGTCCTCGTCCGTCTGGCCGTATCGCTGGAAGAGGGTCTCCCCGCTTGCCTTGCCGCTCAAGGAGCCGTTCAGAGGGCCTTTGTCCAAAATGCCGATGGCAGAGTACAAGGTCGTGTCAAGAAGGCCGTTGTTGCGCCCCTCGATGAGGTTTCTGATCGGCATCAAGAACAGGAGGTCGTAGGGATAAAACACCGTACCGTCGGTCGTCGCGGTCGGCTTGGTAGCGGATAGCTTCGTCGCGCGGTTCTCCCGGATGTGTTCCTCGACATCGCCAACGCGGACGAATGCAAATCGCCAGTTAATCCTGCCGTTTTCGATCACGCCCGCCGATGTCCGGATCGGAATGTTGCGTTGAGCCGGATTGGTCCAGAACTGCGACAAACCAGCGGGTCTGCCGCCTAATTGAAGATCGCGGATGGTGTCGAGGTACTGCGGGTCGTAGCTTTCGCGATATTGCTGGATCAGTTGCGGCGGAACCTCTGCGTCCGAGAACACCGCATTTCCTGTAATGCGGACGTACATCTCCCAGGCAGGAACGAGCGCGTCCTCAGCATATTCGGGAAAGATGCGACCTGTTTCAGCCTGCCGTTTCAATCGCTCCCGCAGCGGGGCGGTAATGGTGGCTATGTGGTCGAGCGTCTCTACCAAAATCTCCTCGAACATCGGCGGGACGTGCTGGATGTTCTCGTACAGAGCCAATCCCTCGGCAAGGTCGTCCTCTTCCTGCTTTTCAGCGAAGTACCTGATTATCAGGGAACGGGAGAACCCACCATGCTCTCCGGCCAGTCGGCCGTCGGCGTCCAGATATTCGCGCCAACGCTTCCAATCCAATGGAAGAAGGGCGGCCTCTCCGATCCGGAAGCCCATGATGATCTGGACCTTAAATGCCGCAAACCGGATCGCATCCGAGAAGGACAGGGGCGTCTCGGTGAAGACAATCCGAACCAGTTCCCAGAAGGCCTTCTCATCCGGAAGCTTCGACGCCGACTTCCGTTCAGCCAGGCTGCGCCGCAGGCTCTTGCGGCCACCATGTGCGTTTTGGCGGTCTTTGACCGCATCGGCCCGCTGCTGCGCTGCCAACGCTTCCTTGCTGGAATAGGGTTGGCAGAAACGAGCCAAAGCAGGGATGTCGGCGAGCTTTTGTCTGTCGATGACGTTCCTGACCATGGTCACGAAGTCGAGCGCTTGCTTGCCGGATTCCGATGACCGAAGAACGGCATTGTAGGCCTGCTGGATTTGATCGGGGGTTACCGCCCAGGGCGGTGTATCCTCTGCTGCAGGTGCCAGCCGTCGGATGCCAGCGCCCACTTGAACGGCGCTTCCGGGCTTCGTCTGACCAAGGAGAAGCTGGTGGATCAATACAGCCTGGAAGAAGTCCAGCCAGTGGGGGGACAGGGGCATGGCGACCAAGAGACCTTGTCCCATTTCCACTCTGATCTCGTTCAGTTTTATGAATGGCGCGGCGTCCACGCCAACCTGACCAAGCCATGAGACCGGTTTGGAAAGGCCACCCCTCAGTTCCGTCAGGTTCCACCTCGTCTCCTTGGTGACCTTGCCCTCACCGTCGAAGACTAGCTTCCAGCTCAGGCCGCGTTCTTCGGCCAGCCTCTTGGCCGTGGCAATGTATTCGGCATAGAACGGGTTCATGGCTCGTCCCCGCCATCGGATTTCAGTTCCTCGGCAACACGTCTTGCGGCGTCGAGCGTGCTCTTCAACTGAGCGTAGGCAGGGGATTGCTGGTTGTTGCGGGACGCGGCGGCGAACTCAGTGACGACCGGACGAAGGCTCTCCACGACGTCCTGGTGGATTTCGGGATCGTTGAGGGGCATGAACTGGGAACAGGTGTAGCAGGCAAGCACCGGGTTCTTCATGCAGAGGTTCTGACCCAAGTTGCAACCACCTATTCCTGCGATAGGAATCCCGTGAGGCACACCTCCGATCTGCTTCTCGGCCGGAAGGCCCAGAAGCATCTCCTTATCGATGGTTCTCGTCGTCGCGATCTTGGCTACGTTCTTGTAAATGGGCGAGATTGCAAGGGCATCATTGATACGCTTGGCTTGTGGTGGCGATGCGTCGAAGTAGACATTGGCCACGCGGTCGCTGGAGTGTCCCATGAACTCCGAGAGGCCAGCGTGCGAGATGCCGCCGTCCGCGAGACGTTGTGCCGCCGTATGTCTCAGGTCGGTTGGAGACCAGGCTTCTCCTGTCAAGTCCGACGTAAGCTCAAGAATGACCCGGCCAACACCGGACGGCGTGAGGCCGAAGAGGAGGCGAGGGGGCACGCCCTCCTCTATCATGACGATTCCTGCGTCCCGGCGCTTCACAAACTCATTGAAGAGCGGCCCCCACTCACGCTTGATCCGCCGGGTTTCTCGAATGCGCTTGCGGTGATCCTTCTGCTTGATCCGGGTGACCGCAACATGCACCGCACCAGTCGAGTACAGCCGAACATCGGCCGTCTCGATCCGCGCTATCTGCCCCGGACGGAAGGCATACTGGTATGACGTGACCAAGATGCACACGTCCCGTAGCGCTTCGTCATCAATCGACTGAGGATCATTCGATAGCGCGGCGCACATCGCATCGATGTGGTCGACGATGATGCTTTGGTGATCCAGTGGCAGGAAGCAATCACCGATGCGAACGACGCGATACTTGTCGACCTTTGGGCTCTTCAGAGCCCGAATGATCGATGCCGCCGTGGGCGTCCAATGACCAATGTTGAGCCGACACAGGGAATGAAGAATGGCTCTTAGCGAGTAACTTTCCCTGGCACTTACCTCTGCAAGAACGAATGTGTTCCAATGGGATCGAGCATCGAACGGCTGTGACACTAATAGCTCGATGAGAGAGGCGACGCCGCGACGTGCGAGATAGCTCAGGGTGCTGCCAAACAGGATCGTCACGTAGTGAAGGTCGTGCTCGCCAAGCCATTCGGCGAACACATGTTTCATTACCTGCGTTGCGGGACCAAACGCATTGAACGATATTGAATGCTGGCGGCCGTCCAAGGCAAGGAAGACTTGGTCGGTTTCGGATAGGTCTCGGACGGAGCATATCTCGTTCGCAAAATCATCGTAGTATTTGACCACCGCAGGCAGCGGCGGCAATCTCGATGTCAGGCGATCAATATCGGCGACGAGGCGGTCGTTCTGAAGCGTGACGGCGGCTTTCAATGGGATGTCTCCGGAACAGTGCGTCGAAGAGCATCCACAAAATGGTCAAATTTTTCGCCCCAGGCTTCGTCCAGGCTGGTTTCGAAGTAGGCCTTGGCATAGAGGCGCGGCATATCCGACTTCTTCGACCACCCAAAAAATGTCCGTAGCTTCTCCTGAGCCTTGTCCAGATCATTGCCCGTGTCCTGATACCGACGCATCCTAACGACAGCGGATGTATGGCGGAGATCGTGACAAGAGACGCCTTTAAGCCCTTGCTTTTTCAGAGATTGCTTAGCCTCGTCGCACAGGGCCTTCGTCGCAACCTCAAAGATTTCACTGAGGGATCGCAGCGAAAGTGGCAGGCCTTTTTGAGAGATCAGAAGGTGTGGGTGGTTTGCCCGTCCGCGATAGTTGCGGATGTAGAACCTGACGAGTTCAACGATCTCTTCCTGTAACGGAAGCTGGCGTCGCGAGGTCTCCGTCTTCAGCCCAGGCTGTTCGTACCGTGGGTCCGGATCATCGACTTCCTCGACATCCAACCAGTGGACGGTCTTGCGAGCGACTGGGTCGAAGTCCTCCTTAAACGAGGAAGCGTACAGCAACGCGCCTTCACCACGCCGAAGCCCAAGGCGCAACAGCAACATGAAGACCAAGAGGTTGCGCCAGCGCAGCGCTTCAGTCTTGAAGGGGTTTCGCGTCGAATCCGGCCTGAAGATTTCGTAAAGGTCCTCGATTACGAGCGGCGGAAGTGCCCGGATCGGCGGTGGCGGCTTCTGGGGGTTCGGAACTAGGTTGCGGTAGAAGGTCTCAAGGCGATGTACCTTTGCCTGGATTTCGTTCGCCCGCGCACCGGCCGTGCTACCGGCCTGGCGAAGCATTTCCGTCGCGAAGTCGAGCGCAAACTTCCATGTGGACGACTTGTCCGCGTTCTCGACGACGGCCGCGTTCCTGAGTTGGGCGAAGAAGCCCAGAAGACATTCTTCCAAAGCATCTCCATCGGCTTCGGCTATAAGACGGTCCAGACAGTCGGTACCGTGTTGCTCGCAGACTGCCTCGTAGAAACGATCAATGGCCGTCAGATACTTCTGTCGGCTCGATGGTTCCAGTCTTGGGTTCAGGACGTCACTCCAGATGGTGGCCCAAAACCGTGGGACGCCAAGAGAACCGACAGCGACAAGCCCACGTGCTGATGGCGGCAGGGCTGCATTTCTTATATTGATGATCGGCATGGTCACTCGCGTTTCTCAACGAAAGCAACAATGCCATCGGTTCGGTTAAACGCAACACAGCAAACCGCAGCATCTACGGTTTTCCACAGTCGTGGAAAACGCGGTTTCAGGCCAGAACGCAACAGCCCGCAAACCGCCTAGATGTTCCATAATCTATCTTATGCGATCTAAATGGGGGATTTCGTGAACATCTGAAAGGGATCGTTCATGAAAGGTATCGTTTCCGTTCTCGTGAAACCGATTGGAGCGCGGCTTGGCGCTCTCGCCGCTGGCGCGGTTTCCGGCCTTGCAATCACTGATCCGGTGATTGCGTCCCGCGTAGAAGCGTGGGTTCTGGCCGGTGTCCTGTTGGCTGCTGATCTTGTCGGCAGCTATTTCTGGTCCAAGACACAGGAGGGTCGGTAATTCATTTCAGCGCTTATTGGCGGCGCGTTATCTCTTTTCGGCGCTAGCTCGAAAAAGAAGGCCGCCCAGCGTCAAGCGCAGCAGCAGTTCGAGAACGAAATTGCTGCAATGGAGCTTCAACGAAAATGGGATTTGGAAGACCGCGATGAAGCGCGGGAATATTCCCGTGATGTCTACAAAAATCTCGTGATCGATGCGGAGGAAGCAGGGTTTAATCCTCTGACCGCTCTTCGCAATGGCGGCGGCGCAAATTACAATGCTGCTGCTGCCTTCGCTCCCCTCTCCCGCAAAGCACCTGTCAGGCAGGCCGTTGGCGGCTCTGTTGCTGGTGATGCGTTTGACGCCCTCGGGGATTTCATCACCGACTTCGATCCGTTCAAGGATCAGAAACGCGAGCAGGAATATCGGCTTGTTGAAAGCCAGATTGCCGCGCTGAACGCGTCGGCGCTCTCCGGTGCTCCGCGTGGTTCCGCCTCGTATGCAACGGGCGGTCTTGAACGGCGTGTGTCCGGTCAAGGTGGCGTTTTGGGTAAACCCGCCAAATGGGAAGCGGGCGATGTCGTCGTAACCAATCCGTTTCAGACGCGGGACGTGGATGCGAATTGGTCTGATGCGGCGACATGGGAGCAGCGTTACGGCGAACCCGGTAGTTGGGTCGGCGGCGTTGTCGTCGGCGTTGCTGATACTTGGGACTTCGCAAAGTCGAATGTTAAGTCGGCGTGGAACTCTCCCGTTTCCTACAACTCCCCAATGCGTAAAGCGGCGAGATGGGTCGATGACACCTTCGGGTTTAAGTCGAGCAAGGCGGGGAGGTTGTCGCGTTCTTCCAACGGTGGTGGCGGCGGTTGGTGACTACGTTAGGGCGGTAATCAGTCCTGCGAATACAGTCAATCCGAGTATTGCGAGACCGGCGAGGATGCCGAGGGTTGCAAAAAAGTTCAATCCAAACCGAACGATGGGCCACATGGCAACTCCTAGAAAACGTTGTTCCGCCTGTATGCGGCGGGCCGCAAAACTAAAGCAGTTTTTCAAACGGTTCAAGAAAGGAACCCGTAAATGACAGGACCGAATTCCATATCCAATAATCGGACGCGTACCGCACCTCTGGTTGCGCCGCGTACAATGCGCCGTCAGGGCGCTCCGGTTCTGACCTCCCTCCCCGCTGGCAAGATGGTGCCGATTTCGGCCTATCCTGTCTTGCGTGAGGATGCGATCCGTTCGGGTCGCCTTCGCTTTTCCTTCGAACAGATGGAAACGGCGGAAGTGCTTATGAACGCGACCAAGGTTCGCGTCATGGCGTATTTTGTCCCTATGCTGGCTCTCGACCGTTTCAATGGTTCCATCGATCAGCTCAACCTCTCCTACGAAGGCCGTCCTCCGCTCGACGGCGCGCCGGTCGTACCCTATATCGAGCGTATCGCGTTCGGTGCGCACGGTTCCAATCAGGTGTACAAGTATCTCGGCCTGCATGGTCAGCCGACGACGCTTGTGAATACGGCCTATCTGGAGGCGTACAATCAGATCTGGAATTTCCGTGCGAAAAACCGGTCTCCAGACCTGACGCTGCGCGGAAGGCTGGATACGTCGTTGGCTCCGGCGTTCTGGGCGCATGAGCGCTTCTCGCACATGGTCCCTGACTTTGATCAGGCGGTTATCGACGGTGAGGTGCCGCTGAATATCGTTGCGTCGCAGCTTGCCGTCAAAAGCGCGGGCGGCGGTTCCAAGATCGCTGTGAAAAACCAGCATCCCGTCATGAACGCCAAGTTCAGTGGCGGCGGCACTCATGAGCTTGGTATCGTGTCGTCTGGTGGTTCGTTGATCCATGCGCCCGGTGGCGGCAATGGGCAGCAGATGGTCGATTTTGTCGGCCTTCAGGCTGATTTGACCGGCGTTTTTGCTGAAATGGCGGAAAATGGCGTCACGGTCTCGCTCTCGAATATCGAGCTTGCCCGCAAGACGCAGGCGTTCGCCAAGCTGCGTCAGCAGTACAACCAGCATGAGGAGTGGGTCGTGAATCTCCTTATGGATGCTATTTCGATCCCAGATCAAGCGTTCAAGCAGCCTATGTTGCTTGCGGATCGTCAGACCATCTTCGGCCAGTCCAAGCGCTATGCTTCGGATGCCGGAAACCTGACGGAAAGCGTCGTCAACGGTATGACCGGCGTGGATATGTCTATCCAGCTTCCGCGTGTCGGGGTCGGCGGTATCGTGATGATCGTGGCGGAAATTACGCCCGATCAGCTTTTCGAGCGTCAGGAAGACCCCTTCCTCTCTGCGGCGTCGGTTGATGATCTGCCGCAGTACCTGCGTGACACACTCGACCCTGAAAAGGTTGATGTTGTCAAGAACAGCCGCATCGACGCATCGCATGCAAACCCCAATGGGACGTTTGCCTATGAACCGATGAACGCAAAGTGGAATATCGACGCGCCTCGCGTCGGCGGCGATTTCTATCGCCCCACGGTGAACACCGGCTTCGATGAAAAGCGTCAGCGTATTTGGGCGGTCGAAACGCTCAATCCAACGCTTTCGACGGACTTTTATCTGTGCACCAACATGCACACGAAGCCGTTTGTTGTGACCAATCAGGACCCCTTCGAAGTCGTCCAGCAGGGCGATCTTTATATCGAGGGCAACACTGTGTTCGGCGGCCATCTGATCGAGGCCACTGACGATTACGAAAAAGTCATGGCCGTTGCTCCGCAAGGCCGCATTGAGAAGGACGCATAAAATGGTTGTGAAACTTAACAGTCTTTCCCGTTGGTCGTCGCTGGACGACGCGAAAGCGATCCTTTTCAGCGGCACGGCGGATGCCGAAAGGTGCGTGCGCATCCAGTTTAATCTGGAGGCCGTCACCACCTTTTACATCGGCAAAGATGAGGTAGATGCGGATCTGCTCTGCACCATCGGGCCGGGACAGGAGACGGTGGAGTTTTACGCCCAGGGCGATTTCTACGTCTTTGCGGAGAAGGACGCCGGAATGGTCAAGTACCAGTCGGCGGACCTTGAACCCACCTTCTCTGAGGTGGTCGATCCCGTGATTTTCACGAAGATCGCCAATCGTCGTCATCGCAACCCCGAGCTGGAAGAGATGATGTATCGCATGCAGGAAAACATGGAGCGCCGCCTTGCGCAGCAGGCCGGTGAATTTGAGGCCGCGCTTGCGCGTCGGCGTACGGAGGAAGAAAATGGACGTTCCGCAGAAACCATCGTTTCCAACGCTCCGGGAGCGTCTTCTGGCTCTGGTGGCGGAACGGTACCCGAACAAAAGCCTGATGCTGAAAAATCCGGCGAAGCGTCCGGAGGCGGTTCAGGCGGCGAACAGCAGGGAGGCGCAGGTGGCGGACAAGCCGGAACGGGTGGTTCCGCCTGACGGCGAGAAATACGCCTCTGAACTGCGGGGAATGATCGATAGATCATTCCTTGTCAGTGAGCGTCACAAAGGTCAGCACAATCGTGCTGACCGGTCCCGTGGCCACCCTACCCTGCTCGAATTTGAGCGGGTGCTTATTAAGCGTTTGGCAAAACTCGGTGTGCCGATGTTCGCGCACTGCGTGTATCGCGGTGATGTCGAACAGCAATCGCTGTATGCCCGTGGTTTGAGCAAAGCGAAGCCCGGGCAGTCTGCCCACAATTACGGCCTCGCCGTTGATATCGTGCATGGCACGAAGGCTTGGGGCCTGACGCGCAAACAATGGGAACTTGTCGGTCATGTCGGCAAGGAAGTTGCGGTCTCTCTCGGCATTAAGGTCGAGTGGGGCGGTGATTGGTCGTTTTACGACCCCGCCCATTGGGAACTCGCCAACTGGCGAGACATAGGCCGCTCCCTCTAATCAAGCCTCTTTGGCGAATGAAAAGCGCACCCGCCGTCAATTCGGCGGGCGCGTAGCCGTGCCTGCCTTCCTTGATCCCAAGATCACGGAAGGAAGGCAGGCGCGGCGGAACACCATCCCCTTGGTAATAGGTGCATTTAGTGACAGGACACGAAAACTCATGTGTTTGAACCCGGTAAAAATCAGCGATGTCGGCGTCGTGGCCTGTCGCGAATGCTGGCAATGTCGGGAAACCAAAGTCGATGATTGGGTTGGCCGAAACATTGCCGAAAGTAAGACGGCAACTGCCTCGCATGTCGTAACCCTGACCTATGGGCAGGATCGCACAACGGGCGATATCGATCATATCCGCGCTGCGGTGCTGACTTACTCTGATGTGCAAAAATACCTCAAGTATCTCCGCACCGATGGGTTTCCTGTTCGGTATTTCGTCGTCGGCGAATACGGCTCTATGAAGGGCCGCGCTCATTGGCACATCATCTTGTACTGGCAAGGGCCTGTCCCTGACCATGTACTCAGAGAAAACTTCATGCAAAAGCACTGGCCGCATGGCTGGTCCTATTGGGACAAGTGCTCACCGGAAGCAATCCGGTATGCATGTAAGTATCTTCTCAAAGACCCTGCGGACGAAGAACAGCAGGGTTGGGGGCCTATGCCCTCCAAAAAACCGCCGCTAGGCCATTATTACTTTCGCCAGTTGGCGGAGCAATATCTCGAACAAGGTCTCTCTCCGCAGAACCTGTTCTATAGCTTCCCCGATGTGCGCCGCGTCCCTAGGACCACGCGCGCCAAAACGCAAAAGCAGTTTCGGGAAGCGGCCAAGCCGGTTCAGTTTCACATGACCGGGAAAACGGCGGAAAACTTCCTGCAATATTTCATCGACATTTGGGATGAAAAGCATGGTGATCTCCCTCCTCGCAGTGAGATCATTTGGGACTTCCTCGATACCGGCGCGACGCCGGTCTACGATGAATTTCTTTATTCGGAGCATCGCTCCAAGGGGCCTGTCCCTGTCGCCCCGCCGTTTGAAGGGGCAATTGTGCAGTTTTGCGAGAAAGCAAACTGCTACTTTACCGCCACGGCTGGTGTCCGGCTGTGGTTCTCAATCGATGAAGAGGGAGATGCCGGATGGCACGTAAAAATAAAACCAAAAAGTCACAACCCCTACGAGACAGAACGCTTGTGGCGGCTCGCAGGGTTTCAAACCCACGTCCCGACAGTCCCCGATCTGTAGGGCCTGCTCTCGCCGTTACGGTGAGGCGTGTAGCGGAACCAGCCCTTAGGGCTTCGGTGAAGCTGAAAACGCCCAGGACGAAATATGTCGATGTGAAACCGTCGATATCGGACCGTCCACCATCTGGCTATGCTGCGCCCGTCGCTGCTAAAGCCAAAAAACCAGTCATCACGGAGAAACACCGCCAACAATCAAAACTCAATCTGTCGCCTACACCTGAGCCTGACGCAAGGAAGTCGTCTGAAAAGGCGCGCGAAAACAATGTGTGTAAGAAGCGACCAGATAGCAAAAAAGCGGCCCGCTCCAAGGGCGGGGGCGGTGGTCGAAAACAGTTCGTTCCGTGGTGTTAATAAAGTGTTGGAAAGTTCATTATAATGGTTGACGAGTTACCCCAAATCAGGTCACATAGATTATGTAACGTGGGTTACTCAAGTGTATGAAAATACACTGTCACTAAACTGCTGAAATTCCCTATTCTATCTTATGCGATTATCCATTGTAGCGCCCATTTAGTAATGCGACACTTGGGCCAGATAGAAACGTGCTCTGCATCAGCCGAAGCCAGATGCATCGGCTGTTAAATGCATATGAGAGCGATGGCATGCCCGGTCTCGTCTCAAAGAAGCGCCAACAACCAAGCAACCGGCGTCACAGCGAGGATCTTCGCAACGCCGTTCTCGATCTGGTCAGAGAACGGTATGCCGATTTCGGTCCAACCTTGGCTCGCGAGAAGCTGATTGAGCGGCACCAACTGGCCATCGGCAAGGAAACGTTACGCCAGTGGATGACCGAGGCAGGCATCTGGATATCTCGGAGAGAACGCAAGAAACGTGTCTTTCAACCACGCGGCCGGCGCGATTGCTTTGGCGAGCTGGTGCAGATCGATGGATCGCATCACTGGTGGTTCGAGAGTCGCGGACCAAAATGCGCCCTTCTCGTCTATATCGATGACGCTACCGGCAAGCTGCTACATCTGCGCTTTGCGGGATCCGAGAACACTTTCGATTATCTGCACGCGACAAAGGCCTATTTGCAGCAATGGGGTAAACCGCTGGCTTTTTATAGCGACAAGCACGGCGTGTTTCGCTCTACGCACGCTTCGGAGAAAGATCGAACCAGTGGGCTGACGCAGTTTGGACGCGCACTCTATGAGCTGAACATCGACATCATCTGCGCCAACACTCCACAGGCCAAGGGCCGGGTTGAACGGGCCAATCAGACCCTGCAGGATCGATTGGTCAAGGAGCTGCGGCTCCGCGGTATCGATACGATAGACGCTGCCAACGATTACGCGCAGGAATTCATTATCGATTTCAACGCTCGTTTCGGTAAACCACCACGTAATCCGAAAGACATGCACCGTCCCCTCGCCGCCCATGAGAACCTCGACAGTGCCATGTGCCGCAAGGAGGTCCGCACGCTCTCGCAATCCCTGACGTTGCGCTATGACAAGGTGATATTCATTCTCGATCCGACGGAACGGGCAACATCACTGGCGGGTCAAAAAGTCATCGTTTGCGATTATCCGGACGGCCGCCTGGAGATCATGCACGAGAGTTTTACGCTGCCTTATAGGACGTTCGACACGCTTCGCTCCGTTCACCGGTCGCCTGTGGTTGAGAACAAGAGACTGGATGACATGCTGTCACTCGTTGCTCAGATGCAGGAAGGTCGCGATCTAAAACGGAGCAAACGTGGTCCGCGCCGAACCGGACAGGTCAACAGCATGTTTGATATCCCGGACGGCAGCCAGAGCAATGGGTATCAAAAACGCGGACGAAAGCCCGGACGACGGACAGATTTCATGAATGATCCGGAGGTGATTGCGAGAAGGCAGAAAGCGCTTGCGCGAATGGAGGCGGCTGAATAAGGCCGCTATCGGCCCAAAGCGGACATCGCGCAGGGTCACATCCGCCTATCTGAACTGAGCCGACTGTCGGCGATTTATCTTTAACTAGCGACCGGCCAAGGCTGCGCGTGTAACAGTCGTGTGTTAATGCCGCATGCAATCCATCAGATCAGAGCTTGCGGCCGCGCTATGGATTTAACGATATAAAGATATCGTTATATGATGTTGACCGACGTCTCACCTTGCATTATGGTCGGGATGCCTAAGGTTCCCCGGTCGTTGCATGCAGCGTACTGGGGCTAAGAGGGAAGTCGGTGCTCCGTGTCATTCGGAAATGCCGACGCTGCCCCCGCAACTGTAAGCGGCGAGCCAAAGTCCACCATGTCACTGGTTTACCCCGGGAAGACGGACGGAAGCGATGAACCGTGAGCCAGGAGACCTGCCTTTGGCGAAGTAACGTCCACGGGCGGGGTGTCCCAGTGTGCCGTAGCAAAGGCTGCATCATCGCGGCCTGTCTTGCTATGCGTCCGCAGATCCATGCCCCCCACTCCATAGGGGCACTACATGTCTCAGACCTGCAGTTTCACGATCACAAGCGTACCCTTCGACGAGGATTATCGTCCTTCGGAACATACGCGCATCACCACTAATTTCGCAAACCTGGCCAGGGGCGAAAAGCGGCAGGAGAACCTGCGCAATGTCCTGCGGATGATCGATAGCCGCTTCAACGCCCTCGCGCATTGGGACAATCCCAAAGCGGACCGATACTCGGTCGAGCTGGAGATCATTTCAGTCGAAATGAGCCTGGATGTTCATGGCGAGACATTTCCTCTCATCGAGATACTGAAGACGACGATCATCGATCACAAAACCGGTGAACGTATCGACGGCATTGTGGGGAATAACTTCTCCTCCTATGTGCGCGACTACGACTTTAACGTCGTGCTGCCTGAGTATAACAAGAGCCTGCCTGCCTTCAGTATTCCGGCCGACTTCGGCGACCTGCATGGAAACCTTTTCAAGTCCTTTCTGCAGTCGGATGCCTACCGGTCGCAGTTTCGCAAGCCGCCGGTCATTTGCATCAGCGCCTCCACCAGCAAGACCTATTACCGGACCGAAAATCATCATCCGGTCATGGGCGTCGAGTACCGGCAGCATGAGTTCTCGCTCACCGATGAGTATTTCGGGAAAATGGGATTGCAGGTTCGCTATTTCATGCCCGCGGGCAGCGTTGCGCCGCTGGCCTTCTATTTTGTCGGCGACTTGCTGGGCGATTATTCCAATATCGAACTGATCGGCGTCATCAGCACGATGGAAACGTTTCAGAGGATTTATCGCCCTGAAATCTACAATGCCAACGCAGCCGCTGGGAATTTTTACCAGCCCAATCTGAAGCACCAGGACTATTCGCTGACCCGGATCATCTACGACCGCGACGAACGCAGTCGCCTGGCGGTGGATCAGGGCAAATTCACCGAAGAACACTTCATCAAGCCATACCGCGCCGCCCTTGAGCAATTCCTGGCTCAATGCGCCGCCTGATCAACACTGGAAACAGGTCATCATCATGAAGAAGCTTCTCCCCACATCGACTGCCGGCAGCCTGCCGAAACCTTCCTGGCTTGCGCAGCCCGAAAAACTGTGGTCGCCCTGGAAACTAGAGGATGAGGAACTGCTGGAGGGCAAAAGAGATGCCCTGCGCCTGTCACTGGACGATCAGCAACAAGCCGGCATCGACATCGTCAGTGATGGCGAGCAAACGCGCCAGCATTTCGTCACGACTTTCATCGAGCACCTCGATGGCGTTGATTTCGAAAAACGCGAGACCGTCAGAATTCGCGATCGCTATGATGCGAGTGTCCCGACAGTCGTCGGCACGGTCTCTCGCCAGAAGCCCGTTTTCGTCGAAGACGCCAGATTTTTGCGTCATCAGACCAAACACCCCATCAAATGGGCATTGCCGGGTCCGATGACGATAATCGATACGCTTTTTGACGACCACTATAAAAGCCGTGAAAAGCTCGCCTGGGAATTTGCCGGTATACTCAACGCGGAAGCAAGGGAACTGGAGGCTGCCGGCGTTGATATCATCCAGTTCGACGAGCCTGCCTTCAACGTTTTCTTTGACGAAGTGAATGACTGGGGCATTGCCACTCTGGAAAAGGCGATCGAAGGGCTGAAGTGCGAGACCGCCGTCCATATCTGCTACGGTTACGGCATAAAGGCAAATACGGATTGGAAAAAGACCCTCGGCTCAGAGTGGCGGCAGTATGAAGAAACTCTCCCCAAACTGCAGAAATCCAGCATCGGCATGATCTCCCTCGAATGCCACAACTCTCATGTCCCTATGGACCTTCTGGAGCTTGTTCGAGGGAAGAAAGTGATGGTCGGAGCCATCGATGTGGCAAGTGACACGATCGAAACCCCGGAGGAAGTCGCCGCCACGTTGCGCAAGGCGCTCAAGTTTGTCGACGCGGACAACCTTTGCCCGTGCACCAATTGTGGCATGGCCCCTCTGTCTCGCCGTGTGGCAAGAGGTAAGCTGAATGCTCTGAGCGCAGGAGCCGAGATCGTCCGGAAAGAGCTCGCTACGTAGCTTGTCGACGATCGAAAACTCGGGTGGCGGATGCTCGCTGCCACCTTCCATCATGGCATATGTGGGAAGACTATTGGATTGCTTTGGCGCCGCAGCGCCGATCAACCTGAAGGCTTCGGCGGAAGTCCGCTGTTGGCGCAAAGCAGTCACCACAACTGAGGAAGCTAAAGCCGAAGAGGGAGTTCCATCATCCGCCCCCTCCCTACCCTTGCAACCCCGGCCAGCCGGTCCGGTCGGGGGCTGACCGTCAGCGCAAGAACGCGACCAGTGTCGCATTTCTAACGGGCCAGCGGCGTCGCATCTCTAATCAGCTTTGACAGCCATTGTGAGTGACGAAACCACGCCCTGCAAGATATCCGCTCCCCGCGCCATCAAAGCAAGTCCCGCCCATCGGGCAGGATTTTTACGATCTGACTGAACCGGGCGGATTAAATCTTTTCCTGTGGTGTTTTTCTGAGTGCGACCGTTCATAAGGAGCTCGCGCCGTGAAACATCCCTATCTCGTCAGTCTCTTCATCGTGATATTGGCCGGTTCGCCGGCGGCCGCCAATCCGCTTTCGACCGCGGCCGGGCGTTATCGTATCGATCCGGCCTCTCATATAGGCTTTTCAATTGCCCAGGTTGCCGGCCCCGGGATCAAGGGCACAATTCCCGATATATCCGGACGCTTCGACATCGACCCGGACCAGCCGGCCAAATCCTATGTGGAAATCAGCCTCAACCCTTCCAGCGTCCGGACGGGGCAAGAACGGGTGGAGGATTTCCTGCGGTCCAGCGCGGTTTTTAATATTGCCGTTTATCCGCAGATTGTCTTCCGTTCCAGCCGCGTCACGCAGGACGGACCTCGCAGCGCGATGGTTGAAGGCATATTGACGGCCAGAGGCATATCGAGACGCGAGACGTTTCACGCCACATTCGTTGACCAGCAGAACGGATCCGTCACCTTCCACGTTACCGGCAATATTCCCCGCATGCCTTATGGCATGGGTGTCGGAGTGCCGCTCTATTCGAATATGGTTGCATTCGACATCGATTTGAAAGGCGTGCGGTAAAAGGACAACCGCATCAAAAAGTCCGGCGGGATTGGGATTAAGTACCGCTAGCCGGTGTTCTGTCTGGTGTCGGGCAATATTGTCCGATCCGTTACCGCCAAAGGGACTATTTCATGCGTGCACATCATTTCGTTCTGACCGCCCTCGTCGAGCCATATGCCGGTGGCGCGTTGGTCTGCTATGATGGATGTGCGAAGAAATGGGCGTGTCGCCGGCAGATGGACTGGCAGCCCGGCGATGTCGCGGGCGAAGGCGGCGTCTGCCGCCCTGCCAGGGAATAGCACCATGGCGGATTTTCTCGACGAGATTACAAATTGCATCCCGGCGCTTCGACGCTACGCGAATGCGCTGACGCACGACCGCGACACTGCTGACGATCTCGTTCAGGACTGTCTCGAAAGAGCCATCCGCAAGAAGGCATTGTGGAAGCCGCGGGGACCGTTGCGTCCGTGGCTCTACCGGGTGCTTGTCAATGTCTACCGCAACAATCTGCGCAGCCGGAATCGCCGCCCCTCGCAAATCCCGATCGACGATGTGGCGGAACAGCTGTTCGTGCCGGCGGCGCAGACGGGCCGGATAGCGCTTGCCGAAATGGCCCGCGCCATTGAACAGCTGTCCAGCGAGCACCGCGAGGCCCTCCTCCTCGTCGTCGTCGAAGGTCTGAGTTACGCGGAAGCCGCCGACGTTCTTGAAATTCCGCTGGGCACCCTGATGTCCCGTCTCGGGCGGGCCCGGACGGCCTTGGCCCGGATGACCCAGGAATACCAGCCAGGTCTCAAGGTGATAAAATGACCGGTAACGATCCGCAGATAACTGAAGCCGATCTGATCTCTTATGTCGACGGAGAACTCGACGGCAAACGGCATGATGCCGTTCGTACCCACCTCGCCTCCAGTCCGGCCGACGCACGCAGGGTTGCGATGTGGCAGCAGCAGAACACGACGCTGAAGGCTCTTTATGGCCCTCTCGATGGAGGTGTTTTACCCGAACGCCTCGATGTTTACCGCCTTGAGCGGCGCCTGCGGTCGGAGCGCGGCGATTGGCGCAACATGGCGGCGGCATCCATTCTGATGCTGGCGGTTGGATTGGCTGGCGGCTGGTTCGGGCGCGGGCTGCTGTCCGAGGCCACGACGCCTGCCCGCTCCATCGTCGCGGATGCGACGCAGGCGCACAAGCTGTTTGCGGGCGAGGTTCTTCACCCCGTGGAAGTTCGAGCCGATGCCGAGAACGCGTCCGACCTGCCGAAATGGCTGTCGAAGCGGCTGGACCGTAAACTCAACATTCCCGACCTCAGCCGCCATGGCCTGTCGCTTGTCGGCGGCCGGGTGCTCCCCAGTTCCGAAGGCGTCGCCGCACAGCTCATGTATGAAGATAAAAGCGGGCAGCGCGTCACGCTTTACATCGTGGCCGCGGGCGATGCGAGCGACAGCGCCATGCGGCGCGCCACCGTCGGTTCACTGGAGACCATATCCTGGGACGATGAAACGATCCGCTGCGCCCTGGTCGGCAATCTGCCATCCGACCGCATGGACGCCATCGCGAAAGACACTTATCAGCAGCTGAGTTAGCCGATGAAATATTTCGAGGATTACTCCGACAAAACCCCGGCTGGTGGTCGGGTGTGGCGCAACACGTCCACACGCTTCGGATTGGTGACAATCGCGTTCCACTGGGCAATAGCGCTGCTTTTTCTGACGCAGCTTGCACTGGGATATCTGATGAGCCGTGACAATATCGATCCGGCCCTTCAGTTCGACCTGTTTCAATACCACAAGTCGATAGGATTTCTGGTGCTGGCCCTCGCCGTGCCGCGTTTGGTGTGGTCGGTTTTCAGCGGCAGGCCGCAGCCTGTCGATGGTGAGGGTCCGGCCTCAAGGCTTGCCGCGCGCGCCGCGCATGCGGCTTTGCTGCTTCTTACCCTTGCGGTTCCCCTCGCCGGCTGGGCCGTTGCATCGACGTCTCCCCTGCAGATCCCCAGTTATGTCTTCGATCTTGTCGTCGTTCCGGGACTGCCTTTGGCGATCTCGGACGAGGCCGAGGTTTTCTGGAGTGATATCCACGCCACCCTCGCCTATCTCGCAGCCGCCATCATCGTTCTTCACGTTGCAGCGGCGTTCTGGCACCACTTCGTCCGCAGGGATCCGACCCTCCGGCGCATGCTTCCGCCTTCGTCCACCGCGGGTGATGGGCGCAACCCCGCCCCTCCTCGGAAATAAGCCCGTGCAGGCTGATCCGGAGAGTGAGCGGATCACCCGAAGTTGCATAAAAGTCGCATTGCGGCAGCTTTTGGCGGTCCGGACGCGCCGCGTGACTCCATTTCAGACCGATCGTTTGTTATCGTCGCTGCCGAAGAGCATTGGCGCATCGAGGTAGACTTTGCCTAAGTAAATACCGGTCTCAATCCAGTTTCACCCTATTGCGGATAGCCATGGGCTGTCGGCGTATGATGATGTTCATCGGGTGGCGGCAAGAGACCGGTCTGGCATTGTTAAAATGTGCCCTGCGCAGCCCTGCTGTCCCAGCTCTTCATCCATCCGAAACATCGCCACGCCGCTCCCGCAAGGGTTTTCTCCTGCACCATCTTGGTGGACTTCCAAACGGAAGACCAAGACGATATGTGCAACTTACTTCGTGTCCAATGGACCATTACACCACGAACGGCGCCCCAACCCTGGTTTGCATGCAACGGATGCGGCGGCGTGAGGGCATTCCAGGCCAGCGGTAAAATCCGGCTCAATGCCAACGGCCGAAAACTGGATGCCTGGCTCATCTATCGATGCCTGACCTGCGACAAAAGCTGGAACCGGCCAATTTTCGAGCGGCAGAACGTTCGCGACATCAGCCCCGTCATTCTGGAGGCGCTGCAGTCCAACGATCCGCAATGGATAAGAACGGAGACATTCAACCTCGAAGCCCTGAAACGCAAATCGCAACGCATCGATGAATTTCCCGAGTTCGATATCGAGAAAAGGATAAAGGACGAACCTCCCGACTGGACCGCGGCGGAGATTGACCTGGCGGTTCCGTTTCTCACCGGCGTTCGCCTTGACCGGCTACTGGCGTCTGAACTCGGACTTTCGCGGTCGCAGCTGCAGAAGCTTTACGATAGCGGCAGGATACGGACGCCGCCTGACCTCTTGCGACGGCGTCTCAAGGACGGCGCCCGGATTGTGATCGAGTGCTGCGACAGGATCGATCGGGAGCGGTTCTGGAAGCCGGCGACGGGAGGCTGAAGATTGGCGGGGGTCTGCGGATACAGGCCCTCGCCTGCCCTAATAAATTTCGACGGCCCGGATTTACTGGATCACGCATGGGTATCAGAAACTATCCGCTCGCCAGATGCGGCGCGGGTGGCTGAAGGCAGACGACGTTGACGACGCGCCGTTCAGAATCGAAAGCGATGGTATAAAACGTCATCTGTGGGAGGCCGCACCATGTTGCGGCCAAGAGGAGAGTCGAATGAACCATCCCGAGTATTCAATCGTGGCCAGAACTCCATCCGTCGAGGACTATCTGCGTCTTCGTGCCGTGGCGGGGCTAAGCCCCTTTTCAGAGGCGGCGGCGGAAAAGGGTTTGCAGGGTACGGTTTTCTCCGTGCTGGTTTTACATGCTGGTTCCGCGATCGGCATGGGCAGGCTGATCGGCGACGGCGGCTGCTTTTTTCAAGTCGTGGACATTGCCGTCGATCCCGCTCATCAAGGCAAAGGTTTGGGCAAGGCGATCATGACTGCGCTGATGGACCACGTGACGAACGAATTTCCCGCTTCGGCCTATGTCAGCCTGATCGCCGATGTGCCAGCAAACAGGCTATACGAAAAATTCGGCTTCAGGGAGACCGCACCGAGGTCGCTCGGAATGGCCTATCGCGTCAGCGCGTCGACCTGAGCGGGGATTTCCCGCCTGTTGCGGCTCAGCTACCCGAAGCGGCCCTGAAAACCGCCAGCTGGGCGGCGAAGGCGCGTTGGTAGGCGGGTCGCGCCTCGCCTCGGGCGACATAGGCCGCAAGGTTCGGATATTCATCGAGAATGCCCGAACTTTTTATCCGTTGCAGGACCGATATCATCATCAGGTCACCGGCGCTGAATGCGCCGTCGAGCCAGTCGGCTCCGCCGAGACGGCGGGATAATTCGCCGAGCCGCTTGCGAATGCGCTCATCGACGATGTGCAGGCGTTCGCTGTGCCAGCTCTTGTCCCTTTCGAGGAAGCCTGTGACAAAATGCTCGACGACAGGCGGTTCAATGGTGCTGAGTGCGGTGAACATCCACATGATCGCCCGCGCCCGCGCATCCGCCTCACGGGGCAGCAGGCCGGCATGGCGTTCGGCTATATGGAATACAATCGCACCGGATTCGAACAGGGCGAGATCGCCCTCTTCATAGGTCGGGATTTGCCCGAATGGCTGAAGAGCCAAATGCGCCGGCTCGCGCATCGCCTTGAAGGAGAGAAGGCGGACCTCATAGGGCTGCCCCACCTCTTCAAGCGCCCAGCGGACGCGCATGTCGCGGGCGAGGCCCCTGCCACCATCGGGCGAATGTTCAAAGGCTGTAATGGTGATTGTCATTGCTGTTCTCCATCGCATCATTCTGGAGATGATCGGCAATTCAGCGTCTCGTACCGGCCGGGAAATGCAAACAGCCTCGCCTTTGTCCGACTGGCGCTGCGCCACAATAGGCGCTTGGATGGTTGCAGACAACGTCAGTGACGGAATGGCTGACGGCGCCGGGCCTGGAGCATGTCGCGGTTCCATTCGACCTCGACGGGCTCAGTCCGAGCTCTTTACGATTTTCTGCCGTTGCACAGCGCATCACCGCTGCCCGGCGTGTTTGATGGTGTGGCCAAAGGCCGCATGACCTTGGGGCCGATATTGGAGGTTCTTATATCCGTGGCGTCGATATCGGAGGGCTGGCGATAACCGAATATATGCGTGGAGCGCCATCACGCTTTCACGGGAACCTAGTAAGCTGCCCCTGCCCGGCGGAACGGCTGGCAGGAGCTGAAAAAGCTGGCCATTTCATGCAAGAACTCCAAGCTCCTGCGCCAACCAGGATTGCCGAGAACCATTACGTTTTCAACTTAAGTGATTAGGGAGAAAGAACCAGATGAGCCTGCGTATCAACGACATAGCACCCGACTTTACCGCCGAGACCACCCATGGTCCGGTGAGCTTTCACGACTGGATCGGCGACGGCTGGGCGGTCCTGTTTTCGCATCCGAAGAACTTCACACCGGTCTGCACGACGGAACTCGGCGCGATGGGCGGCCTGCAGCCGGAATTCGAAAAACGTGGCGTCAAGATCATCGGCATTTCGGTTGATCCGGTCGAAAGCCATGAAAAATGGAAGAACGATATCCGCACCGCGACCGGTTTCAACGTCGATTATCCGCTGATCGGCGACAAGGACCTGAAGGTGGCGAAGCTTTATGACATGCTGCCGGCGGGTGCAGGCGAGAGTTCCGAGGGCCGCACGCCCGCCGACAACGCCACTGTGCGCTCCGTCTTCGTCATCGGCCCCGACAAGAAGATCAAGCTGGTCCTCACCTACCCGATGACCACGGGCCGAAACTTCGAGGAAATTCTTCGCGCGATCGATTCCATCCAGCTCACATCCAAACATCAGGTGGCGACACCGGCCAACTGGAAGCAGGGCGAGGATGTCATCATCACCGCGGCCGTCTCCAACGAGGATGCGATTGCCCGTTTCGGTTCCTACGATACGGTTCTTCCCTATCTGCGCAAGACCAAGCAGCCTGGCTGATTTGAACCTGTGACGGGGCGGTGAAACACATCGTCCCATCCGTCCTTAGATGCGACTGCGCGCTCTAGCCGGCGTCCTGCCTGATGACGCGCAGCATTGGCCGGGCATCGAGTTCGGCGGAGGTGAAACGCGCAAGAAGGTCGAAAGATGTTATGGCTTCGCCGGCAGCGAAGCGTCGCCCGTTGACGATGAGATGCCCGAGGCCGAACAGGGTGAGAAGCGCTTGCGTCGCATCTCCGGCCGGAGTCTCGAAAAGCAGATTCGTCTGGCCGAAATGTTCCAGACCCGTTGTCCAGGCCCTGATATTTTCTCCCTCCTCCGTCACGAAGGTTCCGAAGGCCAGCATCGCCGCGATTTGCTGAGTGCCGACAAAAATCCTGGTCGAACCGCGCAGGCCGTCAAACACGCCCTTTTCGCTCAGCCGCTCACATTCATATCCCTCCTCGCCCCACGCTTGCATCAGGGTCAAATCAGAGATCGTGGGTTCGCTGTCGAAATAGAGTGTCGCCTTGAAAAATTGAGTGTCGCCATTTGCCATTGCAAATCCCGTCCATGGCGTTTCCCGCGCTCTATGGCTTTATGATCCCGCCATGATAGTCAAGCCGGTACGTCTCGACATGGCCACGGTAAATGCGCTCGATGCCGGTGAAGGACCGGAATTCACCCTCATTCGTATCGACATAGACCAGATTTTCCACCGGGTGGGTGAAGCCGCCAAGGAACCGGCCCTCACGATAGAGCGTGGAAAGCGACCGCTGAATGACACTGCCAGCCGTGGCGCCGTCGATCATATCGGGCCGGAGGATGCGGCCGTAATAACTCATCGCCCACACGGCCGTCCCCTCATGCCAGACGACCTCCTGGCCGATGAAATCGGTTCCGCCGAAATAGCTGTCGATATAGTGCCAGTCGCCGCTCTGATAACCGAGATCGTGCGATCCCTTGCGCGTGGGCGTCGCGGATTTGTTGCCGCCGCCGACATAAGTGGCGGACTTGGCCTGCACGATGAACTCTTCCAGCATGGGAAACCTTTCGGGATAAGAACATAAAGAGAACATAGGCGATTTTCAGGATGGTCGCAAGTGCGGCCCCTGCCCGGCATCGAACCCGCATTTCAGCAATGGCGGGCTTGGTAATCGCGGCATTTGCGCTTAGAAGCGTGGCAGGAATTATCCGAAAAGAGTGTCCATGCCGCAAAACCCGCAAATCTATGTCGACGCCGATGCCTGCCCCGTAAAGCCGGAGATTCTCAGGGTGGCGGAGCGGCATGGGCTGGAAGTGACCTTTGTTGCCAATTCCGGTCTGCGCCCGTCGCGCGATCCCATGGTGAAAAACGTCATCGTGTCCGCCGGTTTCGATGCTGCTGATGACTGGATCGCCGATCATGCCGGCGAAAACGATATCGTCATCACGGCCGATGTGCCGCTCGCCGGCCGTTGCGTCGCCAGGGGCGCGCTGGTAACGGGGCCGACGGGCCGTGTTTTCGACCAGTCGAATATCGGTATGGCGACGGCGATGCGCGATCTTGGAGCGCATCTGCGCGAGACCGGTGAAAGCAAGGGATATAACGCCGCTTTTTCACCGCGCGACCGCTCCGCATTTCTGGAGACGCTTGACCGTTTCTGCCGCCGTGTCAAAAAGTGACGGCGTAAACAGAAAGGTGTCGCCCATGACCCCGGCCAATCCGAAGAACCCAGCCAACCCCAAAAGCCCCAGTTCTAAAAGCCCGGGGGCCCAAAGCACTGTCTATCGGCGTCACCAGCCTTTCGTCATCGCTTTTCTGGTCGGCGCCATCGGCCTTGGGCTGGCGCTGGTTTTTGCACCGCCCCTGGCGGTGGAGATCGCGGCCGTCCTGTTCTTCCTGACCTATCTCACATTGATTGCCTTTCGCCTGCCGGCATTGACGGCGCAACATCTGAAGGCGCATGCCGATAACGACGATCTGCCGGCAATCGCCATCATCGCCGTCACGCTGCTTGCGGTCGCAGTCGCCGTGGTATCGCTGTTTCAGGCGCTGAACCATACGGGCGAGACGGTCTGGACCCTGTTCATCGCTTTTGCGTCGGTGATCTTCGGCTGGCTGACGATCCACACCATGACCGCATTGCATTATGCGCATCTCTACTGGCGGCCGGCCACGGTGGACGGCAAGCGCCAGCATCGCGGCGGCATGGATTTTCCGGCGACGAAAGAGCCCTGCGGCTACGACTTTCTCTATTTTGCCGTGGTGATCGGCATGACGGCGCAGACCTCGGATGTGGGGATCACCACCACGAGCATGCGCAAGGTGACACTGCTGCACTCCATCGTTTCTTTTTTCTTCAATACGGTCCTGGTCGCAGCGGCGGTCAATGCCGCGGTCTCGCTTGCGGGTTGAACCGGAAAATTCTCCAAAAGGAATGGCTTCATGAACATCATTTCGCAGAATACGGCCTTTGGCGGCATGCAGGGCGTGTTCTCGCACACATCCGAAACCCTGAAGTCCGAGATGACCTTTGCGGTTTATGTGCCGCCGAAGGCGATCCACGAACCCTGCCCGGTTCTGTGGTATCTCTCCGGCCTCACCTGCACCCACGCCAATGTGATGGAAAAGGGCGAATACCGCCGCATGGCCTCGGAACTCGGGCTGATCATCATCTGCCCGGATACGAGCCCGCGCGGCAACGACGTGCCGGACGAGTTGACCAACTGGCAGATGGGCAAGGGCGCCGGCTTTTATCTCGACGCCACCGAGGCGCCCTGGTCCGAGCATTACCAGATGTACAGCTATGTGACGGAAGAGCTGCCGGTCCTTATCGGCCAGCATTTTCGCGCGGATATGAGCCGCCAGGGCATTTTCGGCCATTCCATGGGCGGTCACGGCGCGATGACCATGGCGCTCAGGAACCCGGCGCGTTTCAGGAGCTGCTCCGCCTTTGCACCGATTGTGGCGCCCTCTTCCGCCGACTGGTCGGAACCGGCGTTCGAGAAATATCTCGGCACGGACCGGGCCATCTGGCGTCAATACGACGCCTGCTCATTGGTTGAGGACGGCGCACGCTTTCCCGAGTTTCTGATCGATCAGGGCAAGGCCGACAGTTTCCTCGAAAAAGGTCTGCGTCCTTGGCTGTTCGAAGAGGCGATCAAGGGTACGGATATCGACCTGACGCTGCGCATGCACGATCGCTACGACCATTCCTATTATTTCATTTCCACCTTTATGGACGACCATCTGAAGTGGCATGCCCAACGGCTCGGATAAGGGTGGAAAAGCCGGCGACGCCTGGTAGCGTCGCCGGCTCGAACCTGCCCCGGCATCACGGAATGCGGGCAATGACCTTGATCTCGAAATCGAAGCCGGCAAGCCAGTTGACGCCGACGGCGGTCCAGTTCGGGTAAGGCGATTTGCTGAAAATTTCCTGCTTGATGGCCATGATCGCCCCGAACTGGTTCTCCGGGTCGGTGTGGAACGTCGTCACATCCACGAGATCGTCGAAGGTGCAGCCGGCCGCCTCAAGCGTGGCCTTGAGGTTTTCAAAGGCCAACCGGACCTGACGTTCAAAGTCTGGCTCAGGCGAACCATCGGCACGGCTGCCGACCGGCCGGAAACGAAAAGAAGGTCACCGGATCGGATCGCTGCCGAGTAGCCGTGCTCCTCATAGAGCGCGTGCCTGTTGGCGGGGAAAATTGCTTCGCGTTCGGTCATTTGCATCTCTCTTTTGGCTGAATGGCAATGGCGCGCAAAGCATTGTTTCGAAACTTCGGACGCCACTTCACATACGTTACGTATGTGAGGTAATGACCTACGCAACGTATGTCAATTGAGATACGCAACGTATGTGAGATTCAGCCTGTCAAGCGAGGCTCTTCTTGCCGGGGGGCTTGAGATATGTTGAGAACCAATCGAGACGAATAGCTGGCGCATGCCGGCCTTTGCCCTGTTCAGGGAAACAGCGCCGTCGCAAGCGTCGTTGGACCGGGGCGGTTCAACCGGAATTCGCGGATCACCCGTTCTGCAACGCCATAGGCGAGCTCCTGCTCGATCGACTGATTGTCGAAACTGACGACTGTGGCGGTGAATTTGGCTTCCGCAATCACCTCGCCTGTCACCACGGCGGCAGCACGGACGATGACCTTGGCCGACGCCCGCTCTCCGAACAGGAACGGGGCGCGGGTGACGGATGCGAGACGGATGGTCAGCACCACACGTGGCCGGGTCTCGCCACGCGCCGTGGTCTTGATCGCGTTCTGCACCTGCGCATGAATGGATTGCATCAGCGCCGGCGCGACATCCGGGCGGGCGGCGACAAATGCGCCGCGCACATCGTAAAGCAGCCGGTCAGTATTGGTCGCTTCCGGTTCCAGCCTGAAGGACATGAGCGTGAAACACGCCAGCACAAGAATGCCAAGGCGTTTCAGCAAGGTGATCATGATCAGCGGCTCCCCTAACGTGAGGTAACCGCATGTTCGGCGATCAGGGTTAGAAAAGCGTTAAGAGGCGCTCTTCAGGGACTCCAGGACATTGAGTGCGGCGCGCATGTCGATGAGCCTGACGGCGCGGCGTTCCAGCGCTTCCTCATCCTCACCCCATTGCTCGGCGGTCCAGTCTTCGTCGAGATGGGCAAGCGCCCATGCCTCCTCCAGCGTCAGCTCGCCTTCCGCCAATGCCAGAGCCAGAATGGCGGAGCCGGTCAGCGACGTCATGGTGTGAAGAGCGGCAAGCGCAATCGGCGTATCATATTTCTTGAGCGTCACCGCAAAGGCCGCGATCGCCTCGCGCGGCTGGTCGCGATGCATCACGCCTTCAACGAGAATGAAGCGGGCGCCGAGCACATTGGCCGCCCAGTCCAGAACCGGATCCCAATGGTCCGTCTGCCGCGCCACCAGCGCTTCCGGGTCACCGGCGCGATAGCACAGGAGATCGGAAGAGGAAAACCGCAGAATATCCTCAAAAACCGCCTGCGTGTCATTGGCGACGCCATCGATGGCCGTGTTCACATGCCGCGATATCGGCATGACGACCGGGTTGACCACTTCTTTCTGGGCATCCCATTCATCGCGAAGCAGTTCCGCCAGCGCGCGCGACGGCACGGTCAGCGGTTTCTTGGCGGGGGTGCGCAGCGGCTTGCCATCGAGAAGGATGGTAAAGCCGTCCTCCTCCGCCTCGCCGACGGTGACATCCTTGTAAAACCGCTTCGGCAAAGGTTTTTGCATCTGGATCTGCGCGCGCAGGATCGGATCGGGATGGCTCAGGCCCTCCGAAAGGTCATTCAGGAGATCACGCATGGCACGTCCTCATCACTCGGGTAGAATGGGTTACTTAGAGATTGTCGGCCGGAACATGGGCCGGGATTTCGCGCGGGTGGCTGACGACCGCATCGGCGCCCGCTTTCCAGAGATCGTCGACCGAAGCATAACCCCAGGCGACGCCGATGGCTTTTGCGCCCGCCGCCCTGGCCATCTGCATGTCATAGACCGCATCGCCGATCACGATAGTATCGGCCGGAACCATGCCGGTTTCATGGCAGCACTCCATCACCATGGCCGGATTTGGCTTGGAGGGGCAATCATCCGCCGTGCGCGAAACGATGAAGTGATCGGCAAAGCCGTGCGTTTCGAGAATATGGGTGAGCCCGCGCCTTCCCTTGCCGGTTACCGCGCCGATCAGCACGTCATCCCGTTTCGACAGCGTGTCGATCAGCGGCTCTATGCCGTCAAACAGCGGCGTCGTCATTTCTGGACGTTCGCGCAGGGGGTGATAGACCTCCCTGTAGCGCTGCGTCATCGCCAGCGCCTCGTCATCCACATGCGTTTTGCCGAGCATGCGCGCGATAGCGATATCGAGCGTCAGGCCAATGATCGCCTTGGTCTCGGAGATATCGGGGCGCGGCTTTCCGAAATCGGCAAAGGTTTCGACCATGACCGCATGAATGAGGCCGGCGCTATCCACCAGCGTGCCGTCGCAATCGAAAAGAACGAGCTTCATCGCTTTCAGTCTTCCCTATCGCCATCGGCCACATCGAGACCGAGCAGGTTCCAGCTCTGCACCATATGCGGCGGCAGGGGCGCACTGACCCGAAGCCGGCCACCATTCGGATGCGGAATGTCGATATGGCGCGCATGCAGGTGCAGGCGTTTCTGGATACCGCCCGGGAAATCCCAGTTCGGATCGTCGATATAATATTTGGGATCGCCGATGATCGGGTGCCCCATGTGCAGGGCGTGGACGCGAAGCTGATGGGTGCGGCCGGTATAGGGTTCCATCTCCAGCCAGGCGAGGTTCTGCGCGGCGGTGTCGATGACGCGGTAATAGGAAACGGCGTGATCGGCCCCCTCCTCGCCATGCTTGGCGATGCGCATGCGGTCGCCGTCCATCGTCTGTTCCTTGACGAGCCAGGTGGAAATCTTGTCCTGGTGTTTGCGCGGCACGCCCTTGACCAGGGCCCAATAGGTCTTCTTGGTGTCGCGCTCGCGGAAGGCGGCGGTCAGCTTCTGTGCGGCGCCACGGGTGCGGGCAACCACCAGCACGCCCGACGTATCGCGGTCGAGGCGGTGCACCAGACGCGGCTTTTCGCCCTTCTGGTTGGTCCAGGCTTCCAGCAGCCCATCGATATGGCGGGTGACGCCCGAACCGCCCTGCACGGCAATGCCGGCCGGCTTGTTGAAAACGAACACCTTGTCGTCCTCATGCAGCAGCATGCGCGCCAGAAGCTCGGCATCTTCTGAGTGTTTGAGATCCTTCGAACCGATCGGACCTGTCTTGGTCTTGAGGTCGGAATCGACCGGCGGCACACGCACCATCTGTCCCGGCTGCACCCGTGCATCCGTCTTCACCCGGCCACCGTCCACACGCACCTGGCCGGAGCGCAGCAGCTTCTGCAACTGCCCGAAACCCAGCCCCGGATAGTGAATCTTGAACCAGCGATCGAGGCGCATACCGGCCTCGTCGGCCTCGACCTTGATATGCTCGATACCTGCCATGAAATTTCCAGTCTTTCTGTCCTGATCGCGCGCCGGCATTTCTGGCGCGCCGTTTGGATCAAGCCTTTAGAACAAGTTGCGGCCCAAGGCCAGCCCGGCGAAAACCGCAGCGATGGAAACCGCAAGACTTGCGAGCACGTAAACGGCCGAAAGACCGAGCGCGCCGCGTTCGAACAGCGCCACGGCATCGAGCGAGAAGGACGAAAAGGTGGTGAAGCCGCCAAGCACGCCGGTGACGAGGAACAGGCGCATTTCCATCGAGGCGTTCAGCCGTCGCGCCACAAGTTCGACCAGCAGACCGATCATGAAAGATCCGACCACATTGACCGCAAACGTTCCCCAGGGGAAATTCGCACCCGCCAGCCGCACGCTCCAGAGCCCGACCAGATAACGGAACACGGAGCCGATTGCGCCGCCTGCGGCGACAAGGGCGATATTGAGCATGGGGATTGTGTCTCCGGAAGAAATTGCCCGATCGGGCAGTCCGGACATTTCTAGACCATGGGAACCGCTGACGAAACCCCTCTGGCGGGCGCTTTGGACTGCTAAAATGCGATTAAATTACCGGTCCGCGATTTAGCCTTCCAACAAGATGCGGATGCTAATCTACGATTTTTAGGGGTCAGCGAAGTTGGCCGGAGGTTAGATGACACAGGTTCTTTCCGTTTCCGCGAATACGGCAGCCTATGCGCTGGAGGCCATGAAACCGCCGCAGCGTGTGCCGCGCAAGAGCGAGGTCGAAGAGGCCATTCACGAACTCGCGCGCAAGGCCGAACATGGCGACGATTTCCAGCTGCGCGGCCTGATGACCGCGATCAAGCCGCCGGCCCTGACGCTTTATTTCCTGATCGCATCGAGCCAACGTCACGAGCCGCAGGCAACGCTTGAACAGGCCGTGGAGGCATATGAGGAAAACAGCACCTCCGGAAAATCTGAAAATAAATTTTTAAATCAATCCGATACGTAGATATTTTAATTTAATTTCTTCACTGCGGACGCGATCGAACGGACGCCTCCATTCAGCTCGATGTCAGATTGAACGTCTAGATATTTTCGACCGAGTTCCGGAAAATCACGAAGGCGAGTGCCATTCTGGCTTTCCGCCACGGCGCTGAAGAACAAATGCAATGAATGAAATTTGCGGCTACCGGACCTGTCACGCGTTCCGGTAGCCGTTTTTCCATCGGTCAATTATGCTGGTGTTCGCCGCCGCTCTTGCCTGCGCCGCCCACAGACAGCACGATCTCAACCTTGCCGGCCTTTTCGAAGATCAGCGTCACCGGCACCTTGTCGCCTTCGGCAAAAGGCTTCCTGACGTCGAAGAACATCATGTGCAGGCCGCCCGGCTTCAGTTCCACCGTCTGGCCGGCGGGAATGATGATACCGTCATCCAGCTTGCGCATCTTCATCACGTCGTTAACCATCGCCATCTCGTGGATTTCAGCGCGGCCGGCGGCGGTGGATTCGATGCCGATCAACCTGTCGTCGCCATTGCCGGTATTCCTGATCGTTACATAGCCGCCGCCCACGGGCTGCCCCGGCAGCATGGCCTTGGTCGTACCGTCCGACACTTCGAGGCCGCCGGCCTTCACGACATCCATATCCATGGCGGAGTGATCATGGCCACTGCCCTGCGCAGCCTTTGCGGTGATGCGAATGATGGGAGCGGGACTTTTAAGGGAATGCGGATCAACGCCGGCCGCCGCCACTTCGTCCCAGGAAACCTTGCCCTTGTCGCCGCAAAGCTGCGTCACCTTGAAGGGCAGGTCCTGTCCCGCCTCTATGCCGGAGATTTTTCCCTGCACGGCGAAAGTATCGTAAAATTCATCCGGCAGGTTGCCGCCCTTCCAGCGGATTTCGACCGGGCCGCTTTTGATTTCCTTGCCCTGGTTCTTATAGGCCTTCTGGTATTCGCCCTTGATGATTTCCAGCTCCCAGCCGGCCTTCGGCTGCGGTTTGGCGGAAATGAAGCCTTCCGGCAGCTTCATCTGCACTTCGGTGGTGGCAAGCCCGCCGTCGCAGCCATGCGGCACCTGAAGGGCGGCAACGACGGTGCTGTCCTGTTCGGCCGAACCGCTGACAAAGGCGGCGTGAGCGAAAGCCTGCGCGGCCGAAACCGAGGCGACGAAAAGGCTGCAGGTGATGATCTTGGTGGTTTTCATTTGCTTGTCCCCTGCGACTGCCATCCCTCTGGGTCCACGCAGTCGCTCCGTGCCGCCAAAGGCGGCGATGATCCTGTAAAACGAAAAATCAGGCGGACAGGGATGGCGGGCCGCGCGCGGCAGGTTTCCGGATCGTCAGCACGGAGCGGAAGCTCCACTCCGCAGGCAGGCGATTGTCGAGCCAGGCGAATTCAGTCTTCAGCCAGCCGGCCGCATCGGGCGTCGGCAGGAGAATGGATGAGGCCAGCAGGCAAGCCTCGCAAAACAGGATGGCGTCGCCGGAATGGGTGGGATCGCCCTTGGCATGGGAAGCATTCACCCCGTTGCCATGGCCAAGGCAGATTTCCGCGAAGCTGCCATCCGGCAGCCGGTAACTCTCGTCGAGAGCAACGGCGGGTGCTGCGGCCAGCGCCGGCTTATGGGCAAAACCCAGCGACAACATCAGGGTCGCGCAGAAAATGCGCAGCATTTTCTCCATCCCCACCAGCCGTCGTGTGCGATTTGCATCCATCTTCTAGGCGATATCCCTGTTTGTCTCCGATTTCAAAGGGGAATTTTGCCGCAGGCCGCACCGCCGCCACGGAACAATCGACGCAAGGCGGCATTTTCCTTATGGAACCATCATTCAAGGGAGATCCGGACATGCCAGCCAAATCGCAGGCCCAGCAGAAGGCAGCGGGCGCCGCACTGGCGGCTAAACGCGGCGAAATCAAGAAATCCAGTTTAAAAGGTGCTTCAAGAACCATGGAGAAGTCCATGACAGAAAAGGAACTTGAGGATTTCGCCTCAACGAAACGCAAGGGACTGCCAGAGAAAAAATCCGGCTGAGAAACGCTGTTCCCACTGGAAGTGGCCGCATATCGCCGATGCGATGGCGCAGATGGAGCAAGAATCTGTTCAGTTGCGTCATTTGGTCCTTGCCAATAACAGGTCTTCGAAGATAATGAGCGTCGCATCATCGTTGGGAGAAACCGCTTCAATGCGGTGCCGAAGGAGCAACCGCCCCGGAAACTCTCAGGCAAAAGGACCAGCGGTGACGACGGAACTCTGGAGAGAAGCCACCTTTCATAAGGACGGCTCGCCGAAGGGATAACAATCTCAGGCGACAAGGACAGAGGGGGCTCTTGAACCCGGCGCGTTTTTCGCGTCATGACCTGAGCCCGCGCGATATTTCGCGCTACCCTGGAGGCGTCCTTGGACGATACCGCCGAGCTTCAAATCACGCCACTTCATTCCCTGCATATTTCGCTTGGCGCCCGCATGGTGCCGTTTGCCGGTTACGACATGCCGGTGCAATATCCGGCCGGCGTTTTGAAGGAGCATCTTCAGACGCGTACCTCCGCCGGTCTCTTCGATGTCTCCCATATGGGCCAGGTAATCGTGAAGGCGAAGTCCGGCGACAACGCCGATGCCGCTCTAGCATTGGAAAAGCTGGTGCCGGTGGACATCCTCGGCCTCAAGGAAGGCCGCCAGCGTTACGGTTTCTTCACCGATGAAAACGGCGGCATCCTCGACGACCTGATGATCACCAATCGCGGCGATCATCTGTTTGTGGTCGTCAACGCCTCCTGCAAGGGTGCCGATGTCGCCCATATGAAGGCGCATCTTTCCGACACGTGTGAGATCACCCTCCTCGATGATCGCGCCCTGATCGCGCTGCAGGGGCCGCGCGCCGAAGAGGTGCTGGCGGAACTCTGGACGGGCGTGTCCGAAATGAAGTTCATGGATGTGCAGGAAGTACCGCTGCACGACGTTGCCTGCATCGTCTCCCGCTCCGGTTATTCCGGTGAAGACGGTTTTGAGATATCGGTTCCGGCAGACAAGGCGGAAGAGATCGCCAAAGCCCTGCTCGAACATCCCGATTGCGAACCGATCGGGCTTGGCGCGCGTGACAGCCTGCGCCTCGAAGCCGGTCTTTGTCTCTACGGCAACGATATCGACACCACGACCTCCCCCATTGAAGCCTCGCTCGAATGGGCGATCCAGAAGGCGCGCCGCGCCGGTGGCGATCGCGAAGGCGGCTTTCCGGGCGCAAAGCGCATTCTCGGCGAACTCGCTGATGGCACAGAACGCCGCCGCGTCGGCCTGAAGCCGGAGGGCAAGGCCCCGGTCCGCGGTCATTCCAAGCTTTTCGCCGATGCGGAAGGCAAGACGGAAATCGGCGAAGTGACGTCGGGCGGCTTTGGACCTTCGGTCGAAGGTCCGGTCGCCATGGGTTACGTGCCCACGGCCTACACGGCTCCCGGCACGGCGATCTTTGCGGAAGTGCGCGGCAAATATCTGCCCGTCACCGTCGCCGCCCTGCCCTTCATCAAGCCCACCTATAAACGATAATCTTCATCCCATCTCCGGAGAGAATACGATGCTGAAATTTACCGCAGAACACGAATGGCTGAAGTTCGAAGGCGATATCGCCACCGTCGGCATCACCAGCCACGCCGCTGAACAGCTTGGCGATCTCGTTTTCGTCGAATTGCCGGAAGTGGGCGCCACCTTCTCCAAGGATGGCGACGCGGCGACCGTTGAATCCGTCAAGGCGGCTTCCGATGTCTATTGTCCGCTGGATGGCGAAGTGGTGGAAATCAACCAGGCCATCGTCGATGATCCCTCGCTGGTCAATTCCGACCCGCAGGGCGCCGGCTGGTTCTTCAAGCTGAAGCTTTCCAATGTGGCGGATGCCGATACGCTTCTCGACGAAGCAGCCTACAAGGAGCTGATCGCGTAATGACGACGCCCACCGAATTCCATTTCACCGACTATCAGCCCTATGATTTCGCTAACCGGCGTCACATCGGGCCGTCGCCGTCGGAAATGGCCGAGATGCTGAAGGTCGTTGGCTATAAGAGCCTCGACGCCCTGATCGACGCCACCGTTCCCTCTTCCATCCGCCAGAAGGTGCCGCTGACCTGGGGTGCCGCGCTGACCGAACGCGAGGCGCTCGACCGTCTTCGCGAAACGGCCAATAAGAACCAGGTGCTGACCTCGCTTATCGGCCAGGGTTATTACGGCACCATCACGCCGCCGGTCATCCAGCGCAATATTCTGGAAAACCCGGCCTGGTACACCGCCTATACGCCCTATCAGCCGGAAATCAGCCAGGGCCGCCTTGAGGCGCTGTTGAACTACCAGACCATGGTCTGCGACCTGACTGGTCTCGATGTCGCCAACGCATCGCTGCTCGACGAGGCGACGGCGGCTGCCGAAGCCATGGCCATGTGCCAGCGCGTCGCGAAATCCAAGGCGACCGCCTTCTTCGTTGACGCCAATTGCCATCCGCAGACCATCGCGCTGATCGAGACCCGTGCGGCCCCGCTCGGCTGGAAGGTGATCGTCGGCAACCCGTTCACCGATCTCGATCCGGTCGACGTGTTCGGCGCGATCTTCCAGTATCCGGGCACGCATGGCCATGTCAGCGATTTCTCCGGCCTGATTTCCCGCCTGCACCAGACGGGCGCGATTGCCGCCGTCGCCGCCGATCTTCTGGCGCTGACGCTCCTGAAGTCGCCCGGCGAAATGGGCGCGGATATCGCCGTCGGCACTTCGCAGCGCTTCGGCGTTCCGGTCGGTTATGGCGGTCCGCATGCGGCTTATATGGCGGTCAAGGACGCGCATAAGCGTTCCATGCCCGGCCGTCTGGTCGGCGTCTCGGTCGATGCGCGCGGCAACCGCGCCTATCGCCTGTCGCTGCAGACCCGCGAGCAGCATATCCGCCGCGAGAAGGCGACGTCGAACATCTGCACCGCGCAGGTGCTGCTCGCCGTCATGGCTTCGATGTATGGCGTGTTCCACGGCCCGCAAGGCATTAAGGCGATTGCCCAGCAGACCCACCAGAAGGCCGTGCTGATGGCCAAGGGTCTGGAAAAGCTCGGCTACACCATCGAGCCGGAAACCTTCTTCGACACGATCACCGTCGAAGTCGGCCATATGCAGGGCGTCATCCTGCGCTCGGCCGTGGCGGAAGGCGTCAACCTGCGCAAGGTCGGCGCAACCAAGATCGGCATGAGCCTTGACGAGCGCACGCGCCCGGCAACGCTCGAGGCCGTCTGGCGCGCCTTCGGCGGCAATTTCTCGATCTCGGATTTCGAGCCGGAATATCGCCTGCCGAAAGAACTGCTGCGCACCAGCCAGTACATGACGCATCCGATCTTCCACATGAACCGTGCCGAAAGCGAGATGACCCGTTACATCCGCCGCCTTTCGGACCGCGATCTGGCGCTCGACCGCTCGATGATCCCGCTCGGTTCCTGCACCATGAAACTGAATGCGACAGCGGAAATGCTGCCGATCACCTGGCCGGAATTTTCCGACATCCATCCCTTCGTGCCGGCCGATCAGGCGCTCGGTTACAAGGAGATGATCGACGATCTCTCGGAAAAGCTGTGCTCGGTCACCGGTTACGACGCTTTCTCCATGCAGCCGAATTCCGGCGCGCAGGGGGAATATGCCGGGCTTCTGACTATCCGCAACTACCACCTCGCCAATGGCGGCACACATCGTGACGTCTGCCTCATTCCGACTTCCGCACATGGCACCAATCCCGCCTCGGCGCAGATGGTCGGCATGAAAGTGGTGCCGGTGAAGGTGCGGGACAACGGCGACATCGATATCGATGATTTCCGAGCAAAAGCAGAGCAGTATGCGGAAAACCTCTCGTGCTGCATGATCACCTATCCGTCCACTCATGGCGTGTTCGAGGAGACGGTTCGCGAGATTTGCGAGATCACCCACAAGCATGGCGGTCAGGTCTATCTCGATGGCGCCAACATGAACGCCATGGTCGGTCTTGCCCGTCCGGGCGATATCGGCTCCGACGTTTCGCATCTCAACCTGCACAAGACCTTCTGCATTCCGCATGGCGGCGGCGGTCCGGGCATGGGACCGATCGGCGTCAAGGCGCATCTTGCTCCTTACCTTCCGGGTCATCCTTCGACGGACGGCCGTGAGGGTGCGGTGTCTGCCGCCCCCTTCGGTTCGCCGTCGATCCTGCCGATCTCCTGGAGCTATTGCCTGATGATGGGCGGCGAAGGGCTGACGCAGGCGACCAAGGTGGCGATCCTCAACGCCAATTACATCGCCGAACGGCTGAAGGGCGCTTACGACGTGCTCTACAAGTCCGAGGCCGGTCGCGTGGCGCATGAATGCATCATCGATACCCGCCCGCTGGCAGATAGCTGCGGCGTGACGGTGGACGATGTCGCAAAGCGCCTCATCGACTGCGGCTTCCACGCGCCGACCATGAGCTGGCCGGTCGCCGGCACATTGATGATCGAGCCGACGGAATCCGAGACCAAGGCGGAAATCGACCGTTTCTGCGATGCCATGCTGGCGATCCGCGAGGAAGCCCGCGACATCGAGGAAGGCCGTGCGGACAAGACCAACAATCCGCTGAAGAACGCGCCGCATACGGTGGAAGACCTCGTCGGCGAATGGGACCGTCCCTATAGCCGCGAAAAGGGCTGCTTCCCGCCCGGCGCCTTCCGCATCGACAAATATTGGTCGCCGGTCAACCGCATCGACAATGTCTATGGCGACCGCAACCTCATCTGCACCTGCCCGCCAATGGAAGCTTACGCCGAAGCGGCGGAATAAGGCATCGTTGCAAATCAACATGCGAAGGCCCGGAACAATCCGGGCCTTTTTTTATTGAAGAAATTGCAGTGCCGCCTTGTCTGGCTTTCTCACGGCAAGGGCTTGCGTTTTTTCGATCCTGCTTGTCTAACTGATGGAAGATGCGGAGAGTGCGCAGATGCAAGGCGACGAAATTGCTGTCCTTATCGGGCGCGTTGCGCTCGGAGACCGCTCCGCATTTTCCGCACTCTATCAGGCGACCAGCCCGAAACTTTTTGCGATCTGCATCCGTATCTTGAAGGACCGGGCGGACGCGGAAGAGGCATTGCAGGAAATCTATGTCAGGATCTGGCAGAGAGCACATTCCTTCGCAAGCCGCACGGGGCATGCTTTGGCCTGGCTCGCCACCATCGCTCGGAACCACTGTATCGATCTCATCCGGGCGCGGAAACCCGTGAGCGACGATATCGATACCGTGCTGGACCTTGAAGACCAATCGACCCCCGACCCGGAAATGCAGATCGTGATGCGCGATGAGGGCCGGCGGATCGACAGATGCATGGAGGAGTTGCGACCGGATCAGGCCGCCGCCGTGCGGAGAGCCTATGTGGAGGGCATGAGCTATGCGGAACTTGCGGAAGAGATGAATGCGCCGCTCAATACGGTGCGGACATGGCTTCGCCGCAGCCTGCTGAAACTGAGAGAGTGCATGGAACGATGACATCGGGCGAACATAGTCATGGCGACGCTCCGCAGGACGAAATCCTGGCGGCTGAATATGTGCTTGGTCTTCTTTCGCTGGAAAAGCGCCGGATGGTCGAAAAGCGGATGATTGACGATGCCGACTTTCAGCGCCTGGTGGAGCGCTGGCAGAGCGATACCGAAACGTTCAACGATGCCTATGGCGAGGTCTCTCCCGATGCCGCGGTGTTCAACCGGATTGAAAAGCACCTCTTCGCCGACCGCCCCGATAATGCGGCCGGTTCGCTCTGGAACTCGCTTGCCTTCTGGCGCGGCGTATCGCTTGTCTCGTCGCTTGCGGCTGCCGTTGCCATAACCTTTGTCTCAGGCCTGCTTCCGCCAGGTGACAGGCGCGCGGCGCCACTCGTTGCCAATCTCACCGCCCCCGGCAATGTGATCGATCTCGTGGCGTCCTATGACGCGTCGAGCGGACGCCTAAAGATCACACCCGTTGCGGCGGATGGCGGTGGACGTCGGTCGCTCGAATTGTGGCTGGTGCCGCCGGCGGGTAATCCAAAATCGCTCGGTATCATTGATGCAGCTGCTGATGCAGATTTGATCATTTCACCCGAAATACGGGATAGCCTCGGCGAAGGCGCCGTATTTGCCGTCAGCCTCGAACCGTTCGGTGGTTCGCCCACCGGCCTTCCCACCGGCCCGGTCATCGCTTCGGGTACTGCACGTCGCCTGTAACGAGCAGCCAGTTATTCCTTTTTGAAATCATTTACTTATCATTTTTCCTGGTTTGCCTGAAACTTCGCGGGACCAACCTCCGTCTCTTGTGTTGCTACGGATGACCGATAGCGGCCACTGGAAGGACGACCTTTCGGGGCAAGGATGTCACCAAGGAGGAATATCGATGTATAAAGTTTCAGTTCGCGCCCTGACGCTGGCCGCAGCTCTCTCCATCGGCATGGTTTCCGCTTATGCCGCAAACCCCGAGGTTGGCGGCGCCGCGATGTTCGAGAACAAGAACATCGTTGAAAATGCGATGAACTCGAAAGACCACACCACGCTCGTCGCGGCGGTGAAGGCTGCCGGCCTTGTCGAAACGCTTCAGGGCAAAGGTCCGTTCACGGTGTTCGCGCCGACCAATGAAGCTTTCGCGGCCCTTCCGAAAGGTGCGGTCGACGATCTCCTGAAGCCGGAGAACAAGGAGAAGCTGACCAAGGTGCTGACCTGCCACGTGGTCGCCGCCAATGCATTGTCACCCGCCATCGAAAAAATGATCAAGGACGACAAGGGTGAGCATGACGTCAAGACGGTCGGCGGCTGCGTGCTCAAGGCCAAGGAAAGCATGGGCAAAATCACCCTGACAGACGAGAACGGTACGGTTGCTCACGTAACCATCGCCGACGTCAAGCAATCCAACGGCGTCATTCACGTCATAGACAAGGTGCTGCTGCCGAAGATGTAATATAACGAGACGCCCGGCGACCGGCACTTGGGAGGCCCGGAGCAATCCGGGCCTTCTGCTCTACGACAGCAACATTTCACGGCCTCGCCACCCATGATTGATCGCCATACGTTCCGTGCTAGAACGGATGCCGCAATCAACCGGGGGATGGAGTGTGAATGCGTCTGATTTGCCTGAATGGCTGGGGTGGAAAGCTTCATGACGAGATTGTTCCCTATATCTCCTCATCCGATCCCGATATTCTCTGCCTGCAAGAGGTGGTGCACACGCCGGCCGCCTTGCAGGACTGGCTGAGTTATCGCGATCACGGCATCGACCTGCCGCAAAGGGCGAACTTCTTCAGCGACATAGCCAAGGCCCTGCCGGATCATCTGGCGATCTTCTGCCCGGCGGCGCAGGGCGATCTATGGCATGGTGAGACACGATATCCTTCCCAATGGGGGCTGGCGACCTTCGTGCGCAAGTCCATTGCCATCGTGGCGCAGGCGCAGGGTTTCGTGCATGGCGTCTTCTCTGCGGGCGGATATGGCGATCACCCACGCTCGCGAACGGGTCATGCCATCAGGGTCTTCGACTTCACGACGGGTCAGCCTGCCGTCATCGCCCATATGCATGGACTGCGTGACCTCAACGGTAAACACGATATCCCTGCCCGTCTGGCGCAGGCAAAACGCCTCGTACAGCTTGTCAAGAACGTCGCTGAAGATGGCGACCGGATCGTCGTCTGCGGCGATTTTAATGTTCTGCCTGACAGCGAGACCTTCGCCATATTGAAGGAACTTGATATCACCGAACTCGTCACGACACGCGGCTTCGCCGACACCCGGACCTCGCATTATGCCAAACCGAACCGTTATGCTGACTACATGCTGGTCAATCCGGCTGTGAAGGTCGATCGCTTCGATGTGGTGAGACAGCCCGAGGTCTCGGACCATTGCCCCCTGCTGCTCGAATTCCACTAAAAATCCGAGCCGCCTCATCCGTCATTTTCTCACGGCGACTTAGCGAACGAGCCGGATATCGCTCGTGACCACCGTCTTGCCGGTCCGGCCGTCCTTGTCGGTGGTGCGCAGCCGAAGGCCATTGGCGCCAACTTTTTCGATGGTCATG
Source organism: Agrobacterium sp. GD03872 (assembly GCF_029840625.1). Lineage (NCBI taxonomy): Bacteria > Pseudomonadati > Pseudomonadota > Alphaproteobacteria > Hyphomicrobiales > Rhizobiaceae > Agrobacterium > Agrobacterium sp. GD03872. The sequence goes on from NZ_JAOCCY010000004.1 coordinate 204,420, forward strand.
GCGGCGGTGCGATCACCGTTGATATCGCGATTCCAGCGGACCGTCAGGTTGATCGCATTCCCCTGCCTTGTGCCGGAAAGGGCCGATGGTCGGCCGGAAGGGCCGGTATAGGCGCCGCTGTAGCGCCCGCCCTTCGCCGAAAGATCGGCGGCGATTGCGCGCTTCACTGCAAGCAGTCCCCGGCAAGTGCCGGACATATTGAGCGAAGATGTTCCGGTATTCGAGTTGAGCGTACAGTTGACGCTGATCGGCGGCGTGCCAATGCGGGTAATCACGGTTCCCTTGCCCGCCCAGGTGCCTTCCAGCGACGAGAGGAATTCGCGTTCATCCGCATGCGCGGACTGCGCGCCGAGCAATCCGGCAGAGAATAAAACCGCAAAAGCCTTGGTCTTCATGGCGAGTATCCGTTTTTCCACGAAGGCTAACTCGCTTGCGCCGGCAAACGTTCCATCGGCCTATTCTGCGACCGTCAAAAATATCGTGGACCACTATTTCTATTGTACCAGTGCACATGGCGAGACAGCGCCGAAACAGGATGACGACGACGCCTCTCACCCCCAGCAATGAAGACGCAAACAAAAAGGAGGCCTGACGGCCTCCTGAAAACTCGCAGTCTGTTGTGCGATCAACCGACGAAAGCGCGCTCGATGACGAATTCGGCAGGCTTGTTGTTGGCGCCTTCGGTAAGGCCCGCTTTCTCAAGCAGTTCCTTGGTGTCCTTCAACATCGCCGAGGAACCGCAGATCATGCCCCGGTCGATTTCGGGATCGAGCGCCGGGACACCGAGATCCGCAAACAGCTTGCCGTCCTCGATCAGCGTGGTGATACGGCCCTTGAAGGGGTAATCTTCGCGGGTCACGGTCGCATAGTGCTTCAGCTTGTCGCCGACGATCTCATTCAGGAATTCGTGGTTGCGGATTTCCTCGACCAGATCGAAGCCGTATTTCAGCTCGGCCACGTCGCGGCAGGTATGGGTGAGGATGACTTCCTCGAACTTCTCATAGGTTTCCGGGTCACGGATCAGGCTCGCGAAAGGCGCGATGCCGGTGCCGGTGGAGAACATGTAAAGCCGTCTGCCGGGCGTCAGCGCATCCAGAACCAGCGTGCCTGTCGGCTTCTTGCGCATCAGCACGGTATCGCCGGGCTTGATCGCCTGAAGATGCGAGGTCAGGGGACCGTTCGGAACCTTGATCGAGAAGAATTCCAGTTCCTCGTCCCAGGCGGGGCTGGCGATGGAATAGGCGCGGTAGATCGGCTTGTCGCCGACCATCAGGCCGATCATGGCGAATTCGCCGGAACGGAAACGGAAGCCGGCCGGACGCGTCATGCGGAAACGGAACAGGTGGTCGGTATAGTGTTCCACCGATAAAACCGTCTCGGCATAAACACCATCGGGTATCTTGACCGCGAAATCTTCCGTCTTGGCTGGCGCGTTCATTTCAGGTTCCGTCCATTCTCATTCGATAAGCGACATTCTCCAACCGGGCAATTATACCATTTTTGTCGCCGTTTGAAGGCATGAGAATGTCAATACTGCCATGTGCGTAGGAAATATGTATCTAAAACTCATATTTCCGACATCATGCGTCAACCGGCCGCACGGCGACGCCAGCTATAGGCCTCGCCGCCCGTCGCCGGTCGAGCCGTCGGCTGGTAATAGACCGGTATTTCCGGCAGGCGATTTTCAGACAGGCGGCGGATCGCCGTCGCGTTCGTCACCGCAAAGCTGGTGAAACCGGTGCGCAGCATCAGCGGCACCTGGTCGATCAGCACATCGCCCACCGCCCTCACCTCGCCTGTAAAGCCAAGACGGCTGCGCAACAGCGAGGCATGGCTGAAGCCGCGGCCGTCGTTGAAGGCCGGGAAGCTTATGGCGACAAGGCCGATACGGTCGAGATAGGGCTCAAGCCGCGTGACATCGTCGGCAGGCGCAATCAGGACGCCGAGGCCGATATCGTTGCTTTCCGCGGCGCGCGCCAGGAAATCGGCGAGCGGCAAAACCGGCTTCTGCTCGGCCGTCGCTTTTACTTCTTCCGTTTCGATCACCCAGGGGTCGTTTTCCACGAAGCCGTCGCGGTTCCAGATTTTCGTCATGGCGTTCTCCTCAGGCAGCTTCGGCGGCCGAACCGTAGAGCGCATCCTTGAAGGGCTGCGGTCCGACGCGGCGGTAGGCTTCGAGGAAGTTTTCTTCCTTCGAAAGGCGCAAGCCCAGATAGGTGTCGACGATGGTTTCGATGGCGTCGGTGACTTTTTCCGGCTCGAAACCGCGACCGATGATCTCACCGATCGAGGTGTTTTCGTCGCCCGATCCGCCCAGCGTGATCTGGTAGAGTTCCGCGCCCTTCTTCTCCACGCCCAGCAGGCCGATATGGCCGACATGGTGGTGGCCGCAGGCATTGATGCAACCGGAAATCTTGATCTTCAGCTCACCGATTTCCGCCTGACGCTCGGGCGAGCCGAAACGGGTGGAAATTTCCTGCGCCACCGGAATGGAGCGCGCATTGGCGAGCGCGCAATAGTCCAGTCCGGGACAGGCAATGATATCGGTGATCAGCCCGGCATTGGCGGTCGCAAGGCCAGCGCCTACCAGGGCGCGATAAACCGGCTCGAGATCGGCCAGCGCCACATGCGGCAGGATGATGTTCTGCTCGTGGCTGATGCGGATTTCATCGAAGGCATATTCCGCGGCGATATCGGCGACGAGTTCCATCTGCTCGTCTGTTGCATCGCCGGGAATGCCGCCGATCGGCTTCAGCGAAATCGTCACCATGCCGTAATCGGGATGCTTGTGCGGCGCGACGTTCTGCTCGACGAAACGGGCGAAACCTTCATCGGCCCGCTTCCAGCGCGCCAGGCTTTCCCAGCCTTCGGGCCGGTCCTGCAGCGCCGGCGGCGCGAAATAGGCGGTGATGGCAGCGATATCCGCATCCGGCAGCTTCAACTCGGTGTTCTTGAGCTCCGCGAACTCCACCTCGACCTGGCGGGCCAGTTCTTCCGCACCTGTTTCATGCACGAGGATCTTGATGCGCGCCTTGTATTTGTTGTCGCGGCGGCCGTGCAGGTTATAAACGCGCATGATCGCCGTGGTGTAGGACAGGAGGTCCTCTTCCGGCAGGAAGTCACGGATTTTTTTGGCGATCATCGGCGTACGGCCCTGCCCGCCGCCGACATAAACGGCGAACCCGATCTCGCCCCTGTCGTTCTTTTTCAGATGCAGGCCGATATCATGGACCTGAATGGCGGCACGGTCGCGCTCGGCGCCGGTGACGGCGATCTTGAACTTGCGCGGCAGGAACGAGAATTCCGGGTGCACGGACGACCATTGCCGTAGGATTTCCGCATAGGGACGCGGATCGGCAACCTCATCGGCGGCCGCACCGGCGAAATGATCAGCGGTCACGTTGCGAATGCAATTGCCCGAGGTCTGCAGCGCGTGCATTTCCACGCTCGCAAGTTCGGAAAGAATGTCCGGCGTGTCCGACAGGCGCGGCCAGTTGTACTGGATGTTCTGGCGGGTGGTGAAATGGCCGTAACCCCGGTCATATTTGCGGGCGATGTGGGCCAGCATCCGCATCTGCCTCGAGTTCAGCGTGCCATAGGGAATGGCGACACGCAGCATATAGGCGTGCAGCTGAAGATAGACGCCATTCATCAGGCGCAGTGGCTTGAATGCGTCCTCAGCCAGCTCACCGGACAGGCGGCGCTCGACCTGATCGCGAAACTGCGCCACGCGGCCTTCAACAAATGCGTGATCGAACTCGTCGTAACGGTACATCTTCTTCCTCAGACTGCGATAAATGCTGCATCGGCCGGCTTGTAGCCGGCGGCATAGTGCATGGTCGGGCCAGCGGCGCGAATGCGCTCGCGAAGCCGCGTCGGCCAGAGCTTGCCGTTCTCCTCCACGACATCGACGACATTGACATCGACGACCTTGTTGGCGGAAAAATCGCGTTTGCCGATTTCCTCGAACGAGGCGACGGCCTCGGGGTGGCGCGCGACAATTGCGTCCTGCAGCTTCTCGGTCCATTCGCCATTGGCGTCGAGCCAGACGGCGATGCCGTCACTCAGGCGATTGGCGGTCAAAACCTTGTCAGCCATTTACATACTCCCGTTTGAGGTCAGCCGGTCTCGCAAGCGCCAGCGCCTCTGATCTGTCGAAATTGGCGCCCGCAACCGCATCGCCGATGATGACCATGACCGGGCCGGTCAGCTCATCGCGATATTCGAGATCGGGCAGATCGTTCAATGTGCCATGCAGCAAGCGGCGATCCGCGCGGCTGGCATTTTCGATGACGGCAACTGTCGTTTCCACGCCGAGACCCGCGTCGATCAGCCGCTTGGCCACGGAAGCAGCGACACTGCGGCCCATATAGACGGCAATCGTCGCACCGGAGACGGCAAGACGCGCCCAGTCGGGCAGGACGTCGCCGGTCAGGTCATGACCGGTGGTGAAGATCAGCGACGAAGCGACACCGCGCAGCGTCAGCGGCAATTCGAAATCCGCAGCGGCGGCAAAGGCTGACGTAATACCGGGCACGATCTCGTAAGCGATACCGGCCTCACGCAGCGCCGCCATTTCTTCGCCTGCCCGGCCATAGACCAGCGGATCGCCGGATTTGAGGCGCACGACGCGCTTGCCATCCTTGCCGAGGCGCACCAGCAGACGATTGATTTCGTCCTGCGACTTGCTGTGGCAACCCTTGCGCTTGCCGACGGAGAGCCGCTCAGCATCGCGGCGGCCCATATCGACGATCGCCTGCGGCACCAATGCATCGTAAACGACCACATCCGCTTCCATCAGCACGCGCTGCGCGCGCAGCGTCAGCAAATCTTCCGCGCCGGGTCCTGCACCGACCAGCCAGACACGGCCTTCGCTGCGTTCAGGCGATTGCAGCAGGCGGTCAACCGCCTGACGTGCGGAAAGCGTGTCACCGGTGGCGATGGCATCCGCCACCGCGCCGGAAAAGAACCGCCGCCAGAAATTGCGGCGCAATGCACCTTTCGGCACGTTTTCCTCGGCCGCATCGCGATATTGCACGGCGAGGCGCGCGAGCTTGCCGAGCGACGGCGACAGCATCTGGTCGATGCGCGCACGGATCATCTGGGCGAGAACCGGCCCCGCCCCTTCCGTGCCGATGGCGACGGCGACGGGCGCGCGGGCAACAAGCGCCGGGGTGAAGAAATCGCAGAATTCCGGCTGATCCACCGCATTGGCGGGGATTTTTTTGGTGCGTGCAACCGTGACGATCTCACGATCCAGCGCCTCATCACCGGTCGCGGCAAAGATCAGAGTGGCGCCATCAACCAACGGGCTGGAGAAGGCCAACGCCCGATGATCGATATCGTTTTCCCTGATATAACGGGCAAAATCGGCTTCCGGCTGGTCGGCATAGGCGACGATATGCGCATTGGTATTGGCAAGAAGCCTAACCTTGGCAAAGGCCTCGTCGCCATTTCCGAAAACGGCAACCTGCCGTCCCTCGACCCGGAAGAAAGCGGGGAAGGTTGAAAGGCGGTCGCCAGCAGCGGAAAAATCATGTTCGTTGTGCATTGGACATATATCCCGCATCGCGCCGCAAGATTGAAGAAACAGAAATTCAAGCCTTTCCGGCACTTGGATTTTTATTTCTCGAAGACCACGGTTTTGGAGGAAAACAAACCGGCCCCCAATTTCCGGCCCTTGCAGCGCTGGTGAATACGCCGCGAATCCCTTGACAAAGCCGGCCCGTGCGCCGAACAAGGACCCAGCAGTTTCCTGCTTTTTTCTCCATGTAAATACCGCTTTTCCACAAGCGGTACTAAGGATCAGCGCCTTGACCAGCCCCAGCCTCGCAGCCCGCCTCCTCGATGTCATCGAACACGATATCCTGCCGTTGACGACCCGCGGCGTCAGCCTCGGCAACAAGGTTTTCGGTGCGGCGATCCTGCGCAAATCCGATCTGTCTCTGGTGATCGCCGAGACCAATAATGAGCTGGAAAATCCGCTCTGGCATGGCGAAGTGCACACGCTGAAGCGGTTTTACGAGCTGGGCGAGAAGGCGAATACCAAGGAACTGATTTTCCTTTCCACCCATGAACCCTGCACCATGTGCATGTCCGCCATCACCTGGGCCGGCTTCGATAATTTCTACTCCTTCTTCAGCCATGAGGATTCGCGCGACGCTTTCGCAATCCCGCACGATCTGAAGATCCTGAAGGAGGTTTTCGGACTGGAACCGGGCGGCTACCGTCGTAACAACGCCTTCTGGAATTCCTATTTCGTCGCCGATCTGGTGGAAGGCGAAGACGATCCGTTGAAAACCACGCTGAAGGCGCAGACGGCGCGCATCAAGACCACTTATGACGACCTTTCCAACAGCTACCAATCCTCGAAAAGCGGCAACGACATTCCGCTGAATTGAAGCGTTATCAGGCAAGTTGCTGTGGTTTTGCGCTCGTTAAAGAATGAAGGTTTGAGACATATGGAAGCCTCGAAGGATATTTCCCGCCTGATCGAGATCATGCAGGCGCTGCGCCAGCCGGAAACCGGCTGTCCCTGGGATATCGTGCAGACCTTCGAGACGATCAAGCCCTATACGATTGAAGAGGCCTATGAGGTCGCGGACGCCATCGAACGTGAAGATATGGACGATCTTTGCGAGGAGTTGGGCGATCTTCTCCTACAGGTCGTTTTCCATGCACGCATGGCCGAGGAGCGGGGCGAATTCGCCTTTGGCGATGTGGTGCATGCCGTCACCGCAAAGATGATCCGTCGTCACCCGCATGTTTTCGCCGTCTCCGATGCCGATACGCCTGACAGCGTCAAGCTGCAATGGGACCAGATCAAGGCCGAGGAGAAACGCGAGCGGGCGGAACGGCGTGCCCGTCGTGGTATTACCGAGGATTTCAAGGCGGGTTTTCTCGGCGGCGTGCAGCGCAGCCAACCGGCGCTCACCGAAGCGCTCAAGCTGCAGGAACAGGCTGCCCGCGTCGGCTTCGACTGGTCGGACCCGGCTCCCATCCTCGACAAGATCGAAGAGGAAATCGCCGAGCTGCGCGAGGCATTGGCCGAAGGCAAGCCGGAGAAAGTCTCCGATGAACTCGGCGATCTGATCTTCGCCCTCGTTAATATCGGCCGCCACGTCAAGGCCGATCCGGAAAACGCCCTGCGTGGCACCAACACGAAATTCCGCAGGCGTTTCAATCACATCGAAACGTCGCTCCGCAGCGGTGGCGAGACGCTGGAAGCAGCGAGCCTCGAGAGGATGGAAGATTTGTGGCAGGCGGCGAAACGCATCGAGCGGTCGCTCGACACGGTTTTACCCTGATCGCGAGGATATGCCAGGGAGCCGGGAGGGTCTGGAACGTCCCTGACGACTGGCGAATGCCCTTGGTGGCAGCGCGGCATCCCCATCCGTCACCCTGGATCTAATCCGGGGTCCAGTGCGATCAAGTCTTTGATCGCGAGGGACTCCCTTCACCGCGCGGACGTGTCGTGGCTGGACGCCGGATCCAGTCCGGCATGACGCAGGAGAGGTTCGGAGTTTGTCACCGTTTTCGGAGCGCTCAACGCTCCCAGTCTTCCCGCTCGCGAATGGTCGCCTTTCCAAGCTTCCGCTCCAGTTCGGCGGCCTGCGCTTCTGACAGGCGCACATCGAGCGCTACCGATCCGTCCTCATGGTCTTCACGGGCGTCGACGATGGAATTGCTGTAGACCCATGAAATCAGCGGCAACTGCTCGACGGAAAGAAGCACGGTCGTTTCCGTCAGAACACCGGACAGACGCTTTGAAATCTCGTCCATCAGGGCATCAACGCCCTCACCCGTGATGGCCGAAACGGCGCGAATATCCGAACGGCCCTCGGCACGCTGCATGATGGCGTCATGGGCTTCCGGCTCGAGACGGTCGACCTTGTTCCAGACCTCGATGATGCGTTGCTCGGCTTCCTTCTCGTCAATGCCGAGATCGCCGAGAATGCGCAGCACGTCGGCCGATTGCGCTGCATTGTCCGGATCGGACATATCGCGCACATGCAAGATGAGATCGGCCTCGAGCACCTCTTCGAGCGTCGCGCGGAAAGCCGCGACGAGATGCGTCGGCAGGTCGGAAATGAAGCCCACCGTATCGGAAAGGATGACGGTGCGGCCATGCGGCAGCTTCATGCGACGCAAGGTCGGGTCGAGCGTGGCGAACAGCATGTCCTCGGCCAGAACACCCGCACCGGTGATGCGGTTGAACAGCGTGGATTTGCCGGCATTGGTGTAACCGACCAGCGCGACGATCGGATGCGGCACCTTGCGGCGCTTGGCGCGATGAAGCTGGCGGGTGCGAACCACCTGCTCCAGTTCGCGTTCCAGCTTGACGATGCGTTCCTGCAAAAGCCGGCGGTCGGCTTCGATCTGCGTTTCACCCGGACCGCCCATGAAGCCCGCACCACCGCGCTGGCGTTCAAGGTGGGTCCAGCTTCGGACGAGGCGGCCCTTCTGGTAGTTCAGATGCGCAAGGTCGACCTGCAGCGTGCCTTCCTTGGTGGAGGCGCGGCGGCCGAAGATTTCGAGAATCAGGCCCGTGCGGTCGATGACCTTGGCATTCCACTGCTTTTCGAGATTGCGCTGCTGCACCGGGGTGAGCGGATGATCGACGATGACAAGGCCGGAATCCGTTTCATCCAGGAGATGACCGATTTCCTCGATCTTGCCGGTTCCGAACAGCGTTGCCGGGCGCGGCTGGTTGACCGGAACGATCAAGCCCTGCGTCACCTCCAGATCGATGGCAAGCGCCAGACCTTTCGCCTCCTCGAGCTTGGCCTCGACCGACCGGCCGGGAACCGCAGGAGCGGACGCCGCATCACGGTTTTCGCGCTGCTGCTTGAGGACGGGCACGAGGACGACCGCGCGCATGTCGTCGCGGCGCTTCTCCTGCTCGGGAATAATCGATTCGTTCGAGGTGTCGCGCGTCGAAATGGGCTCAGCCTTATCCAGAAAGAATGTTAAGGCCGACCGCCTCCCGACGGAGGGCCATGGTGATTAACCTGACGGGACCGGAAATGTTCCCGATCCGGATCAGCCTGTGTCGAGTATACGTCGAGGATGCCCGATCAGGCCGCGCCTTCTTCGCTCTCGAACATCTGCATCGGCTGGCCGGGCATGATGGTGGAGATCGCATGCTTGTAAACCAGCTGCGAATGACCGTCACGGCGCAGAAGCACGCAGAAATTGTCGAAGGAGGTGACAACGCCCGTCAGCTTGACGCCGTTGATCAGGAAAATCGTGAGCGAGATCTTCTGCTTACGAACGGTATTGAGGAAGAGATCCTGAAGGTTTTGAGAACGTTCCGCCATGGCGCCGCTTCTTTCTTTTTTGCCGGCAGGGATACCGGAAAATAAACAATCAATAATAAGCCGGCCGAGTCTTGTCCCCCGCTTGGCCGACCTCAAACTCTGGTATCAAATCATGTTCCGTTCCGCAACGGTCAAAACAGCCTGATGAGTACGAGTAGTGACCCACATTTTCAATTCGGGACAGTCAAAAATATTGTATCGAAACACGGAAAAGTTGCTCCACGTCACGCACCGCATCGGCGGATGCAAACAGCACGACGCGGTCCTTCGCCTTGATTTTCGTGCTGCCATCCGGGCGTATCACCACGCCATCGCGATAGATCGCACCGATGCGCACGCCGTCTGGCATATCGATGTCGCGGAAGGACTGGCCGACCAGCGGCGATGTCTCCAGCGCCTCCGCCTCGATCACCTCCGCCGAGCCGCGTTGCACGGCATAGACCGAACGGATGCGACCTTTGCGCACATGCTGAAGCACGCGGGAGATCGTTACGGCCCGCGGGTTGATATAGGCATCGAGCCCCAGCGAGCGGGCGACGTCGTGGAATGACGTGCTATTCAGGAGCGCCAGATTCGATTTGCAGCCGAGCTGCTTGGCGATCACGGCGGCCAGAATATTCGTCTGGTCGTTATTGGTGAGCGTGACGATCAGATCGGCATCCTGAATATCTGCCTGCATCAGGATCTTCTGGTCGAGCGCCGAGCCATGCATGACGATGGTGTGGCTTAACTGTTCGGATGCGGCGACCGCCCTGTCGCGGTCTGCCTCGATGATCTTCACACGGGTTTTCGGCTGCATTTCCTCGATCTTGCGGGCGACGAAATGGCCGATATTGCCGGCCCCCGCAATTACGATGCGCTGCGCTTCCTGTTCCTCATGACCGAAGAGGCTCAGGGTGCGGCGGGCGTGCTGGCGCTGGCAGATGACATAGGCCAGGTCGCCCACCCGCAACTGTTCGGAGGAATGCGCCACCTTGAGAACGCCACCGCGGTAAACGCCCACCACCGTGGCGATGAGGTCGGGAAAAAGGCTGGAGAGCTGCTGCAACGGCGTGTTGATGACTGGGCAATCTTCCATGCATTCGATGGCCAGCATATAGACCGTGTCGTCGGCAAAACGCACCACATCCGTTGCGCCCGGAAATGCGATGCGTCGGAGCACCATCTTGCCGACTTCGACTTCCGGGGAAATCGTCACATCGATGGACATGTTCTCGCGGCTGAAGAGATCGGCATATTCCGGCTTCAGATAACTCTGGTCGCGGATACGGGCGATCTTGGTCGGCACGCTGAAAAGCGCATGCGCCACCTCACAGGCGACGATGTTGATCTCGTCATGCAGGGTGACGGCGATGATCATGTCGGCCTGGTCGGCGCCGGCCTTGGCCAGCATATCCGGATGGGCGCCGTGACCGACGTAGCCGCGCACATCCAGTGTCTCGGTAATGGCGGTGATGAGCGGCGCGGCAGTATCGATCACCGATACTTCGTTATCTTCCCGCGACAATTGTTCGGCGATGCCGTAACCCACCTGCCCTGCGCCGCAAATGATGACTTTCATGCTGTCTCTCTGACGGAATAATCGGTTGCGGCGAAGCGCCTTCTTTCCTTATACGCCGAGAGATTTCAGTTTGCGATGCAGTGCAGACCGTTCCATGCCGACAAATTCCGCCGTTCGCGAAATATTGCCGCCGAAACGGTTGATCTGCGCCATCAGATAATCACGCTCGAACATTTCACGCGCTTCGCGCAACGGCAGGGTCATGATGTGCTGATCGCCCTGCGCCGAAATCTTCGGCAGCATGTCGCCAATATCCGAGGGCAGCATGTCGGCCGAGATCGGCGCTTCGCCGCCTTCTGGACGGGCAAGGATCATCAGCCGCTCGATATTGTTGCGCAGCTGGCGGATATTGCCCGGCCAGTCATGCGTCTGGAGAACGGCCATGGCGTCATCGCCGATCTTGCGCGGACGGATGCCGGCCTGTTCGGAAATCTGGCGCATGAACATGTCGACGAGGAAAGGAATATCCTCGCGCCGTTCGGAGAGCGCCGGCACCTTCACCGGCACGACGGCGAGGCGATGATAGAGATCCTCGCGGAACTGGCCTTCGGCGATCAGGCTTTCAAGATGATGCGCGGTCGAGGAAATGATGCGCACATCCACCTTCACCCGCTTGCCGCCGCCGACACGCTCGAACTGCTGGTCGACCAGCACGCGCAGGATCTTGTTCTGCGTCTCGCGCGGCATTTCGCCGACTTCATCGAGATAAAGCACGCCGCGATGGGCTTCTTCCAGAGCGCCCACCTTGCGCGGCTGGCCGGGCAGGCCTTCCGTGCCGAAAAGCGCGATTTCCATGCGCTCCGGCGTGATCGTCGCGGCGTTGAGCGCCACGAAGGGTCCGCTCGCACGCGAGGACTTCTTGTGCACCATGCGCGCCACCAGTTCCTTGCCGGAGCCGGAGGGGCCGAGGATCATGATGCGGCTGTTGGTGGGGGCGACCCTATCGATGGTCTGGCGCAGCTGCGATACCGCAAGCGATGCGCCGACGAGCTCGACCGCATCACCGGTGCGCTTCTTCAGTTCCTGAACCTCGCGCTTCAGCTTGGAATTTTCCAGTGCGCGCTCGGCAATCAGGATCAGGCGATCCGCCTTGAAGGGCTTTTCGATAAAGTCGAATGCGCCGCGCTTGATGGCGTTGACGGCGGTCTCGATATTGCCGTGACCGGAAATCATGACCACTGGAATTTCGGGATGGCGGCTCTTGATCTCGTCGAGCAGAGCCAGGCCGTCGAGCTTCGAGCCCTGCATCCAGATGTCGAGAAAGATCAGGCGCGGCACGCGTTCCGAAATGGCCGCCAGCGCGCTGTCGCTGTCGAACGCCATGCGGGTCTCGTGGCCTTCGTCGGAAAGAATGCCCGCTACGATTTCGCGAATGTCCGCCTCGTCATCCACGACCAGAATATCAGACGCCATATGCTGCTTCCTTGTTATTTTCGCCGCCGACCGCCTCGATATAGGGCAGCAGCACTCTGATCATGGCGCCGTGGCCGTGATCGAACTCCGGCGGGGCATCGTGGAGTTCCAGGTACCCGCCATGCTCTTCGATGATCTTCTTGACGATGGCGAGGCCGAGGCCCGTGCCCTTGTCCCGCATCGTCATATAGGGTTCGAGAATGCGATGTCGGTTCTCGACGGGCAGGCCACGGCCATTGTCGATGATATCGGCCACGAAACGCGAATTGGCTTCGTCGAAAGCGGCGCGCACCAGGATTTTTCCCGGCCGCTTTTCGCCTTCCACCGCCTCGATGGCTTCCGTCGCATTCTTGATGAGATTGCCGAACGCCTGCCCCAGCATGCGGGCGTCGAACATGCCCTCCAGCGGGATATCGCCCAGCTCCGTTGCGAATTTGGTGTCGGCGGCGCTGATTTCCCGGAGGAACGCCGCATCCTTCAGGACCGCCCGCAGGTCCGATTTTTCCTTCGTCGGTTTCGGCATGCGCGCAAAAGCAGAGAATTCATCCACCATCCGGCCGATATCACCGACCTGCCGGACGATGGTGTCCGTACACTGGTCGAAGACGGCGCGGTCGCTCTCGTCGATCTGCTTGCCGAAACGGCGCTTGATGCGCTCGGCGGAAAGCTGGATCGGCGTCAGCGGGTTCTTGATTTCATGGGCGATGCGGCGCGCCACATCCGACCATGCGGTCGAACGCTGGGCGATGACGAGATCGGTGATGTCGTCGAGGGTGATGACGTAGCTGTCACGGCTGTCGCGGGCATCCTCACGGGTCACCTGCACATTCAGCGTCCGTTCCTTGCCGCGCCGCATGATGTTGATCTGCTTGCGGAAGTTGCCGCGCGACCAGGTGTTGGCCTCGTTGACGACCTGTTCGATCTCAGGCGCGATCTCCGACAATTGCGCGCCGATAAGCTGCTCGGAGGTCTGCGCCAGGAATTCTTCGCCCGATGGATTGACGATGGTGATCCTGCGGTTCTCATCGACCCCGATGACGGCGGCCGTGACGCCCGAAAGCACCGCCTCGATGAAACGACGGCGATCGTCGATATCGTCCTTGGCCTCGATGATCTGTTCCTGCTGGCTGCGCAGTTCCGAGACCATCTTGTTAAACGTGCGTGAGAGGCGGCCGACGTCGCCATCCACGGCGCGGACGGGCACCAGCACATGCATGTTGCCGGTGGCGACACTGTCGGCCGCGCTGATGAGGAGACGGATCGGCCGTACGATACGGTCGGCGACCGCAATCGCCGTCCAGATGGCGGCGAGAAGCACGATCAGCGCGAAACCGAGATAAAGGATCGCGAAGGCGATCTGCAGCGGCGCGCGGCCCGCCTCCATCGCCTTGTATTCGGCACGGTTCTCTTCCATCAGCCGCATCGCGCTCATCACCTTGGGATCGACGGCGCGAACCGTGTAAAGGAAGGTGCCGCTGATGCCTTCGAGCTTGATAATGGCGCCGACGAGGTTGGTGATACCGGGCGGTATCAGCGTCGGCTGGCCGGCGGCGGCCTTTTCGAGCGCGTCCTGCGGGATGGCGGGAAGCGGTTTTTCGGTCTTGATGTCGGCCTGAGCAACGGCGTCGCCGTCCTCCTGCACCAGGAACGCGCCGAGAAGGCCGCGCCCCTTGGCCTGCCGGGTCATCAGATCGACAAAGCCGGTGCGATCGAGATAAAAAAGAGCGCGGTTGCGGTCGAGGTCAGTCGCCATCGACAGGGTCTGGCCCTGAAGATAACCGGCATTCTCCATCATATAGGCCTGGGCGATATTGCTCGATGAATCGACGATCGACTGCGTGCGCAGCGAAAACCAGCGGTCGAGACCGACATTCAGCGTCAGACTGGCGAAGATGGCGACAAGCACGGCCGGCGTGATCGCCACGATGGAGAAAAGCACGACGATGCGCACGTGCAGGCGCGCTGCCGCCCTGCCCTTTTTTCGCGCTTTCAGCAGCCGGTTGATTTCGCGGCCGATGAGGAAGATCAGGCCGATCACGAAGATCGAATTGATGACAACCGAGGCGATGACAACATTCGATGTCGGGGCAATTGGCGTCACGCCCAGAAGCACGAACAGGGTGAGGATGGCGCAAACGAGAGCGACGCCGGCCAGCACCAGCCCCGGCAAAGCAAAAGACATCCTGCGATCGGCAACCACCATGCCCGCTGCTTCATCGGCAACGGTGTTTTCGGCGGCGGATTTCCGCATGCACTACTCCCAATCGCTGGCCAGCCAGCACCACATTTCTGAAGTCAGGCGAGACGCGCCCCAGACTGGCGAATCTCTTTCCTTCCTAGTGTTTTTCAAGCAACACAATGTGGCGAAAGTGCAACGACAAATGCGGCCTTGTCAACATTCTCAGCTTGGCCGGGAGCTGCGATAGACCGAAACCCCAAGCTCGCGGATTTTCTTGCGCAGCGTATTGCGGTTAAGGCCGAGAAGATCGGCAGCCTTGATCTGGTTGCCGCGCGTCGCCGTCAGGGCGGCGAGAATCAGCGGATATTCCAGTTCGCGCAGAACGCGGTCATAAAGGCCGGGTGGCGGCAGGCCATCGCCGAAGCTGGCGAAATAATCGCGCATATTCTCCTCGACCGCCTGCGAAATGGTGAGCGAACCGGTGCGGACCGCCATCTTGTCGAGCGGGCTGTCGGGAACATCCGATTGCAGCTCCTGCTCGATGATCTCGCGGGTGATGACTTCCTGCGGATAAAGCGCCATCAGGCGGCGGATCAGGTTTTCCAGTTCGCGCACGTTGCCCGGCCAGGCATAGGCCTTCATGACCTCCAGCGCCTCGCCTTCGAAGCGCTTGCCCTCAAGACCTTCCTTCTCGCCCTGCTGGATGAAATGGCGCACCAGATCGGGAATATCCTCGGCGCGGTCACGCAGCGGCGGCAGGCGCAGCGGCACGACGTTCAGCCGGTAATAGAGGTCCTCGCGGAACAGACCCTGATTGATCGACTGTTTCAGGTCCTTGTTGGTGGCGGCGACGATGCGGACATCGGTGCGGATCGGCGTGCGGCCGCCCACCGTCGTATATTCGCCCTGCTGCAACACGCGCAGCAGCCGTGTCTGGGCATCCATCGGCATGTCGCCGATTTCATCGAGGAACAGCGTGCCGCCCTCGGCCTGTTCGAAACGGCCGGTGGAGCGGTTCTGCGCGCCGGTGAAGGCGCCCTTCTCATGGCCGAAGAGTTCGGATTCGATCAGGTCGCGCGGGATTGCCGCCATGTTGATGGCGACGAAGGGGCCGTTGCGACGCTTGCCGTAATCATGCAGCGCACGCGCCACCAGTTCCTTGCCCGTACCGGATTCGCCTGTAATCATCAGGGTCAGGTCGGTCTGCATCAGGCGGGCGAGAACACGGTAGATTTCCTGCATCGCCGCAGAGCGGCCGACGAGCGGCATGCCGTCCTGCATGTCATCGTCCAGCTTGGCCGGCTTACGCTTCGGCTCCGACAGGGCGCGGCCGATGATGGCGATCAGCTCGGTCAGGTCGAAAGGTTTCGGCAGATAGTCGTAAGCGCCTTTTTCCGAGGCCTTGATAGCGGTCATGAAGGTGTTCTGGGCGCTCATGACCAGAACCGGCAGGTCCGGGCGGGCCTTCTTGATGCGCGGCAGAAGATCGAAGGCGTTTTCATCCGGCATCACGACATCAGTCACGACAAGATCGCCCTCACCCGCCGAAACCCAGCGCCAGAGCGTTGCGGCATTGGAGGTGATGCGCACGTCATAACCGGCGCGGCTCAGCGCCTGGTTCAGCACCGTGCGGATTGCGGCATCATCATCGGCGACGAGGATCGTAGCTGTCATTGGTCATTTCCTGTCGTGTTCGGCAAAGAGCGGTCGTCGAGCGCCACTTCCGGCGAGACGGGCATCAATACGCGGAAAGTCGTGCGGTGGTTCTGGCTGTCGCATTCGACAATGCCGCCATGGGCGCCGATCAGCTTGGCGACAAGCGCCAGCCCGAGGCCCGAACCATTCGTCTTGGTGGTGATGAAGGGATCGAAAAGATGCGGCAGCAGATCGGCCGGAACGCCCGGGCCATTGTCATGCACGCAGAATTCGAGCGGCAGCGAGATGCGCTCGCGGCTGCCGGCGACAGAAAGCCGCATGCCGGGACGGTAGGCGGTGGTGAGGATGATCTCGCCGTCCGACTGGTTGCCGACGGCTTCCGCCGCATTCTTCACCAGATTGAGGAAGACCTGCACCAGTTGGTCGCGATTGGCATAAACAGGCGGCAGCGACGGATCGTAATTTTCCGAAATCTTGATATTGCGGGCAAAACCGGCCTTGGCGATGGCCTTCACATGATCGAGCACGGAATGGATATTGACCGGCACACGGTCCACCGGCCGCTCGTCGGAAAACACTTCCATGCGGTCGACCAGTGAGACGATACGGTCGGTCTCGTCGCAGATCAGCCGCGTCAGCGCCCGGTCCTCATCGGCAACCGAGGTTTCCAAAAGCTGGGCCGCGCCACGAATGCCTGACAGCGGGTTCTTGATCTCATGCGCGAGCATCGAGGCAAGGCCGGTGACGGAACGGGCGGCGGCGCGATGGGTCAATTGCCGGTCTATCTTGTCGGCCATCGACCGTTCCTGAAAGACGACGACCACCGATCCCGGCTCGCTGACAACGGGCGCGACATAAAGATCGACCAGCTTGTCCTGGCCGAGGCGCGGCGAACTCAGATCGACGCGGTATTCATTCACCGGCGCACGGCGTTCCCGCACCTGATCGATCAGCGCCAGAAGCGGGCTGCCGAAGGGAATGAATGTGGAAACGCGATAGCGGGCGAGATGGGAGGCGCTCGCCCCGAAAAAGGCTTCGGCTTCCCAATTGGCGAAGGCGATGAAACCTTCGGCATCCACCAGAATGACGGGGTTCTGCACCGCGTTCAGAACCGCCATGGCGAGCGGGTTCGCATCTACCGGGCTGTGTTTGTCAGCGCTCATGCGGCCTTCCTTGCGGCTTCTTCGCCCGCATTTTCGCTAAGGGCGGAGCGCAGCAGATCCGCCACCTCTCCCGTATCACGCGATGTCATGATGTTAGCCTTGTCGGGCGTGGCGATCTCAGGTGCGAAACGGTCGAGATACCAGCCGAGATGTTTGCGGGCATGCCTGAGACCGGCTTCCCTTCCGTAAAATTCCAGCATCATCTCATAATGTTCGATGGCGATGGCCGGAATATCGTCGCGGTGCGGCGCTGAATGTCCGGCAAGCACCGCCGGCAGCCAGGGCTGCCCCTGCGCGCCGCGACCGACCATGACGGCATCCGCACCCGAACGGCGCAGGATTTCGCGCGCGTCCCCGGCCGTTTCAACGTCGCCATTGGCGATCAGCGGCACGGAAATCACCTCACGCACGGCGCGGATGGCATCCCAGTCCGCCCGTCCCTCGTAAAACTGCATGCGGGTGCGGCCGTGAATGGTGATCAGCTGAACGCCTGCGGCTTCGGCGCGGCGGGCGATTTCAGGTGCATTGATGGTGTTTTCGTCCCAGCCGAGCCGCATCTTCAGCGTCACGGGCACATCGACCGCGTTGACAGTCGCCTCGATCAGCGACAGGGCATGATCGGGATCGCGCATCAAAGCCGAGCCGGAATAACCGCCCGTCACCTTCTTGGCCGGGCATCCCATATTGATATCGATAATGCCAGCGCCGTTATCCGCAGCAATTTTTGCCGCCTCGGCCATGAAATGCGCCTCGCGCCCGGCAAGCTGCACCATATGCGGAACCATGCCGGCATTTTTCAGCCGCGCCCAGGATTCGCCCCTGTTAGCGACGAGTTCGCGACTTGCAACCATTTCCGTAACGACAAGGCCCGCGCCGTAACGCCAGGCAAGCTGCCGGAACGGCAGATCCGTCACGCCCGACATGGGCGCCAGCACGGCACGATTACGGATCGTGACTGAGCCGATACTGAACGGTTCTGACAACTCCGGAAGATGCAATTGATGATCTTTCATGCAGAAGGGTTATTTGCATTATTTTTAGACAGTGTTTGCGCAGTTGCCAAGCACTTTTAGAGGCTTGCACCTTTTATTTGCTGGGCGGCTGCCTGCCTGTTTTGCTGTCGGCGGCAATTTGTGCAGGTTCAAAGGCCAATGACGACCGATCCTGCGGCATGCAGGGGCGAATGCGCGTCTTATCGGGCTGGCCATCCGGGTTTTGAAACGCTAGAGCAGGACTGTCAACCGCTAAGGGTTGCGCACAAAGCATATGACCAATGCAGGAAAGTACTATGAAACTCGGCATCGTCATCGTCGCCGCAGGACGCGGAGAAAGAGCCGGCTCCCCCGAGGAAGGGCCGAAACAATATCGCCCGATCGGCGGCAGGGCCGTGATCGAGCATACAGTGTCGACCTTTCTCAACTGGGACAGCACCTGCCCCATCGTCATCGTCAGCCATGCGGACGATGCAGCGCTGCTGTCACCGATCCTGCAGCGCCTTGATGCCGGCGAACGGATTATGACGGTTACGGGTGGTGCGACACGTCAGCAATCGGTGCTGGCGGGGCTGGAGGCGCTGTCTCTGGAAGACCTGACCCATGTGATGATCCACGACGCCGTGCGGCCTTTCGTCGCCGTGGACATGCTGGAGCGTATCGTGGCGCTGCACGCGGAAGGCGCTCGGGGCGTTCTGCCTGCCCTCCCCGTCACCGATACGCTGAAGCGCGGCTCGGATGGTCGAGTCGTGGAGACGGTTTCCCGGCAGGGGCTTTATGCCGCACAGACACCGCAGAGTTTCGACCATGGCGATATTCTCGCCGCGCATCGCGCCGCTGCCGCCTCCGGAAAGTCCGATTTTACCGATGATGCTTCGATTGCCGAATGGGCCGGGCTGGCGGTGACGCTGACCGAAGGTTCGGTCGACAACGTGAAACTCACTCTCAAGCGGGATATCGCCATGGCCGATGAAAAGCTTTCCCATGCATTGCCCGACGTGCGTACCGGCAATGGTTACGACGTGCACCAGCTGGAGGCCGGAGATGGCGTGACGCTCTGCGGTATCTTCATCGAACACGACCAGAGGCTGAAAGGTCATTCGGATGCGGATGTAGCCTTGCATGCGCTGACGGATGCGCTGCTCGCCACCTGTGGCGCCGGCGATATCGGCGATCACTTCCCGCCTTCGGATCCGCAATGGAAGGGTGCGGCCTCGCGCATCTTCCTCGAACATGCGGCCAAAGTGGTGCGCGATAATGGCGGCACGATCATGAATGCCGATGTCTCGCTGATTGCGGAAGCACCGCGCATCGGCCCACACCGGCAGGCCATGCGCGAAGCACTCTCGGACATGCTCGGCATCGCGCTGGAGCGCTGCTCGGTGAAGGCGACGACCAATGAGACCATCGGTTTCGTCGGCCGCCGGGAGGGTATCGCGGCAATAGCCACCGCTACCGTCGTTTACAGAGGCAGACCTTTATGAGCCTTTTTCCCGCCGACATAGAAGATCTGGCGCGGCGGATCATTACCGATTTCACCGCCCGTGGTTTCATGGTCTCGACCGCTGAAAGCTGCACGGGCGGTCTGATCGCCGGTGCGCTGACGGAGATCGCCGGCTCCTCCGCCGTCGTGGATCGCGGTTTCGTCACCTATACGAACGAAGCCAAGATGGAGATGCTGGGGGTTGGCGCCGGCACGCTTGCCGCATTCGGCGCGGTATCCCGGCAGACGGCGCTGCAGATGGCGCATGGCGCGCTGTTCCGTTCGCGCGCGGATTTTGCCGTGGCCGTGACCGGCATTGCCGGTCCGGGCGGCGGTTCCGCCGAAAAACCCGTCGGCCTGGTGCATCTGGCTGCCAAATCACGCAGCGGTAAAATCCTGCATCATGAAATGCGTTACGGCGACATCAGCCGCACGGAAATCCGGCTTGCGACGGTCAGAACCGCACTTGAGATGCTGATAGCGCTCAATCAGACCGGATCCGCGTAAATTTTATCGGCGCGGGTCTCGAAGGCCTCCGCAAACATGCGAAAAGCCCGGTCGAACATCGACCCCATGACCGCGCCGAGCAGGCGGCTCTTGAATTCATAATCGATGAAGAAATGAATCGTCGCACCGCCGTCTTCCGATTCTTCGAAACGCCAGCGGTTGTCGAGATATTTGAACGGCCCGTCGATATATTTCACGTCGATGGCGCGCTCGGCCGGGTTCAGCAGCACCTGCGTGGTGAAGGTCTCGCGGATGGCCTTGTAGCCCACCGTCATATCCGCCACCAGCAGCACCTTGCCGTCCCGTTCCTTGCGCGAGCGAATGGTAAGCGCCTCGCAAAGCGGCAGAAACTGTGGATATTTCTCCACATCGGCGACGAGGTCGTACATGCGGTCTGGCGAGTGTTTGACGAGGCGATGCGTTTCGAACTGGGGCATAAGCGGCAGTTAATCCCCGATGCCGAGAAGATCAAGAAGGCGGCGAAACTGTTTTCGGCTTTTCAGCTGGAATACAGGCACATCGGCGCCATAAAACGCAAAATTCTGCTCGAAGATCGGGGCGTGGCGCCGTTCGAAATTCCAGATATATCGCAGGAAATCGAAGTCTATCCGTTCAGGGCACCCCTCCGCCATTTCCGGCCTCGCCTTGCCATAGCCCTTGATCGCCCGGCTGACGGCACCCCACAGGCAGAGCCAGCGCGGCATGCGCACCCAGAGAACGATGTGGGAGCGTGGCAGGCGCATGTCGAACGAGGATGGATTGCTGCCATCCATCAACCAGCGCTCCTCGGCGATGATAGTGGCTATCCTCTCTCGCTGTTCTTCACGCGGGCGCGCCCGCCAGCCGGGCAGCCAGAAGATTTCACGGTCCATGGAGATATAGCGAAGCCCAAATTCGCTTGCGAGCTTTTGCGAGAGCGTCGACTTGCCGCCTCCGGAACAGCCAACGACCATGATGCGTTGCGCCCCGGCGATGATCGCCGCGGCATCTTCCACTGTCTCAAGATAATTCGGCATCGCATAACCTCGTCATGACCGGGGAGATTGCCTGCCGCAAGGATATCCGCCGCAAAGCGGTTATCTTCGTTGCGCATGGCAGTTACGGAAAATTGACTATTGCAACCCCGCCGCAGGGATTGCTATTTATTTGCGACTAATATTACACCCACTGGATGCAAACGCGCCGGGCACTCCCGATTTCCCCACGCGTATTCATCCTTGGGTTCAGACCCGACACATAACTGCTTTGAGCCACTGAGTGAGCCGATGGACGATTTTTCCAACATCATCAACCTTCTCGAATCCGCCAAGCAACTCGCATCGATGAACGGCATGCCGGTGCTTGCCTATCTCATCGACGTTGCAAAATGCGAGGCGAGAGAGAACAAGCCGGTTCTGCGCAAGCGCAAACGCGGCGAATCGACCGCCAAGGAAGACTGTTAATTGCCGTTTCGTATAGCCGACCGATAAAGCCGGCTGGCCCAATCTTCAAGACGATGTCATAATCAAACAATGAAACTGGCCGCTTTTTCGAGGCGGCCATTTCTTTGCACAATGGAAACGACAGCGTCATGACATCCGCATCGGCCGATATCAGAACCTACAGGCAGGAAAGACCGAAGGAGCGGCACGGTTTCGTGCAGATCGTTCTTCCGGTCTCTGGCCGCCTGCGGATCGATGTGGCCGGGCGACAGGATGAGCTGTCGACCGGACGCGGCGTCTTCATCCACCGCGATGCGCCGCATACGCAGGAAGCGACGGCGATCAACCATTCGCTGGTGGTCGACATCGATGAGAGCGCCGTGCCGGAGCAGACGCTCGAGACATTCACCCGCAAGCCGTTTCTCGATATCGCCCCCGACACACGGCAATTGATCGCCTATATGCGCGGGCTTATCAAAACAGACGGGCGGCGCGACGATGTCGCCGGGATCTGGGCGCCACTGCTGGTGGACAGCCTCGCCCATGAAAAAACCGATATCCGCCAGCGCCTGCAGGGACTCGGCGCGGTCGTCAGGGCGGAGCCGTTTTTCCCCTGGACCATCGACATGCTGGCGGCCTGCGTGACGATCAGCGGCAGCCGCCTGCACACGCTGTTTCTCGAGGAGTTTGGCCTGCCGCCGCATCGCTGGCTTGCGGGGCTGCGCATGGACAAGGTCTGCGCCCTGCTCAACGATTCCAACCTGCCAATCGCCGAGATTGCGCTCCGGGCCGGTTTCTCCGACCAGACGGCGCTGACACGCGCCATGCGCAATACCCTTGGCGAAACGCCGGCCGCCTATCGGCGCAACCGCGGCATTCATTAGATCGCCGACATTCCCTCTGGAGTTTTTGTCAAGACAGCCGCGGAGGCGCTGTGGCACATCGCAGGCAAATGCGAATGCGGATGTGACATGACATGAACAACAGAACAGGTCTCGGTGTTTTTTACGGCGTGCTGGCGGGTGCGCTCTGGGGGGGTATCTTTCTCGCCCCGAAACTCGTGCCGGATTTTTCCGCCCTGCAACTGTCGACGGCGCGTTATCTCACCTATGGGCTGATTTCCCTCATCATCATCGGGCCGCGATTGAAACGCGTATCGGCCCATTTTGGCGCGCGGGAGTGGATAGCACTCGGCTGGCTGAGCATGATCGGCAATATCGCCTATTACGTCTTCATCTCGACGGCGGTGAAACTGAGCGGCGTCGCCTTCACTTCCATCATCATCGGCTTCCTGCCCGTCGCCGTCACCATCATCGGCAGCCGCGATCATGGCGCGGTGTCGCTAAAGCGGCTGTGGCCGTCGCTTGCCTTCGGCGCGATCGGCATCATCGGCATTTCCTGGCAGTCGCTGACGGAAAACGATGCCGGGCTCGATGTATCCCGTATCATCGGGCTTGCCTGTGCGCTCGGGGCGCTGGCCTCCTGGACGGCCTTTGCGGTCGGAAATGCCCGCTGGCTGTCGCGCCTTCACGATGTCAGCGCCGATGACTGGAACATGATGACGGGTGTCGTGACAGGCGCGCTTGCGCTGCTGCTCGTCATTCCGGCCTTTGCCTTTGGCGGAGAAAGCCATAGTTCGGGAGACTGGCTGCATTTCGCCGCCATTGCCGCCGGGCTCGGTTTCACCGCCTCCATTCTCGGCAATGCCTTATGGAACCGCATGAGCCGCCTTCTGCCACTCACCATGGTCGGGCAGATGATCCTGTTCGAAACGCTGTTTGCGTTGCTTTACGGTTTTCTCTGGGAAGGACGCGGGCCGACCATTGTCGAGATCGTGGCGATCTGTTCGGTGGTGCTGAGCGTGATCTTGTGCATGCGGGCGCATAGGCCGGAGCGGATCACGGCCTGAGTAGATCCGACACCCTGCGCCATCCTCGGGCTTGACCCGGGGATCCACCTCCCCAACCGCTGTGGATCCTCGCCTCAAGGGCGAGGATGACGGAAAGATAGGGTGAGGATGGTGGAACGGTAGGCAAAGTGGCGGTGACAACAACACCGGCGCGCACTGGACCGGCCGGTGGCAGCCTCTTACTCCGCAGCCGCCAGCAGCTTCTTCTCGCGGGCGGCGCGCAGGCGCTCGAAATCGTCGCCGGCATGGTGGGAAGAGCGGGTCAGCGGACTGGAAGACACCATCAGGAAGCCCTTGGTATAGGCGACCGTCTCGTAGGACTTGAACTCTTCCGGCGTCACGAAGGCCTCGACCTTGTGGTGCTTGCGGGTCGGCTGCAGATACTGGCCGATGGTCAGGAAGTCCACATCGGCGCTGCGCAGGTCGTCCATCAGCTGCAGCACTTCATTGCGCTCTTCACCGAGGCCGACCATGATGCCCGACTTGGTGAACATGGTGGGATCGAGTTCCTTCACCCGCTGCAAGAGGCGCACGGAGTGGAAATAACGCGCGCCGGGGCGAACCGTGAGGTAATTGCCCGGAACGGTTTCCATATTGTGGTTGAAGACATCGGGCTTGGCGGCGACGACACGCTCCAGCGCGCCGGGTTTCTTCAGGAAGTCGGGGGTCAGGATTTCGATGGTCGTCGTCGGAGACGCAGCACGGATCGCCCAGATGACCTTCTCGAAATGTTCAGCGCCACCATCGGCGAGATCGTCGCGGTCGACCGAGGTGATGACGACGTGGGAAAGGCCCATCTGCTTGACGGCCTTGGCGACGTTCTCGGGCTCGGCCATGTCAAGCGGATTGGGCTTGCCGGTCGCGACGTTGCAGAAGGCGCAGGCGCGGGTGCAGATTTCACCCATGATCATGAAGGTCGCGTGTTTCTTGTCCCAGCATTCGCCGATATTCGGACAGCCGGCTTCCTCGCACACCGTCACCAGCTTGTGGCTGCGCACCAGTTCACGCGTCTCGTGATAACCCTTGGATGTCGGCGCCTTGACGCGGATCCATTCCGGCTTGCGCATGACCTCGGTATCGGGCTTGTGCGCCTTTTCCGGATGGCGGATACGCTTTTCGTCGGACGACGTCCTGTCGAGAATAGTGACCATTAAAAACCTGCTTCCATCGCCCCTGGCGACCTAAACATCTGTTGGCCGATGCTTTAGAACAATTCCAGAAAAAGCGTAAGCCCCTTCCGGCCACGTCGTCCCGTCAGCGCCGCACCAGCTTTGCCACAAACAGCAAAAGGCTGGCGCCGATGAACGACGTGACGAAATAACCGAGCCTGCTGTCCTGCACGAAAACATCGAAGGTTCGAAGCACCGCAACCGCAACCACCGAACCGACAATGCCGAGGATGATGTTCATGAAAATGCCGAAGCGCATATCCATGAGCTTGCCCGCAAGCCAGCCGGCGAGACCGCCGATGATGATTGCTGCAATCCAGCCTACACTTTCCATTCCCACGCTCCCTGAAAGAACCAGCCCCTTTTAAGGAGCCTGCATCGAGACATATGGGACACCCGGCATGGTTAGACAATGCCGGGTATCACGGAGCACTTATGCGTTCAGCACACGCCCATAGGCGTCGAGCACGCTTTCCTTCATCGTTTCCGAAATGGTCGGATGCGGGAAGATCGTGTGCATCAGGTCTTCCTCAGTGGTCTCGAGGTTCATGGCGACCACGAAGCCCTGAATGAGTTCGGTGACTTCCGCACCGACCATATGCGCGCCGAGCAGTTCACCGGTTTGTCTGTCGAAGATGGTTTTGACCATGCCCTGATCTTCCCCGAGCGCGACAGCCTTGCCGTTTGCCGCAAAGGAGAAGCGGCCGACGCGGATGTCGCGGCCCTGCTCCTTGGCCTTGGCTTCGGTGAGACCGACCGAGGCGACCTGCGGGTTGCAATAGGTGCAGCCCGGAATCTTGAGCTTGTCCATCGGGTGCACATTCGGCAGACCGGCGATCTTTTCGACGCAGATCACTGCCTCATGCTCGGCCTTGTGGGCGAGCAGCGGCGGGCCGGCAACATCGCCGATGGCATAGATGCCCGGGACGTTGGTCTTGCCGTAGCCGTCGATGACGATGAAACCGCGATCGGTCTTCACGCCGGCAGCCTCGAGGCCGATGCCTTCGATATTGGCGACGACGCCGACGGCCGAGATCATGCGGTCAGCGGTGATTTTCTCGGAAGAACCGTCCTTCTTCTCCAGCGTCGCGGTGATGGAGTTCGCGCCCTTCTCAACCTTGGAAACCTTGGTCTCCAGATGGATTTTCATGCCCTGCTTTTCGAGCTGCTTCTTGGCGAAGGTGGAGATTTCCGCATCCTCGACCGGCATGACCTGGCTCATGATCTCGACGACGGTGACGTCGACGCCCATGGTGCGGTAGAAGCTGGCGAATTCGATGCCGATGGCGCCTGAGCCCATGACGAGCAGCGACTTCGGCAGTTCTTCCGGCTTCATCGCCTCGAAATAGGTCCAGATCAGCTTGCCATCGGGCTCGATGCCGGGCAGCGCGCGCGGGCGCGCACCTGTCGCGACGATGATGTACTTGGCGGTATAGGTGCCCTCGCCCAGCGTGTTCTTCGGCACGGGACCCTGCGGCTGAACCACCGGCTTGGTGGATTTGCCGACAACGATTTCACCCGGTTTGGTGATCTTGGCTTCACCCCAGATGATATCGACCTTGTTCTTCTTGAACAGGAAACCGACGCCGTTGTTCATGCGCGCGGCAATACCACGCGAGCGCGCCACGATTGCCTTCACATCAGGCTTGATCGAGCCTTCCAGCGTCAGGCCGTAATCCTTGGCATGGGTGGCGGTATGCATGACATCGGCGGTGCGCAGCAGCGCCTTGGTGGGAATACAGCCCCAGTTGGAGCAGATGCCGGCCAGATGTTCGCGCTCCACGACGGCAACCTTCATGCCGAGCTGGGCTGCGCGGATCGCGGCAATATAACCGCCCGGTCCCGAACCGATGATGATGACGTCATAAGATTGAGCCATTGGAAATCCTGCCTTGTCTTATTCGGAGAACGGCAAGCCGCCCCGAAACGAGAATTGTTGTCAAAGTCCGAGCATCATGCGGACGACAGGCTCCAGCCCGCGACCGATGGCCCGCGTGTTTTCAGCATCGAGATGAACGCCGTCCACCGGCGTCGTACGGGCGACCGAACCCGCATCGAAAAATCCGCAGTCGAGATCGTCGGCGAGGTCCCGATAGACGGAAGCCAGCATTGCCGATTCATCGATTGCATCGCGATAGATCGCGCCCATGACGGGATTTGCCGTTTCGCACAGCTGCGGCGGCGCAACGATCAGAACCTCAGGCGCTTCCCAGTCGGGAACCTGCCAGACATGATTGCGCGTGAGCTTTACCAGCCGCTCGATACCCTTCATGGCGACAATGGCCGATCCGTGGATCGACGGTTTCATGTCGTTGGTGCCGAGCATGATGATGACGAGATCGAGCGGCGCATGGCTGTGCAGCAGCGTCGGCAGAAGCCGCGCGCCGTTGCGGTCGCAATCGGCCGTCAGATCGTCATAGGCGGTCGTGCGGCCGCCCAGACCTTCGTGGATCACATGCACGTCGGAACCGAGCGCCTTTTGCAAGACGCTCGGCCAAAGATCGTCATGGCTGTGCCGGCCACCCGTTTCCGCATCGGAACCCCAGGTCAGGGAATCGCCAAAGCAGAGGACCGACTTCACCATCTCACGCTCCGATCAAACCAGCATGCCCATCGGGTTTTCGATGTAGCGCTTGAAGGCGCCGATCAGTTCGGCTCCGAGCGCGCCATCGACGCAGCGGTGGTCGGTGGAGAGCGTGACTGTCATGACAGTGGCGATCTTGATCTCGCCATTCTTCACGACAGCGCGTTCTTCACCCGCACCGACGGCCAGAATGGTCGCATGCGGCGGGTTGATGACAGCGGAGAAGCTCTTCACGCCCATCATGCCCATGTTGGACACGGCGGTCGTGCCGCCCTGATATTCCTCGGGCTTCAGCTTGCGCTCTTTCGCGCGCTTGCCGTAGTCCTTCATCTCGTTGGAGATGGTGGAGAGCGACTTCTCTTCCGCCTTGCGGATGATCGGCGTGATCAGGCCACCCGGAATGGAAACGGCAACGCCGACATCCGAATGCTTGTGCTTGACCATGGCGCTTTCCGTCCAGGAGACGTTGGCGTCAGGCACATCGCGCAGGGCAAGAGCCAGCGCCTTGATGACCATGTCGTTGACCGAAAGCTTGTAGGCCGGCTTGCCGTCCTTTTCGGGGGCAGCCGCATTGAGCTGGGCGCGCAGCGCCAGAAGCGTATCGAGCTCGCAATCCACCGAAACGTAGAAATGCGGAACCGTCTGCTTGGATTCGACCAGACGCTTGGCGATGACCTTGCGCATGCCGTCATGTGGCACAAGCTCGTAGGAACCGGGCTCGAACAGCTTGAGAACAGCTTCGTCGGACGGACCCTTGGCGAGTGCCGGAGCCGGTGCGCCTGCGGATGCTGCGGCGGCGGGAGTTGCCTTCGCACCACCGGAAGCGGCAGCCTTTTCCACATCGGTCTTGACGATACGGCCATGCGGACCGGAACCGGATACGGCCGAAAGGTCAAGACCAGCTTCCTTGGCAAGGCGACGGGCAAGCGGCGAAGCGAAGATGCGCTCGCCGGACTTTGCGACCGGAGCCGGCGTGGACGACGCGGCAGCCTGATCAGCGGCCGGCTTTTCAGCCTTGACCGGGGCAGATGCTTCCTTCGGCGCTTCGGCCTTTGCAGCCTCCTGCTTCGGAGCCTCGGCCTTGGCCGGAGCGGCAGCGCCGCCCTTTGCCGCCTCGGCCACATCCTCGCCATCGGCGGCGAGGATGGCGATCAGGGCGTTGACCTTGACCGCTTCAGTGCCTGCCGGAACAACCAGCTTCGCAACCGTGCCTTCGTCCACGGCTTCCACTTCCATGGTCGCCTTGTCGGTCTCGATCTCGGCGATCACGTCACCGGGTGCGACCTTGTCGCCTTCCTTGACCAGCCACTTGGCCAGATTGCCCTCTTCCATCGTTGGAGAAAGGGCAGGCATGGTGATGTTTATCGGCATCGAAACGCCTCCCCTTACTTGTAGCAGACGGTTTTGACGGCCTGAACGACTTCATCGACGTTCGGCAGAGCCAGCTTTTCGAGGTTTGCCGCGTAAGGCATCGGAACATCCTTGCCGGCGATCGTCAGGATCGGCGCATCGAGATAATCGAAAGCGGCGCGCATGACCTGGTTGGCGATGAAGTCACCGACCGATGACTGCGGGAAACCTTCCTCGACCGTGACCAGACGACCGGTCTTCTTGACCGATTCGATGACGGTGGGCAGGTCCATCGGACGGATGGTGCGCAGATCGATCAGTTCGACGTCGATGCCGAGCTTTTCGAGTTCCGCAACCGCCTTGATCGCGTAGGTCATGCCAATGCCGAAGGAAACGATGGTCGCATCCTTGCCCTTGCGATGAATGCGCGCCTTGCCGATCGGCAGCACGAAATCATCGAGCTTCGGCACTTCGAAGCTCTGGCCGTAGAGAATTTCATTTTCCAGGAAAATGACCGGGTTCGGATCGCGGATGGCGGCCTTGAGCAGACCCTTGGCGTCGGCTGCGGTGTAAGGCATGACGACCTTGAGGCCCGGAATATGGCTGTACCATGCGGCGTAACATTGCGAATGCTGGGCGCCAACGCGGGCAGCAGCGCCCGAGGGACCGCGGAACACCATCGGCGCGCCCATCTGGCCGCCCGACATATAAAGCGTCTTCGCCGCCGAGTTGACGATCTGGTCGATCGCCTGCATGGCGAAGTTGAACGTCATGAATTCGACGATAGGCCGCAGGCCTGTCATCGCTGCACCGACGCCGATACCGGCAAAGCCGTGCTCGGTGATCGGGGTATCGATGACGCGACGCTCACCGAATTCCTGCAACAGGCCCTGTGTGATCTTGTAAGCGCCCTGATATTCGGCGACTTCCTCACCCATGACGAAGACTTTTTCGTCGGCGCGCATTTCTTCGGCCATGGCGTCGCGCAGCGCTTCACGCACCGTCGTCATCACCATTTCCGTGCCTGCCGGAATGTCCGGATCGGCTGCGACTTCGATCTTGGGTGCTGCCGGAACCTTGGCGGCTTCCTTGGCAGCGCTCGGCTCCTCGGTCGCTTCGCGGGTCTTGCCGCCAGCCGCGTCCGAATCGGAATTTGCGGCTTCAGCCTTCGGCTCTTCTTTCTTCGCAGAGGAAGAAATGTCGTCGGCGCTTTCGCCGTCCTGAAGAAGCACGGCAATAGCCGTGTTGACCTTGACGCCTTCGGTGCCGGCATCGATCAGCAGCTTGCCGATGACGCCTTCATCCACGGCTTCCACTTCCATGGTCGCCTTGTCGGTCTCGATCTCGGCGATCACGTCGCCGGAGGTAACCTTGTCGCCTTCCTTTTTAAGCCATTTGGAAAGCGTGCCTTCCTCCATGGTCGGGGAAAGGGCGGGCATAAGAATTTCTACTGGCATGGGTTTCCCTTTCCCGATCAGAGCAGAATGTCGGTGTAGAGCTCGGATACATCCGGCTCTGGGTCGTTCTGGGCGAAGTCGGCGCTGTCGGCGACGATATCACGGACATCCTTGTCGATGGCCTTGAGTTCGTCTTCGCTTGCCCAGCCCTGCTCCAGAAGCCGTGCCTTGACCTGCTCGATCGGGTCATGTTCGGAGCGCATCTTCTGCACTTCGTCTTTCGAACGATATTTCGCCGGGTCGGACATGGAGTGACCACGATAACGATAGGTCAGCATTTCCAGAATGATCGGACCCTTGCCGGAACGGCAATGTTCCAGCGCCTGATCGGCGGCGGCCTTGACGGCGCGCACATCCATACCATCCACCTGGATGCCGGGAATGCCGAAGGACTGGCCGCGCAGCGAGTAGTTCGACTGGGCGGTGGCGCGGGCGGTCGAGGTGCCCATCGCATAACGGTTGTTCTCGACGATATAGATGATCGGCAGTTTCCAGAGAGCGGCCATGTTGAAGCTCTCGTAGACCTGGCCCTGGTTGGCGGCGCCGTCACCGAAATAGGTTACGGAGACATTGTCGTTGCCGCGATAGCGGTTGGCGAAAGCAAGACCGGTACCGAGCGAGACCTGCGCACCGACGATGCCGTGGCCGCCGTAGAAATGTTTCTCCTTGGAGAACATGTGCATCGAGCCGCCCTTGCCTTTCGACAGGCCGCCCTTGCGGCCGGTGAGCTCGGCCATGACGCCACGCGCGCTCATGCCGAGCGCCAGCATGTGGCCGTGGTCACGGTAAGCGGTGATGACCTGATCGCCTTCCTTCTGCGACATCTGCATGCCGACGACGACAGCTTCCTGACCGATGTAGAGGTGACAGAAACCACCGATGAAGCCCATGCCATAGAGCTGGCCGGCCTTTTCCTCGAAACGGCGGATGAGCAGCATTTCACGATAGGCGTGAAGCTCTTCTTCCTTGGAGAAATCCGGGCTGTTCTTGCCGGTGAATTCGGTTGCGGACTTTGCCGTTGTCTTGCGGCCGGATACGGTCGCTGGTTTTCGCGGCGCCATTCATCCCTCCCTGAGTTGCCGTTTGAATGGATAGAGTGGCGCGTACCATATGCAAGAAAATGCCATGCAGCAATGCTTTAAACGCATGGCACATATTCACGCTAAGATGCTGTGAATAAATCAGAAATGTTAAATTAACCTGATTTCGGTTAATTAGAAATAGGTGTTCATGATGACGATTTCGTCCGTGCGGGACATATTCAGCTGGTAACGGGAAATCTCGTCGATCATGTCCCGCTCAAGCGAGCCGTCGCTCATCAATTCCACCTGCCGCTCCAGCGCCACACGCGCCTTCGTCAGCTTTGCCAGCTCCGCTGTACGGGCAATACGCTGCCGCTCCAGCCGCTCCGTCGCCTGAAGGCCGAAGTCGCCATGGATGGAATGATAGCCGAAATAGGAAAGAAAAGCGATCGTGATGGCCGGAACGATCAAACGGCCGAATCGTCTCTTTTTATGATGTCTGGTCCACATGCCGCAGAGAAGCCTTAAAACGCATAACGTGATTCTGAGACTAAGCCGGATTGTTTAACTATCCGTTGACCTTAATTTCCGTTCGGCAGATGAGCATGAAAAAAGCCCGCCGGAGGGCGGGCTGGATTTGCCGGGAGACCCGCCCCTCTCCACAGTCATCCTCGCCCTTGAGGCGAGGATCCATAAGCGGACCGGAGTGGATCCTCGGGTCGAGCCCGAGGATGACGTCTCATATGTTGATAGGCACTTCACCCACCTTAGCCCGCCAGACAGCGGGCCACGTATCCAAACCCGAACGCGAAATTACCCGCGCAGGATCGAACGGCCGGCGTAAGCGGCCTGCGGGCCCAGCATTTCCTCGATGCGGATCAGCTGGTTGTACTTTGCGAGCCGGTCGGAACGGGCGAGCGAACCGGTCTTGATCTGACCGCAGTTCGTGGCGACCGCGAGATCGGCGATGGTGGAATCTTCCGTTTCGCCCGAACGATGCGACATGACGGCGGTGTAACCGGCCTTGTGCGCCGTCTCAACCGCATCCAGCGTCTCGGAAAGCGAACCGATCTGGTTGACCTTGACGAGGATGGAGTTTGCAACGCCCATCTTGATGCCGTCGCGAAGACGCGCGGAGTTGGTGACGAAGAGATCGTCGCCGACGAGCTGGCACTTGTTGCCGACGAGATCGGTCAGCGTCTTCCAGCCTTCCCAGTCGTCTTCGGCCATGCCGTCTTCGATGGAAATGATCGGATACTTGGCGACGAGTTCCGCCAGATATTCCGCCATTGCGCCCGGCTCCAGCGTACGGCCTTCGCCTTCGAGAACGTATTTTCCGTCCTTGAAGAATTCGGTCGAGGCACAGTCGAGACCGACGAACATGTCGTCGCCCGGACGGTAACCGGCCTTTTCAATCGACTTCATGATGAAATCGAGCGCAGCCGGCGCGCTTTCGAGACCCGGTGCGAAACCGCCCTCGTCGCCGACATTGGTGTTGTGACCCTGTGCCGCCAGTTCTTTCTTCAGCGTATGGAACACTTCCGAACCCATGCGCACGGCTTCGCGGATGTTTTCCGCGCCGACCGGCAGGATCATGAATTCCTGGAAGTCGATGGGGTTATCGGCATGCGCGCCGCCATTGATGATGTTCATCATCGGAACCGGCAGCAGATGTGCGTTCGGGCCACCGACATAACGGTAAAGAGGCAGGCCAGAGGCTTCGGCGGCAGCCTTGGCAACAGCGAGCGACACGCCGAGGATGGCGTTGGCGCCGATGCGCGACTTGTTCGGCGTGCCGTCGAGCACGATCATCGTCTGGTCGATCTGGATCTGGTTTTCAGCGTCGAAACCGCCGATGGCGTCGAAGATTTCCGTATTGACGGCTTCGACCGCCTTTTCCACGCCCTTGCCGAGATAACGCTTGCCGCCATCGCGCAGCTCAACCGCCTCATGCGCGCCGGTGGAGGCGCCCGACGGAACGGCCGCACGGCCCATGGAGCCGTCTTCGAGATAGACATCGACTTCAACGGTCGGGTTGCCGCGGCTGTCGAGGATTTCGCGCGCGATGATATCGGTAATGGCAGTCATGGTCTCTCCCTTGGGAATGGAACAGATATTTTCCGTCGCCTGTCTTAGACGATGGCGAAGAAATTACAATGACGGCGGACGGCGGAAACGGCCCGCCCGCCATTTAAAATCGATTGGCACGGGACCGTGCCCGCCGTAACGCCCCCGCCTCTCAGGCTTTGGTAATGGCGTCGAAAGCAAGCAGCTTTTCGAGCAGCTTCGGCATATCCCTCAGATGAACCATGTTGGGGCCGTCGGACGGTGCGTTGTCCGGATCCTCATGGGTCTCGATGAAAAGCCCTGCGACGCCGACAGCAACCGCCGCCCGCGCCAGAGTCTCGACGAATTCGCGCTGACCGCCGGTGGAGCCGCCCTGCCCGCCCGGCTGCTGCACCGAATGGGTCGCATCGAAGACAACGGGCGCGCCGAGCGACGCCATGATCGGCAGCGAGCGCATGTCGGAGACCAGGGTATTGTAACCGAAGGAGGCGCCGCGCTCACACAGGAGCACATTCGGATTGCCGCTCTCATTGAGTTTGGCCAGCACGTTCTTCATGTCCCAGGGCGCCAGAAACTGGCCCTTCTTGACATTGATGACACGGCCGGTTTTTGCGGCGGCAACGAGGAGATCGGTCTGACGGCTGAGGAACGCCGGGATTTGCAGCACATCCACCACTTCGGACACGACGGCGCATTGTTCTTCGGTGTGAATGTCGGTCAGAACAGGAAAGCCGAATTCCTTCTTGAGATCGGCAAAAACTTCCATCGCGCTTTCAAGGCCGATGCCGCGCTTGCCGGAAAGCGAGGTGCGGTTCGCCTTGTCGAAGGAGGACTTGTAGACAAGCCCTATCCCGAGGCTGTCGCAAAGCTCTTTCAGCACGCCGGCGATCATGAAGGCATGTTCGCGGCTTTCCATCTGGCACGGGCCGGCGATCAGCGAAAAACGCTCGGCATTGGAGAAAGAAACCTTGCTGGCGCCATCGCCGGCGGTGACTTTGAGATTGTTCGTAACGCTCATCATTTTTCCTCGAAGGCGAAGGCAACGCCCTGGCCGGGCGCGGCGGGCGCCACCAGACGGCCGCCCGCTTCCATGCAGGACACGCCATTAGCAGCAAGCGCCGCCGCTGTCACGGCAAGATCGTCAACGGAAAAGACGATGCACATGCCGCGCAACCCGCCGCCACTCCGGCCAAAGGCGCTGAGGGCAAGTCCGCTGAAGGTCGGCTTTTCAACCAGTCTGATACGGGCATTGTCGGTTACGAAAACCATATCCCCATCCGGAGATACCTTGCCCTCACAGCCGAAGACCATTTCGATCAGGCGCGCGGCCTTCGTATCCCCGTCGGAAAACAGGACGATTTCGCTGAGGCCGCAGACCCCGTTGGCATGGCGTTCCAGCGCCGTTCGGTCACCCGGCAGGGCGCGCAGCCGCTGGCAGCTGAACAAAAAGAAATCCGCCGCCGCCCCGCTTGCCGCAAAGGCCAGCCGGAACGCCGCCTCGCTCTCCGACCCGTCAGGCATCCGCACAGGGCGGGAAAACTGGAACACAGCGCCCGCCGACACGCCGGACGCCAGAAATCTTTCATGGTCGGCAAGGGCATCCTCGGTTTTGGCGACAAGAGCCGAAAACCCCTCCTGCCCGTCACGCTGCCGGAAGGCCCTGTCCCTGCCGGTGAACACATCTCCCCTGTCTGCCGACACGTTATATTTAGCCGGGTCAGCAATTGCGAGCGGTTCCAGATAGGCCCCATCAGCGAAAAAAACGCAGGCATTTTGGGTTCCGAAAGGGTGCAGAGCCTCCGGCGCGACCGTGAATCCAAGGCTGGCGAGACGTTTCACGGCAATGCCGATATCTTCCACCGGCAGAACGAGATGATCGATACAACGGGATTTCATCATAACCTGCTTCCTGCGCTGGCGCTCTGCCCGTGCATGCCCGGACGACCTGGACCGCAGAAAAGCACAATCAGGCGCAAATAGGCAAATCATCAAAACAACAGATAGCAGCTGTACTTGTTATAGATAAGCTGGAATACAGGGCTTTAAGCTGGAATTTATCCGACAATTTCCGACAATGTTCAGCATTATCCGGTTCATTTCAGCAAGGACCGGCAGTGGCTGACGGAAGTCTTTAGGGTCTCGCACCGCCGCGCATTTTATCGATGAATCGGAAGATAGAAGACGCAGACGGTGCTTTTTCACCGAAGCGCTCAACGCATGCCGCGTGTATTTTGGCGATGGTCATAGTAGGGGCGACATCGAGAATGAAATCCGCGAGTTCTGGATTAAGCCCGATGCCAGATCGAGAAACAGCGCGATAGGAAGATATAGCTTTTTTTGCTCGTCCAGCGGCTGCATCCTGAAGAAGTTTACGATATTCATCCGCTGGGAGTGTGACCGTCTCGCTTGAGAGAGCAAGTCTGCCGCAATCATTGCAACGCTCTAAACCGTTCACGCTCAATTCCCCTCGTAGAAGGCTGCGGTAAGTCTGCGAGCCGTGCGAGCAACGTCTATCTCAACCAGCTTCTCTTTCCGAAGCTTTTGCCAGTGCCGGTGCGCGGCAGACATCGTCGGAGTGTTTTCTTCTCCAAATTTTTCCCGGCATTCGGCAACCGTTGCCACCAAGCTTTGAGTACCAAACTTCTCGCGGAAGAAATCGGCAACGTCCGGCCTCTGCATGATAAAAGTGGGCCTCGGTCTCGTGTGCTTCGACTTGTTCAAAGAGGCTTTGAGAAAGGCTTTATATTCATCAAGCGGAACGACAGCGTACTTCTGCCCATCGATTTTAGCCACTTGAACCTCTACGATTTTCGTCTTCTTCACGGTTGATCGTGTCAAGTGTCGCTGCCCTTTTTCGAAAATTTGCACTGCACCGGCTAGCTAAATAAGCGCTTGCCGAATAGTGAACAGAAGCGGATTATAATCGAAACAAAAAGAAAACTAAAGAGGCACAAAAAGGGACTTTCGAGCGCGCTAAAGAGATAAGAATTTATGGAAGAAAGTTGACGCGGAGGGGCAGCACTCCCTCGTTGATCCAGCGTTCGCCGTCCAAGTAAACTTTGCTCGCGTCGGCTTGATTCTCCCTGAAACCGGGAAAGAAAGCAAGATGGACTGGAAACGCTATTAAAAACGACCGAGCCGAGACAGCATTCTGTAAATGATCAATACAGCCTTCAGAGGAGCTTTAAATGGCAATCGACCGCAATACACTCGACACCTTGAATAACGCTGGCATCGGTTTTTGGGCAAACCTCCGCATTCCGGGTGGTGGGCGCGATATCGTGCTCAAACCGCAGAATGTCGAAAAATATCTGGCCGACAAAGACGGTTTTGCCGCCGAGCATTTTGGCCTCACGAAAGAACAGTATCAAGACTGGGTCGCGAACGATGGTTATGTTCAGTGCTCGGCTCACACAACGTCCGGCTCCCGCTGTAAAAACCATGTCTCTGGCGGAAGCCACTACAAGCCAGAGGATTGGAAGAAGATGCAGGGTGAATATTGCGCGACCCACGGCGGCCCCGGTTCCACGGTGAAGTGACGTACGGCGAAAACCGACCACAAACGATCAAGCAGAAAAGAGGTTACAGCCACCATGGTCAAAGTCGTTCTGGAAGATATCAACACAGTTGTTTATTTCACCTCGACGCCTGAATGGGCGGCTGAAACACAAGCTTGGAGCCAGACGAAATGCACCGACCATGACACGTTCTGGTGTCGGCGGATTACCTCAAATGGCGGCGTTCAAATTCGGCAGCAATGTCGCATCTGCGGCCATCTTTTGGGTGGCGCTCGAAAGCGCGAGCCGGGAGACGAAAACCTTCCGCTGCATGATCCAGACATGGAGACCCGTTATAACGAACTGCGGGAACAGGAACACCTGCAAATCCTAAAGAAGCATGCCCGCTTGCAACACGAGAAAACCAGTAGCTGGTTTGATCAATACAATGACTATCTGGCGAGCGATGAATGGCAGCAAAAGCGCAAGCTGGTATTCAAACGATCTGGCGGAATGTGTGAGGGCTGCGGGCTGGCTGAAGCCAAACAGGTCCACCATCTGACCTATAAGCACGTAGGATGTGAGTTCCTGTTCGAACTGGTGGCCGTCTGCGATAGTTGCCACGACCGGCTTCATCAAGATGAAGCGCCGGAGACTGGCGACGAAAGAGCCAGCAGCGCCGAGCCCGATAATCCCGATTATGAGGAACCGCTTTAGGATTGAAATGTGGCAGGGAGGGACCGCCCCCGGTAAAACCGGCTCCCCTCCAAGGGTCATCTGGGACTACGGATTTCGCTGCCACGTTGTCAGATTTATCATCAGGCAACAGTCTCGGCAATGATAGACCCTTTAAATGGTTGCGGGGCGGTCGCCAAAGTCCGCCCCGCGTTCCCTGCGCCAGTTCATCCGTGGTCGCAGAAAATGAATCTCGATCTCTATTACGCCGGTGAATCGGCGGCAAGCCGTTACACGAATAAGCGCACCGCATCGGTGTCCAGAAATCGGCGTTTTGCCTTGCTTGCTTGTTCCATCCGCCTCATCTCGCTTTTTCATTAAATCTGGCCGTGGAGGCGTTTCTGCATCGTCCGTGACCGGATGACGTAGAAATTTTGGAGAAACGCTTCCACGGCCTTTAATCCGGCTTCAATTTTTATCCTGTTTGCGGGAGTTCATGTTCCGAAGCGCCGAAATCACCTTCGCCGCCTTTTTGTTATCCACGAACCGCAATGACGAGACCTTGTGGAAGCGATCCAGCCACTTGTTTAGCTCCATGTCGTTCTCGTCTTCCCGGCCAAGGAATTTCGCCCATAGTGACCGGATGAGATCTACCTGCGGCGGCGTTGCCATTGTCGGGCGATATCCGTAGCTGCGCGTTGTCCAGGTCGAACGGAAGCCCATGGCCGTGAAGTATTTCACGGCTGCGGTAAATCCGGGCTGCGTCAGATCGGCGGCGCTATCGCAGCCGGTGACGCGCTCAAGAACGGCGCGATAGGTATCGTCATCAAGGCCAAGCTGCTTCTTGGCGACGTGCAACAGCGCAATCTGTTTGGCAGTGATCGGCGTGGAAGCCTTAGGAGCGCGCATCTTCCGCCTCCCTTTTTATGGTGTACGGCGGGGTCTCCGTGTGGTTTTCAGATGGCGGGCCGAGATCGATACCGACCGCGCACGAAACCACGCGATTGACCGCATATTTGGACACGCCCGCCCACTTTGCAATCTGATCAGAATTTCTGACCTTCAGCTTCGACGCCTTGATCTCTTTGAATTCACTTCGCAGCGCGCTGGCGATCCCTTTGAGATGACGGCACTGGAGATTGAGCAGCCGTTCCATTCCATAGCCATCAGCGCTGATATCTTCGCCCGTGCGAAGCGAATATTCCACCATCGCGCCGAAGGACTGGACGGCCGCAATGGCAACTTCCATATCATCGAGCAGATCGGTGTAGTCCTTGTATTCCTTCACATTGTATGTCGGCATTTCATTCTCCTCTTGCATTTGGACGTGACTCCGCACTACGCCGCGCAAATGCGCGGAGCCTGTTGATTGAAGGGTAGATAAAAGCGATGAAGCGGCGGTCAGGCCGCTTCGGGTTGCATCAGACGAAGCAAATCAGGCTTCGTTGTAAGAATGCCGAGCGCGCTTTTCAGGTGCGCGAGCCGGATGCCCGTCGCTCCGCCAGTAAGGCGCTTGGCTGTTTCGAGAAGCTGGACGAGATCGCGGAAATTCGTCTTTGCGCCATAAGCCGCGAGGCCCGCATAAGCGTCCATGCCTTCCACATTATATGTGCTGCCGATAAGATCGCAGTCCGTCCGGCTCGGCGCTGGAAGCTGCCGCGTCATGGCGATCCGGCTTTCAATCTGCGCCCAAGTGTCGGCTTCTTTCTTGCGGGTGGATGCCAACCGTTCGGCGTTTCCAGCCAGTAAAAGACCGATGCCGCATTTTTCCTGAATACGGAGAAGTTCCCGGAAAGCAGGTACTTCCAGCGTCTGAACTTCATCGACAACAAGCAGGATTGGCCCTTCGACGTAAGCGCCAGTCTTCTGGTTGTAGCGACTGCCAGACCGGAAATAATAATAGGCTTCGTTCGCCAGTTCATCGATATACTTTTGCCGCGTAAGCTGACCAGCTTCCTTCAAAAGCAGTTCCAGCATGCCTTTAGGAGCCTTGCTCTGCTGTGAGATTTCGCAATAGACGCCGCCGAAATCCTGCGCGATATGCCACAGTGCAGAGCTTTTGCCGGTTCCCGGCTTGCCGATCAGGCGAACGGGGAAACGCAGGTCAAGGCTGTATTGAGCGGCTTCACGCACAAGCTTGACCGTGGCGGTTTCAACGATGATTTCGGGAATGTTCGCAGGGCGACCGCGCATTATTGTACCTGCCTTCCTGATCCGAAGAATTGAGATAACAAGCTGACCGCTTCGTCATTGGAGCGGCGGATTTCGTCGTCACGGCGCTGAGCGTCCAGACTATCAACGGCGACCGGCAGGATTGCCCGCCGCTGCGATCCGGGTTGATTGATGGAGATCGTGGCATCCGGTTCATTCGGAACAACCGGCAACTGCTTGCGCCCGAACTCGATCAGTTCCGCGCCCACGTCGATAGTGGGAACCGACTTCGCAAGTTTCGTCAGCGCCTTGTTGCGGATGCTGCCACGGCGGGCGCTTTCCTTCGCACCGCGCTCGTCCAGTACGTCGAACTGCCTGTCGGAAACCGCGATACCGATATCGTTGCCGTCCTCATCGGTGATCCGAAGCTCGGCAAAACCGTGGTATTTCGGCACATGGGCGATGACGGAACGCCCGAAGAACTCAAGAAGGCCGTCGCATGTCCAAACACCGTTATAAAGGTCAATACCGTGCTGACGCACCTGCCGCATGACGGGTTTTGTGAACACCATCAGCAATTTGTTCGGATCGAGTACGGTCGCTTTCCAGCCCTTGTCCACGAAGGACTTGAACACCAAGGCGGGCGAGCGGCCCTTGAGAGCGCCCTTTTGCGGCATGTGTTCGTAGGAGGTAAGATGGCTGTAGACGATATCGCAAAACGCATCGAACCCACCTTCGAACGGCGCATGCAGCTTGCCGAGCTCGGGCCGCTTTGGGTTCATCGGGTCATCGTCACGCCAACCTTGGATGTGCCGGAAATGCTGCTGGTTTACCTGTCGGAACCAGCCTTCGACATGCTTCGCGGCGGCGTTGTACGCCTTGGCGCGGATGACGTGATTGCGATCCTTGGTGCCATTGAAGGGCATCAGCCTCGTGCCGAGCCGCAAGGCGTCTTCCAGATCGTCGGCAAACTGGTATTCGGAGCCGTTATCGACATAAAGGAACTGCGGAACGCCAAAGGCCGGATGCTGGCACATGTTGACGAAGGCGGTGATGATATCGCTGTTGCGGACGCCGCCGCGATTGTCGAACTGGATGAGTTCGCAGAAAACGCGGTTGGTCGCGATATCATGGAAGGCGATCAGCTTCGGTGTTGAATATGTGCCATCGTCGCGGCGCACATGTACGTTGATATGGTGCACGTCCATGACGACAATTTCCATCGGCACAAGGCCAGCCGTCGAGCGCCGGATACGCGGCTTGTCATCTTCACTGGCCTTCCGGTCAACCTTATGCCGGTAGACCGCCTTGTATTGATGTTCGTCCTGCACGAACTCCTGCGGGATGGAAAAGACCAAAGGATTATCGGTCTCAAAGCCGTAAGCTCCCGTGATATCCTTGAGCTTTTCGCCAGCCAGAACGCGGGTTTGCTTGAACTGCGACCCGCCTTTGATCAGGCTGCGCACGTACTGCTTGAGATCGCTGTGAATCGTCCCCATCGTCTCATGATCGAACGGGACGGCCTTCATCCAAGCACGGCTGACAAACACCTTCTTGTCGCCTTTGTCGCGACGAACGCGCTGTGCAAGGCCGACGATGCCGTATAGCTCGTAAGTCTCGATCCACTTATAGAGCGTGGATTTGGTGAGCGTGCGCTTGTGGCCGGTCCAGTCGAGGCGGGAAACGCCTTCCAGTCTGTCGATTTCGGCCTTGCGCTCGGCGCTGCCCTTGGGCTGTTTAACAGCCGGTTCGATGATTTCGAATTTCCACGCCCGCTCATGATGGGCGGTGTCGTCGCCGAGACGAAAGCTCGACACGACTTCATTGGTCATTTGAAGCGCCTTTAAACGGTCTTTAAGATGCTCTGGAAGGCTGGAAACTTTGACCTGATATTGAATGCCAGAGCGACCGCCGCGACCGTGGACGGTACGGACTTCGAGTGCGTGTCCATGCCACAGTCGCTTCGTTCCTGCGACAATGGCCTGACATAACCTGTTAGCTACTTGCCTCTGCATCCCTGTTACGAACGCAAATTCAATTGTTGTGATCCAAGCGGCTTCCTGCATTAAAGCCGCTCCGCGACGGAGATAAGTCTTTCGCGTAAAGCTAGGGCTTTAGGGCCATTTCTTTTACCCACGAGCGCGTCCGAAGCCCAAACTCGATCAATCTTGTTCGCAATGCACCACTGATTTAACGATGTACCACTTGCAATGAATCTTCCTCGCACCGCATTTAACAATGCTGCGCTGGCTGGTATGTCACGAACGGAGAGAGATGCAGTAATCATGATGTAGTCATGACTACATTTTGTGTACTTGTCAACGGGGAAAAAATGAAGAAACCGATAGACCTATACATCGACAACCTAAAACGGCTGGTTGGCGTGGAAACTGATACCGAACTTGCGAAGAGCCTTGCTCTATCTAAGCAGGCTATCGCCGCATGGCGGCGGCGAGAGGCAGTACCTTTAGCCCAGCAGCAAATCCTTACCGCACTATATGGCCCTGAAGCGGCCTTCAATGAAGAGATCGGCTACATAGCAACACAGCGTGAGAGGGTGGCGATCCTGTCAGCGTTCTTCCGGCTTTTTGACCAGTATCGCGATATCCTCGACCCCGCCAAAGAGAAAGACGCGTATGAAACTTGGGCCGAAGTACTCCTTGGTTTCGAGGGCGATCTACAGCACATGGTTCGTAGCGGTGGCTGGATCGGTGTGAGCGCGGAAGGCAAACCCTCCGAGTTCACAACTAGCGAAATAGCCAGAGTGGTGGCGGCCTTGGTCGAAGATCGACAAGAAAAGATGGGGTTGCTTCGTGATATGCTTCGGCCAGATGAGCTATAGGGTTCCCAATAAGGTTCCCAATCACAACATCGCAGAGCATTAGATCGTGAGAAGGTTCCCAATATATTCTGCGTAATCAGTCACTTAGCCGCTACGCGAGAATGACGCATTACGAGGTTTGCCAATACAGCGATTGGGGACCCCTATTTACGGGAAAAAAATCCAATAAAAACAACGAAATTTTGCGGTTTTCATTCCAGCTTATCTACCGGAGTTTTTGGCGCGCCATTCCCGTTTTGTTTTCGCACCTCCACAGCTTCACGAAATTTTAGGGGATTGCAGAACACATATGGAACATATAGTGTTCGTTCTGTATTTGTTTCGCGACTTCAACGACGATTCTCAAGGGTGTTTTCCTCATGCTCACGCGCAAACAGCAGGAATTGCTTCTCTTCATTCATGAAAGAATGAAAGAGTCCGGCGTGCCGCCCTCCTTCGATGAAATGAAGGACGCACTCGATCTTGCCTCCAAATCCGGCATCCATCGGCTGATCACCGCCCTCGAAGAGCGCGGGTTTATTCGCCGGCTACCTAATAGGGCTCGGGCGCTGGAAGTCATCAAGCTGCCCGAGGCTTACGCTCCGGGCGCAAGGCCGCAGCGCGGTTTTTCTCCGAGCGTTATCGAAGGCAGTCTCGGCAAGCCAAAGGCGCCGGAACCGGCCCCTGCCCCCAAGGCGCCAGCCAATGATCTCGGCGGCGCCGTCACCGTTCCCGTCATGGGCCGCATTGCCGCCGGTGTGCCGATTTCCGCCATCCAGAACAACACTCACGATGTGGCCGTTCCGGTCGACATGCTGGGTTCGGGCGAACATTACGCGCTTGAGGTCAAGGGCGATTCGATGATCGAGGCCGGCATTTTCGATGGCGACACCGTCATCATCCGCAATGGCAATACCGCCAATCCGGGCGATATCGTCGTGGCTCTGGTGGACGATGAGGAAGCGACCCTGAAACGTTTCCGCCGCAAGGGCGCCTCCATTGCTCTGGAAGCGGCCAATCCCGCCTATGAGACCCGCATCTTCGGGCC
Organism: Agrobacterium sp. GD03872; assembly: GCF_029840625.1. Lineage (NCBI taxonomy): Bacteria > Pseudomonadati > Pseudomonadota > Alphaproteobacteria > Hyphomicrobiales > Rhizobiaceae > Agrobacterium > Agrobacterium sp. GD03872. The sequence goes on from NZ_JAOCCY010000004.1 coordinate 247,865, forward strand.
GGACCGGGTGAAAATCCAGGGCAAGCTGGTTGGGCTGATCCGCCGTTACCATTGATCCGGGTCAACCGTCATCCTCTCGAAGCGGGATCGTTGTGTAGATGCAATTCCCATTGAAGATGGCGGCATCCCGCAATTCGGCTGATTGTGAGGAAGCTGGACAGATCGTTCTTTCCATGGGCGGATTTGTTTCTTCCGGCAAAGATCGACAGCAATTTCATATGGGTGTTTCACGTGGCTTCTGGCCCGGCGGGCGGACTTTTGTGATCCCGCGCCGTCTGGCGCAAGTTTTCGGCGGCGTTGCGGGTATTGCCGACCGGGAAACAGCGGGACGCAGCGCCGTCACCGAATGGTGATACCCGAGGTGCCCGCCCCCCTGCCCTTCGTCACCCATCAACGGGACTTATGGGTGCCATGGATTATTTTCGATATTCCGCGGCGCTTCGACAGGTATAAGAAGCGCAGCATATCCGGGAGACGCGCCATGTACGATCTTTATATCGCCAACAAGAATTATTCCTCATGGTCGCTGCGGCCATGGGTATTGATGCGCACGCTCGGCATCGCCTTCGATGAAAAACTTGTCCCCTTCGGCGAAGGCGTTTCATTCGCCACCTTCTCGCCGACGGGCAAGGTGCCCTGCCTTGTCGACGAGGGCGTGACGATCTGGGAATCGCTTTCGATCGCCGAATATCTCGCTGAAAGACATCAGGGCGTCTGGGCAAGCGACAAGCAGGCGCGGGCCTGGTCACGTTCTGCCGCAAGCGAAATGCATGCGGGCTTCTCCACGCTGCGCAATCTCTACCCCATGTCGGTCGGCATTCGCGTAAAACCGCAGGGCGGCGATGCCGGGCTTGCGGCGGATATCAAGCGGATCGATACGCTGTGGAGCGAAGGCCTCGCGAAATTCGGCGGGCCTTATCTCGCCGGCCAGAAATTCACGGCGGTAGATGCCTTCTTCTGCCCGGTGGCATTCCGTTTCCAGACCTACGGCGCCGATCTTTCGCCTGCGGCGAAAGCCTATTGCGACCGACTGCTCGCCCTGCCCGCCATGCGTGAATGGTACGAGGCCGGCCTGAAGGAAGTCTGGCGCGATGCGGCGCATGAAGAAGAAATCGGCGGTATCGGTGAATTGACCGCCGATCTGCGCGTCAAGGCCTGACGAGTCATGAGGCTGGCGGCGCTTACGGCGATACCGCCAGCAGCCGGGTGACGGCATCCGGCACGTCGCGGTCAAAACGGCCGCTTTTCCAGTCGTAAGAGCGGTGTTCGCTCCATGGCCTGTCCGTTCCGGCGATTGCGGCGCGCAGCCTGCCGACGACCCCTGCCTGATCGCTGCCGGCGAAATCAATCTCCAGCGAACCGGTTCGCCGCAAAATATCGCGGTTCAGCAGCAATGCGCCCGAGCGGCATTGTGAAAAGGCAGTTCTGCGGGAAACGATAACGATATCGGCGATATCGCAGGCTTTTCCCGCAAAGCGACCGTCTTCCAGAACGACGATCCATTCACCGCTTCCGGCGCGGGCCACACACCATATGCCCTTGCGGCAGGTGAAGACACCGGGCTCCGCGTCTCTCAGGGCCTCCGTCATCTGCCGCGCGACCGCCCTCATCTCTTCCGGGGCAAGCCTGGTTTTCGCGGCAAAGGCCACCGTGGTCGCCGCGGCGTCTTTCTTGAGAATGACGGGCGGCACTGGTTGTTCCGGCAGCAGCAATGCTCTTTGCCACTGGCCATAAACGAACCCCCGCGGCTGCGCCTTCGTTGTGTAAACCTTGCCGTCCTCCAGCATCGCCACCAACTCGCCATCCTCATGGACAAGCAGATCGGGCGGATTGCGATAGGCCGTGGCCGCTGACAGGCCGAAGGCGAGCAGCAGCAGGGGAACGCCAAGAAGCGCAAGCCGGCTGCGCAGCAGCGTCAGCAGCAGAAAGCCGGCCGAAGCAAGACCCAGAAACCAGCCATGCGGCCGCCCCGTCGCCGCGCTGCCGCCCCAGGACGCCACCTCCTGCGCAACCGCGATGACGAGCGCCATGCCATAGCCCATGATCTTCAGAAACGGCGCGTCGAGCCCGAAGGGCATGAGCAGCATGGCAATCAGGCCAAAGGGCATGACGATCAGCGACATCAGCGGCATGGCCGCCAGATTGGCAAAAAGTCCATAGGTGGTGACACGCTGGAAATGCTCGGCGGAATAGATGGCCGTCGAAAGCCCGCCAATCAGCGATGTGGTGATGACACCGCCGATAATGGCGCCCGTCATTTCCGCGACAGTCATCCACACCGGCTTGCGTCCGATGTACAGGCGCTCGCGGTCGCTGCGCCAGCGGCTCCAGGCGGCATAGGCGGAGACGAGCGCTATTGTCGCGGCAAAGGACATCTGGAAGCTCGGCCCCATGATTTCCGAGGGCGACAGGGCAAGAATGACCAGAGCGGAAAGCGCAACATTTCTGAGGCTGAGCGAAGGCTGATCGAAGAGAACCGCGACCAGCATCACCGACATCATCAGCCAGGCGCGTTCGGCGGAGACGGCGAAACCGGAAATCAGATAATAGGCAAGCGTCATCAGGAGCGCAGCGAAAGCCGAGATCTTCTTGACGGGCCAGTGCTGCGCAAATGCCGGAAACAGGCTGAAGGCGAGCCTTAGCCCGACGAAAAATATGCCTGACGCCAGCGCCATGTTGAGCCCGGATATGGCAACGATATGGGCAAGGCCGGAAAGCCGCAGCGCTTCCATCGTCTCTGCCGATATCGCCTGTCTCTCATCGGTGACGATGGAGGCGGCAAAGGCCCCGGCATCACCGCCAATCGTGTTGCGGATGCGTTCGGCAATGGCGGTGCGCAGGCCATAGAGCTGCCTATCGGCCCATTCCAGCCAGTCCGTTCCAGCCTTGATATCGTCGGCCGGTGACATGACCGTTTGTGGCGATTTATAAAAGAAGCCCGTTGCGCCTATGCCTCGAAAATAGGAGGCGAAGGCAAAATCGTTGAGCCCCGGCAAGGCCGGGCCGGAAGGCGGCGAAAGCCGCGCCTTGCCGCGGATGGTTGCGCCAAGGGCGACCGGCTCTCCTCCGCCGCGCGCCAGCAGCGAAACCTTCCCCGGCGGGCGTGACAATGTCGGCGCCTCCGTCACAGCCAGTCGCACGATATATCGCCAGTCGCCGCGCGCATCGACCTCCCGACGGGTGACCGTGCCAATGACGGTGGTGGTGACGGGCGTATCCAGCACCACGGTCCCCGCCCGCCGCGTTTCGACCTCGGCGAAAAGCATGCCCAGCAAGAACAGCGCGAAAAAGCCGCAGGCCGTCGCCGCCAGACCCGAGCGATATTTCGTGAAGACTGCCAGGCCTGCGGCGATCAGACATGTGATCGCCAGAACCGGGAATGAAGGCGATGTATCGAGGGAAAACCAGAGGATCGCACCACAGCCGATGACGACCGGCACAAAAAGGAAATCATGGCCGAATTCGCGCTCCTCTGCGAAGCATGCGGTGATTTTTTGAGAGACGACAGTTCGCAGCTTCGGCCTGCCGGCAATGGCAGGCGGATCATAGATCGCGATATCGCCGGTCCGGCGCAGCGGGGACAGGATATCCGCCGTGCAGGGCAATCCGCCCTGCATCGTTTCCGCATATCCGAAATGCTGTTTTTCCCCTTGACCGAGCAATCCGCGCCGCGCCCCTGCCGCACCGGAAACAGGTTTGCAGGCGGATGCGGGGGATTGCAATGCTTTCCTTTAACGCGGCGTTGACCGAGATTGAATTGCTATCGCCGACAAAGCCGGAAGCAACGCAATTGCGTTTGCCGCAATGCACAATTTGACCTTTGGATAGCTTGGCATCGGCGCAAGGATCATATAGCTAATCGGTAGACGCTTAACCGCGGGGCGTGTCTCAACGCCCCCACCCGCATGTTTTCGGAGGATCAGTATGACGGAAAAAAGCGCTACAGTGACACTTGGCGACAAGCAGGTCGAACTCCCGGTCAGGGAAGGCACGATCGGGCCAAGCGTCGTCGATATCGGCACGCTGTATAAACACACGGGCTCCTTCACCTACGACCCGGGTTTCACGTCGACGGCCTCCTGCGAATCCAAGATCACCTATATTGACGGTGACGAGGGCGTTCTCCTGCATCGTGGCTTCCCCATCGAGCAGCTTGCCGAACAGGGCGACTTCCTGGAAACCTGCTACCTGCTGCTTTACGGCGAACTGCCGACCGCTGCGCAGAAGAAGGATTTCGACACCCGCGTCACGCGCCACACCATGGTGCATGAACAGATGAGCCGCTTCTTCACCGGCTATCGTCGCGATGCGCATCCGATGGCCGTCATGTGCGGTACGGTCGGCGCGCTCTCGGCCTTCTACCACGACTCGACCGACATCACCGATCCGCATCAGCGCATGGTCGCTTCGCTGCGCATGATCGCCAAGATGCCGACGATCGCCGCCATGGCCTACAAGTACCATATCGGCCAGCCCTTCGTTTACCCGAAGAACGATCTCGACTACGCCTCCAACTTCCTGCACATGTGCTTTGCCGTGCCCTGCGAGGAATACAAGGTCGATCCGGTTCTGGCCCGCGCCATGGACCGCATCTTCATCCTGCATGCCGACCATGAGCAGAACGCCTCCACCTCCACGGTGCGTCTTGCCGGTTCTTCCGGCGCCAACCCGTTCGCCTGTATCGCGGCTGGCATCGCCTGCCTCTGGGGCCCGGCTCACGGCGGCGCCAACGAAGCGGCGCTCAACATGCTCAACGAAATCGGCTCGGTTGACCGTATTCCGGAATATATCGCCCGCGCCAAGGACAAGAACGATCCGTTCCGTCTGATGGGCTTTGGCCACCGCGTCTACAAGAACTACGATCCGCGCGCCAAGATCATGCAGAAGACGATGTATGAAGTGCTGGAAGCCACCGGCAATTCCGACGATCCGATCATGCAGGTCGCACTGGAACTGGAAAAGATCGCCCTTTCCGACCCCTATTTCGTCGAAAAGAAGCTTTATCCGAATGTCGACTTCTATTCGGGCATCACGCTGAAGGCGCTCGGCTTCCCCACGACCATGTTCACCGTTCTCTTCGCACTCGCCCGCACCGTCGGCTGGATCGCTCAGTGGAACGAAATGATCGAAGATCCGCAGCAGCGCATCGGCCGTCCGCGCCAGCTCTACACGGGCGCCGGCAAGCGCGACTACGTTCCGGTCTCCAAGCGTTAAGCTGGAAAGCCATCTAACAATGAAGGCCGGCGGGTTTCATCCGCCGGCCTTTTTTATGATGCGCGCGGAGCGATCGGGGATGCGCCACAACGCCGGAGACCTGCTTGAGTTTCGGTTGGTGGATTGCCGAGGACTTCTTGCAGCGGGACCACGCGTGGCGGCCGGCACTTCCGTGACCGGCGCGGCATCGAGCGCCGAGGGGATCTTTAGGTAAAGCCGTGGATGAACGGGTTACATCGAAGCGGTATTTTTGCTCTTCAGGACATCGAGAAGAATAGCCGCGCCGGTTTCGCCCGGAGGCACATCCGTGTGCAAACGCTGCTGTACCAGCGCATAACCTTCCAGCATCGCCCGCCTTTCGATCGTGTCGGAAGACAGGCGCTCGGCCCAGCGCAGCATAGAGCCTGCCCTGACCACCTCGTTGAAATATTCCGGCACGAGGGCGTAATCGGCAATCAGGTTCGGCAGGGCGCCAGTCCAGGTTTTCACCCGCTTGCTGAGCATGGTGAAAATCCAGTCGGTCTTATAGACGGAGATCGTCGGCACGCCGGCGAGCGCGAGTTCGAGAATGACGGTGCCGGATGCGGCAACCGCCGCATCGGCCTCGGCAAAGGCATTCCATTTGAAGGCAGCGTCGGCGCCGATTTCCGGCCTTATATCCTCCGGCCATGACGCCGCCATCTCACGGATGCGGTTTTCCTGACGTGGCACGGTCGGCAACAGAAACCGCGTCGGGCCGTTGCGTTCCACAAAGGCCTTCGCGGCCTCCTGAAACGGCTCCATCAGCCGCGTCGTTTCGGTGGAACGCGAGCCCGGCAGGAGAAGAATGGTTTTCGGCTGACCGTCGGCTGGAAGCAGCCGCGCGGCGCGCTTCTGCCGCACCGCCAGCACATCGGCATCAACACTGAGACGATGGCCGACAAAGCTCGTCGGCGGGCCGCCGAGACGCCGCATTGCCTCCGGCTCGAAGGGTAGCAGGGCGAGGACGTGATCGACATAGGAGAGCATCGCCACCGCGCGATACTCCTTCCATGCCCAGACACTGGGGCAGACATAATTGACGACCGGCAGCTGCGGCAATTGCCGACGAACTTTCTTGGCCACACGATGGGTGAAATCCGGACTGTCGATGATCAGCAGAACATCCGGTTTTGCTGCGGCGATAGCCGCTGCCGTCTGGTTGATCCGCGCAATGAGCTTCGGCAGCTTTTTGAGAACCTGTGTGAAGCCCATGATGGAGAGTTCGGAGTAGTCGAACAGCGAAACCAGCCCCTGCGTCTCCAGCGCCTCGCCGCCGACACCCAACAGCTCGATGGGACCCGGATATTGGGCCTTGAGCGAGCGGATGAGATCCGCACCCAGAAGATCACCGGAAACTTCTCCGGCGATAACCGCAACCTTTAATGCCGCTGTCATCCGATCATGTCTCCGCCAACCATGTCTCCGCCGAGTGACGTGTCGATACCGCAGACGAATATGCCCGCAGCATCGGCGGCTTTCAACATCGCGTCGCGATCGAGCACCAGCGCCCGACCGGCCTCGACGGCGATGCCCGCCAGCCCGGCTTTCCGGGCATTTTCGACGGTCTCCATGCCGATTGTCGGCAGGTCGGCGCGCACATCCTGCTGGGGTTTGCACAGCTTGACCAGCACACCCCTGCGGCGGGGCGAGATGCGGCCTTCGGCCCGCAGCGCCGCGACACGCGCCAGCATGCCATCCGTACCCTCGACACCCTCAAGCGCGACGATACGGCCACCGACGGAGACCGCCCCCTGCCCGACATCGAGCTTGCCGAGTGCGAGTGCCGCCTCGGCCGCCTTGCGAATATCCTTCAGGTCTTCTTCGGCGGGCTTCTGCGCGCCGAAAACACCGGTCGTCGCCAACAGGCCCGGCGCGATCTCGTGCGCGCCGATGACTTTTGCGCCGAGCGTGCCGATAATCTTGATGACCATCTGCAGAACGGCGTCGTCGCCGCTCGACAGCAGCGTTCTGACGATGGACGGCAGTTTGAGCAGGATACCGACCGTGGGGCGGATTTCCCGCCATTCCGGCCGCCGCGCAACGGCGCCGGACAGCACGACGCGATCTACCTGATTTTCACGCAGCAGGCGACCGAGGCCCGCGACATCACCGACACTGATGACGGCATTGTCGAAACCGCTCCAGTCGAAACGGGAATCGTCGCGCAGCCGAACAATGAAGGGGTTTTCACCCATCTCACGGGCGGCGGTCGCCACATAAAGCGGCAGCTGGCCGCTACCGGCCACAATGGCGAGACGCCCGCCGCCTGTCACGGCTCACTTGCCCCGGTTGGGTGACGAGATCGCGCGATCGCTGTCCGCACCGATGAAATCGATGATTTCAAGCGCCTGTGGGCAATCCAGATAGTCGTTACGGTCGATTGCCGCCGCATTGCCGCGGATCGTGCCTTCTGCCTCGAAAATCTGCTTGTAGATGCGCCTGACCTTATGGATATCGGCGCGCTCGATACCGGCGCGCGTCATGCCGACGACGTTGAGACCGCCGAGAATGCCGGGATTACCGTTCAGCATGCCATAGGGAATAACGTCGTAATTGACCGCCGACAGCCCGCCGATGAATGCCTGACGGCCGATGCGGGTGAACTGGTGTACGGCACAGCCGCCGCCGAGGATGGCGCGATCCTCGATGGTGACATGACCCGCCAGCATCACATTGTTGGACAGGACGATATGGCTGCCGAGACGGCAATCATGTGCCACATGCGAGTTGGCAAGGAAAAGATTGTCGTTACCGATAATGGTCTTGCTGCTACCGTCGGAACTGCCGGCATTCATCGTCACGCCTTCGCGCATGATGCAGCGCTCGCCGATCTCCAGCGTCGTCTCCGAACCGTCGTGGCGAACCGCCTGCGGCGTGCCGCCGATGACCGCCATGGGATGGACGACCGACCCGCGGCCGATGACCGTCAGGCCGGAAACAACGGCGTGATTGTGCAGCTGGACATCGTCATGCAGCGTGACTTTTGCGCCGACATAGCTCAGCGCACCGATGACGACGTTTTCACCGATCACCGCGCCGTCTTCGATCACGGCCGTCGGATGAATTCTGGCCGAGGCGGCAATCGTGCTCATTGCTGGTCCTCGGGGATCATCATCGCGCCGACATCGGCCTCCGCCACCAGCGCGCCGTCCACCTTCGCCTCGCAATGAAATTTAAAGACATTGCCGCGCTGGCGCTGCTTGACGACATGGATTTCCAGACGGTCGCCGGGGATCACGGGCTTGCGGAAACGCGCATTGTCGATGGTCATGAAGTAAACCAGATGACCGCCCTCACCCTGGCTGCGAGCGCAGATCGCACCCGCCGTCTGGGCCATGGCTTCGACGATCAGAACGCCCGGCATGATCGGCCGATCCGGGAAATGGCCGGTGAAATGCGGCTCGTTGACCGTGACGTTCTTGATGCCAATCGCCGAGTTGTTACCATCGATCTCGATGATCTTGTCGATCAGCAGAAATGGGTAACGATGCGGCAGAAGCTTCATGACTTCCAGAATGTCAGCCGCGCCCAGCGCCGTCTTCGTTTCTTCAGTCATTGTTTTTCTCTCCTGTTTTTTTATCACGCCCTTCAGCGCGCGCCAGAATTTCGGCCATGTCGCGCAGGAAATATTTCATCGGACGCGCGGGCGTACCGCCATAACGGGCGCCTGCCGGCACGTCCGCCACAACACCGCTCATCGCCGCGATCTGTACGCCGTCGCCAATGTTGATATGGCCATTGATACCGGCCGCGCCGCCAATCATCACACCGTCGCCGATGCGGGTGCTGCCCGCAATGCCGACCTTGCTGACGATGCCGCAATGGCGGCCGATGCGGACGTTGTGGCCGATCTGCACCTGATTGTCGATCTTGGTGCCTTCGCCGATGACCGTGTCATCCATGGTGCCGCGATCGATCGTGGTGTTGGCGCCAATCTCGACATTGTCCTGAATGATGACCCGGCCGATCTGCACGATCTTCAACATGCCGCGCGGACCGGGAGCATAACCGAAACCGTCCTGACCGATGCGCGCGCCGTTATGGATAATCACATTATTACCGATGAGGGCCGCAAGAACGCTTGCGCCGCCAGCAATGGTACAATCGCGTCCGATCTGCACATCCTGCCCGATGATGACGCCGGGACCGATGCGCGTACCAGCGCCGATATGGACGCCAGCTCCAATCACGGCGAGCGACTCGACGATGACGCCCGCCTCCAGCTTCGCGGATGGATCGACATGCGCAGCATGGGAAATTTCAGCTTCCATCCGCGCGATTGGACCCGGACGCATGGCGGAAGGATGCAGCAAGGCACCCACCTGCGCAAAAAGCGTGTGCGGGTTTTTCGATATCAGCGCAGGGGTGTGAGACGGAAGCATGTCGACAAGTGCGACGTCACAAATGACGGCGCCAGCGTCGCAGGTCTGCAGCTCATCGCGGTTCTTGCGCGAAAGAATATAGCAGAGCTGATCGGGTTTTGCCCGGTAGACCGGCGCAACGGACCGAATGATCCGCTCTCCCGCCGCGTCGTCAGACAGTTCCGCCCCAAAACGGTCTGCGATGTCTTTCAATCGCAATCCCTCGTGGGGCGGAAAAAAGGCGTTGTATTCCATCAGCCGGAAACTCCAGAACGTTCAAAGTTGCAGTTCTGGACTGCCGATATCAGAAAGTGTTGGACATGCCAAACCGGAAACGCTGTTCCTCGTCGTAGTCTTCCTTGGCGATCGGCACGGCGTAGTCGACGCGGATCGGACCGAAGGGCGACGCCCACATCACACCGATACCGGCGGATGCGCGGATGGAGTTGTCGTCCTTCACACCTGCACTGTTGGCGACCTTGTTGCCATACAGCGTACCGGCATCGACGAAGCCAGCCAGACGCAGGCCGAAATCTTCGGGAACGCCGGGCATCGGCGCCGTGACTTCGGCAGAAGCGGCGAAGTAGGTCGTGCCGCCGATGGAGTCGGAACCGATGCGCGGACCGATACCATCGTTCTTGAAGCCGCGAACCTGACGGCCGCCGAACTTGAACTGATCGAAGACCAGAAGATTGTCGCCCGTCGGCATGACGTGACCCGCCTGGCCGGTGATCGAGCCGATGACATCGTATTCGTCAGACAGCGTGTAGAAGAAACGTGCCTTGGCGTAGATCTTGTAATATTCGGAATCGCCGCCGAGACCTGCAAATTCGTTCGTCAGGGCAGCCTGCCAACCTTCGCGCGGCATGTTGCGGTCATCGAGCGTATTGTAGTTCAGCGTGTTGGAGATGATGGACTGCGTCCAGTCACCGCCACGGATCAGGTCCTTGTAAGGCTCGGCAAGATTGCTGCCGCTCTCCCAGTCACCCTCACCATCGTAATTGATCTGCTTGTAGGTGTACTTGAACGTCGTCGAGAGATCTTCGGTGATCGGCGCGGTCACGCGCAGCGAGAAGCCCTGCTCGTCGTAGTCATAATAATCTTCGCTGCGGCTCTGGCTCTTGAACAGGTCGAAACCTGCCGCGAGGCGGTAACCGAGGAAATAAGGCTCGGTGAAGGACAGCGTATAGGTACGCGCGTCATCTTCACCCGCACCGGCGGCGAGACGGATATACTGGCCGCGACCGAGGAAGTTCTTTTCTTCGATGGAGGCTTCGAGCAGCACGCCGTCGTTCTGCGAGTAACCCGCACCGATACCGAACGAACCCGTCGACTGGTCTTCTACGTCGACAACGATGACGACGCGGTCAGGCGCGCTGCCGCCGGCGGTCGAGATATTGACCTTGGAGAAGTAACCGAGCGCTTCAAGACGGCGCTTTGCAGCCGTGATGACCGTCTGGTTGAATGCATCGCCTTCGGAAATATCGAATTCGCGGCGAATGACATAGTCACGCGTACGGGTGTTGCCGCGGATTTCGATACGCTCGACATAAGCGCGCTCGCCCTGGTCGACGATATAGGTCACGCCGATGGTGTTGCCAGCCATGTCACGGTCGCCGCGCGGCGTTACGCGGGCAAAGGGATAACCTTCGCCGGCAACGCGCTTGGAAATCGCTTCCATGCTCTGCTGAACTTCCTTGGCGCTATAGCTGCCACCCTGACGGGTTTCAACAAGGCCCTGAAGTTCCGAACCGTCAACACCCGGAACGGTCGATTCGACCGCGACGTTGCCGAAGTTGTAACGCTGACCTTCATCGACCGTGATGGAGATGGTGTATTCGTTCTTGGACTCGTCCAGCACAGCCTCGGAGGACACGACCCGGAAGTCGGCGTAACCGCGGTTGTAGTAGAACTGGCGCAGCGCCTCTTCGTCGGCGCGCAGCTTGTCCTCGTTATAGACGTCCTTGCGTGTCAGGAACGACAGCATGTTGGACTTCTTGGTATTGATGACGGCGGCCAGACGGCCATCGCTGTAGGCATTGTTGCCAACGAAATCGATACGGCCGATCTTCGTGCGCTCGCCTTCATTGATGACGAAAGCGATGTTTACGCGGCCCTGGCCGACGGAAACGGTCTGCGTGGTGACTTCAACGTCGCTACGGCCGATTGCGGCATAAGCTTCCTTGATGCGGGCAATATCAGCCGTGACGATCGCCTGATTGAACGGGCCCATCGACTGGGTCTGCACGACGCCGGCAAGCTTGTCGTCCTTGATCTTGCGGTTGCCGTTGAAGACTACCTGGTTGACGAGCTGGTTTTCATTCACCGTCACGACCAGCGTGCTGCCGGAAACGCGCATGGAGACATTGGAAAAGTAACCGGTGGCGTAAAGACGCTTCACCGATTCATCGATGTCCGAATTGGAAAAGTTCTTACCCGGCGCAATGGTGATGTTGGAACGCACGGAGTCCGCACCGGACCGGTCGGCCCCGCGAACATCGATCCTGCTGATGACGGCTGCATTTGCAACGCCAGCAGAGGCAAGCACGCCAAGGCCCGCAACCGAAGAAACACCGGCAGACAGAGCAACCGCCGACACAGCGTTCAAAAATCTTGAACCAGCCTTCATTTCAATTCTTACCTTTTTACGTTGTCCCTCAGCGGGCGGAACCCGACTCCGGCCATGTGCGTCGTTTTACCTGCTTTTCCCCTACAAGCAAGCGCGAACGTTAAATTCTGTTTACTTCGTGCTTCAGAGTGGCTCATTCGCCACTTCGGCATAAAAACAAGGTAAACAAGCCACTAACAAAACCGTTAAAACACAATCCTCAGCCAATCAAGCTGCTGATATCATTCCATGTTGCAAAAACCATAAGACCCAAAATCATCATCATGCCGATACGGAACGCAACTTCCTGCGCGCCTGCGCCGAGCGGCCTGCCGCGAATGGCCTCAATGGCGTAAAACACCAGGTGTCCGCCGTCCAGAACCGGGACAGGCATCAGGTTCAAAAGACCGATGGAGACGGAAAGGACTGCGGCGAGCTGGATAACGGCGGAAATGCCGAGTGTCGCCATCTGGCCGGAGGCCTGCGCCACCCGCACCGGGCCACCCAGCTGATCGGCATTCATGCGGCCGGTGACGAGATTCCCGATATAATTGAAGGTGCCGGTGATGACGTGGCCGGTTTCGCGCACGCCTTCCATCAGCGCCGCGGAAGGCGAATATTCGATGTGCCGGAAATTGCCGCTCGTCTGATCGGTGACGATGCCGATAATGCCCATTTCCAGCTTGTTGCCGAACTGATCGGTGGTTTCCGTGCGGGTCGGGACCATCGGCAGCTTCAGCTCCTCGCCTGCCCTTTCGACGGTTACGGTGATCGGCGTGCCCGGCCGGATGCCGACATAACGGCGGACATCCTCGAAGGTCATCACTTTTTCGCCATCGATGGCCACCAGCCGGTCGCCGGGCTGCACGCCCGCGGCAGCCGCCGCGCTGTTTTCACGGACTTCCGCCACGACCGGATCGGCGATCATCCGGCCATAGATGCCGAAGAGCACCGCGAAGATGAGAATGGCGAGAATGAAATTCGCAATCGGTCCGGCGGCAACCGTTGCCGCCCTTTTCCACAGTTTCGCGCCGGAAAGCGTCTGCGCCCTCTCCTCCAGCGACATATGCGACAGCCCGGAACTATCCGGCTTGCTCGCCGCATCTTCGTCGCCGAAGAACTTGACGTAGCCGCCGAGCGGTATGGCCGAAATCTTCCATCTCGTACCACGCTTGTCGGTAAAACCGATCAGCTCGGGGCCGAAGCCGATTGAGAATGCCGTGGAACGGATGCCGCACCAGCGGCCGACCAGATAATGGCCCATTTCATGGACAAAAACGAGCAGGGACAGCACCAGGATGAAAGGCACGATATAGCCGGTCAGAAAGCCGGTCGCCGCCATTACTGTGTTCATGACAATCTGCCCTTTATGTCGTGACCTTTCGCGCCGCCTAGAACCCGGGCAACAGACCACCGCCCGATCCGGGCACGTCGCCGGTTGCCGCCGCATGCACGAAAGCAATGAGGAATACCGTAAAGCAGGCAAAAACAAGACCGTCAACACGGTCCATGAAGCCGCCATGGCCCGGAATGAGGTGGCTGGAATCCTTGACCTGGAAACGCCGTTTGACGAAGGATTCGAAAAGATCGCCGATCTGGCTGAATACCGAAAGGATGAGCGCGAGCCCCAGCACCAGCAGGCTGATTCTGCCGTGATAGGCCATGGATACGGCCGCGCCGCCGATCATGGCCGCCACAGCCCCGCCGATGGCCCCCGACCAGGTCTTGCCGGGCGAAATCGAAGGCGCAAGCTTCGGCCCGCCGATGGCGCGCCCGACAAAATAAGCGAGGATATCCGTCGACCAGACGACGGCGAAAATAAACAGGATGGACACGAAGCCCGTCAGCTCGTCGCCGCGGATGGCCGCCAGCGATATGCCGCTCAGGCCCGCATAAAAAATGCCGCCCACCAGCCACCAGTTTTTACCGCGCAAGATCGGAAACAGCGCCGCGGTCAGTGTGAATCCGGATAAAAGCGGCAGATCGAGCGAGGGTTCGCCGAAAATCGTGTTGCCGGCGATGACGGCGACCGCAAACCAGCCCCAGGCATTGCCGGTGGAATTGGTTTCCGAGAGCCGGGTAACCGTCGACCATTCATAATAGATGAGGATCGCCAGGAGGCCCGCGACGATGCGGAACAGAATGCCGCCATACCAGGTTGCGGCCAGAATGACCGCAGCCATGACGATTGCGGACACGATCCGCAGTCTGAGTTCACGGCCCATCAGGCGCCTGCCACGGCAACCTGCTCGGTGAGTGCGCCGAAGCGGCGGTCACGCGTTGCATATTGCTCGATTGCGGAAAAGAATCGCTGACGGTCGAAATCCGGCCAATATTCGGGAACGAACAGGAATTCGGAATAAGCCGCCTGCCAGAGCAGGAAGTTCGACAGGCGTTCTTCGCCGCTGGTGCGGATGATGAGATCCGGGTCCGGAATTCCGGAGGTATCGAGCCTCGCCGAAATCATCTCCGGCGTGATCGATTCGGCATCCAGCCGACCTTCGGCAACATCGCGGGCAATCGCCACCGTCGCGCGGGCGATCTCGTCGCGGCTGCCATAATTGAAGGCGATCACCAGCGTGAGCTTGGTGTTGCCAGCCGTCATCTGCTCCGCCTCTTCGAGAAGAGAGCGTATGTCGTGCTTCAGGCCCTGCCGGTCGCCAATGATCCGCACACGGACATTTTCGCGATGCAGTTCCGCGAGATCACGCCGGATGAAGGCCTTCAAGAGCCCCATCAGATCGCTCACCTCGGATTCCGGCCTGCGCCAGTTTTCCGACGAGAAGGCAAACAGGGTGAGATAACGGATTCCGCATTCGCCAGCCGCGCGCACAGTTTCGCGCACGGCCTCCACTCCGCGGCGATGCCCCATCACGCGGGGAAGACCGCGCTGCTTTGCCCAGCGGCCATTGCCATCCATGATGATGGCGACGTGCTCGGGTATGGAGGAACGTGTCGTCGTCGGCATATCGATCCAGTAACAGGGCAGCGCGGAATTAAAACGGATAAAATACAGACCTATCGCAAGCGATATCAGACCTGCATGATTTCCTTTTCCTTCTCGGCAAGCAAGCGGTCAATTTCCGAAATCGTGTCATCGGTCATTTTCTGCACCTTTTCCGACTGTCCACGGCTTTCGTCCTGACCGATGTCACCGTCCTTTTCGGCTTTTTTCAGACCATCCATGCCATCGCGACGCACGTG
Source organism: Agrobacterium sp. GD03872 (assembly GCF_029840625.1). Lineage (NCBI taxonomy): Bacteria > Pseudomonadati > Pseudomonadota > Alphaproteobacteria > Hyphomicrobiales > Rhizobiaceae > Agrobacterium > Agrobacterium sp. GD03872. Next base: position 263,273 of record NZ_JAOCCY010000004.1, read on the forward strand.
GCGAATCGCCACCTTGGACTTTTCGGCATAATCATGGGCGACCTTGACGAGCGATTTGCGGCGCTCCTCGTTGAGTTCAGGTAGCGGGATACGCAGGTTCTGGCCGTCGACGATGGGGTTGAGGCCGAGATTGGATTCGCGGATCGCGCGGTCGACGGCGTTGACCATCGACTTGTCCCAGATGTTGACGCCGAGCATGCGCGGCTCCGGAACGGTGATATTCGCGACCTGGTTCAGCGGCACGCGCGAGCCATAGGCTTCGATGGTGACCGGATCGAGAATATTGGCCGAGGCGCGGCCGGTGCGAAGCGATGCGATATCGCTCTTGAATGCATTGATGGCGCCGTCCATACGGCGCTTGATATCGTTGAGGTCAACACCACTCATCTTGATACTCCATCTTGTCGGCCAAGCCGGCCGTAATCGCCCCTTGAGGCGGCATCGTTTTGATTATTTGTCGTGCACGATGGTCTTGCGGCCGCCGCCGGTCAATATCTGCGCAAAACCGCCCTTCTCGTGGATCGAGAAAACAATGATCGGAATGTGGTTTTCGCGGGCAAGCGCAACGGCGGCGATATCCATGACCGCCAATCCCTTGCCGAGCACTTCGCTGTGGGTCAATTCGTCGAAACGGGTGGCCGTCGGATCCTTCTTCGGATCGGCCGAATAGATGCCGTCCACCTGGGTGCCCTTGAAGATCGCCTCGGCGCCCATTTCGGCGGCGCGAAGCGCTGCAGCGGAATCGGTGGTGAAGAACGGATTGCCCGTACCGCCGGCAAAGATCACCACGCGGCCCTGGGCCAGATGGTGAAGGGCGGCGCGCTGGGAGAAGCTCTCACAGATTTCAGGCATGGCGATTGCCGAGAGAACGACGGTGTCGATGTTGAGCTTGCGGAGCGAGGTGGCAAGAGCCAGCGCGTTGATGACGGTCGCCAGCATGCCCATATGGTCGCCGGTAACCCGGTCTCCGCCCTTCGACGCCACGGCCACGCCGCGGAAAATATTGCCGCCGCCGACGACAACGCCGACTTCAACGCCCATCGCCCTCGCCTCGGCAATATCGGAGGCAATACGGTCGGCCACCGCCACATCGATACCGAAACCCTGATCGCCCATGAGGGCTTCGCCGGAAGCCTTGAGAAGAACGCGTTTGTAGATCGGCTTGGAAGACATCATGACTCCTCGGAAATGTAACCGAAACGCGGATACACGAAGGGCACCGCGTTGTCACGCGATGCCCTCCCGTTTTCCCAAGATTGGGTAAATATAATCAGCCCTTGGCGACGGCTGCGACTTCGGCTGCGAAATCGCTTTCTTCCTTCTCGACGCCATCGCCGAGCAGCAGGCGAACCATGCCGGTCACTTCGATGGAAGCGCCGGCTTCCTTTTCGGCGTCCTTGACGGCAGCGCCGACAGTGATGTCGGGGTTGATGACGAACGCCTGCGACAGAAGGGCGACTTCTTCGAAGAACTTGCGCATGCGGCCATCGACCATCTTTTCGATGATGGCTTCCGGCTTGCCGGATTCGCGGGCCTGTTCGATGAAGACGTTACGCTCGCGCTCTGCAACGGCGGCGTCGACTTCTTCAGCGCGAATGGCGAGCGGGTTGGTCGCAGCAATGTGCATGGCGACCTGGCGGCCGATGGAGTTCAGAACGGCCTTGTCGCCTTCCGACTTCAGCGCAACGAGAACGCCGAGCTTGCCGACGCCGTCACCGGCAGCGTTGTGGATGTAGGTCGCAACAACGCCGTGCGGCACTTCGAGTGCAGCAGAGCGGCGGAGCGTCATGTTTTCGCCGATGGTGGCAATCGCGTCCTTGATGCTGTCGGCAACGGACTTGCCGGTTGCCGGATAGGTGGCAGCGGAAACAGCGTCAACGGTACCGTCGGTGGAGAGGGCGACCTGGGCGATACCGCGGATGAGGTCCTGGAACGCATCGTTGCGGGCAACGAAGTCGGTTTCGGAGTTCAGCTCAACAACGACAGCCTTGTGACCCATGGTGGCAACGCCGACCAGACCTTCGGCAGCCGTGCGGCCGGACTTCTTGTCGGCCTTTGCGATGCCCTTGGCGCGCAGCCAGTCGATCGCCGCTTCCATGTCGCCATTGGTCTCAGCAAGAGCCTTCTTGCAGTCCATCATGCCTGCGCCAGACTTCTCGCGCAGTTCCTTCACCATTGCGGCTGTGATTTCGGTCATTGTTTGCCTCTTATCGGTTCGATCGGTCAGCCGGCGGAATTTGCCGTGCCGAAGTTCTGGGTGATGACTGTACCCGGCCGCACACCCTTTGAAACCGGAGAGGATTTCAGGAAAGGGGCATGCGCATTCCCAAGTGCTGCGGCGTCGCCATACATCGGAATGATGGGTGCCGCTCTAGTGTGACAGCGTTATGAAGACTGCCTTGTGTTTCAACCACATCGGACGCCGGCGATTTCCTAAAAACGCAGCGGAGCGTTTGAAACGAACAAGGCCGTCAACCCATTGAAGGTCTTTGACGGCCTTGTCATATCCTGGTCGAGGAGACGGCGATCAAGAAATCGCCGCCAGACAGGGCCTAAATCAGGCGCCAGCCTCGTCTTCGAGAGCGGGCTCGATCGGAGCTTCTTCGGAAGCGCCGATGTCGCGGCCGGAAGCACCCTGCTGACGGGCGATACCGTCGATGGCAGCGCGGGCGATCAGGTCGCAATAAAGCGAGATGGCGCGCGAAGCATCGTCGTTACCCGGGATCGGGTAGTCGATGTGGTCCGGGTCGCAGTTGCTGTCGATGATCGCAACGACCGGAATGCCAAGACGCTTGGCTTCTTCGATCGCGATCTTTTCCTTGTTGGTGTCGATGATGAACATCAGGTCCGGAACGCCGCCCATATCGCGGATACCGCCGAGAGCCTTTTCAAGCTTTTCGCGCTCGCGCTCGAGGTTCAGGCGTTCCTTCTTGGAGTAGCCCGAAGCTTCCGAGTTCAGGATCTCGTCGACCTTGCGCAGGCGCTGGATCGAGTTGGAGATGGTCTTCCAGTTGGTCATCATGCCGCCGAGCCAGCGGGAGTTGACGTAGTACTGGGCCGAACGCTTTGCGCTGTCGGCGATGATTTCGGACGCCTGGCGCTTGGTGCCGACGAACAGAACGCGGCCGCCACGGGCAACGGTGTCGGACACGACCTGAAGGGCGCGCGACAGCATCGGAACGGTCTGAGCCAGGTCGATGATGTGGATGTTGTTACGGTCGCCGAAGATGTACGGCTTCATCTTCGGGTTCCAGCGGTGCGTCTGGTGGCCGAAGTGAACACCAGCTTCCAGAAGCTGGCGCATAGAAAAATCGGGCAATGCCATGCCTTGTTACTCCTTTTCCGGTTTAACCCCCGCGAAGCGAACAGCGCCGATTTTCATCGACACCACCGGGCGGAACGGACCGGATTTCTCCCGGAACATCCCAAGCTTCGCGTGTGGAATGGTGAGCCGCATACAGTCGCCCGCATGAAAATGCAAGCATTTATGCGAAAAAACCGCAGAAACAGCCGCGTTTCAGCGGACAGGCTTGTTTTCGCAGGTCTCGGGCTTGAGAATATCGAGCTTCGCAAGCTTTCCCGTCAGGACGAAATCGCCGTAATCCATCGTCAGATCGCGGGTGATTCCGTTTTCATAAAGCTTGAACGACATGCGATAGATCGGCAGGGCGTCGGTGCCGGTCTTGTCATTGTAATAAGCGATGGTCACCGGCCAGAAGGCGGCCTTGGCGAATTCCCCCACCTTGCCGGCTTCGGCATCGCCATCCTTCGGCATCTGCGACTTGCCGACCAGCGTGGACGTGATCAGGCTCTCATCGCCATCGTCAGAACCGTCGAATATCCGCGATTCGAAGATGCGCTTTCCCTGTTTCGCATGTTCGATGACCTGGAACATGTGCTCTGTCGGGAATTCGCTGGCCACGAGACTGACCTGACGGGCATCCGGGCGGGTCAGATCGACCTTGACGCCATCGGTGCTGTCGGTTGCGGCCCCCTGCACTTCCTTGTCCAGCTTGTCGTCGGTGTAGGACTTGGTCTCGAAGGTGAATTTCTTGGCCGCCATATCCTCGAAAGTCGTGGTCTGCTGGTCGGTCATGCGCACGGCATCGCCGGTGTTGATCTGCGTCACGAAACGGAAATCCGTCTTGTAGCCCTGACAGGCCGAGCCCGTGAATTCATAGACCATGCGGCCCGTCATGCCCTCGATGCCGGAGCGATCGGACGCGTCCTTGAGTTCGAGGTCGTAGACGGCGCGATGCGCAATGAGATCCGGAACCGCGACCGGCAAGGCATTGGCAGCGTTTGACAGGCCGGTCATAAGCCCTGTTGCGGCAACGAAACCAAGCGTCCTGACAAACATGCAATATCTCCTGTTGGACTCGCCGCTCATATTGTACAAGCAACCGCCCGGCTTTTGGATCAACATCTTCTGAATGCCGGATTCTTGAAGGATTTACAACAAAACCGGAGACGAAAATGTCGGACGTCATCGAAGGCCGCCTCAAGGAACTTGGGTTTACGCTTCCTGTCGCGGCAGCACCAGCCGCAAACTACGTTCCGTTCACCATCAGCGGCAATCTGCTTTATGTATCGGGTCAACTGCCGATGGAATCGGGCAAGATTGCGGTGACCGGCCTTGTTGGCCGCGATGTCGACGTTGCGGGCGCCCAGCGCGCCGCCGAATTGTGCGCCGTCAACATTCTCGCACAGGTCAAGGCCGCTTTGAACGGCGACCTCTCGAAAATCCGCCGCGTTATCAAGCTGAACGGCTTTGTTGCGTCGGTTCCGGAGTTCGTGGAACAGCACCTCGTCATCAACGGCGCCTCCAATCTCATTGCCAATGTTCTCGGTGAGCCTGGCAAACATGCCCGTGCCGCTGTCGGCATGGCCTGCCTGCCCTTCAATGCATCAGTCGAAATCGACGCCATCGTGGAAATCGACGTATGACACTCAAGCTTTCCTGGCTGACGGCCCAGCCCGTCGCCCATCGCGGTTATCATGATCTCAACAAGGCGGTCTGGGAAAACACGCTTTCCGCCTTTTCACGCGCCATCGAGGCCGGTTTCGCCATCGAATGCGACGTGCAACTGGCGGCCGACAGCGTACCGGTGATCTTTCACGACGACGACATGGCCCGCCTGACCGGCATCAAGGGCGATGTGCGCGAACGTACGTCGGCCGAGCTGTTGCTGCTTGCGGTCGGCCAGACCGGTGACCGGGTCCCTACCCTCAAGCAGCTTCTGGCGCTCTGCGCCGGCAAGGTGCCACTGGTCATCGAGCTGAAAGGCCGCTCCGGCGAAGGCGTCGACGACGGTTTTGCCGAGGCGGTGCTGGAAGACCTCGAGGGTTACAAGGGTCACGTGGCGCTGATGAGCTTCGACCATCACCTGCTTAGGGATCTGAAGGCTGCGGGTTCGCCCTGGCCGCTCGGTCTCACGGCCGAAGGCGACAAGCCGGAAGACTTCTTCAAACATGACGAAGCGATGCAGCTCGGGCTTGATTTCATCTCCTATCATTGGGGTCATCTGCCCAACAGCTTCATCGAGGCGCAAAGAAAACTCGGGCTTCCGGTGATTACCTGGACGGTCAGGGATGAAAATGCGCGCGAGACTACCTATAAATATGCGGACCAGATGACATTCGAAGGTTTCGACCCGAGAGAGAACCCACCCGCCACGGCATGACTGAAGACTATTCCATCAGTATTGCGCAATCCTTCGCGGATATCGACCCGGAAAGCTGGAAACGGCTTTCCGGAGCCTCGCGCAATACATCAGGAAAAATCTATAATCCATTCATTTCCCATGAATTTTTATCATCCATGGAAGAGTCCGGGTCGGCGACAGCCAAAACCGGCTGGCTCGGGCACCATCTGCTTCTCGAAAACGCCTCCGGAACTCTCGTCGGCGCGGTGCCGGCCTATCTGAAGAATCACAGCCAGGGTGAATATGTTTTTGACCACGGCTGGGCGGATGCCTTCGAACGGGCCGGCGGTCATTATTATCCGAAACTGCAATGTTCGGTCCCTTTCACGCCGGCAACCGGACCGCGGTTGCTCGTCTGCGAAGACGAGGACGAGACACGTTTCAAAACACTCCTGGCCTCCGGTCTCGCGCAGGTGACGGAAAAGATCGGCGTCTCGTCGGCACATGTCACATTTCTGGAAGAGGACGATCTCTCCGCCCTTCTGCCCCGCGATTTCCTGCACCGGACCGACCAGCAGTTCCACTTCATCAATGACGGTTATCGTGACCACGATGATTTTCTCGACGCGCTTTCCTCACGCAAGCGCAAGGGGCTGAAGAAAGAACGCCGCGCGGCGCTGGAAAACGGCATCGAGATCGACTGGCTGACCGGCAGCGATCTGACCGAGGATATCTGGGACCAGTTCTTCGCCTTCTACATGGATACCGGCAGCCGCAAATGGGGCCGCCCCTATTTGACGCGGAAGTTCTACTCGCTGATCGGCGAGCGCATGGCCGATGATGTGCTGCTGGTGATGGCGAAACGCGAGGGGCGTTATATTGCCGGCGCGATCAATTTCATCGGCTCGGATGCACTTTATGGCCGCCACTGGGGCTGCATCGAGGATCATCCCTTTCTGCATTTCGAGGTCTGTTATCATCAGGCGATCGATTTCGCCCTCTCCAAGGGATTGAAACGGGTGGAAGCCGGCGCCCAGGGCGAACACAAGCTGGCGCGCGGTTACATGCCGGTCACTACCCATTCGGCGCATTTCATCGTCCATCCGGGCCTGCGCCGCGCCATTGCCGATTATCTTCAGCGCGAGCGCGAGGAAGTCGAGCATATCGGCGATTATCTTGATGAACACACGCCCTTCCGCAAGGGCGAGAGACAGGAACCGGACGTATAGTCCGCCATGAGGAGAGATCACGATGACGGCCAGCGCCTATGACGACAACAATATCTTCGCAAAAATCCTGCGCGGCGAAATTCCAAGCCACAAGCTTTACGAAGACGAGCATACGCTTGCTTTCATGGATGTGATGCCGCAGGCCCCCGGCCATCTGCTCGTGGTTCCCAAGACCGGCTCCCGCAACCTGCTCGATGCGGACCCGGACGTGCTGGCGAAGACCATTCCCGTGGTGCAGAAACTGGCCGTGGCGGCCAAGGAAGCCTTCGATGCCGATGGCGTCTTCATCGCTCAGTTCAACGAACCGGCGGCTGGCCAGACCGTTTTCCATCTGCATTTCCACGTCATTCCGCGCAAGGAAGGCGAGCCGCTGAAGCCGCATTCCGGCGTGATGGCCGATGGCGACGTATTGAAGGCCCATGCGGAAAAGATAAGGGCGGCGCTTGCTTCGTGATGTTTGCCTGGCAGGTGCGTCTCCTGCAAAGCCGTAGTACATCTCCACGCCGTCACCCCGGACTTGGTCCGGGGTCCAGTGCAATCAAGTCCTTGATCGCGAAAGAGCCTTCTCACGGCGCAGACGCGCCGTGGCCGCGTGCCGGATCCAGTCCGGCATAACGAAAATGGTGTTTTTCACTCGACAGGCCGATACGCATTCCTCTCCGGCCAAGGCCAGCCTTCAAGCACCGCCATATCCGGCCGGAATATTTCCACCTTCAGCGGATAACAGGCCGCCGTATCGCTCGAATGCGTGGCGCTGCAATCCCCCCCCGGGCAGGCGGAAAGCGCACCGATGAGGTCGATCTCGGCAAAAAGCTCCAGATAATCACCCGGCCGCACCGGGCTCGCCTTCATGAAATATTGGTGCGTATCGCGGGTGAAACCCGTGCACATGAAGACATTGAGGACGTCATGTACATGCGGCTCCGCCTGCCGAAACGACAGGCCCTTGGCGGAGGCCAGCGCATTGGTCAGATTGGAATGGCAGCAATGGTGGTAATCGCCACCGCTCAGGAGCTTGTTGGTATAGGGATCGCAGCGGGTGCCGATCACGTCATGCACACCGCCGCCATCCTCGTCAAAGCCATACCATGATAGCGTATCATGCGTGATCGTCGCCATCGGCCGCAGGGACGGCAGGTTGCTCCACAGCCGGTTGCCGACCGAAACATGCGTGGCGTGCAGGGCGCGGGTCTTGCCGCTGAAAAAGCGTTCGGTCAGATCATGGGCGTTCCAGAGGTTGAGGTCTCCGACCTGCGGACCTTCAACGCTTACGATGCGAAAGAAATGCCCCTTGGGAACATTGAAGGTGCGGCCGTCACGCGGCGGCACGATGACCTCATCGATCTTTTCCATGCCTTGTTTGGCTTCTTCCAGACGCGCGAGGTCTGGCATCTCAAGCGTACCGTTCGGATAAACGACAACAGGACGGACGGCGCGGCGTTCAGCGGCGTCGACGGGTTCGGCGGCGGGCATGGGGGTCATGAAATCCTCGGGGTAAGCAAAATCTCGAGGCGAAATTGCGCCATGCTTGCTCGCCTGACAAGACGGGTTCTTCTTGCGCTCAGCCCAAGTCTTACTTACCCTTGAGGGACCATGAAATTACCGCCGCTCACCACCCTTCGCGCATTCGAAGCCGCAGCCAGAAGAACGAGTTTTTCTCTGGCCGCACAGGAACTCGGCATGACGGCGACTGCCGTCAGCCAGCATGTGCGCAATCTGGAGGCCTGGCTCGGTGTGGCGTTGTTCGAGCGGCATGCGAGGGGCGTGAGGCTCACCCCGGCCGGGAGAGAATTCGGTACTACGGTTTCGACCGCCCTACGGCAGATCGCTTCTGGCGCCGCCCGGATCCGTCAGGGCCATGACCGCATGACCGTTCGCCTCGCCAGCCTGCCCTCTGTCGTGGCGCATTTTCTGACGCCCCGCCTGCCTCGCTTTCGGGCGCTTTACCCCGATATACAGGTATCCATCAGCTATTCCGGCGCGCATCACGCAATACCGGCCGATCTCACCATAGGACATGGCATCGCCTCCGGGGAAAATGCGGTAGCGCTTTTCAGCGCGGAGACGCGGCCGACATGCGCGCTAGGCTATGCCGCTAAATTCGGTCCTTTCGACAATGTTGACAGCCTGTTACGAGCGGAATTGCTGCATGACGACACCGAGGCGGCCTGGCAGAACTGGTTCGCAGCCGAGGGAATATCCCTGCCCGATAACGCAGGTCCGGTTTTCGCGGATTTCAATCTGCTCGTGACCGCTCTCAAAGCCGGTCAAGGCATCGGCCTCTGCCCGACAGCGCTGCTTCACGACGAGATTGCCACCGGTCAACTGACCGTGCTTTTCGACCGGGCGGCGGATACGGAGAAATATTACTGGCTGATGGAAGCCGAAGAGATAGCTGCACCGGCCCGGCTCCTTGCGGACTGGCTGGTGTCGGAGGCGCGCGACAGCCAGCGCGGCTATTCCGCCGCGACCACCTGACCGGGGATGGCAGCCGCCTCGCCCCCGCGTTCCCACGCTGAAAGCCAGTGGAGCAGACGGCCCGCGGCAATACAGACGATGACAAAAGCCACGAGACCGCCGAAAATATCCGAGAGATGGTGGCCGCCCTGCACAAGAACGGCTGGCAGCATCAACAGGTTCAATGGCAGGATCACCGCCATCGCAAGCCAGTGGCGCGGCACGAACCAGACGGACATGGCCGCCATGAAGATGTGGAACGAGGGAAAGCCGATGAGTCCAAGCACGTTTCTGGGCGAAAGATAGCCGACGCCCTCCGTCGCAAGACGGTTCAGTTCCTGACCATAGTCATTGCCGACAGCAAGGGGAATTGCCTCGGAAACCCATTCCGGCAGCTGAACATAGGCCGACGGTCCGAATGTCGGAAAAAATATCCAGAAGACGATACTTGCAGACGCCCCCAGCACCCCCGTCAGGAGAAAATGGTGGAGGAGCCGTTCCCTGCCGGTGAAGCCCAGCGTGAGGACGATAAGTAGAAGCTGGGGGAGTGACGTGGAATAAACGTGGAACAGAACGGTTCCTATCCATGGGTAGGTCGCTGCCCATACGACGATACCCGCCCAGCTATAACCAAGCGCCGTATCCACCCTGAAAAGCACATGATCGATTGTCGGAAAGGCGATAGGCAGGAACAGGTAGTTGAAAATCGACGCAGCGAGCGTGAACAGGATGAACAACCCGCTCGAAATCAGCGCGGTAGCGATGCGGAGATCACGTCCGCTTCTGCGATAGAATTGACCGAGCGTAAAAACACCAGCACCAGCGAGCACGCACAGGAAATATCCGGTGTAGTCGACGTGGATACCCTTGGCGGCGATCAATATGGCATCGACAACGAATAATAAGGCGATAAGGCCCAACAAAAAGCGCTCTGCCACCAATAATCGCATGGAATTTCTGCCCCTGCTCTGACAGCGGCAAGATAGGGCAAGCGGCTTAACATTCGGATAAAGCCAGCCTTAAAAACCGAGCGCGAACAATCCGCCCGCCAGAATGAGGACCGGCACAGCCACGCCGACGATGACACGCTGGCCCGCCATCAGAAAAGCGATGAAACCGAGCGTGGCGGCACCGATGCGCAGCCATAGCGGCGAGGCCTCAAGCGTGCCGGTTGGAAAGACGATCAGCTTGGCGGTGACGGCCATGACAAGTGCGGTGGCGACCGCCCTCACCCAGTGCAGCGCTTCGGAATCCTCCTTCAGGCGGTTGCCGGCGAGAACACCGAGCCAGCGCCAGAGATCGGTCGCCAGCCAGCCGGCGATCGCGATGAAGAGATAGGGCGCCCACCAATGTTCGGCCATCATGGTTCGCTCTCCGGTGAGACGGGTTTTATCCGGCGGCGGAAGACGAGGCGGTCGATCAGATAGGCCGCCGTGCCCCCGCCTATCCCGGCATAGAGAATATCGAATTCCGGTGCGATGACCGCAAAGGCCGGCCCGGCGACGACGCCGATGACGAAGGCGACCTTGACGACGGAATGACGGGCCGAAGCCCAGATCGACGCCACGAAATAGACCGGGGTTAGAAAAAACAGCACGCCGGCGACGAGCGGCGGAAAGGCGGCGACAAGGCCGTAACACAGGCCGACGATGATGGCATTGACCACGGTGAGCGTGATGCCAAAACCGGCGAACCAGACGGCGCGGGCTTCACGCGGCACCCTTGAGAGATTCTGCGTGGCAAAAACCCAGGCGGTGATTGCGACGAAATGCGAGAGGAACAGCAATATCCATGTCGGCGTCTTCGCGCCGCGCATCTCGGGAACGATGGAAGCGACCATCGGCATCATGCGGACCGAGGACAGCGTCACCGCCAGAAAACAGGCGGCGAGATTGGCGCCGCCAACCATGGAGCCGATCAGGATCATCTTGGCCGGCAATGCCCAGATGACAAGCGTCATGAACACGGCTTCACCGCGTGCGACACCGGATTCCAGCGCGAAGGCGCTGAAACCGACAAAAGATGTCATCAGAATGAGCGAAGGCAGCGAGAATATGCCCCGCATTCCCCGGAAAAACCAGCCGCTCAGGGGGATGGTGTCGCTGTCGGCAGTTTGCATTGCTGACCCATTCGTGCATGTCGCCCTAGAATGCCATGGCTCCGGGCAACATCATGCATAAAATAAAAATAAAACGCGCCGCAGTTATCTGGGAAAACGCGACGCGCCTCATACATGAAAATGCCGGGCTTTCGCCCGGCATCGGTTTATCGGTCAAAGACCACTATCATTTCTTCTTCGGCACTTTCGGCACCGCATTGGTCTTGCGCCGCGGCTTGTTGTCCTCGTCCGACTTGTCGGCCTCGGCAACAAGGACATCCGCCTCTTCATTGGCCTTCGCCGCCTTGGAAGCGGGTTTCGCTTTGGCCTTTGCCTTGCCGGGCGATTTGGCCGCCTTCAGCTCGGCCTCCGGCTGCGGCTTCACAGGCGCACTCTCGGGCAGAACCTCGAGGATCAGACCTTCGGAGCCGTCATCCTTCTTGCCGACGGTGACGCTGACGACGCCGCCCTTCTTGAGCTTGCCGAAGAGGATTTCATTGGCGAGCGGCTTCTTGATGTTTTCCTGGATCACGCGCGACAGCGGGCGGGCGCCCATCTTTTCGTCGTAACCCTTCTCCGCCAGCCAAGAGATCGCATCTTCATGCAGATCGAAGGTGACGTTGCGCTCGGAGAGCTGGGTTTCCAGCTGCATGACGAACTTCTGCACCACCTTGTGGATAACGGCGGTCGGCAGCGGCGAGAACGGAATGATCGCATCCAGACGGTTGCGGAATTCCGGGGTGAACAGGCGGTTGATCGCCTCTTCATCCTCGCCGGTGCGCCGCGAAGAGCCGAAACCGATGGCCGATTTCGCCATTTCGGATGCTCCCGCATTGGTCGTCATGATGAGGATGACGTTGCGGAAGTCGATCTTCTTGCCGTTATGGTCGGTCAGCGAGCCATGGTCCATCACCTGCAACAGGATGTTGTAGATGTCGGGATGCGCCTTTTCGATTTCGTCCAGCAGCACCACGGAATGCGGGTGCTGGTCGACGCCGTCGGTCAACAGACCGCCCTGATCGAAGCCGACATAACCGGGAGGTGCGCCAAGCAGGCGCGACACGGTATGGCGTTCCATATATTCCGACATGTCGAAGCGCAGCATCTCGACGCCGAGCGAGGCGGCAAGCTGCTTGGCCACTTCCGTCTTGCCGACGCCGGTGGGGCCGGAGAAGACATAGGAGCCGATCGGCTTGTTCGGTTCACGCAGGCCCGCACGCGCCAGCTTGATGGCGGTGGCAAGCGCTTCGATCGCCGTATCCTGACCATAGACGACGGAACGCAGTTCCTTTTCGAGATTGGCGAGAACCATCTCGTCATCCTTGGAGACCGTCTTCGGGGGAATGCGGGCCATCGTCGCGATGGTCGCCTCGATTTCCCGCTCGGTAATCAGCTTGCGGCGCTTGGAGGCCGGCAGCAGCATCTGCGCCGCACCGGTCTCGTCGATCACGTCGATCGCCTTGTCCGGCAGCTTGCGGTCGGAAATGTAGCGGGCCGACAGTTCCACGGCAGCCTTGATCGCCTCGTTGGAATATCTCAGGTGATGATAATCCTCGAAATAGGGCTTCAGGCCCTTCATGATCGCGATGGCGTCATCGATGGACGGCTCGTTGACGTCGATCTTCTGGAAACGACGGACGAGCGCGCGATCCTTTTCGAAGAATTGCCGATATTCCTTATAGGTGGTCGAGCCGATGCAGCGGATCGCGCCGGAAGACAGGGCCGGCTTCAAGAGGTTCGATGCATCCATTGCGCCGCCGGAGGTGGCGCCCGCACCGATGACGGTATGGATTTCGTCGATAAACAGAACAGCGCCCGGAAACTCCTCGAGTTCCTTGACGACCTGCTTCAGACGCTCCTCGAAATCACCGCGATAACGGGTTCCGGCGAGCAGCGTGCCCATGTCGAGCGAGAAGATGGTGTCATTGGCGAGCGCTTCCGGCACCTTGCCTTCGACGATGCGCTTGGCGAGGCCTTCGGCGATGGCCGTCTTGCCCACACCGGGATCACCCACATAAAGCGGGTTATTCTTGGAGCGGCGGCAGAGGATCTGGATGGTGCGGTTGACCTCCTCGTGGCGGCCGATCAACGGGTCGATCTTGCCGTTCCTCGCCTTGTCGTTGAGGTTGACGCAATAGGCCTTCAGCGCATCCTGCTGCTTCTTGGCGGAAGATCCCTCTTCCTCGGGATTGCTGCGGCTCGCCTTGTTTTCGCTTTCCGCTTCATCGGCACCGCGCGGCGTGCGCGTCTGCGACGTGCCCGGGCGCTTGCCGATGCCGTGGGAGATGTAGTTGACCGCGTCGTAACGGGTCATCTCCTGCTCCTGCAGGAAATAGGCGGCGTGGCTTTCGCGCTCGGCAAAAATGGCCACAAGCACGTTCGCACCGGTCACTTCCTCGCGGCCGGACGATTGAACATGGATGACGGCCCGCTGGATGACCCGCTGGAAGCCGGATGTGGGTTTGGAATCCTCGTCGTAACCGGTGACGAGGTTGGTCAGTTCATTGTCGACGTAATCGCTGACAGTCTTGCGCAGCGCATCGAGATCGACATTGCAGGCGCCCATCACGGCGGCGGCATCCGCGTCGTCAATCAGCGCCAGAAGGAGATGTTCAAGCGTCGCATATTCGTGGTGACGCTCATTTGCAAAGGTCAGTGCCTGGTGCAGCGCCTTCTCGAGACTTGGGGAAAAAGTTGGCACGTTGCGATCCTCATTTCTTTTCCATGACGCATTGCAGCGGATGCTGGTGCTGTCGGGCGAAATCCATGACCTGGCTTACTTTCGTCTCTGCGACCTCATATGTAAACACCCCGCATTCGCCCACGCCGTGCTGGTGCACGTGCAGCATGATGCGGGTTGCCGCTTCGCGATCCTTCTGGAAAAAACGCTCCAGAATGTGGATGACGAATTCCATGGGAGTGTAGTCGTCATTCAGTAAAAGAACACGGTACAAATTCGGTCGTTTCGTCTTTGGCTTGACGCGGGTGATAACAGACGTTCCGCGGTTGGTGCCGCCGCCGTCTTCCCCTTCGCCCTCGCCCTGCATGTAGATCGGCTTAGCGATCATCTTTCATCATTCTCCAAACTGTTCTCAAACCGACAGTTCTTTGCCAGGAGGGAGAACTTCGCCTCTTCATATCTAGGTCGTTAAGACGCGATTTTAAGCCCCTTGCGAAACGGTGCAATCACTATTGCGTTTGCGAAGAGGCAAACCTCGGGAAAAGTCCGGATGTAGAGGCCGTCTGCGGCGCAAGGTCGAACAAACAGGCGCGAACGGCGCAATGTGGGTCGCATGAAGGTCGGGTCGTCAGGGCAAATGGGCAGGCGAATCCGGTTCGCCTCTCCCCGGCCCTATTCCTTGTCGTCCAGCATTTCGCGAACGGCGATGGCAAGCTGCTTCAGCGAGAACGGTTTCGGCAGGAAGCCGAACTTTGCGTCCGCCGGCAGGTTCTTCGCGAATGCATCCTCGGCATAACCCGAAACGAAGATGAACTTCAGGTCCGGATAGGATTTGCGCAGCTCCCTCAAGAGCGACGGACCGTCCATTTCCGGCATCACGACATCGGAAACGACGATATCGACCTTGCCTTCCAGCTCCTCCATCACCTCCAGCGCCTCGGTGCCGGAGCCGGCCTCGTGCACGGTGTAGCCGCGGGTTTCCAGCATCCGCTTGCCGCCGCGCCGCACCGCCTCCTCGTCCTCGACCAGAAGCACGACGGCGGATTTGCCGGTCAGGTCCAGCGGCTCTTCCTTCACCGGCTCGGCTGCGACGACCGGCGCAAGCGCCGCCTCGCCGGGCAGCTGCCCGTTGGCCTGAACGGCTTCCACCACATGGCGCGGCAGGTAGATGCGGAAGGCGGTTCCCTTGCCCACTTCCGATTCGGGATAGATGTAACCGCCCGACTGCCTGACGATGCCATAGACCATCGACAGGCCAAGACCGGTGCCCTTGCCGACTTCCTTGGTGGTGAAGAAGGGCTCGAAAATCTTGTCCATGATTTCAGGCGGAATACCCGTGCCGTTATCGGCAACTTCCACCATCACCATGTCCTCGGCCGGGAATTCGGGACGGCCGAGCGCTGCGATTTCTTTCGCGTCGACGTTGCGCGTCCTGATGGTGATCTTGCCGCCGTCGGGCATGGCGTCGCGCGCATTGACACAGAGATTGATGAGCACCTGCTCGAATTGCGACAGATCCGTCTTCACCGGCCAGAGATCGCGGCCATAATCGACCTCCAGCTTGACATTGGTGCCGGAAATAAGCCTGTCCACCAGCATGCGCAGATCGCCGATCACATCCGTCAGGTTGAGGATCGCCGGACGCATTGTCTGCTTGCGCGAGAACGCCAGAAGCTGGCGCACCAGCACAGCGGCGCGGTTGGCGTTGCGCTTGATCTCCATGAGGTCGGCAAAGCTCGGATCGGCCGGACGCGCCTGCAGCAGCAGATGGTCCGACGACAGCAGGATGGCGGTGAGAACGTTGTTGAAGTCGTGGGCGATGCCGCCGGCGAGCGTGCCGACGGCATTCATCTTCTGCGTCTGCGCCATCTGGGTCTCGAGCGCCTTCTGCTCGGTCACCTCTATGGCATAAACGATAGCCACTTCTTCCGGGGCTTCATCGTCCTGATCGATCACGGCATTGACGTAGAAACGGAAATGCCGGCCCTCGTCGCTCGGATGGCGGGAATCGAAGGGCGCAATATCGCCCTGGCGATCCTTGGCTTCGGCCAGCGCCTGTTCGAGCCGCGGCTTTTCATTGTCGTGAAGAACGGTTTCGAGTGCGACGCCGCGGTCGATATCGTCACGCCCGACGACGCCGGAGAACAATTTCAGGAAAGGCGCGTTGATGCGCAGGATGCGGCCATCGCCGTCGAGCGAGGCAATCGCCATCGGCGTATTGTTGAAAAAGCGGGTGAAACGCATGGCGGAGGAAGATTCCGTATCCTCCTGGCCCTTCGGGCGCATCAGAACAATGGTGCGGCTTTCGCCCGGCGCACCGTCTTTAGAAGTGACCTGGTGCACGAGGCGGGCCGGCATGCTCTGGCCGTTCACCCGGCGCATGTCGAGATCGAGGATTTCGGTGCGTTTCGCCGTGCCCTGCGGATGCACCGATTCGATCAGCGCCATGCCCTCTCCGGCGACGATATCGGAGACCGTCATCGAACCCGGCGAAAACTGCGCCAGATCGATGCCGAGCCATTCGGACAGGGTGGCGTTCAGATAAACGATCTCGCCCTTGCGCCCGGCGGAAAAGAAGCCGGCCGGCGCGTGATCTAGATAGTCGATGGCGTTCTGCAATTCGCGGAAAAACCGCTCCTGATCCTCACGCTCAGGCGTGATATCGGCGATCTGGAAGACGTGCAGCCCCTCGCCGCCCGCATCCTTCAGCACCCGGCCCTTCAGCCTGTACCAGTGCGGTCCCGTGTTAGCGTCTTCGCCCAGCGGTTTCAGCAGCCGGAATTCCTCATAGCCATCGCGGCCTTCGCGCAGCACGTTGATGAGCCGGTAAAGCGCTTCGGTCGATTCCCGGCTGCGCGACAGAAGCGTCTCGAGGCTCTGGATATCGCTCGCCTTGGTGGTGCCGCTCATCCGGCAATAGGTGGCGTTGGCGTAAACCATATGCCCCTTGGTGTCGGTGATCAGCGTGCCTTCAGGATGGGCCGACAGGAATCGGCGGGCAAGCCCGTCGGATTGCGACTGCGGCATGACCTCGATGAAACCGATGATCGACGAGACCAGAAAAAAGATGCCCATCATGGCCAGCACGCCGAGAATGCCGAGCACGATTTCGTTTTCCAGCGAATCCTTGAAATAGACGAAGGCGGCAGCAGCCGCGATCAGAACCACCGCCAGAAGCAGAATGCGCAGGACCGTGCCGGAACGGGCGCGCCTGTCCACCAGCGGAAGGTCGTTGTCGCTTGTCTCGCGCACCCGTGTCATCTTGGCCTCGCAGTCGTGCAGGTCGTCATTCGGTCAGCCCTATTTTTCCTGACGGAATCGGGCGGCAGAATTTCTTGTAGCAACTCGCTTGACCGTCAAAAAGCTCCGCCGCGACACAAAGGCTTAAAAACGCACAGCGAAAACGGCCCGAAAGCTGTATAAAAGCTTGAAAGGACTATCGCCTGGTACAGGTCAGCTCCTTTACCTGGCATTGAATGCGTGGCGCAGAACAGACGATGCTGCCGTCAGTGACGGTGCAAACCGAACATCCGTCCGTGAAGTCGATGCAGGAAGGATTGTCGCGCACGAAATCCGCCATGGTGGTAGAGCCCCCCGGCGCCTTCTCTTTCGCCCACGCAATCGAATGTTGAAACGAAAACGGTAGCAACAGCAAACCGATAATCGTCAAATGCGGTAAGAGAGAGCCGTCAATGCGCAGTGACCGGGCCATCAAGGATCGCTCCTTCGGCAAAAGAATTGCAACTTTCAACCTCTCCCGGCATTGAAGGACGAGATATGGCGCTTTGGCAGCGGTTGAAGCGGTGAAGGCGGCGATCCTGGGGGCGAAATGAATAAACCTTGTATCGCGCCTAAAAAAATCGTCTTTTCCTGTTTCATGTTCACACTATAAGAACCACGGCAATATTAATTGTCCAAGAAACTAAAAAGCCAAAAAATCTGAAGGGATGATCTCCATGATGGAAGATTTTATCGGCACCTATGGCAACAATCTCATCGTCGCCGTTGTCGGTGTGGGTGTGGCGCTTCTCGTACTGGCGATCGCTTTGTGGCTCCTGCGCCGGCGCAGCGGTTCGGCGCCCTTTATCCGGGGCGGGCGCAACCGGCAGCCGCGCCTGCAGGTTCTCGACGCCACGGCGGTGGATGCACGCCGTCGTCTGGTGCTGGTGCGCCGAGACAACGTCGAGCATCTCGTCATGATCGGCGGCCCGACGGATATCGTCATTGAGAGCGGCATCGGCGCGATCCCGATTGTCAGGGACGTGCAGGAGCCGGAATTGAAGGCGCTGCCGCGCCAGGAAAGCGAACAGAAGAGAGCCGAGCCGGCAATCCCGCAGGAACGCCGCCCCGCCCTGCCGCAGCAGTCCGTTACCGCCGCAGTACCCGTCTCCGCACCCGAAGAGCCGGTGAGGCAGCCGCAACGGCCGGAACCGCCCGCGCCTGCGCCAGCTCCGCGTCCCGCACCCGCTGCGGCAGCTGCGGTTCAGGTCCCGCCACGCCCATCGACGCCGCCGCAACCCGTGTCCCCCGCCGCGCCGCCGCCAAGACAGGCAGCGCCCGAGCGGGTTCGCCCCACGCCGCCGCCGATACCGGTCGCAACCGCTCCGGCCGCCGCCATCCTGCCCATGGCAGATGCGTCGCTCGACATCGCCGCGGCCGGCGTAGAGCCGAAACGCGCCGAGCCTTTCACGCCGGCTCCGGCCGCCGCACCTGTCGCGCCGACGATTCCTGCACAGACGCCCGCACAGGCGAAAGCGGAAGAACGACCATCTGAATTTACCCCGCCGGTCTTCGCCGCCCGCGAGCCGGTAATCGACCAGTCCGTCGCCGCCGATTTTCTCGACGCTGCCCGCGAGCGGGTTCTTCCCGACCTGAAGCCGGGCCAGAATACGCCGCCTGTACCTTTTCCGCCAAAACCCGAAAACCCGACGGCAGCCTCTGCCGACGCCGAGCCGAAATTTTCCGATGAGCTTGCCAGCGATTTCGAAAGCTTTCTGGAAGCGGAGATCGCCAAGAGCAGGGAAGCGGACAATCAGCCCTCCGTTGCCCCCGCCGTCGACAAGCAGGTCAAAGCGCAACCCGCCTCTCCGCCTGTCACCGGCGCCTCACCGGATGGAGACATGCAGAAGGAGATGGCGCGCATCTTCGGAGAGCTCTCCGTCACCCGCGACCGCTGACGGGTATCGGTCTTTCGAAGACAAGGTTCAGGACAGCAAAAAGGGCACGGAAACGATTTCCGTGCCCTTTTTCAATTGATGCGGTTTCCGGCCGGTTGGCAGAACGCCTTATTCGTCGCGGTAGACTTTTTCGCGACGCTCGTGACGCTCCTGCGCCTCGATGGAGAGCGTTGCAATCGGGCGGGCGTCCAGACGCTTGAGGCCGATAGGTTCGCCCGTTTCCTCACAATAACCGTAAGTACCGTCTTCGATCCGCTGAAGGGCTGCATCGATCTTCGAGATCAGCTTGCGCTGACGGTCGCGGGCGCGAAGTTCGATCGCCCGGTCTGTTTCGGAAGAAGCCCGATCAGCGAGATCGGGGTGGTTGGCGCTTTCTTCGGCGAGATGTCCGAGGGTCTCGCGCGCTTCTCTCAGGATGTCATTTTTCCAGGCGACCAGCTTCGCGCGGAAGTATGCCCGCTGGCTGGCATTCATGAACTCATCGTCTTCCGAGAGCACATATTTGCTAAGATCGATCTTCTCACTCAACGCGATTCTCCTCGAAGAACATCTCAATGCGGCGGTGTATACTCCAATGATAGTGGCCGATTCAAGTCTGCAGATCAGTTTTCAGGCATTTTTAAAACTGACACAAAAATCATCTAAATGACTAATTTTTATTCTTTATTCGTATTGAAGCGAACTCTTCTTCAATCACTTCAATGCGACTTACCAACAGGAAAGAGGACTTGCGGTCCTGCAACCCTATCCTGTAGCATTCAGACTGTGCCCTGACATTCGAACGCCGGTCCCCGCCCTTGACAGCATCTTCCCCGAGCCGAGTTTATCTTCTGCGCCACGCCAAGGCCGCCTGGGCGGCGCCGGGGGAACGGGATTTCGACCGGGGATTGAACGAAGCCGGTTTTGCCGAGGCGGAGGTCATCGCCGATCTTGCCGCCGACCGGCACTACCGCCCCGATCTGCTGCTATCATCCACGGCCGCGCGCTGCCGGCAGACCACGCAGGCGTGGCAGCGGGCCTTTAATGAAGGTATCGATATCGTCTACATCGACGAGATGTACAATGCGCGCAGCGAAACCTACCTCTCCCTCATCGCCGCGCAATCGGAGGTGCAGTCGGTGATGCTGGTGGGCCACAACCCCACCATGGAGGCGACGCTGGAGGCGATGATCGGCGAGGATTTGCTGCATGCCGCCCTGCCCTCGGGTTTTCCCACCTCCGGCCTTGCCGTGCTTGACCATGACGCGAGCGCCGCAAACGGTAAAAATGCCTGGCGGCTCGTCGATTTTCTCGCACCCGGCAAGTAGCCGCTGCGGCGTCCGCTGAAAATTCTGGAGCGCAGCCCTGCTGAAAATCCGCTGAAGCGCTTCTTTTTTGGGCAGCCATACCTTCCTATATTGCAGCCGTGACCGTGAAACACAGCCAGGAAACTGCCATTGCCGCCTTCTCTTACGTCCCTGACAGACAGCGCGCTGATCGCTTTCGATAATCTGGCCGACCGTGCGAGCAACCTCACCCATCCGACATTGCGGCTTGGCGTCACCGGCCTGTCGCGGGCGGGCAAGACGGTTTTCATCTCTTCCCTCGTCCACAATCTTCTGAATGGCGGCCGGCTGCCGCTGTTCGAAGCGATGCGGTCCGGGCGCGTCTCGAATGTACGGCTGGAGCCGCAGCCGGATGACGCCATTCCGCGCTTCCAATACGAAGACCATATTCAGGCGCTGGTGCGCGACCGGCTGTGGCCGGATTCGACACGGGCGATCTCGGAACTCAGGATAACGCTGGATTACCAGAGCGCCAGCGGCTGGGGTCGATGGTTTTCTGCCGGCAAGCTTTCCATCGATATTGTCGACTATCCCGGCGAATGGCTGCTCGACCTGCCGCTTCTGTCGCAGGATTACAAACAGTTCAGCGACGCGACCGTAGCACTGGCACAAACCGGCATTCGCGCCGAACTGGCGCAGGAATGGCTGGCGATCGCCTCTTCGCTCGATATCAACGCACCGGCCGACGAGATGACGGCCCGACGTTTGGCCGAAAGTTTCGCAGCCTATCTGAAAGCCTGCAAATCCGACGAAAGATCGCTCTCCACCCTGCCGCCCGGCCGTTTCCTGATGCCCGGCGATCTCGAAGGATCGCCCGCGCTGACCTTTGCGCCGCTTCCGGGCCTGACGGATGAGAAAGCGCCCAAAGGCTCGCTGCGCGCCATGATGGAACGGCGCTATGACGCCTACAAGTCGATTGTGGTCAAACCCTTCTTTCGCGAGCATTTCGCCCGCCTCGACCGTCAGATCGTGCTGATCGACACGCTGCAGGCGGTCAATCGCGGCCCTGAAGCCGTACAGGATCTGGAGCGGGCGCTGGGCGATGTTCTCGCCTGTTTCCGGCCGGGCACCAACAGCCTGCTGTCGTCGCTGATCGGCCGGCGTATCGACAAGGTGCTGATCGCCGCCACCAAGGCCGACCATCTGCATCACGAAAGCCATGACCGGCTGGAGCGGCTGACCCGCCGTCTGGTGGATCGCGCCATCACCACCATCGGCATGAACGGCGCCGGCATCGAGGTCATGGCGCTGGCTTCCGTGCGCGCCACCAGAGAGGCAAGCGTGCGACAGGATGGCCACGAGCTGCCCGTCATCGTCGGCACGCCAATGGCCGGGGAAACCATCAATGGCGAGACCTTCGACGGCAATCGCAAGACGGCGATCTTTCCCGGCGATCTGCCTGAGGATCCAGAATCGCTATTCCGCAGCATCGACCAAGATGGCGACAAGGCGTCGCTGCCCGATGTCAATGTCGTCCGCTTCCGCCCGCCGAACATTGATGAGCCGGGCAGCGGCGGCATCAGGCTTTCCGTTCCCCATATCAGGCTCGACCGCGCCATGCAGTTCCTGTTCGGAGACAAGCTCGCATGAAGCTTCCCACACAAAACGATCCGCAGGCGCGCCGTCCGGCCGCTTTCACGCTCGAAACCGAAGAGACGGCACGACCGTCTGCCGCACAGAAACGCGCGCCGCGCAGTTTCGACGCCGAGATTTCGCTGACGCCCGACGAGGACGATCCGTTTCTGGCGCCTGAAATCACCGACTCCGCCGCATTGCCGGTGGCGACGCCGAAGAAAAACCGCTTCTCCTTCGGCAAGCTCGCGCTCGGTGCATTGGGCGTGCTGTTCTCGCTCGCCTTCGGGCTCTGGGCGGATCAGCTCATCCGCAACCTGTTCTCCCGCTCCGACTGGCTGGGTTATACGGCGACGATTGCGCTCATCGTCGCGCTTTTCGCCGTTCTCGCTCTCGTCGGCCGCGAAGTCTTCGGTATCATGCGGCTCAATGCCGTGCAGTCGCTCAAGGCCGATGCCGAGGCGGCAAGCCTCGACAAGAGCCCGAAACCCGCGCGCGCCATCGTCGCCCGCCTCAATGCCGTCCTCTCCCACCGGGCAGAAACGGCCAAGGGGCGTGCGGCGCTGAAGGAAACGGAAAGCGACGTCATCGATGGTCCGCATCTGATCGAGCTTGCCGAACGTGAGCTGCTCGTTCCGCTGGACAGGCAGGCCCGCGCCCTCATTCTCAATTCCTCCAAGCGCGTCTCCGTCGTCACCGCCGTCAGCCCGCGCGCGGTGGTCGACCTTGCTTATGTGCTGTTTGAAGTGACGCGGCTGGTGCGCGCCATGGCGGAGCTTTATGGCGGCCGCCCCGGCACGCTCGGCATGCTGAAGCTGCTGCGCGATGTCGTCGCCCATCTTGCCGTCACGGGCTCAATCGCCGTCGGTGACGGGCTCGCCCAGCAGGTTCTCGGCCACGGCCTTGCCTCAAAACTCTCCGCACGTCTCGGCGAAGGCGTCATCAACGGCCTGATGACGGCGCGAATCGGCATTGCCGCCATGGATCTCTGCCGTCCGCTGCCGTTCGGGGCGGTGAAGCGGCCGGGCATCGGTGATTTCATGTCCGACCTCACGCCCGATTTAAGCGGTGGAAAAACCGGTGAAAAAGCCTGATCGTTCGGGCTTGGACGGCTCAAAAGGTTACGAACGACGCCGCAAATGAGAGCGAAATAAACCAAGCATTAACCATTCCGCCGGTAGATTGCAGCCTATCGAACAGGCATCTTCGCCGGGGAAAGTATCATGTATTCGCGCTTCTTTTCGCTTGTGGGCGGGCTTGCCGCCATATTGTCCGTCAGCGGCGGTTTCGGCATGTCTGACGTCCATGCGGCATCGCGCGATCGCGACGACGTGTTCTTCCGCTCCGTGGCCGGTATCTGGAAAGGCCCGGGCGAAATCGTCGCCGGCAAATACAAGGGCACGAAGTTCACCTGCGATCTGACGGGCGAGCCGCTCGACGACAAGCAGACCGGCATCAAGCTCGGCGGCACCTGCCGCGTCGGCGTCTTCAGCCAGCCCATGTCGGCCGTCATCAGCCAGAAGGGCAACTCTTACGAGGGCAAATTCCTCGACGGCGCCGAAGGCAAGGGACTGGACATCACCTCCGGACAGGTCAGCGGCGACAAGGTCGTCGTCGGCATCAACCGCGCCAAGCTCAACGGTGCGATGGTCGCCCGCGTTTCGAACGACAATTCGATGAACATCACCATTTCCGTCAAGGTCGCCGACCAGATGATCCCGGTCATCGGCGTGACGCTGGCGCGTGATATCGACCAGCTCGCCGTCGGCTCGATCAAGCCTTAAAAGTCATAGTCTTCTCAGCCATCACCAAGCGGGAGTGTCCACCACTCCCGTTTTTCGTTTGCGCTGACAATGCCCGTCTTGTCCGCCTGCTGAAGCCATTCCCGCACGGGCTTGCCTTTTACCTCAAGGTCGGGCGCGATATCGGCAAGCGGCATCAGCACGAAAGCGCGCTCCGTCATGCGCGGATGCGGCACTTCGATACTTTCCGTAACGAGAGACTCATCCCCATAGGTCAGCACATCGATATCGATGGTGCGCGGGCCCCAGCGCTCCGTGCGCACCCGCTTCATGCCCCTTTCAATGTCGAGGCATAATTGCAGCAGCGCGGGCGCCGAAAGCGAGGTTTCGACCAAAGCGCAGCAATTGAAGAAATCCGCCTGATCCGTCTTGCCCCAGGGCGGCGTGCGGTAAAGGCCGGAAACGGCCAGCAGTCGGCAATCGCCATGCGTATCGAGTTCGTGGAGCGCCCTTGCCATGGCGGCGGCGGGATCGCCGATATTGCCGCCGAGCCCCAAGGCGGCGATGGTCATCCTTTCAGGCACGGTGCTCAACGCTCACCTGCGCATAATCGAGAATGCCCGGAACCGGCGCCGAAGGTTTGCGTACCGTGATCCTGAGCCAGACGATCTGTGGATAACGGGCGCGAAGCGCCTTGGCGATATCG
This sequence comes from Agrobacterium sp. GD03872, assembly GCF_029840625.1. NCBI lineage: Bacteria > Pseudomonadati > Pseudomonadota > Alphaproteobacteria > Hyphomicrobiales > Rhizobiaceae > Agrobacterium > Agrobacterium sp. GD03872. The sequence continues at coordinate 287,904 of NZ_JAOCCY010000004.1, forward strand.
TTCGCCAGCGCCTCGATGAGATAACGGCGCTGGCCGACGACGATTTTTTCGATGACGGCGAAAGCCACGCCATAATCGACGGTGTTTTCGATATCGTCGGTTTCCAGCGCATCGCCCGCCTCGACTTCCATCTCGGCGTCGACGAAAAAGCGCTGGCCCAGCACCTCCTCCTGCTCGAGAAGGCCATGACGGGCGAAAAAGGAACAGTTTTTAAGGATGATGGTATAGCGGCTCATCGCATCGCCTCCATGGCAGGACTGTTTCGCCTGAAAACCGCGCCATCTCCGGCACACGGCATTCCGGCACTCATTGATCTAGGCATCGGCCTTTGCCGATGTTTTGGCAAGAACCGCATCGGCGATTGCCAGCGCATCGCGGGTTGCGGCGACATTGTGCACGCGAAAAATCGAAGCACCGGCAAGCCGCAGGATCGCAGTGGTCGCAGCCGTTCCGATATCGCGTTCATGGGCCGCATCCCGGCCCGTCAGCGACCCGATGAAACGCTTGCGCGACGTGCCGGCCAGAACCGGCAGGCCGAAAGCGGCAAGTTCGCCGAAACGCGCCATCAGCGCGACATTTTCGCTCTCGTCCTTGGCGAAACCGAAACCGGGATCGAGCACGACGGCATCGCGGGCGATACCTGCATCCTCGGCGATCTCAAGCGAGCGATTGAGGAATTCGAACTGGTCGGCGATGACATCGGCAAGCTTCTGCCGGTCGCGGCCGGTATGCATGATGCACACACCGGCGCGGGTGGCGGCGACCACACCGGCCATCTCCGCATCTTTCTGCAGGCCGAAGACGTCATTGACGATATGCGCGCCCGCGCCGATTGCCAGCCGCGCCGTCGAAGCGCGATAGGTATCGACGGAAATCAGCACGTCGGTTTCTCGGCGAAGTTTCTCGATGACCGGCAGCACCCGATCCTGCTCCTCGGCCTCCGTTACCTGGGCGGCGCCGGGACGGGTGGATTCGCCGCCGATATCGATGATGTCGGCCCCCTCCTCCAGGCAGGTCAGCGCATGGGAAAAAGCCGCATCGACGGCGAGATAACGGCCGCCGTCGGAAAAGGAATCGGGCGTTGCATTAACGATGGCCATAATACGGCCACGCCCATCAAGTTTCAGGGAGCGGCCATGGGCCGCTTGCCACGCGTTGCTGCCGACTGTTATCACGTAACACGCGCCTTTCGGGAATAACGGAGTGTTATGCCAATTCTTATAAGTTCCGCTCCGCCTATGCAGCAAACCTTTTTCAAGTTCAACCGGAAGGCCGGGTCATGACCAAATCATCACGTGCTCTTTGCGCCGCTTTAGCAGGCGTACTGGCACTTTCCCTACCCGGATCGGCTTTTTCCGACACCATTGTCCGCAAGACCTATTCCTATTTTTCGATCGGCGGCAAAACCGCTGCGGATCTCGACCAGCAGCTTTCCAAGCATGGCCCGCTGACGCGCAATACCGGCGCGCGCCATCCCGGTGCGACCGAAATAAAATTCGGCGGTGAACTCACCTATGTCGAGAAAAACGGCCTTTGCAGCGTCGGAACGGCCAAGGTCGTGCTGAACACCCGCATTCTCCTGCCGAAATGGAAAAACCGCCGCCGCACCACGGCGGAGTTGGCCTTCATCTGGGATACGCTACTGGCGGATATCAAGCGCCATGAGGAACGCCACGCGGAAATTGCCCGCACCCATGCCCGTACGCTCGAAAGACAGCTGGCGGCGCTTCGCCCGCAGAAAAGCTGTGAGGCGCTGCAGGAAATGGTCGGCAAGATCAGCCAGACGGTGATGGACGAGCACGACCGGGATCAATTGCGCTTCGACGTGGTGGAATCGAAAAATTTCGATGCCCGCATGACCCGGCTTCTGAAAAACCGGCTTGAACAGGGTCAGAACCGCCGCTGACGGCCGTTGGCCGCCCCTGCCAAAATCCCGAGGAACAACACGGACTTGACGTTACGTCATGTCCGATATCACCCGTGAATTCTCGTCATGGTGCGGCCGGCAAGACTCATTGTAGCTTGTTCTTACGGTTTGAAATGGTTGCGGCCCACGGCGGGTCCGACGGTTGCAACCGTCTCCGGTTCTCCCGGTGCGCACTTGAGGGCTCGCAGGTGTTTCCTCCCTCGCCTGCATGCTGCGTACCCGCCTCGCCCCGCTCCCCGCTACCAGGTGAGCGGGGCTTTTTCTGCGCAAAGCAATGGAGAAATTCTCAGCCCTGACGCTCGGGAACATGAACGACGAGACCGTCGAGCTCGTCATTCATCTTGATCTGACAGGAAAGGCGCGAGGTGGGGCGAACGTCGAAGGCGAAGTCCAGCATGTCCTCTTCCATCGGTTCCGGTCCGCCGACGCGCTCAGCCCAGGCGTCGTCGACATAGACATGACAGGTCGCACAGGCACAAGCGCCGCCGCATTCCGCGTCGATGCCGGGAATGGAATTGCGTACCGCATTCTCCATGACGGTGGAGCCGTTGCTCACGTCGAGTTCATGGGACGTGCCGTCAAAGGCAACGATGGTCAGTTTTGTCATGCCGGAAATCCAAAATGTGATCTAAGAACTGTTCTAAACACATAGAAAGGCCGGTTCGCCTTGGCAACCCGCTTCAAGGGCGCACAGGCACAACCGGCCCTGCAAAATGGCAGATTTGATGTGTTACGCCTCAGCGGCAGAGCTTGAGGATGAAGTTTTCGGCCTCGACAATGGCCGCCGCGAGTTTTGCGATCAGGGCGCTGTCATTGCCCTTCTCCTCCACAGCCGCCGCCGCCGAGGAAACGGCGGAGGCGCCGACGGCCTGCGCAGCCCCCTTCAGACGGTGGGCCGTCGCCGTGACGGCCTTGTCGTCGGCGCCCGCCATTTCATGCAGGGCGGCACGCGCGTTGCGGCTGAACAGTTGCAGCACCTCGATCTCCAGATCCTTGTCACCCATGGTCTGCCGGGCGAGATGATCGAAATCGATCGGTTTTTTACCGACGACGGGCGCGCCGCCGCAATTGTCGGGAGCTTCGAAAGCAATACTGACCGCTGCCATGGCTGGAATTCCTGTCTCGCCGTTTCCTGTTTCGTGTCACATCTGTGTCGTATTCACGCATTCAAACCGGTGCTATCGGCTTAAATTACGGCGTGACGCGGGCGAAAATCTTCTGCTATGGTTAATTTATGTTAAACTTATGCGAAACAAGGCGTTCAGCGTGAAACTCAGGTTTAAAAACTGTTAAAAAGCCGACACTTCGCCGCCGCCGCAAATCCGCATTAATTGTTTCGAACACCTAAATGTGTCACTACGGTACTGCCGTTCCCGCAGGGCTTAAGCACAAGCTTTGTTATTGCGGCACAGTGATGTAATTTCGCCCGAAAGCTGGACCACCAGCAATTCGGGATTTGGTAAATGGCGGAATTGTTCTCTCCTGAGAGATAATGTTCCGCTGGCATGATGGCGGCAGTCTGCTTGCGGAACGCAAGTGGTCAACGGCATGAAGCCGGGCGTATGTGTAACGAGGCGTAATCGCATGGCGAATAACAAGATCAGCGACTCTGTCGACGAGACTGCATTCCAGGCATTGGAAGATGCCCTGCAGCTTGGCGCTTTCGAAGAAAAGCCGGAGACGCGGAAAACTGCAGCGCCGAAGCAGCCGGAGGCCAGATTGAAGGAAGCAAGCCGACAGACCCCTGCTCCCGAGGCCGCGCGCGCGCCTGCCGAACAGACGCCCAGATCGCCCAATCTCGAAGCGGCCAATGACGGTTCCAAGCGCAGCCCGGCCATGATCCTGAAATCGCTGGAAGGCGGCTCCATCGGCGGCGCGCTGCGCAACGCCACGATCATGTCGGTGATCTGGGCGCTTGGCGGCCTCGGCATCGCACATCTTCTTTATGGCAACGCGCTGTGGAACATCGCCTCGCTGGCCGATCTCACCGCGATCCCCGGCCTGATGGCGATCGTCGTCGGCATCCTTGTTCCCGTCATGCTGTTCTTCGCCTTCGCTATCATGATGGCGCGCGCCCGCGATCTTCGCAACGCCGCCCGCTCCATGGCCGAAGTCGCCCTTCGCCTTGCCGAGCCCGAGACGGTCGCATCCGACCGCATCATGTCCGTCGGCCAGGCGGTTCGCCGTGAAGTCTCGGCCATGAATGACGGCATCGAGCGCACCATCGCCCGCGCGACGGAACTCGAAACCCTCGTTCACTCCGAGGTCAACGCGCTCGAGCGCAGCTATGCCGACAATGAACTGCGCGTGCGCAGCCTCGTGCAGGAACTGACCGCCGAGCGCGACGCCATCGTCAACCATGCGGAGCGCATCCGCTCCTCCATCGTCGGCGCGCAGGAACAGATCAAGGAAGAGCTTTCCATCGTCGGCGAAGAGCTTTCGATGCGGATCGCCACGACCGGCGAGGCTTTCGCCTCGATGATCGACACCCGTTCGGCCGCGCTTTTGGAAAAATCGCGCGCCTCGACCGAAGCGATGGGCAGCCTGATCGCCGCCAAGACCGAAAACCTGCTCCAGGCGCTGAACTCCTCCGGCACGACGATTTCCAACGAATTCGACATGCGCCTGCACAACCTCACCTCGACGCTGGACGAGCGCGGTGAAGTGCTGCTGGAGCGTTTCGCCATCCATGCCTCGACGCTGGATAGCGGCGTTGAAAGCCTCAACAGCGCGCTTGAGGAACGCACCCGCCAGCTCAACGAGACGCTGTCGAACCGCACGCTGGAACTCAACCGCAATATCGACCGCGGCCAGCAGATCATCGGCGGTTCACTGGATACCGTTCTCGACAAGCTGTCCACGACGCTTGAGGAAAAGGGTCTCTCCTTCCGCCAGAGCCTGCAGAGCACGGCGGACGATGCGATCATGGATCTCGATCTTCGCTCCGGCCTCTATGAAGAGCGGATGCAGGCGACGGTCGGCCAGGTCAATTCGGCCTTCGACGAGCATGTGGCGCAATTCGCCAGCGCCTTCGACCAGCGCGCCGGCAGCCTCGACAGCAAGCTGATGGAAAGCCTCGCCCGCATCAACGAAACCGTTGCCGGCGGCTCCGAAGCGCTCGACACCATGCTGAGCGCCGGTCTGGAGCGCATCGGCACCACCATGACCGATCAATCGCTGGCGCTCGCGACAGCGCTGGGCACGGGTCAGGAAATGCTGGAAAGCGCGCTTGAAAGCCGGACACAGGCCTTCAGTGACGCCATCGGCCAGCGCACCGCCGAAATTACCGATGCCTTCGCCAATTCGCATGCGACAATCGACGCCGTGCTGGCGGAACGCAGCAATGCCCTGTTCGGCGCGCTTTCGGCCAGCCAGAACCGTTTCGACGAGGCACTCGCCAGCCGTTCGATGGCGATTACCGGTTCCGTCTCCGGCACGGCCGAGCGCCTTGCCGCGATGCTCGACGAACGCGCGGCCGCGATCAACAACGTCGTCGCCGATGTCGAGCGCCGTCTTGCCGAAACGCTCGAAACCCGGGCCGCCGCCATCACCGGTGCGGTTTCCGGCATCGAGGACCGCATTTCCGACACGCTGGAAAGCCGCACGGCCGCCCTGCACGATGTCGTCTCCGGTGCGGAGAGCCGTATCGCAGAAACCCTGGATGGCCGCACGGCCGCGCTTTCCAGCACCATTTCCGGCGTCGAGGAACGCATCGCCGACACGATGGACAGCCGAACGCTGTCTCTCGACATGACCTTCGCCAATGTCGAGGAGAGACTTTCCGAGACGCTCGACAACCGCACCTCTGCCCTCACCGGCATTGTTGCAGGTGCCGAAGAAAAGATCGCTGGCGCGCTCGACAGCCGCACTGCTACCTTCGGCGACCTGGTCGCAGGCGCTGAAACCCGGATCGCCGAGACGCTTGATGGCCGCACCGCAGCCCTCAACGCCGTGGTTTCCGGCGCGGAAGAACGTATCGCCGATGCACTCGACAGCCGAACCATGGCGCTCGACATGGCATTCTCCGGTGCAGAGGAAAAAATCACCGAAGCGCTCGACACCCGCACCGCAGCCCTTGGCGAGTTGGTGGCAGGCGCCGAGACCCGTATCGCCGGCGCTCTGGACAGCCGCACGGATGCGCTGAAGACCGTCGTTTCCGGCGCGGAAGAGCGGATCACCGATGTGCTCGACAGCCGCACCATGGCGCTCGACATGAGCTTCTCCGGCGTCGAGGAAAAGATTACCGAGATTCTCGACGGTCGTACCGCGGCCATCCATAGCGCCGTTTCCGGCGTCGAGGACCGCATCGCCAGCGCGCTGGACAGCCGCACGTCGGCCCTTTCAGGCATCGTTTCCAGCGCGGAAGAACGCATTGCGGACGCGCTCGACAGCCGCACCATGGCGCTCGACATGACGATTTCGGGCGTCGAGGAACGGATCGCCGAGGCCATGGATGCCAGGGCATCGTCGCTTTCGCTTGCGGCGGCGGGCGTCGGCCAGCGTCTCGAAGCCACCGCTTTCACGCTTGAAAACGCACTTGCCAGCGGCCACGAGCGGCTGGAAACCATGCTCGGTTCGCAGGCGGAACGCATCGCCGGTTCGCTGGAGCGCAATAGCGGCCTGATCGAGCAGAGTGTCTCGGGCGCGGCCAACCGCATCGAAAGCGTCGTTGAAGACGGCAGCACCCGTTTTGCCCAGACGGTGGAAGAAGGTGTGTCCCGCCTCGAAACCAACCTCTCGCAATCGCATGAGGATATTCGCACGGCGCTCGACCAGCGCCAGGCGGACCTTGCCGCAACGCTCAGCTCCGCCACGACCCAGATGGGCGACATGCTGTCCGAGCAGGCGATGATGATCGGCACTACCGTCGCCTCCAGCGCCAGCATGCTGGAACTATCGCTCGAGACCCAGCAGGAAACGCTGCAGAAGGCCATCGACGGCAGCGCGCAGACGCTGGAAGAGCGCCTGCGCAACAGCGCCGGCGACATCGCCGTCAAGATCGGCGAGGCTGCCCGCGAAATCGGCGGTGCGACGGATGCCCTGTCCTCGAAAATCGAGACATCCATCGGCAATGTCACCACCCGCCTCGACGAGACCGGTGCGCGTATCGAGACCTCTCTCGATACGCTGCAGGCACGCGTCGGTGGCGATCTGGCCAATGTGAACACCTCCATCGAAGATGCCGGCCGCCGCTTTGCCGAAGCGCTGGAAGACAAGACGGCAGTGTTCGCCCGCGCCAGTGACGAAGCGGCCGAGCGCATCACCGGCATTCTCGATGAACAGACCACACGTGTCGCAGATACGTTCGAAAACCGTACCAGCCGTCTGGCCGAAACCTTCGATACCGGCACGGCGCGCATCGATGAGCGCCTCGGCACCATGGACCGGGCGTTGACCATCGGTCTTGAAAATGTCAACCGCACCATTGAAGGCAAGGCGAGCGATCTCGCCGTCAGCCTGCGCGGCGCGGTCACCTCCGCTACCCAGAGCATCGGCGAAGAGGCCGTGCGCTCCACCTCCCTGCTTGCCAAGTCCGGTTCGGAATTCGCCGAACAGGTGCAGGCGCAGAACGAAGCCTTCACCAAGGCAATCGAGGAGCGCTCCGGCGAGATCGTCAACCGTATCTCGGATGCGCAGACGCGCCTTTCCGGCCAGGCCGCCGCCGTCGCCCAGACCTTCTCCGAAGCGGGCAACATCATCGTCAACAAGGTTGCCGAGGCTGAAGCCGTCGTTCGGTCTCAGGTCGGCGTTATCTCCGAGACGCTCACGGGTGTCGAATCCGCCCTCGACGCCCGCGGCGAATCCATCCGCTCGGCGCTGGACAACCGCACCCGCGAACTCAACTCGATGCTGGCCAGCCGTTCTGCCGAACTGTCGCGCCTGATCGAGGAGAAAGCCAAGCCCGTCGTCGACGAATATGCCACCATCGGCCGCGAAGCCGCCGAGAAGATCGTTTCCGCCGCCCAGCAGAGCGCCGAGCTCCTCTCTCAGAGCAACAGCGGCATGGTCGGCATGGTGGAGCAGGCGATCAGCGATTACGCCAATGCCGGCACGGATGCGGCGAGCAAGCTCGTCGCGGCTACCCGCCAGAGCACCGACATGCTGTCGGAGACGCATACGGCCATGGCGGACGCCGTCGAACAGGGCATCGACAAATATGCCCGCGCCGGCAGCGATGCGGCCAACAAGCTGGTCGCCGCCACCCGCCAGAGCACGGATATGCTGTCGCAGACCCATAACAGCATGGCGGAAATCGTCGAACAGTCGGCAACCAACTTCAATTCCGCTGTCGAGCGCGCCGCACAGGGCTTCGGCGCGGCAGACGAGGCATTGAACGCCTCGGCGACCCGCTTCTCCGAATCCACCTCGCAGGCTGCCGACATGGTGTCCAGCTCCAGCCGTCTGCTCGAAGGAAAGATCGACCGTCTGTCGAATATTTCCGGCCAGACACTGGCGCAGGTTGCCGGCATCGTCGGCCGTTTCGAGGAACATTCGAAGGTGCTGAGCCAGGCGTCCGAACTGCTCAATGCGGCGCAGTCAAGCCTTGTCGGCACGCTGGAAGAGCGTCAGGACGCCCTGCGCAGCCTGTCGGTCGGCCTCGTCAAGCGATCCGAGGAAATCGAAAGCGCCATGCGCAATGTCATCGGCGTGGTGGAAACCACGCTCAACGACGCCGAAGAGCGTTCGCAGAACGTCGCCGGCAATCTGCGCGACAATCTGCAGGCGTCCTTCTCCGATATCGGCCGTTCGCTGGATGAGACCGAACAGCGCGCCCGCTCGGCCGCACAGACCATGCGGGGCGCCCTGCTCTCCGCCGGTCAGGATGCCAGCCGCTCGATTGAAAGCACGCTCTCCGACGCGCAGAAATATTCCGACGAGCTGGTCAACCGCCTGCGCGGCGGTGTCGAATCCTCGCTTTCGGAAGTCGACAATCTTCTCGGCAGCGCCTCGGAAAAATCCAATGCCGCTGCCGCCAGCCTCAAGGAGACGCTACGTCAGGCCGTGGAAGAAGCCGTCAGCCGCTTTGCCGGCGCAACGGACGAAATCCGCCGCTCCAGCCACGATATCCGCCGCGAACTGGATGCGACCCGCGCCGAACTGAAGCGCGGCGCCTTCGACCTGCCGGAGGAAGCCAAGGAAAGTGCGGCCGCCATGCGCCGCGCCGTTTCCGAACAGATCAAGGCGCTGCAGGATATTTCCCAGCTTGTGGGTCGTTCGACGCACCAGATGGAGGTCTCCGAACCGGTAGCCCGTGCCATTGCCGCGACCCAGCCGGTGGCGGAACGCCGCGTGGAACCGCGTCCGCAGCCTGCAGCAGCCGCGCCCGTGCAGCAGCGTCCTGCTCAGCCGCAGCCTGCCGCTGCCCCGGCCCTGCGTGGCGCCCTGCCGCTTGAGAACCGTCAGGTCGAGAGCCGTCAGGCGCCCGCCGCGACCCAGCCGGGAGCCCCGGCCGGACGGCGCGAAGAAGGCGGCGGCTGGATCAGCGATCTTCTGCGCGGTGCTTCGCGTGACGGTCAGGAAGGCTCAGCCGCTTCCACCCCGCGCACCGGTGCGGAGCAGCAGCCGACCCGCGCGGCCGACACCCGCAATCCGCGCCACATGGTGGAATCGCTGAACTCGCTTTCGGTCGATATCGCCCGCGCCATCGACCACGATGCATCGGTGGAACTGTGGCGCCGTTACCAGCGCGGCGAGCGCGACGTCTTCACCCGTCGCCTCTATACGCTGAAGGGCCAGACGACCTTTGACGAGATCAAGCGCAAATATGAGCGGGAAGCGGAATTCCGCACCGCCGTGGACCGCTACATCACCGATTTCGAGAAGCTGCTTGCCGATGTAGCCCGCACGGATCGCGACCGGACCGTCACCCAGTCCTACCTCACCTCCGATACCGGCAAGGTCTATACGATGCTTGCCCATGCTGCGGGCCGGTTCAACTGAAGTGAATGTCGCTGAAATGATAAAACCCCGGTCAAGGCCGGGGTTTTTCTTTTGGCTTATCAGCTGCTGTGTCGTCGCTTTTCACCGGTGTAAACACACGCGATTACGCTGAACTCAGATCTCGAACTTGCCCGATGCAACGCGCACCGCATGGCCGCCGATGCGGGCCCGGGCGATTTCATTGTCCTTGATATCCATGCGCAGATGGATATGGGACGGTCTTCCCATCTCCACGCCCTGCTCTATCAGGAGCGGATGGTGGCCGTCGGTCAGGCCGTCGAAATGATGGATCGCGCCGGAAAGGGCAGCGGCGGCCGAGCCGGTGGCCGGGTCTTCCGCAATGCCCATATCGGGGGAGAACATGCGGGCATGGAACTTCGCCGCATGGTTGACGCCGCCACGACAGTAGACATAGGCCGCCGTCAACAGGCCTTCGACCAGCGGCGCGGTGCGCAGCCACAGGCTGGCGTCGAAATCCATGTCCCTGATGGCGGCGATATTGTGCATCGGCACCAGCAGGAAGGGTACGCCAGCCGTCCAGATCGACGGTACGTGATTCTCAAACCCGAGATGTCCTTCGCTGACGCCGAGTGCATCGGCGAGCGCGGCGTGATCGAGCGGCAGCTCGACGCGGGATGATCTACGCGGCAGGTCGAATTCCGCGAAGCTGACCGCGCCCGCGCGCATCTTTACCGCGCAGCGCACCGGCCCCACCTTCTCCTCCAGTACGCAGACCATATCGACGTCATCATCGCCCTCGCCGTGATTGCGCTCGGCAATGGCGACCGCCGCGCCGACGGTCGGATGGCCGGCAAAAGGCAATTCACCTGAAGGCGTGAAGATGCGCAGCGAAGCCGCATGCGCCGGATTGGTCGAGCGGTTGATGAAGACCGTCTCGGAAAGGTTCATTTCCCGCGCGATCGCCTGCATGGCGGTCTGGGGAAGATCATCGGCGTCATACATGACCGCCAGCGGATTTCCCGCCATTTTCGTCTCGGTAAAGACATCGTAGATATCGTAGTTCAACGCCACATCCGTCTCCTGCCACTCGTCATTCCGGCTGATTTGGCAAACTGCATCACGCCGCCGCGCATCGCAACCCTTGTCGGCAGCCGCAAATCAAGAAGCTGTGGACCGGAAGGGAGCAACCCTTCGCGAGGGAACGCCTGCTGGTCCGAAAGGCCTTGTCCCCGGACGCCGTCTTCATGTACCAAGGATGCGTCTGGCGGCTTGATATCACTCCCCTTGGGGAGGTTTGAAGATTTCGAGCCGCTTCAACGGGTTACAGCGCCTTGCGCCGTTGTCGAGGGAAGCGGATGTCGCATTCTACCTATTCACTGTCCTTCGTCGCCTCCGCAACCGAGGAGGCGCAGACGGCGCTGAAAGAGCTGAAAGGCATTTACGGCGATACGCCGTTCGAAGAGGCGGAGGTGATCGTCGCGCTCGGCGGCGACGGCTTCATGCTGCAGATCCTCAACGAGACGATGAATTCCGGCAAGCGGGTCTATGGCATGAACCGGGGATCCGTCGGCTTCCTGATGAATGACTACCGGGTGGAGGGCCTCATCGAGCGCATCGCGGTGGCGAGCGGCAACGATTTCCATCCCCTGCGCATGACGACGACGGATTCCGACGGCGATGAATTTACCGCCCTTGCCATGAATGAGGTCAGCCTGTTTCGCCAATCGCATCAGGCCGCCAAGCTGCGCGTGGAGGTGGACGGCAAGGTGCGGCTGGAGGAGCTGATCTGCGACGGCATGATGGTGGCGACGCCGGCAGGGTCGACAGCCTACAACTTCTCCGCCCATGGCCCCATCCTGCCGCTGGAATCGCCGCTGCTGGCGCTGACCCCCGTCAGCGCTTTCCGTCCGCGGCGCTGGCGCGGCGCGCTGTTGCCGAACAAGGTAACCGTCGACATTCATGTTCTGGAGCGCGACAAGCGCCCGGTGAACGCCGTGGCCGACCACACCGAGGTGAAATCCGTTCGTCACGTTCGGATTGCACAATCCCAGGACAGGACGGCGAGGATCCTTTCGGATCCGGACCGTTCATGGTCGGACAGGGTTCTCGCCGAACAGTTCAACAATTGAAGCCAAATTGCCATGCATGTGAAAAAATCGATCCTCGTTGCCCTTCTTCTCGCCGCCGCCGTGCTGCCTGCACGGGCGCAGACACAGGCGATCGATATGCTGCCGGTCTCCGCCATATTCGTCGTCAGCAGCGGCATGTGGGAAGACCGGAATCTCGAACCGGTGAAAGGCCCGGACGGGCAGCTGCGGCCGCCGCCTGCCTCGCCCACGCGTGGTTATTACAAGGTCATCGCAATCCGCCAGGGCGACGGCGCGGCAAAAATTTACCTGCAGCGCATCGCCTATACGGCGGATGGACCGAATCTTCTGGAAAATGTCGAGCTTGAAGAGTTCAACCAGATGAAATCCTATGTCACGGATATTCGTCCCGAGAGCTCCAACGGCGCATCCGCCTCACCCGGCCTCTTCGTCACCGTTTATCTGAAAACGGACCCGGTGGCCAAGGAAGCGGAAAGCTGGACGATCCTGATCGACGAGCTGGGTGAGATGAAGATCGAGAGAGCCTCGAACTGATCGGGACGGCGGGGAATGTCCGGCTCACCGCCATGTGTTCAGTTCATGCGGACCGGCCAGAACCGCGCCGAAATGATGTTTCCATAATCGTGCGCCAAGCTCTCCGCTGCGGTCGAGACTGGAGCCTATCGTCAGCCACGGCAAAAGCGTGGGATGCAGCCCCGCATCAAAAAGGGCAAAACCAGCGGCCAGCACGCAGGTATCAGCCTGAATGCCGCAGACCAGCACCCTGTCGAGTTTCAGCGACAGGAGATAGCTGACGACATCCCGGGGCGGCGCATAACCGTGCTTGATGAATACGCGATCTGCCGCAACAAGCGACTCGTCGTCCCTGCCCGGTTTCCAGCCGAGTTGCCGCTCAAAGGGCGTCACGCTTTCGTCATGGCGCTCGACGGTAGCGATGCTGGGCATCGTCAGGGCGAGTGCGGATATATCCGCCACCAGCGCAGCCGGCGGATTGAAGCTCGGCTGGACGTCGACGATATAGAGCGCCTGTTTCATGCTTGTCCTCCAACGAAAAACCCCTCGCAATGGGTTTGCGAGGGGCAACTTTCCAGTCAAGACGCGGAGCGTCCTAGTCGATATCCGCGACTTCCACATCCGCGCCGCCGCTGATGCGATGGGCGAGAGCGGCTTCCATGAATTCGTTCAGGTCGCCATCCAGCACGTTGCCGGGTGCGGTGCTTTCCACGCCGGTGCGCAGATCCTTGACCAGCTGGTAAGGCTGCAGAACGTAGGAACGGATCTGGTGACCCCAGCCGATATCGGTCTTGGATGCGGCCTGCGCATTGGCCGCCTCTTCCCGCTTCTGCAGCTCCACCTCGTAGAGGCGGGCGCGCAGCATGTCCCACGCCTTGGCGCGGTTCTTGTGCTGGGAACGCTCCTGCTGGCAGGCAACGGCAATACCGGTCGGAATATGCGTGATACGCACCGCCGAGTCGGTGGTGTTGACGTGCTGGCCGCCCGCGCCGGACGAACGATAGGTATCGATGCGGCAATCGCTCTCATTGATGTCGATCTGGATCGAATCGTCGACAACGGGGTAAACCCAGACGGAAGAGAAGGATGTGTGGCGACGCGCATTGCTGTCATAGGGCGAAATGCGAACGAGGCGATGCACGCCCGATTCCGTCTTCAGCCAGCCGAAGGCGTTGTGACCCTTGACGAGGATCGTCGCCGACTTGATGCCGGCCTCTTCGCCGTCGTGAACTTCGAGCACCTCGACCTTGAAACCTTCGCGGTCGGCCCAGCGGGTATACATGCGCAGCAGCATGTTCGCCCAGTCCTGGCTTTCGGTGCCGCCGGCGCCGGAATGCACTTCGAGATAGGTATCGTTGGTATCGGCTTCGCCTGACAGCATGGCTTCCACCTGACGGCGGTTCGCCTCGCTCTTCAACGCTTTCAATGCGTCTTCGGCGTCCTCGACGATCTCGTCATCGCCTTCCATCTCGCCGAGTTCGATCAGCTCGATATTGTCGCGGAGCTGCTGCTCGAGCGCCTTGACGCCATTGATGCTGTCATCCAGCTGCTGGCGTTCGCGCATCAGCTTCTGGGCTTCAGCGGCATCGTTCCAGAGGGTCGGGTCCTCTGCCTTGTTATTCAACCAGTCCAGTCGTCTTATCGCCTGGTCCCAGTCAAAGATGCCTCCTCAGCAGGCTTATGGCCTGCTTGATTTCGTCGACTACGTTCACGATTTCATTGCGCATTTCGCTGGTTCTTCACCTTCATTGAAACTCGTTGCTCAAATAAATGCGGGGGGCGCGGATGTAAAGACCCGCGCCCCCGCCAAACGTCAGGACTGATGTCAATAAAGACCGCCGCCACCGCCGGTGATGGCCTGCTGCGCCTGAGGCGAGGTCTTCAGAATGTCTTCCTGCGACATATACCCGTCATCGCCGATGACAGAGAAGGTGGAAGCCGGACCCGTGCCGGGCTTGAAGGCTTCCATGATGGTGTCAGGCTCGCCTTCGATGGCCGCCATGCCGGTCTTGCGGTTGACGGCGACGAAGTTCATGCCGGCAGGCACGATAAACTTGCTCTGTTCCATGTGCTTGGCCGCATCGGCGATGAATTCACCGAAGATCGGCGCCGACAGCGAACCGCCGGTGCCGCCGCGACCGAGCGGTGCGGGCGAATCGAAACCGATATAGAGGCCGGCAACCATGTCCGGCGTGTAACCGACGAACCAGGCGTCCTTTTCATCGTTGGTCGTGCCCGTCTTGCCGGCAACCGGCAGATCGACCTTGATCTTGCCCGCCGCCGTGCCGCGCTGCACGACGCCTTCCAGCATCGAGGTCGTCTGGTAGGCGGTCATCGGGTCGAGAACCTGTTCGCGATTGTCGACGATGACGGGCTCGTCCTGGTTCTGCCAGCTGCTCGCATTGCAGCCTTCACAGGCGCGCTCCTCATGGCGGAAGATCGTCTTGCCGTAACGGTCCTGAATACGGTCGATCAGCGTCGGCTTGATCTGCTTGCCGCCATTGGCGATGACCGAATAGGCCGAGACCATACGCATCACGGTCGTTTCACCAGAACCGAGCGACATGGACAGAAGCGGCGGCATCTTGTCGTAGATGCCGAAGCGTTCGGCATATTCCGCGACAAGGTTCATGCCCATGTCCTGCGCCAGGCGCACCGTCATAAGGTTACGGGATTTCTCGATGCCGAGACGCAGCGTCGAAGGACCGGCGGAACCGCCGCCGTAATTCTGCGGCTTCCAGACCTGATTGCCGGAGACGACCTCGATCGGCGCGTCGAGAATGACCGATGCCGGCGTATAGCCGTTATCGAGCGCCGCCGCGTAGATGAACGGCTTGAAGGAGGAGCCCGGCTGGCGCATCGCCTGCGTCGAGCGGTTGAATTCCGACTGCGCATAGGAGAAACCGCCGACCATGGCCAGAACACGGCCGGTATGCGGGTCCATCACCACCATGCCGCCCTGCACTTTCGGCGGCTGGCGCAGGCGGTATTCATTGCCGGAATTGGAAAGCGGCTGTGCATAGATCACATCGCCTGCCGCCACGACACCGACAGGCGACTTGGCGGTCGCCTTTTTGCCGGTCGCATCGCGGAAAGCCCAGCGCATGTTTTCAGCGGAGATATGGCCGCGCGTGCGCTTGTCGCCATCTTCCGTTTCCGTATCGGGCTGCACGCCGATGTCGACGCCATCGGCAGCGACGGCAAGGACGACGGCGACTTTCCATTCGGGAACGTCGCGCAGGCCCTTGACCTTGGCGAGCGCCGCCGTCCAGTCACCCGCAGTCTCGATCTTTTCGACGGGTCCGCGGAAACCGCGACGCTCATCATATTGCACCAGACCGTCCTGAAGCGCCTTGCGTGCTTCCATCTGGATCTGCGGATCAAAAGACGTACGGACAGAGAGCCCGCCTTCGAGAAGCGCTTCCTCGCCGTATTTCTCGACGATCTGGCGGCGGACTTCCTCGGCGAAATAATCGGACGCGAAGATATGCGCGCCGCCGCGACGCAGATTGACGCCAAGCGGCTGCTTTTTGGCGTCCGTGGCGTCGGCGACCGTGATGTAACCGTTTTCGGCCATGCGGTCGATCACCCAGTCGCGACGCTCAAGAGCCGCCTTTTCGCGACGGATCGGATGATAATTGGCCGGGCCCTTGGGCAGCGATGCGAGATAGGCGGTCTCCGCAATCGTCAGTTCCGTCACCGACTTGTTGAAATAGGTGAGCGCCGCACCGGCGATGCCGTAGGAATTCAGGCCGAAGAAAATCTCGTTGAGATAAAGTTCGAGGATCTTGTCCTTGGAATAGGTCTGCTCGATACGGAAGGAAAGGATGGCTTCCTTGAGCTTGCGGTCGATGGTCTGGTCGTTGGTGAGAAGGAAGTTCTTCGCCACCTGCTGGGTGATGGTGGAGGCGCCGACCGGACGGCGGCCGGAGCCGAGATTCTGGATATTGACGAGAATGGCGCGGCCGAGACCGAAGACATCCACACCCGGGTGGTTGTAGAAATTCTTGTCTTCCGCCGACAGGAAGGCGGCCTTCACCCGGTCGGGAATGGCCTGGATCGGCAGGAACAGGCGCTTTTCATGGGCATATTCCGCCATCAGCGCACCGTTGCCCGCGTGCACGCGGGTCGTCACCGGCGGTTCATACGTGCTCAGAACTGCGTAATCCGGCAGGTCCTTCGTCACGCCGTGCAGATAAATCGCACCGGCGGCGGCGGCGCACAGGAAGAGTACGCTGGCCAAGCCGAAAAAATATCCAATCAGTCTGATCATACCAAGCTACCGATAATTCGAATCGTAACCATCCACGCCCGACGAAATACGGGCGCATCTTTGCATATCGCGTGCCGTTTTGCACACCATACCTTCGATGACAAGCCGGATACGGCAGCATTCGCCGATATGTTACCGGGCCGCAGCCCCGCAATCGCGCTGCGAACGCTTGCGGATTGCCACCGAATCCGGTTTCCGAGTAACGCGGCGAATGTGAGTAAAATAGGGCTTCGCCTTGGTAATCGTCCGCAAGGCCCAAGAATTGAACAGCTTTTTCGGCGACTGGCGGCATGGCGGCAACAACATTGTCGCGCCGCCTATCCGCATTTCAGCCGCCATTCGCCATGGCCTTGGTGCGGTATTGTCCCACCGCCGCCGCCAGCCTGTCGGCGACCTTCTTGCGCCATTCGGCATCGAGAAGCAGTTTTTCGTCCTCCGCATTGGAAAGGAAACCGAGTTCCAGCAGCACGGAGGGCACGTCATGGGCGCGCAGCACCTGAAAACCGGCATAACGGTGCGGATTATTGATGAGGCCCACCTGCCCCTCGAAGGAGGAGACGATGTTTTCCGCCAGCGTCACCGAAAAGGCCTGGGTTTCGCGACGGGTGAAATCGAGAAGAATATCGGCAACTTCCGGCGGCTCGCTGGAAGCGGCGACGCCGGCGATCTGATCGGACTTGTTCTCGCGCTCCGCCAGTTCCTGCGCCTGCCGGTCGGATGCCCGGTCGGACAATGTATAGACTGTCGCACCGCGGATGCCTTTCTGCTTGAGAGTGTCGGCATGAACAGAGATGAACAGGTTGGAATTGTTCTGCCGGGCTATCGTCACCCGTTCGGATAGAGCGAGAAACGTATCGGCATCGCGGGTCAGAAACGCCTTGATGCCCGGCTCCCGGTTCAGCCGTTCCGCAAGTTCCCGCGCAAAGGCCAGCGTGATGATCTTTTCTTCCGTACCGGTTGCGCCACCCGTCGCCCCGGCGTCGATACCGCCATGGCCGGCATCGACCGCGATGACGAATTCCGCAGGACGCGATGTCTTGTCATCAGGCGTGATCGCGGCAGTCGTCACCGGGGCTGGCGCCTGCCATTGCTGATCTTTCACCAGTTCCGCGAACTTGCCCTTGGTGGTGATCTCCGTATCGAGCACAAAGCGGAAAGACTGGCCGTCCTCACCCCGCTTCGTTTCGGCAACCGCCACCTGAACCGACTTTTTCGCCGTCAGCACGATGCGGGCGCTGTTCTGGCCCATGCTGCCGAAGCGGATATCCGAAAAAAGGCCGGTCGGCTTGAGATCGGATGTCGGGAAGGCGAAATTTACCGCCGGAAAGTCCACGACGATGCGCGCCGGCGAATCGAGATAGTGAATGTCGAATTCCGGCTCCTCGGCAAAATCGAGTACAATGCGCGTACGCGCCTCATCGCCGATGATGCGCGCCTGATGGGCGACCAGCGGCTCCACGGCATGGGCTGCCGGCGCAACGGAAACAAGGGTGGCGACGAAAAATGCAAGAGCCGCCGAGGCCCGCGCGATTCGCGCGCCAAGCCGCCCTGCTCCGCCTGATATCGCTGCATTGCGCGTGAAATTCATGGCCTTCAAGAAATTCCGTATTTCAGTCATTTTCGATAATCAGCGCGGAAAAACGCCGGTAACGGTGCCGTTTCAACCACGCCGCACGATAGTTTGCGCATCTGCGCCCCACAATCGCAGGCCTTGGTGAACCAATTGTTAACCCGGAAATTCCACCAGTAATATGGCATATTTAGCCAGCCTATTGCTATTATGACAGAGAAAACATACAACACGGATGAGGGTTAAAAGTGTTGACGGGATAGATGCCCGCCGGCTGCCAATCGAAAAAGACGCTGGCGCTGCAAATCGGGCAATCATCTGCCGTCGTTACATTTATCCTGAAACTCGATCAATTCCGGCCGTGGCCGGAGACCTACCCGGTGGCGCTGCCACCGCCGCTCTGAGGAGAGCAAATTCATCGGACCCCAAGGGGTCTATATATTATTGTCGTTCCGCCTGGCCAATGATGTCGCAGCAGTTTTCACATGAACCGGATACCAGGAGCAGGCCAAGCGCCTCGCCGTCGGTCCGGATGCTGCCAGTTTACAGACGCCCGGCAGGAGACTTCATTTCCGGCACATCCTTGCACTCATATGAAAGGCCCGTCCCTATGGCGGGCCTGTTCTCGTATAAAACAAGGCTGCGCCGAGGAGCACAGCTTACATGGCAGACAAAATGCTTATCGACGCCTCCCACGAAGAGGAGACACGCGTAGTCGTTGTCCGTGGGAACCGGATCGAAGAATTCGATTTCGAATCGGAGCACAAGAAACAGATCCGCGGCAACATCTATCTTGCCAAGGTCACCCGCGTTGAGCCTTCCCTTCAGGCGGCCTTCGTCGATTACGGTGGAAACCGCCACGGCTTTCTCGCTTTTGCGGAAATCCATCCCGACTATTACCAGATTCCGCTCGCCGACCGTCAGGCCCTTCTGAAAGCGGAAGCCGAGGATCATCGCCGCAGCGACGATTTCGAATCCGCTGACGCACCCGAGCCCGGCGCCCCCATGATCGACCTTTCGCAGGTGGATCAGCCGGATGTCGGCATTGTTTCCGCCAGCGAAACCATTGAAACGGTTGTCGTTGAAGAGACTACAGCTGTCGCGGAAGAGGTTTCCGGGGAAGCGGCCGTCGAGGCCGTAGCCGAAGAAGCGGCCGCAGAGGAAGAAAAGCCGAAGAAGCGCACCCGCCGCCCCCGCGCCAAGAAGAAGACGGCCGAAGAAGAAGCCGCAGCGGCCGAGGCCGCCGAAGCATCTTCCGAGGACGACGGCAGCACCGGCGGCGAAATGGCCGCGATGGTCGATACCGACACGATTTCCGAGGAAGTCGAGGGTCTTCGCCGCGGCAATGACGATGATGACGACGACGATGACGACCATCACGAAAAGGAAGTGATCGAATCCGTCGGCGCCGAAGACGCCATGGAAGAGGTTCCGGACCGCGTCGCCCGCAAGCCGCGCAAGCAGTATCGCATCCAGGAAGTCATCAAGCGCCGCCAGATTCTTCTGGTGCAGGTCGCCAAGGAAGAACGCGGCAACAAGGGCGCGGCGCTGACCACCTATCTGTCGCTTGCCGGCCGTTATTCCGTGCTGATGCCGAACACGGCGCGCGGCGGTGGCATTTCCCGCAAGATCACCCAGCCGACCGACCGCAAGCGCCTGAAGGAAATCGCGCGCGATCTGGAGGTTCCGCAGGGCATGGGCGTCATTCTGCGTACCGCAGGCGCCAACCGCACCCGCGTCGAAATCAAGCGCGACTTCGAATATCTGATGCGCCTGTGGGAAAATGTCCGCACGCTGACGCTGAATTCCACGGCACCCTGCCTCGTTTACGAGGAAGGCTCGCTGATCAAGCGCTCGATCCGCGATCTCTACAACAAGGATATCGGCGAGATCATCGTTTCCGGCGAGGAAGGCTATCGTGAAGCCAAAGACTTCATGAAGATGCTGATGCCGAGCCACGCCAAGGTGGTTCAGCCTTACCGCGACATTCACCCGATCTTCTCGCGCTCCGGTATCGAAGCCCAGCTCGACCGGATGCTGCAGCCGCAGGTAACGCTGAAGTCTGGCGGTTACCTCATCATCAACCAGACGGAAGCGCTGGTTTCGATTGACGTCAACTCCGGCCGTTCGACGCGCGAACATTCCATCGAGGAAACCGCGCTGACGACCAACCTCGAGGCGGCGGAAGAAGTGGCGCGCCAGCTGCGCCTGCGCGACCTTGCCGGTCTTGTCGTCATCGACTTCATCGACATGGAAGAAAAGCGCAACAACCGCGCTGTCGAGAAGAAGCTCAAGGATTGCCTGAAGAACGACCGTGCGCGCATCCAGGTCGGCCGCATCTCGCATTTCGGCCTTCTGGAAATGTCGCGCCAGCGTATCCGCGCTTCGGTGCTGGAATCGACCACACAGGTCTGCCAGCATTGCGGCGGCACGGGTCACGTCCGCTCGGAATCCTCCATCGCGCTGCATGTGCTGCGCGGTATCGAGGAATATCTGCTGCGCAACACCACGCACAACATCACCGTGCGCACCACGCCGGAAACGGCGCTTTACCTGCTCAACCACAAGCGCGGCACGATTGTCGATTATGAAGGCCGCTTCGGTGTATCGATCATCATTGCCGCCGATTCCGGCGTCGGTGCGCAGCATTTCGCCATCGATCGCGGTGAAGCCGTCGAAAATCCGGTGAAGATCGAAAGCCTCATCCAGATGCTGCCGAACTTCGTGGAAGAGGAAGACGATTTCGTCGCTGAAGTCGAAGAGGACGAAGACGAGGAAGAAATCGTCAAGGCAGAGGGCGCCCAACCACGCCAGCAGCCGCAGGGCGAGAACGGCGAGGAAGGCAAGCGCAAGCGCAAGCGCCGCCGCCGCCGTCGCGGCAAGGGTGGCCAGGGCGACCAGAACGGTGCGCTCGACGCCCAGTCCGGCGATGCGGAAGGCGACGATGCCGAAGGTGACGACGATGGCGTCGAAGCCGATGAGGCCGATGCTGAAAACGAAAACGGCGCAGCGGAAGCAGCAACGTCCGATGAGGATGGCAAGCGCAAGCGCCGCCGCCGCGGCAAACGGGGCGGTCGCCGCAACCGCACCGAGGACGAAGCCCTTGATGCGGCCGAATCCGACTCTGACGGCGAAGAGGGCGAAGAGCAGGCTGCCGCTGCATCCGTGACGGAAGAACCGACTGCTGCGGAAGTGGTGGAAGGTGCTGTTGCCGAGGTCGCAGAAGAGGCCGCGCCTAAAAAGCCACGCCGCACCCGCAAGGCAAAGGCCAAGACTGAAACCGAGGAAACGCCGAAGGTCGAAGCCGTGGAACCGGTGGAACCGGTGATCGTCGAGGAAACCGTCGCCGAGGTCGCGGTTGAAGAAGCTGGTGAGGCTTCGGCCGATCTGGCTTCGGAAGCGGAAGCACCGGCCACGGAAGAAAAAGTCCGCGCGAACCGGGGCAGCAATGTCTCCAGTTCGGAGCCGGTGGTGACCTCGTCTTCGCAGAACCCCGACGGCGACGAACCCAAACCCCGCAAGGGCGGCTGGTGGCAGCGCAAAGGCTTCTTCTGAGAGAAGCCGCACCTTGGATAAAAGACGCCCGCAACGATGTTGCGGGCGTTTTGTTTTATCGGTGCAAAGAACGGGCGTTGAGCGCTTACATTTCCTCTGCGCTTGTCACAGGATTCCGGTCGACGCGCATCCGCGCGGGGGAGAGTCCTTTCAGCCCAAGGAGACGTGGGCTGGTTCGATCCCTGTGACAAGCACAGGGATGAGGAACGGGAAAGGCCAACCCGTCAAACAGACCGCGTCAACCCACCATCAACGCGGATATTCTGACCGGTAATATACCCGGCCCCCTCAGATGCGAGAAATGCCACGGTGGCGGCGATTTCCTCGCTCTTGCCGTAACGCTGCATCGGCACGCTCTCGCGGCGTTCCTCCGTCGCCGGCAGGCTGTCGATCCAGCCGGGCAGGACATTGTTCATGCGCACATTGTCGGCCGCATAGGTATCGGCGAAAATCTTGGTGTAGGAGGCGAGGCCGGCGCGAAACACGGCCGACGTCGGGAACATGCTGCTCGGTTCGAAAGCCCAGGCGGTCGAGATATTGACGATGGCGCCCGCCCTCTGTTTCACCATGACCGGGGCGACGATCCGTGTCGGGCGGATGACGTTCATGAGGTAGACATCGAGGCCGGTGTGCCATTGCTCGTCGGTAATATCGAGAATGGAGGCACGCGGGCCATGGCCGGCGCTGTTCACCAGCACGTCGATGCGGCCGAATTTTTCTAGCGTCAGATCCGTGAGCCGCTGGAGATCGTCATTGGACTGGTTGGAGCCGGTGACGCCGATGCCGCCCAGTTCCCGCGCCAGCGCCTCCCCCTTGCCGGAAGACGACAGGATCGCGAGCTTGTAGCCATCCGCGGCCAGACGTTTCGCCACGGCCGCCCCCATGCCGCTGCCGCCTGCCGTTACAATCGCTACTTTTTCTGCCGACATCGCTTTTCTCCTTGTCCAATCCTAAGGGTGTCCCGCACCACATTGGCCCATCTATAACGGGTTTCAAAGATGAGTTCGAACCAGAAAGCCTTGCAGCGGCATGCAGAAAAACTGATGCTGGAAATATCAGCCTAAGCTGTTCCCTCTGCCGGATGGGCTTTCCGGCTGTCGACTGGCGCTTCCTCCCGTTCCTCCAGGCCATAGTCGCGGATCACCTGCGCGATACGCAGCCGGTAATCGGAAAAAACACCGGACCGGCCCAGCGACTGCGCAGCGCGATGCGGCAGGGTGTTGCGCCATGCCCTCACCGCCTCCTCATCCCGGAAGAAGGACAGCGAGAGCATCTTGTCCGGATTGCCGATGCTTTGAAACCGCTCGACGGATAGGAAGCCGTCGATGGTTTCCAGCTCAGCCCGCAGGCCTGCCGCGATGTCGAGATAATGCTGCTTCTCGCCTTCAGCCGGCCAGACCTCGAAAATGACGGCGATCATTGTCCGCCTCCGGCGTGCTGAGCGGAGGCGAGACGCAGGAAAAGCCGGTCCTCTCGGCGGATGAACTGTTCGCGGCGGGCGAATTCGTAATTTTCCCGCCCCGCAGGATCGGCGGCGAGCCTTGTCCTGTAGGCTTCGTAAGCGGCGAGATTTTCGATGTTGTAGACACCGTAGGCAATGGTGCTCGATCCCTCCTTCGGCGCATAATAACCAATCAGATCGGCCCCGCAGCGCGGTATCGCCTCACCCCATGTCCGGGCATATCGTTCGAAGGCGTCAACCCTGAAAGGATCGATCTCGTAGCGGATGAAACAGGTCAGCATCGTTTGTCTCCTCGTATTTTGCCTTTCTCATTTACGCTATTGCCTTGCATCAATGCTTCGGCTACCATCGAAGCATGAAAGACGGACCCCTGATCGCCAATGTCGCCGCACTGATCGGCGACCCTGCCCGCGCCAACATCCTGACGGCGCTGATGGACGGACGCGCGCTGACCGCAAGCGAGCTTGCCGAAGCCGCCGGCGTGACCCTGCAGACCGCCAGTGGGCATCTGTCGAAGCTCTCCGAGGCGCAGCTCCTGAAAGCGGAAAAACAGGGCCGCCACCGCTATTTCCGTCTTTCCGACGAGGATGTGGCGCATGTTCTGGAAGCGCTTATGGGTCTTGCCCAGCGCACGGGCGCGGTCCGCGTCCGCACGGGACCGAAGGACAAGGCGCTGCGGGAAGCGCGCATCTGCTACGATCATCTGGCCGGGGAAAGCGGCGTGGCGCTGCTTGCCGGCATCACCGCAAAAGGGCTCGTGACGTTAGGTGATGATCCTGCCCTGACGGAGAGCGGACGCGACTTCTTCTCGAACTTCGGCATCGACCTTTCGCCGCTCGAAAAAGCCCGACGCCCGGTCTGCCTGCATTGCCTCGACTGGAGCGAACGCCGCCATCATCTCGGCGGCGGGCTTGGCGCATCGCTGCTTCAAGCCATGCAGCAGCGCGACTGGCTGCGGCGCGGAAACGGCCGTGTGCTGACCTTCACTGCCAAGGGCGAAAAGGCATTTAACAGCACTTTCAGCTGCGCACCCGCCTGATCCTCCATGTGGGCAGGAGAGCCGGCGGCTTATTTCAGCCAGCCGGCAATACGTCCAACGGCCTCGGCAATGTCAGACACGGAACCCGCATAGGAAATACGCAGCGCCCTGTGGCCTTCCTCGGGATCGAAATCCATGCCGGGCGTTGCCGCCACATCGATTTCCGCCAGCATGCGCCTGGCAAAATCCATACTGTCATTGGAAAAACGGCTGGTATCGACATAGGCGTAAAAAGCGCCATCCATCGGGGATGCCAGCGGCAGGCCGATCTCCGGCAGACGCGCCATCAGGAAATCACGGTTGGTGCGATAGCTTTCCCGGTAGACATCCAGCTCCTCCGCCGCCGAAAAGGCCGCCGTCGCCGCCAGCTGTGACAGTTCCGGCGCGGAAATATAGAGGCTCTGGGCCAGGCACTCGACCGGACGGACCAGATTTTCAGGCAGCACCATCCAGCCGATGCGCCAGCCGGTCATGCAATAATATTTGGAGAAGGAATTGATGATCACGGCACTATCGGTGATTTCGAGCGCGCTCGTCTCTTCGCCGACAAAGGTAAGGCCGTGATAGATCTCATCGGAAATGAAAGCCATGTCGCGGCTTTCGCAATAGCTCGCCAGCCGCTTCAGCGCCTCACGGCCGGTAACGGTGCCAGTCGGATTGGCCGGGCTTGCCAGCAACACGCCCTTCAGCTTGCAGCCGGCCTTTGTCTCCGCCCTCTCCAGACTTGCCGGCGTCAGCGTATAGCCGGTTTCGGCGGTGACCGGCACTTCCACGACATTGAGGCCGAGCGCCTTCAGAATGTTGCGATAGGCCGGATAGCCGGGCCTTGCGATGGCGACATGGTCACCCGCATCGAAAAGGCTGAGGAAGGCAAGATTGAAGGCCGCAGACGAACCGGTAGTCACTGCGATGCGGGCCGGATCGATGGCGACCTGGTGACGCAGCCGGTAGTGACCGGCAATCGCCTCGCGCAGCTCACGCAGGCCAAGCGCATCGGTATAACCGATCCGCCCGTGTTTCAGCGCCGCCTCAGCCGCCGCAAGCGAGGCTTTCGGTGCGGGATGGGAGGGTTGCCCGACCGCCATGGAAATGACGGGGCGGCCCGCCTGCCTGCGCCTGTTCGCTTCCGCCAGAATATCCATGGCGTGAAAGGGTTCGACTGCGCTCCGCTTCGACATCGTAATCAAGGGCATGCTCTTTCCTGAACCGTATTTCAGAGACTTGCCGCAGAATCACAATCTTCACAATCATGCGACCATAATGCGGACAAGTATTTTTGCCGTATGGCATTTGGCTTAAAGTAAGGTAATTGCCTTCATAAGATTTCAAGAGGCTTCGGCCGCACAGAATGAGGACCGATATGGCGCATTTTCTCCGTTCCACCCTTCTCGCCAGCATAACGGCCCTTTCAACGGTATTCGTCACCCTGCCCGCCCATGCGCTCGACGAGCAGCAGAAGAAGGAAATGGGCGAGTTCATCAAGCAATATCTGATCGAGAACCCGGAAATCATGCTCGAGGTTCAGGATGCGCTTGAGCGCAAGCAATATGCGGCGCGCAACGCCAAGGCGGCGGAAGCCGTCGCCGACAACAAGAAGGCCATTTTCGAATCGAAATACGACCTGGCGCTCGGCAATCCGGATGGCGACGTCACGCTGGTCGAATTTTTCGATTACAATTGCGGTTATTGCAAACGCGCCATGGGCGACATGGACAATATTCTGAAGAGCGACAAGAATGTGCGCGTCGTCCTCAAGGAATTCCCGATCCTGGGGCCGGAATCGGTCGCCGCCCACCGCGTTTCCAGCGCCGTGAAATTGCTCGCGCCGGCCAAATATGCCGAATTCCAGCGCACCCTGCTCGGCGGCCGCGGACGGGCCAATGAGGATAGCGCCATGGAAGTCGCCACCTCGCTTGGCCTCAAGGAAGCTGATATCCGCAAGTCGATGGCGGAAAACCCCAATGACGCGCAGGTGCAGGAAACCTACAAGCTGGCAAACAGCCTCGGCATCACCGGCACACCGTCCTATATCGTCGGTGACGAGGCGGTTTTTGGCGCGGTCGGCGCCGATCCCCTGAAGGAAAAAATCGCCAATATGCGCAGCTGTGGAAAAGCCACCTGCTCCTGATTGCAAAAAAGCCCCCACATTCCCTGTGAGATGCCGGCCAAGCCGGCGCTTTACGGCCTTCGGGGGCTTTTCCTTGACCGCTGCGCAGTCTATAGCTGTCGCTGATTTTCTTATGGAAACGTGAATGAGCAACATCATCATCGTCATCAACGGCCCCAATCTCAACATGCTGGGAAAACGGGAACCGGGTATCTATGGTGGCAAGACGCTGAAGGACATCGAGAACGATTGCCTTCAAGCCGGTGCCGATCTCGGTTTCGCAGTGGAATTCCGCCAGTCCAACCACGAAGGCGTGCTGGTGGACTGGTTGCATGAGGCGGGCGAGCGGGCGGCGGGCGTCGTCATCAATCCCGGCGCCTACAGCCACACGTCGATCGCGTTGCACGACGCCATTCGCGCGATTTCCACGCCCGTCGTGGAAGTGCACATTTCCAACATCCACGCCCGCGAGGAGTTCCGTCAC
The DNA here is from genome assembly GCF_029840625.1 of Agrobacterium sp. GD03872. Classification (NCBI taxonomy): domain Bacteria; kingdom Pseudomonadati; phylum Pseudomonadota; class Alphaproteobacteria; order Hyphomicrobiales; family Rhizobiaceae; genus Agrobacterium; species Agrobacterium sp. GD03872. The sequence goes on from NZ_JAOCCY010000004.1 coordinate 314,844, forward strand.
AAATCGATGGTATCCCCGGCGGCGAAGGGCATGGTCTGCGGTTTCGGACCATATGGATACATCATGGCGCTTCACGCGCTGAAGAACATCACGGCATAAAAAGAAACAAAGAATAGGGTTTGTCATGTCTGAAAAGAAACAGGGTATCGACAAGGAACTGATCCGCGAGCTCGCGAATATCCTCAACGATACCGACCTTTCGGAAATCGAAGTGGAGCAGGACGACCTGCGCATCCGCGTTTCCCGCGCCGCTCCCGCCGCCACGGTCTACGCCGCAGCGCCTGCTGCTTATGCGCCCGCACCGGCAGCAGCCCCCGTTGCCGCACCGGCCGCAGCCGCGCCGGCCGCCCCTGCGGCTTCCGCAGCGCCTGCCCGCAACCCGGCCAACACCGTGTCCTCGCCCATGGTCGGTACGGTCTATCTGTCGCCTGCCCCGGGTGCACGTCCCTTCATCGAAGTGGGCGCGACCGTCAAGGAAGGCCAGACCATCCTCATCGTCGAAGCGATGAAGACCATGAACCAGATCCCGGCTCCCAAGTCCGGCAAGGTCGTGGAAATCATCGTCAACGACGCTCAGCCCGTGGAGTATGGCGAAGCCCTCGTGGTCATCGAATAAAGGCGGTTCAGCATGGTTTCGAAGATCCTCATAGCCAACCGCGGCGAGATCGCGCTACGCGTCCTGCGCGCCGCGAAAGAGCTTGGCATTCCGACGGTGGCCGTGCATTCCACGGCCGACGCGGACGCCATGCATGTGCGCCTTGCCGACGAAAGCGTCTGCATCGGCCCGCCGCCCTCGCGTGACAGCTACCTCAACATCCACCAGATCGTTGCGGCCTGCGAAATCACCGGTGCGGACGCCGTTCACCCCGGCTACGGCTTCCTGTCGGAGAATGCCAAGTTCGCAGACATTCTCGACGCGCACGGCATCACCTTCATCGGGCCGACCGCCGAACATATCCGCATCATGGGCGACAAGATCACCGCCAAGCAGACGGCGCAGGAGCTCGGCATTCCCGTGGTTCCCGGCTCCGATGGCGAAGTGAAGCCTGAAAACGCGCTCGAAATCGCCCGGACGATCGGCTTCCCGGTCCTCATCAAGGCGACGGCGGGCGGCGGCGGTCGCGGCATGAAGGTGGCCAAGACCGAAGCCGATCTGGAAGAGGCTGTTGCGACGGCCCGTTCCGAAGCGGCGGCAGCCTTCGGCAACGACGCCGTTTACATGGAAAAATACCTCGGCAAGCCGCGCCATATCGAAGTGCAGGTTTTCGGCGATGGTGAAGGTAATGCCGTTCACCTTGGCGAACGCGATTGCTCGCTGCAGCGCCGTCACCAGAAGGTGCTGGAAGAAGCCAATTCGCCGGCTCTGACCGTCGAACAGCGTATGAAGATCGGCGAAATCTGCGCGAGCGCCATGCGCAAGCTGAAATATCGCGGCGCCGGCACCATCGAGTTCCTTTATGAAAACGGCGAGTTCTATTTCATCGAAATGAACACCCGTCTGCAGGTGGAGCATCCGGTTACGGAAGCCATCACCGGCATGGATCTCGTGCAGGAACAGATCCGGGTCGCTTCCGGCCAGGGCCTGTCGGTCACGCAGGACGATATTGAATTCCATGGTCATGCCATCGAATGCCGTATCAATGCCGAGGACCCGCGCACCTTCGTACCCTCGCCGGGCACGCTGACCTATTTCCACACGCCGGGCGGCCTTGGCGTGCGCGTCGATTCGGGCGCCTATCAGGGCTACAAGATCCCGCCCTATTACGACAGCATGATCGGCAAGCTGATCGTTCACGGCCGCGACCGTGACGAATGCATTCGCCGCCTGCGTCGGGCGCTGGACGAATTCGTCGTTGATGGCATCAAGACCACGCTGCCGCTTTTCCAGGATCTTCTCCAGAATGAGGATATTCTGAACGGCGATTACGATATTCACTGGCTGGAAAAATATCTGGCCGGTGACGCGTCTCACTAAAACGATATGGCTGGGCGGCGCAGCAGAAATAACGGCATAACGGTCGATATTCTGCTGCGCGCCTATTCCGCCGGCCTGTTTCCCATGGCCGATTCGGCTGACGATCCCGAGCTTTTCTGGGTCGAGCCCGAGATTCGCGGCATCATCCCGCTCAATGATTTTCACATTTCCAAAAGTCTCGCCAAGGCGATGCGCAAGAAGCCGTTCGAGATACGCTTCAACACCGCCTTCGAAGCTGTCATGGCTGGCTGCGCGGCGGAAGCGCCTGACAGGCCAAGTACCTGGATCAACGCCACCATTCGCAGGCTTTATACCGAGTTGCATCAGATCGGCCATGCCCACAGCGTCGAGGCATGGGAAGGCGGGGAACTTGTCGGCGGGCTCTACGGCGTTTCGCTCGGGGCCGCCTTTTTCGGCGAAAGCATGTTTTCCCGTCGCACCAATGCATCGAAGATTTGCCTCGTGCAGCTGGTGGAGCGGCTAAAAACAAGGGGCTTCGTACTGCTCGACACACAATTTACCACCGAACATCTGAAGACATTCGGTGCAATCGACGTACCCAAGCAGGACTATGCGAAAATGCTTGACCTCGCCGTCAACCGGCCGAGCCTGCAATTCTGATCGTTACGTAAGGCTATTTACTTGCCGTTGAGGGAGCGGGAACTTCCGAGTCCTGCTTGCAGCCCGTCAGCCACACGTCATAGATCGGGTGTTCCACCGCATTGAGGCCGGGGCTGTCGGCAAACATCCAGCCTGTGAAAATCCGCTTGATCTTGCGGTCGAGCGTGATTTCGTCAACCTCGACAAAAGCATCGATCTTCTGCGCTTCCGTCTGGTCGCGGGAATAACAGACCTTCGGCGTTACCTGAAGCGCGCCGAACTGCACCGTCTCGTCGATATAGACATCAAAGGAGGTAATGCGGCCGGTGATCTTGTCGATGCCGGAAAACACCGCCACGCGGTTTTCCAGCCGGGCGGCGGAGACTGGGGATACGAGGATAACGGCAGAGACCGCGGCAAACAGCGACACTGTCAGCGCACGCAAAGAACGATCCCGCGTGATTTTCCTCATATAGTGGTCTCCAAAATTTGCCTGTGTCGCGACGCCGACCGGATCAACGCCTAAGGGCGGAATGTGGCAAAAACCGGTGAGGCCGGCGTCAGCGCGATGTTTTGCACAACACCGCGCATCACAACAGCTTAGTTGCCGGGGGTCCAGGCGTCGTAATCGCCGGTCACACGCGGGCGCTCACCGGCGACTGCCAGCGACCCTTGAGGGCGATAGGCCTTGGATGTGCCGGTGAGGTTCGGCTGATGCGGCTTCTGCCAGTCGCGCGCCGCGTAATCTTCCTGGCTCGGCGGCACGTCGGTGCGGTAATGCATCCAGCCATGCCAGCCGGGCGGAATGGCTGACGCTTCCGCATAACCGTTGTAGATCACCCAGCGGCGCGGCATGCCCCAGGAGGTGGTGCCGCCTTCGTAATAGGTATTGCCCAGTTCGTCCTGCCCCACCTTCTTGCCGAAACGCCAGGTATGAAACCGCGTTCCGATCGTCTGGCCGTTCCACCAGGTGAAGATTTGCGTCAGGAGAGTCTTCATTATGTGTTCCTCGGGCTTGAATGCGCCGCAGCGATTTTCAATGCACGGCACAAGACATGCTTATGCCGCCCCTCACGGCAATTGTCCAGCATTTCGAGATATATCCGCGCTATTTCAGCTTCATCCTGAAGCCTAAATGCCGCTTCTCGAAACCCAACCGCTCATAGAAGCGGTGAGCGTCCAGCCGGGCCATGTTGGACGTCAGTTGCGCAGCGTTCAGACCCTGCCGGCGGGCTTCTTCAAGGCAATGATTGATCATCACCGCGCCGATGCCGCGACCGCGCATATCGGAGCGTGTCTGCACCGCCTCAATCAGCATTGATCTTGCCCCTCGCCCAACGAGCTTGGTCAGGATGGCGGTCTGGAAGGTTCCGACCACCTCACCGTCCAGTTCCGCGACATAGAGCGTTTCGGTGGGCGATGCCGCTATGGCCCGGAAAGCCGCGAGATAGTCCGGCAACGCCGCTTCATCGGTGGTATCACCATGGCCACCGATCTCGTCGGCGGCAAAAAGGGCGGCGATGGCCGGGACATCCTCTGCGCGCGCCGTGCGGATGATCAGTTTCTGCAATGTCGCATTCATCGGGTCAGGCTCTTTTCCATGACGATACCGGGCAAACCCTCGATGCCCGCCATGCGCTCGATTCGGTCCACCTCGACAAATCCGACGCCTTCATAAAAGGCGATTGCGACAGTATTTTTAGGCTCGACTTCCAGCCGCATGATCTCCGCATCCGGAAAACAGGTTTCGAGTTCGGCGAAGAGGTCGCGGCCGATGCCCTGCCGCTGGAGGTCGGGCGCCACATAAAGCTGGTGCAGCAGGGCCGTCTTCGCCATCTTGGTGGACATGGAGCCATAGGCCATGCCGCCAATCCGCTTGCCGTCGTCAGCCACCAGAAATTCACCGCCCTTTTTCTCGATACGGTCCTTCATGGCCTGCGGCGAATGCCATGCGGCAATCAGCTCGTTCACCTTGTCGACGCCATAGATCGCATCATAGGTGGCGTGCCAGGTTTCGGCGAGCAAGGCCCTGACCGGCTCAATGTCACGCAGACTGGCTGTGCGGATGAAAAACATGATGGGGCTCCGTCTTGAAACAGAAAAGCCGGGCTTTGATCCCGGCAAAACAATGTCAGTCCGTCTTATTCGATGTCATCCTCGGGTCTGTACCGAGGATCTGAGCGCGTTCGACCTTGTGGGTCGTTGAATCCTCGGGACAAGCCCGAGGATGACGGATGAGAGCTTTCTGCCTCAACACCTCTCGGGCGCGAGGCAGCGTCCGCTTACTCTTCCTCGATACCGAGCTTGGCCTTGACCAGCGCCTGCACTGCCTGCGGGTTGGCCTTGCCGCCCGTCGCTTTCATGACCTGGCCGACGAACCAGCCGGCAAGCGTTGGCTTCGCCTTCACCTTCTCGACCTGATCGGGGTTGGCGGCGATGATCTCGTCGACGGCCTTTTCGATGGCGCCGGTATCGGTCACCTGCTTCATGCCGCGGGTTTCCACGATTTCAGCCGGATTGCCGCCCTCATTCCAGACGATTTCAAACAGGTCCTTGGCGATCTTGCCGGAAATGGTCTCGGCCTTGATGAGATCGATGATGCCGCCCAGCTGCTCCGGCGAAACCGGCGTCGTCTCGATATCCTTGCCGGATTTGTTGAGCGCCCCGAGCAGATCGTTGATGACCCAGTTGGCGGCGGCCTTCGCATCGCGGCCGGCGGCGACGGCCTCGTAATAATCGGCAATCGCCTTTTCCGAAACGAGGATCGAGGCGTCATAGACCGACAGGCCAAGATCAGCGACGAAACGGGCCTTCTTGTCGTCAGGCAGTTCCGGCAGATCGACCTTCAGCGCTTCCACGAAAGCATCGTCGAATTCAAGCGGCAGCAGATCCGGATCGGGGAAATAACGGTAATCATGCGCGTCTTCCTTGGAGCGCATGGACCGCGTCTCGCCCTTGCCGGGATCGAACAGACGGGTTTCCTGATCGATGGCGCCGCCATCTTCCAGAATGGCGATCTGGCGGCGCGCCTCATATTCGATGGCCTGGCCGACGAAGCGGATGGAGTTGACGTTCTTGATTTCGCAGCGCGTGCCGAAACCTTCGCCCGGACGGCGCACGGAGACATTGACGTCGGCGCGCATCGAGCCTTCATCCATGTTGCCGTCGCAGGTGCCGAGATAACGCACGATGGAACGCAGCTTGGTGAGATAGGCCTTGGCCTCATCCGATGAGCGCATGTCCGGCTTGGAGACGATTTCCATCAGCGCCACGCCCGAACGGTTCAAATCCACGAAGGACATGGTCGGGTGCTGGTCGTGCATGGACTTGCCGGCATCCTGCTCCAGGTGCAGACGCTCGATTCCAATTTCGATATCTTCAAAATTGCCCTGACGGTCCGGGCCGAGCGAAATGGTGATGGTGCCCTCACCGACGATCGGGTCCTTGAACTGCGAGATCTGGTAGCCCTGCGGCAGGTCCGGATAGAAGTAGTTCTTGCGGTCGAAGATCGAGCGATGATTGATCTTCGCCTTCAGGCCGAGACCGGTACGCACCGCCTGCTTGACGCATTCCTCGTTGATAACGGGCAACATGCCCGGCATGGCGGCATCCACCAGCGACACGTTGGAATTCGGCGCATTGCCGAAGGTGGTGGATGCGCCGGAAAACAGCTTGGAATTGGAGAGAACCTGCGCATGCACCTCCATGCCGATCACGATTTCCCAATCGCCGGTGGCGCCGGGAATGAAGCGTTTCGGGTCAGGGGTGCGCACGTCTACAAGGGTCATCTGAAGCTCACGATATACGGGTTCTTTGGCCTTGGTGGGTAGAACAAATGGAGCGCGGGCGCAAGACATCTTGCACCCTCTCACGTCAGGCGCGGGATTTTCGCCGATACCGGATACGCGTTTTTTACGCTTCCCGGTTTCTATTCACGCCATGGTGACGATCGCTCTCTGCTTCATGGCTTATATCGCCTTCAATCTTTTCGTCTTTCTTGTCTATTGGCGGGACAAGGAAGCGGCGAGGAATGGCGAACGGCGTATTCGGGAAAGCACGCTGTTATCGCTCGCGCTCGTCGGCGGCAGCTTGGGCGCAATCTCGGCACAACGGCTGCTGCGGCATAAAACACGCAAGGAACCATTCCGCAGCATCCTGATATCAATCGTGATATTGCAGTCGGGCCTCGGCGCATCGCTTGCCATCATGCCGGACTGGCCGATGCGGCTTGCCGGCCCCTTGAAAACACTGCTTCAGAACACAGGCCCATAAAGACCGCTCTCAACCTCGGCCAGCTGCTTTTGCAGGCCGACCGACTGCACCTCACGGTCGAGCTTCGGCGCATAGGAAACCGAGAGCCAGCGGACGCTGTAGCCATGCTGGCGGAAAAAGGCGACGGCTGGCTCATTCTGGGCGTGGGTTTCAAGCCGGATGGTCTCGAAACCCTTTTCCTCTATCAGCCTTTCGACATCGCCCAACAGGCGGCTGCCGACACCTCTGCGATGAAAATCCGGATCGATCCAGAAATCGGAAATCGTCTCGTCGAAATGCTCCCGCGCCGCCCACCCGGCAACCGAGCCGCCAAACTCCGCCACCCTGATCGCCAGCCAAGAGGAACGGGTAAAATTGGAAAAGGCGCTGGCCGCATTGTCGTAAAGGGTCGGAGTGATGCCGAGAGCCGCAGTTGCCTGCCGCCATGCCCTGAGGCCAATGGCCGCCAGAACCTCCGCTTCCTGCTCATGCGCATTGCGAATGACGATCAAGCCGCGCCCTCCATGGCCATCGAAAGTAAACCATTGCCAGGACGATTCGACCAGCATGGTTTTGCTGGGTGCACAGCAGACTTGACCGTGGCGGCCTGGCCCGCTAACCAGAACCGGCAAGAACGGAGTTTTTATGTTCGCTCAATCGGAGTCCCGGTAAAGGCCCTGCCCGCAAGTTTATTGCGCGCCGGGCCATGCTGAAACCGAGCCGGCTGCCTTAACAGCACCCGGATTTGTTTTCACGCGTCTATATGACGCCGACCGGACTTCCAAAAAATGGACATTTCCCGCGCAGAACAGCGCATTCTTCACCTGCTCGCCCAGGGCGGCAGAATTGAACTTACCCGAGACGACGCCCATAAAATCGAAAAACTCGCGCTCTATACGCGCGACGGCTGGATTTTCGGCGGCCTCGATCTCCTCACCTTCCGCAAGCTGAAACGGAAGAGAGCCATTGCCTCCTCAGGCGGCAAGCCCTACCGCATCACCACGCGCGGTCTGGAACTCGTGCGAGGTGAGCTGGACAATAGATAAATCAACCGGGCGGCGGCAGTGCTGTCGCCCGGCATTTCGCCGAGAAGCCGCTACGACCGTAAGAGCGGATTATGGCGAGAGCCTGCGCTCTAGCTTCACCTTCTCGAGTTCGACTTTCATGATGTCGGACCATTCCATGCCGCGCCAGACGATCTCAAATCCGCAACGCTCGTAAAGACCGATGGCTGCGCGGTTTCTGGCATGGGTGTCGATGGTGGCAAGCGGCAGGCCTTGCGCGCGCATCCTGTCGAGAAAATGAAGGATCAGGGCTTTGCCGATCCCCTTGCCCTGGCAGTTCGGGTCCACCCAGAGATCGGAAATGTGATGCGGTGCCGTATCGCACGCTCCCCAGCCGGCAACAACGCCGTCCATTTCAGCGACGACAATATCACCGGCCGGAGACTTGACGAAACTCTCGAACTCGCCCCTCACCCGCTCGATGACATCAGGATCGAGATAGCTGTCATCGAAGGCGTCACCGGAACGCCATGCCGCAAAACCGACAAAGCCGACCGCATCGCGGTCGGCTTCGTTCATGTCTCGTAGCTTTAGGCTTTTCACCACCATTTGGCGGGGGTGAACTTGCCGGCTGCCTGCTCGATGGCGTGCGCCGTCTTGAACAGCGTTTCTTCCTCAAACGGCTTACCGATGAGCTGCAGGCCGAGCGGCAGGCCCTTGCCGTCAAGGCCGGCCGGCACCGAAAGGCCCGGAAGGCCGGCCATGTTGACCGTGATGGTGAAAACGTCCTGCAGGTACATCTTCACCGGATCGGAGGCGAGTTCCTCATCACCGACTGCGAAGGCGGAAGACGGGGTGATCGGCGCCAGAATGGCGTCGACGCCTTCGTGGAAGACGTTTTCGAAATCGCGCTTGATCAGCGTGCGGACCTTCTGCGCCTTCAGATAATAGGCGTCATAATAACCGGCCGACAGCACATAGGTGCCGACCATGATGCGGCGCTGCACTTCCTTGCCGAAGCCGGCCGCACGGCTCTTTTCGTACATGTCGGCAATGTCCTTGCCGTCGACGCGCAGGCCGTAACGGACGCCGTCATAACGGGCAAGGTTGGACGAGGCTTCCGCCGGCGCGACGATGTAATAGGCAGGCAGCGCGTATTTGGTGTGCGGCAGCGAGATATCGACCACTTCGGCACCGGCATCGCGCAGCCACTCGACACCCTTGGCCCAGAGCTTTTCGATTTCTTCCGGCATGCCGTCGACGCGGTACTCTTTGGGAATACCGATCTTCAGGCCCTTGAGCGACTGACCGATGGCCTTTTCGTAGTCCGGCACCGGCAGATCGACGGAGGTCGTGTCCTTGGCGTCGACGCTCGCCATGGTCTTCAACAGGATCGCGGCATCACGCACGTCACGGGCGATCGGACCGGCCTGATCGAGCGAGGAAGCATAAGCGACGATGCCGAAGCGCGAGCAGCGGCCATAGGTGGGCTTGATGCCGACGGTGCCGGTGAAGGCGGCCGGCTGGCGGATGGAGCCGCCGGTATCGGTCGCGGTGGCGCCGGCGCAGAGATGCGCGGCCACGGCTGCGGCCGAACCGCCGGAAGAACCGCCGGGCACCAGCTTCTGGTCGGAGCCATTGGCGCGCCAGGGGTTGATGGCCGGGCCGTACCAGGAGCTTTCATTGGACGAGCCCATGGCGAATTCGTCCATGTTGAGCTTGCCGAGCATGACGGCGCCCTGATCCCAGAGGTTCTGGGTGACGGTGGATTCATATTTCGGCTTGAAGCCATCGAGAACGTGCGAACATGCCTGGGTGTGCACGTCACGGGTGGCGAACAGGTCCTTCACGCCAAGCGGAACGCCCTCCAGCTCGCCGGCCTTGCCGGCGGCGATGCGGCCGTCGGAGGCTTTTGCCATGTCGCGCGCCTTTTCAGGCGTCGTCGCCACATAGGCGTTCAGCGCGCCGTTGGCCGCATCAATGGCGGAGAGATAGGCGTCGGTCAGCTCGAGGGCGGAGAATTCTTTGGCCTTCAGCTTTTCGCGGGCTTCGGCAATGGTCAGGCTCGTCAGGTCGGTCATGGTCGGCAACGGCTTTCGAAATCTTGGAAAAATCGGGCGGCAGAGGCGGTCGCTTATTCGACCACTTTCGGGACCATGAAGAAGTCCCGGTCGGTCGCGGGCGCATTGGCGACAATGTCTTCCGCCTTGTTGCCGTCGGTCACCACGTCGGCGCGTTTTTTCATGTCCACCGGGGTCACCGAGGTCATCGGCTCGACGCCGTCGACATTCACTTCCGAAAGCTGCTCCACGAAACCGAGTATGCCGTTCAGCTGGCCGAGCATATTTTGTGCTTCTTCTTCGCTGACTGCGATACGGGCAAGGCGCGCAACGCGCTTTACGGTGGCGAGATCGACGGACATGGTTCTACTCCGGTCAGAATTTTCCTACCCGCTATAATCACCATGTCCGCCATTCGCAACGGTAGAAAGCATGTCGCGCAAAAGAGTGACGCGGTTTTACGCTCACGACATGCACGGGCAAAATGTCAGAAGGACAGCGTATCGCCGGCCTTCGGCGTGTGGACGCGCGCTTGCGCCCCTTCCATGCCGGCCACGAACTTCTCCGGCGTCTGGTCGATGATCGGGAAGGAACCGTAATGGCAGGGAATGACATTGCCGAAATTGAAGAAGCGCTGGCAGGCAAGCGCGGCGACGGCTCCGCCCATGGTGAAGCGGTCACCGATCGGCACGAGGCCGATATCCGGCTGATGCAGTTCATTGATGAGCTTCATGTCGGAAAAGATGTCGGTATCGCCCATGTGATAGACGGCCGGGCCGTCTTCGAAATGCAGCATCAGACCGTTGGCATTGCCGAGCGAATGGGAAACGCCATCCTCGGTGATCTGGGCAGAGGAATGCAGCGCATTGGTGAAGGTGACGGAAAAACCGTCGAAATGCACCGTGCCGCCGGTATTGCCCATATCGACCTTCGCGACGCCCTTGGCGGAAAGCCAGGCGGCGAGATCGGCATTCGCGAGCACGGTCGCGCCTGTCTCGCGGGCAAGCTGGACGGTATCGCCGACATGGTCGCCATGGCCGTGGGTCAGGAGAATATGGGTGACGCCTTCGGCTGCCGACTTCCCATCCTGCCCGGCAAAACCGGGGTTACCGGTGAAGAACGGATCGATGAGGATCTTCGCGCTGCCGTTTTCGAGGCGGAAGGCGGAATGGCCGAGCCAGGTGATTTTCATGGGAAGTTCTCCTTTGTATCGCCGGTATATTATGACATAGGACGGCCTGAACAACCGCACTACCAATATTTAAGAGAGGCGACCATGGCCGCAAATGATGACGAGTACGTGTATGACGAGGCGACCGGTGAATGGCGACCGGCCTCCGAGCTGGCTGCAGAAGCGGCGCGTGCGAATGAAGTGCGCGATGCGGCGGGCAATGTGCTGGCGGATGGCGATTCCGTTACCCTCATCAAGGATTTGAAGGTCAAGGGCACCAGCACGGTCATCAAGCAGGGCACCGTCATCAAGTCGATCCGCCTGACCGATAATCCGGAAGAGATCGATTGCAAACATGATGCGGTGAAGGGTCTGGTGCTGCGCACCGAATTCGTCCGCAAACGATAAAGGCAACTCGCGACATGGCAACACTCACCATTGAGGAACTGGCGCAGGCGCTTCAGCCGGGACAGGCGATTGCCGGCCTCGACCTTGGCACGAAGACGATCGGGCTTGCCATGTCGGACCTGTCGCGGCGTTTCGCAACGCCGCGCCCCGTCATCAAACGGGTGAAATTCACCCAGGATGCGGAAGTACTGCTGGCCTTCGCCGAAAAGGAAAAAGTTTTCGCCTTCATCATCGGCCTGCCGATGAACATGGACGGCTCGGCCGGACCACGCGTGCAGGCAACCCGCGCCTTCGTGCGCACCATGGGCGAAAAAACCGCCCTGCCCTTCATTTTCTGGGATGAGCGGCTTTCAACGGTCGCGGCCGAGCGCGCCTTGCTGGAAATGGACGTCTCACGCGCCAAGCGGGCCGAACGCATCGATTCGGCCGCCGCCAGCTTCATTCTTCAGGGCGCGCTGGACAGGCTTTCCGCACTCGCCCGCGCGGCCGACTGACGGCCCCGCCACCAGGCGGCAATATGCTTTCTCCTGCGGAAGGCGAGAATCGCAAAAACGATCAGGCTGTCGACCGCAATGGCCCGGGCCACCAGCGGCGGCAGGCTTTCCGGCGGCAGGCCGAGAATATTGCCGTAAATCTCGAACACCAGATCATGCGTCTGGCGCGTCAGCATGTAAAAGCCGAAGCTCATGTCGTAATAGGACAGCCAGTACCAGCTGCCCAGCAATGCGACGGGACCGGCCCAGAGGATCAAAAACCACTTCATGCCGCCTGCCCCCGCGCAAAAAACGTATCGGGAAGGCCGGCAAGCACCGCCCAGCGCACCACGGCCATCAGGCAGAGGTTCAGCGCCGGCGCGTCGATATCCAACGGCAGCAACACAAAAAACGTCATCATGACGCCCAAGGCTGTCCAGCGGCTCACTTGCGGCTCCCTTATGCGCAGTCATTGCGCATGGTTAACATTTCGTTAATTCACACTGGACCGGCGGCCGTAGCGAGGCAAATGAAAGCTGTCATTATGGTTAACGACAACCGCGGGCATGTGGAAAACAATGCGGCCGCGTCCACGGACAGATGCTCCGGGCGGTCGCCGACCCGGTGAAAACATGGATGATTTTTCTCTGACGTCGCGCCTGCCGTAGGGTGCTTCACCCGCCCCGCAAACCGGGATCAGCCGTAAACACCGCGCACCAACCGTTTGACGGCGGTGGTGATCTTGTCCCAGTCCCGCTCTGACTTGAGCGGCACGCCCGCAAACTGACCGCTCGTCGCAGCCGATATGACGAGATGCTGGATGGCGGCGAACAGTACCGCGTTGACGGCGGCGGTATCCACGCCCTTCGGCGCCGCCAGCGAACCGCGCATGCGCTCCAGCCACTTGCCCAGCGATTTGGCGCGGGCTTCGGCCAACTGACGCACCTGCGGTGAACCGTCAGACACTTCCCAGGCGATGATCTTGCAGACAAGGGGATCGCTGCGCAGCGCATCCATGAAATAAAGCGCCAGCTTTTCCATGAGATCGCCATAGGTCAGCAGGAACATGCCGCCGGTGTCTTCGGGAATGCGATCCTTCACCCAGGAGCCGAGATCCTCGCCGATCGCCTCGATCAGACCGTCCAGGCCGCCGAAATAACGGTAGATGAGCTGCTTGTCGCAGCCGGCGCGGCGGGCAACGGCATTGATGCCAAAACCCTGAAATCCCTCTTCGGCAAGCAGCGACCGCGCCGCATTAAAAATCGCCTTCTCGGTCTGAGCGCGATCCTTGATGCGCTTTTCCGGTCTGTCGGCTGAAATCGCCTCTGCGGTCGCCAGCATGATTCCCTACCCGTGTTTTGAAAGGCCTCTCTCAACGGGTTAACAAAGCATGAAGGGAAGAACAACGTGGCGGAGAGGATGGGCAGAAGGTTCTTGTGGATGAAGGGTACGCCATGCCGTTTCCGGCACGCGCCGGAAAAGCATCCACGCATTTTCAGGCGCTGACATCTCCATAGTAAACCGGGAGATGCCGTTCGATTTCCATGGAATCATGAAGAACGCGACCGATGCCGACCAAATCGGGATTCAACACGCGATAAAGCAGCAGATGCCTCGGATATTTAACTAAGCCGGTTTCACTTCTCGCCCTCTCCCGGCTGTAACGGAGATGATAGCTGCGCACATCGTCTGCCACTTCCGGGCGGAGACTTGTTCCGGAACGAAACGGATCCCGCGCAACATCACGCAGCGCCGTGACAAGCAATTTTTCGTAGCGTTTTCTCGCCGCGGCCCCAAATGTCGTGTGGGTCCATCCAAGAATTCCAATAATGTCCGATTGCGCGGCTTCGGACAGACGGTACCTCGTCATGCCTTATCAGATTTGGCAAGGCGCGCTTCAGCGTCGCGTCCGAGAGCGGAAATGAAGTCGTCGAGATCATCATCCGCCACATCCGTAAAACGGCCTTGATCAAGGTCTGCGAAGCCCTGTTGCGCCGCCGCCCTCAAGGCTTCCAATCTGGTCACCTCAAGGCGCTCGCGCCTTTCAATCAATCGTAAGCCCTCGCGCAGCACTTCGCTGGCATTTTGATAGCGGCCAGATTTGACGAGTTCGTCTATGATCTCTTCGTGATGCTGTGTCAGAACGACGTTACGCGTTGGCATCAGAGCCTCCACCAGACATTAGAGTTTTTCCGCTTTTCTTCGAACCGCGAAAACACTCTAACTAACTCTCTATTTCAGCGCATTTCCGGACGGAAAACCGGGTTCCACTTTTCCTGGAAATGCTCTAGCGACGTCCAACAATACCACCGATTGGCATAATCTGCCAATATTACTCCAGCGCCATGCCGAACCAGACGCTGCCGGGCGTTTCGTGACTTTCGAGCCGCTTGAAGCCGCGTGTTTCCCAGAAGCGCATACCCGCATGGTTGCGTTCGCTGGCGCCGAGGTGGATGCCGTAGACGTTGTTCTGTCTCGCCATATCGAGCCAGCGCGACAGAAGCCGGGTGCCGCCGCCCTTGCCCTGCGTGCGCGGCAAGAGGTTCATGTGGATATGGGCCGGAAACGGGTCGGTAAGCCAGGTGGGCGTGCGGCGCGGATGGTGGATGAACTGGGCGCGGCGCTGGTCGGCGTCCCATGTCTGCTGGTCGCCGCCGGGATCGGGATAAAGGCTGCGCAGATGCGGCCACCATTCCCGCTCCAGCCGCTCTTCGTGCACCGCCGTATCGAGTGCGCCGACGATATAACCGCACACACCTTCATCATCCTCCGCCACGAAAACGGCATCGGGCCAGAGATGCAGATAGGGGACGGAATAGATATGCCCGACCATGCGGCCATCATTGTAAAGGGCGGTGGCGTCCTGCCCGGCATCGCCGGTGGCGAGGCTTATGGCGTAGAGCGCGTCTTCATCCTCGGCGCGGGCGGAACGGAACGTCAGCATTGGCGGCCGCCTTCCCTTACCCCGCATCGATGCGCGAAAGTGTCACGACAGATCAGAACACGCTTTACGCCATTGCTGTTTTTCAAATCCGAGACCCCTCCCGCCGGGACTGCAAAATCTTCATCCGCAAGCATCGGTCAAGATGCAGGCGGATAAAGAAGATCGATTATATAATTCGGATCGAAGCGGGAATCGAGCATGCCGTAAGTATGCCGCCAGCCGCCCGCGAGACGGGTCTCGAGGAAGGCATCGGCAATCTTGCCGGCGCCGAGACGGCAAAGCTCGGCGGCAGCGGCCGCAAGCGCGAACTGCTCCACCAGCAGGCGGGCCGCTCCCTCGTCACGTTCGGCAAGGGCGATTGCGGCGCGCAGCACGTCGGTGGTTTTTTTGCCGGCTGCACCCAGATCACGCTCCAACGTCTGGAAGACGAGATCGAACAGATCCTTGCCGCGCTGGAGAACCCGCAGCACATCCAGCGCCATGACGTTGCCGGAGCCTTCCCAGATGGCGTTGACGGGCGCTTCGCGATAGTGGCGGGCAATCGGCCGCTCTTCCACGTAACCGTTGCCGCCAAGGCACTCCATGGCCTCATAGATAAGCGCCGGCGCGATCTTGCAGCACCAGTATTTCACGATGGGCGTCATCACCCGCGCATAGGCGGCCTCGGCCGGATTGTTGCGGGCGGCGTCGAATGCGGTCGCCAGCCGGAAGGAGAGCGCAGTGGCCGCCGCCACATCCAGCGCCATGTCGGCGAGAACACGCGTCATGATCGGTTGCGTGACCAGCATCTTGCCGAAAACAGAACGGCCACGGGCATAATGCACGGCTTCGGCAAGCGAGGCGCGCATCATGCCGGCGGAGGCAAGCGCGCAATCGAGCCGCGTCAGTGTCACCATGTCGAGAATGGTACGGATGCCGCTGCCGGGATCGCCCAGCAGATAACCGAAGGCATCGGTGAATTCGACTTCGGCGGAAGCGTTGGAGCGGTTGCCGAGCTTGTCCTTGAGGCGCTGGAAATGCAGGCCGTTCTTCGAACCGTCTTCCAGATAACGCGGCACGAGGAAGCAGCCCATGCCGTCGCCCATCTGGGCGAGCATGACGAAACCGTCGCTCATCGGCGCGGACAGGAACCACTTGTGACCGGACAGGCGATAGATGCCCTCGCCCACCCGCTCCGCCGTGGTTCGGTTGGCGCGCACATCCGTGCCGCCCTGCTTTTCCGTCATGCCCATGCCAATGGTGACGGCGGTTTTCTGCAGGGCCGGTTTCTGCGAGGAATCATATTTGCGCGAGAGAATCTTCGGCGCCCATTCCTTCTGCACGCGCGGCGAAGCCATGATGGCAGCGACGGAGGCGCTGGTCATGGTGAGCGGGCAAAGATGCCCGGCCTCGAGCTGCGAGGTCAGGTAGAATTTCGTGGCGCGGGCCTTGTGCTCATTGCCGCGCGTATCGGGAGAATTTTCCCAGACGCTGGAATGCAAGCCTGACGACATGGAACGGCGCATCAGCGCGTGCCAGGCTGGGTGGAACTCCACCTGATCCAGACGCTCGCCACGCGGGCCGTGGGTATGCAGCTGCGGCACGCCCTGATTGGCCATGCGCGCCAGCTCCTGCGCCTCATGCGACGTGACGTAACGGCCGAGCTGGTCGAACTCGTCTCTCAGATTGCGCGACAGGCCGGAGGTCAGGTCGACGATCAGCGGATCGGAACGATAGGCGTTGATACCGGACCAGAGGCTTGGCTGGTTCAGTTCGGCGAGCGTTTCTTCTGTCCGGGAATTCTGGGTCATCCGCTGCTTCTAGCTGTTTTGTACTGGCGTTGCATAGTGGGGTGATATTGCATAATTCCACCCGCAGGAAGCGATTGAGACGATTAAACCGCCGCTTTCAGCATTTTTCGGGAATGTCCCTGATTTAGGGATTCGGCCAGGTGAATGCCAAACACGTTTCCGGCAAGATCAACGACAGTCCCCAAAAAAGCCGCGCAGAAGTTGCGGCAACAACCGGCGGGCATGCGGATAAACGCATTCTCCATAATCTGCGGCCCGACGTGGAACCTGCGGCAGGCTTTTTCGGTTGGCGACTTTGCTGAACGGCTGCACAGGGAGGAGACCATGGAGGCCAGCGTAAGAAGGCTCTTCGAGCGATATGAGCGATTTTTCAATAAGTCTCTCAAGGGTGACATGGATATGGAGGAGGTCGCCTCCCTCTACGCCTCCGACTTTATCGCCGCCTCCCCCGCCGGGGTGATGACCGGAAAGAACGATGACCACTTGAAGCAGGTCATGATGAAGGGCTACGAGCGCTATCGGACGATCGGAACGAAGGAAATGCGGATACGCGACATCCGTATCTCGCCCATCGACGACCATCATTGCCTTGCCCATGTTGCCTGGACGGCGACCTTTGATCGCAAGCGGCAACCGGATGTCGCAATCGATTTCGATGTTCATTACTTCGTCCAGAGGCTGGACGGAGCCCCGAAAGTTTTCGGCTGGGCGTCAGGAGACGAGCAGGCGCTTTTGAAGGAGCATGGCATCGTTTAATGCCTGCGCCTTCCATCGTCAGGCCGTTTGTGCTCGAGGGTTGGGGAAACATCGCCATGTTTTCATTTCAGGAGTTGCGGGCGCTTGCCCCGCGACCATGCAGTCTCTATAGAGCGCAGGACCGAATTCCGCCGCACTCCTGAGGCGTGTTCACAGCGAATGGGAGCGCACGGATCAGCATTCGGGCGTTCCGGGCATTTTCACGGGAAAATGCGGCGCCCGTCAGGAGGCAAACCGCATGGTCTTCTTCCCCCATCGCCATCTCCTCGGCATCAAGGGGCTTTCCCATCAGGATATTACCCTGCTTCTCGACAAGGCCGACGAGGCGGTGAAAATCAGCCGCCAGCGCGAGAAAAAGACCTCGACGCTTCGGGGCCTGACGCAGATCAACCTGTTTTTCGAAGCCTCGACGCGTACACAGTCCTCCTTCGAGCTTGCCGGAAAACGCCTTGGCGCGGATGTGATGAACATGTCGGTCGGCAATTCCTCGGTGAAGAAGGGCGAAACGCTGATCGATACGGCGATGACGCTGAACGCCATGCGCCCGGACGTGCTGGTCGTGCGCCATTCTTCCGCCGGTGCGGCAGCGCTTCTAGCGCAAAAGGTCGCCTGCTCCGTCGTCAATGCCGGCGACGGCCAGCATGAGCACCCGACGCAGGCGCTGCTCGACGCGCTGACCATCCGCCGCGCCAAGGGCGAACTCTCAGGCATCACCGTGGCGATCTGCGGCGACGTGCTGCATTCGCGCGTTGCCCGCTCCAATATCATCCTGCTCAACCAGATGGGTGCACGCGTTCGCGTCGTGGCCCCCGCCACGCTTCTTCCTTCCGGTATCCGCGACATGAGCGTGGAAGTCTTCCACGACATGAAGGAAGGGCTGAAGAACGCCGATGTGGTGATGATGCTGCGCCTGCAGCGCGAGCGCATGTCCGGCTCTTTCGTGCCTTCGGTGCGCGAATATTTCCATTATTACGGCCTCGATGCCGAAAAGCTGAAGGCGGCGAAGGAGGATGCGCTGGTCATGCATCCCGGCCCGATGAACCGCGGCGTGGAAATCGCCTCCGACGTGGCCGACGGTCCGCAGAGCGTGATCGAAAGTCAGGTGGAAATGGGGGTTGCCGTGCGCATGGCGGTCATGGAAACCCTGCTTGTCTCGCAAAATCAGGGTGAGCGCGTATGAGTGCCGTTACCGTTCTCAAGAACCTTCGCATCGTCGATCCTTCCCGTAATCTCGACGAGACCGGCAGTGTGATCATCGGCGCTGACGGCACCATTCTCGCGGCCGGCAAGGACGCGCATAATCAGGGCGCTCCCGAAGGGGCGACCGTTCGCGACTGCAAGGGTCTGCTGGCGGTTCCCGGTCTGGTGGACGCCCGTGTTTTCGTTGGCGAACCCGGCGCCGAGCATCGCGAGACCATCGAATCCGCCTCGCGCGCGGCAGCGGCCGGCGGTGTGACCAGCATCATCGTGATGCCCGATACCGACCCCGTCATCGATGACATAGCGCTCGTCGAATATGTGAAGAAGACGGCGCGCGACAAGGCGCTCGTCAATGTGCATCCCGCAGCAGCACTCACCAAGGGTCTGAACGGCGAGGAAATGACCGAATTCGGCATGTTGAAGGAAGCCGGCGCAGTCGCCTTCACCAATGGCCGCAAGGCGCTTTCCGATACGCTGGTGCTGCGCCGCGCCATGACCTATGCGCGCGAACTGGGCGCAGTGATCGCGCTCGAGACGCGCGACAAATATATCGGCGGCGGTGACATGAACGAGGGGCTTTTTGCAAGCTGGCTCGGGTTGTCGGGCGTTCCGAAGGAAGCCGAGATCATTCCGCTGGAGCGCGACCTGCGCATCGCCGGGCTGACACAGGCGATCTACCACGCCGCCAAGATTTCCGTGCCCGAATCGGCAGAGGCGATCCGCGTTGCGCGGCAGCGGGGCGTAAAGGCCACCTGCGGCATCTCGATCAACCATCTGACGCTCAACGAGAACGATATCGGCGAATACCGCACCTTCTTCAAGCTTTCGCCGCCGCTGCGCGCCGAAGATGACCGCAAGGCGATGGTGGAGGCGCTGAAGGACGGCACCATCGACATCATTGTCTCCTCACACGACCCGCAGGATGTCGACACCAAACGGCTGCCGTTTTCGGATGCGGCGAGCGGCGCGGTCGGGCTGGAAACCCTGCTGGCGGCGGCGCTGCGCCTGCACCATAGCGGCGAAGTTCCACTGATGCGGCTGATCGATGCGCTCTCCACCCGACCGGCGAAGATTTTCGGACTGGATGCGGGAACGCTGAAGGCGGGCGCGAAGGCCGATATCACGCTGATCGACCTCGACGAGCCGTGGCTCGTGGCAAAGGAGCAGCTGGTCTCGAAATCCAAGAACACCCCGTTCGAGGATGCCCGTTTCAGCGGCCGCGCGGTTGCCACTTATGTGGCTGGCAAAGCCGTTCATTCCTTGGCATAAGATCACCAACAGAGATCACGCGGCCAGCGCGACAGAGGGGACGTTTGAATGAGTGCTTTGACTGACTGGCAGACGGCGCCTGCCCTTCTCGCGCTTTCGGCGCTGATCGGCTATCTGCTCGGTTCCATCCCCTTCGGCCTCATTCTCACCCGTATGGCGGGGCTGGGCGACGTGCGCAAGATCGGCTCCGGCAATATCGGCGCGACCAATGTGCTGCGCACCGGCAACAAGAAGCTCGCCGCCGCGACCCTGCTGCTCGACGCGCTGAAGGGCACGGCAGCGGTGCTGGTCGCCAATGCGCTCTGGGGCTACGAAGCGTCGCTGGTCGCCGGTTTCTTCGCCTTCCTCGGCCACCTGTTTCCGGTATGGCTCGGCTTCAAGGGCGGCAAGGGTGTGGCCACCTATATCGGCGTGCTCCTGGGTGCCGCACCGCTGATGATGCTGGCCTTTGCGCTGATCTGGCTCGCAACCGCCTTCATCACCCGCTACTCGTCGCTGTCGGCGCTTTTGGCCATGCTGGTCATTCCCGTGGCTCTCTGGGTACTCGGGCCTGAAAAGACGGCGCTGCTGGTGACGCTGTTGAGTGCGATTTCATGGTGGAAGCACCGCGAGAATATCGCGCGTCTGCTGGCGGGCACTGAAAGCCGGATCGGGCAAAAGGGCTGAGACCCATTTAAGGATATGCCATGCCGCATGAGGAAACGACACGGCAGGGCATAGAGCTTTCCGCGCGGCAGCGGGTCGCGTGGCTGAGGCTGATCCGCAGCGACAATATCGGTCCCGTCACCTTCCGCGAACTCATCAATCATTTCGGCAGCGCCGAAAAGGCGCTCGATGCCCTGCCCGAGCTTTCAAGGCGCGGCGGCTCGTCGCGCAGCCCACGCATCGCCACGCAGGCGGAAGCGGAAGGCGAGATCGAAACGGCCGAAAAATTCGGCGCGCATTTCGTCGGCATCGGTGAGCCGGATTACCCGCCTGCCCTGCGGCAGCTGGATGGCGCGCCGCCGTTGATCGCCATGAAAGGATCGGCAGCGACCGCGACCAGACCGAGCGTCGGCATCGTCGGCTCCCGCAACGCCTCCATCAACGGCGCGAAATTCGCCGCCATGCTGGCGCGCGATTGCGGCCGGGCCGGCTATACCATCGCTTCGGGGCTGGCGCGCGGCATCGATGCGGCCGCACACCGGGCAAGCCTTTCAACGGGCACGGTTGCCATGCTGGCCGGCGGCCTCGACCGCCCCTACCCGCAGGAAAATTTCGGGCTCTTGCAGGAGATATATGACGAGGGCGGCACGACGATCAGCGAAATGCCCTTTGGCTGGGAACCGCGCGCCCGCGATTTTCCCCGCCGCAACCGATTGATCGCCGGTGTCTCCCTCGGTGTCGTCATCGTCGAGGCGGCGGAGCGCTCCGGTTCGCTGATAACGGCAAGGCTTGCCGGAGAAGCGGGACGGCTGGTTTTTGCCGTACCCGGCTCCCCGCTCGATGCACGCTGCGAGGGCACCAACCGGCTGATCAAGGAAGGCGCGATGCTGACCACGGGTGCGGCCGACATTCTGGAAGCGCTGCGGCCGCTGATGGAGCCGCAATTGCCCTATGAACGCAAGATCGAGGAACCGAGATCCGACACGGAGATGTCACCACCAGGGGACGACGAGCGCAACATCATCGCCGCCGCTCTCGGTCCCTCGCCCGTGGAAACGGACGATATCATCCGTCACACAGGTTTTTCCGCTGCCACCGTTCACCTGGTGCTGCTGGAGCTTGATATTGCCGGACGTCTAAACCGGCATCCCGGGGGGCGCGTGTCGCTCTTCATCGCGGATTGACAGCTTGCGCCTTCCGCTCTGGATATCGCCGACTTCGACATAGGCCATCTCGATCAGATAACACAGCATGTCGGCTCCCTCGCGGCTCGCGACCTGCCGCAGTTCCGCGAGCATCTGGCGAATGTAAGCCAAGTTCTCTCTGGTCCCTTCATTATCGGCATTATTGTTTGTTGCGTTCGGGACCATATATTTATCCTAGGAATTCCGCCTGAAACGAAGAGCAATAAGTAGATTCAAATGATGTTGCCCATCATAACCAATTTACCAAAGATTGCAATACAACAATAGATTATCCATAGGTTGCAATCACCTTGAAGCGATAAAATCGGCCTTGCCTCTTGACCCGCGCGCATTACCTGTCCATGTCGAAATATAAAGAAGGCGAATTGCGGCATTGCGCCGTGACCCGGCCACGTTAACGGACCAGTTCCAGAGAAAAACAATATGAATGTCGTCGTCGTAGAATCTCCTGCCAAAGCCAAGACGATCAACAAGTATCTTGGCTCGGGCTACAAGGTTCTTGCATCTTTTGGCCATGTCAGAGACCTTCCTGCCAAGGACGGATCGGTGCTGCCCGACCAGGATTTCGAAATGTCCTGGGAGGTCGACAGCGCATCCGCCAAGCGCATGAAGGATATTGCCGATGCGGTAAAATCCTCCGACGGCCTTTTTCTCGCAACCGACCCGGATCGCGAAGGCGAGGCCATTTCCTGGCACGTTCTCGATCTTTTGAAGAAGAAGCGCGTCCTCGGCGACAAGCCGGTAAAACGCGTGGTCTTCAACGCCATCACCAAAAAGGCCGTGCTGGACGCCATGGCGAACCCGCGCGACATCGATGTGCCGCTGGTCGACGCCTATCTCGCCCGCCGTGCGCTGGACTATCTCGTCGGTTTCAACCTGTCGCCGGTGCTGTGGCGCAAGCTGCCCGGCGCGCGTTCCGCCGGCCGCGTTCAGTCGGTGGCGCTGCGCCTCGTCTGCGACCGCGAATCCGAGATCGAGCGTTTCGTTTCCGAAGAATACTGGAACATCAGCGCGCTTCTGAAGACACCGCGCGGTGACGAGTTCGAAGCCAAGCTGGTTTCGGCTGACGGCAAGCGGCTGCAAAGCCGCGGGATCAAGACCGGCGAAGAGGCGAACCGGCTGAAGGTGCTGCTGGAAGGTGCCACCTATGTCGTGGATTCCGTCGAAGCCAAGCCCGTCAAGCGCAATCCCGGCCCGCCCTTCACCACCTCGACACTACAGCAGGCCGCATCCTCGCGTATGGGCTTTTCCGCCTCGCGCACCATGCAGGTGGCGCAGAAGCTTTACGAAGGCATCGATATCGGCGGCGAGACCGTCGGTCTGATCACCTATATGCGTACCGACGGCGTCCAGATGGCGCCGGAAGCGATCGACGCCGCCCGCCGCGCCATTGGCGAGCAGTTCGGTGACCGTTACGTGCCGGAAAAGGCGCGTTTTTATTCCACCAAGGCCAAGAACGCCCAGGAAGCGCACGAAGCGATCCGCCCGACCGATTTCAACCGCACGCCGGATCAGGTGAAGCGTTACCTCGATCCCGATCAGCTGCGTCTTTATGACCTGATCTGGAAGCGCGGCATAGCGAGCCAGATGGCCTCGGCCGAAATCGAGCGGACCACGGTGGAAATCCTCGCCAGCAATGGCGGCGAAAAGGCAGGCCTGCGCGCCGTCGGTTCGGTGATCCGCTTCGACGGTTTCATCGCCGCCTATACCGACCAAAAGGAAGATGGCGAACAGAGCGATGACGGTGACGACGAAGGCCGTCTGCCGCCGATCAACGAGCGCGAGAGCCTCGCCAAGCAGAAGATCAACGCCAGCCAGCACTTCACCGAACCGCCGCCGCGTTATTCGGAAGCCTCGTTGATCAAGAAGATGGAAGAACTCGGCATCGGCCGTCCTTCCACCTATGCGGCAACGCTGAAGACGCTGAGCGACCGTGAATATATCGTCGTCGACAAGCGCAAGCTGGTGCCGCATTCGCGCGGCCGGCTGGTGACGGCTTTCCTCGAAAGCTTCTTTACCAAGTACGTCGAATACGACTTCACCGCCGCGCTTGAAGAAAAGCTCGACCGGATCTCCGCCGGCGAACTGGACTGGAAGCAGGTTCTGCGCGATTTCTGGAAGGATTTCTTCGCACAGATCGAAGACACCAAGGAACTGCGTGTCACCAACGTTCTGGATGCTCTGAACGAGGTTCTGGCGCCGCTGGTCTTCCCGAAGCGCGAGGACGGTTCCGATCCGCGCATCTGTCAGGTTTGCGGCACCGGCAATCTTTCGCTGAAGCTCGGCAAATACGGCGCTTTTGTCGGTTGCTCCAACTATCCGGAATGCAATTACACCCGCCAGCTGACCTCTGACGGTTCGGAAGCCGAGGCCGCCGCATCGAACGAGCCGAAGGCGCTGGGCGCCGATCCGATGACCGGCGAGGAGCTGACGCTGCGGTCGGGCCGTTTCGGGCCCTATATCCAGCGTGGTGACGGCAAGGACGCCAAGCGCTCCTCGCTGCCCAAGGGCTGGAAACCTGAGGATATCGACCACGAAAAGGCCTTGGCGCTCATCAACCTGCCGCGCGATATCGGCAAGCATCCGGAAACCGGCAAGATGATTTCCGCCGGCCTCGGTCGCTACGGGCCGTTCCTTTTGCATGACGGTTCCTATGCGAACCTCGAAAGCATCGAGGACGTGTTCTCTATCGGCCTCAACCGCGCCGTGACTGTCATTGCCGAAAAGCTGAGCAAGGGACCGGGTCGCGGCCGCAGCGGCACGCCGGCAGCGCTGAAGGAGCTGGGCGACCACCCCGATGGCGGCCCGATCACTGTTCGCGACGGTCGTTATGGCGCTTACGTCAACTGGGGCAAGGTCAACGCCACCATTCCAAAGGGTCAGGATCCGGCTTCGGTGACGCTGGACGAGGCGCTGGTGCTGATCGCCGAGCGCATCGCCAAGACCGGCACCGGCGGCAAGCCTGCCAAGGCCAAGAAAACCACAGCCAAGAAGGCAGACGGCGACGCCGCAGCAAAGCCGAAGGCGACCAAGGCCAAGGCGGCAACCAAGAGCAAGACGGCCGCCAAGCCGAAGGCAGCGGCCAAACCCAAGAAGGCAGCAGAGTGAGCAAAGCGCCGCGTCAGAGACAGGGTTCCGCCAGCGACGGTTTCGGACGCACCGGGCGCGGCAAGCGGGTCAGTGAAGGCGAAGGTATCATCCATGGCGAGGTGCCTTCCCGCGAGGTGCTGCTGAAATTCATCGCCGACCATCCGCAGCAGGCCTCCAAACGCGAAATCGCCAAGGCTTTCGGCCTGAAGGGTGAAAACCGCGTCGTCCTGAAAGCGCTGCTGAAGGAGCTTGAAACCGACGGCATGGTGCAGAAGAGCCGCAAGTCGCTGACGCGGCCGGGTGGCCTGCCGCCCGTGACGGTTCTCGATATCACCACCCGTGACAAGGACGGCGAGCTGATTGGCCGCCCGGCGGAATGGCCTGACGATATGGGTGCGGCTCCGGCGGTACTGATCCGCCAGTCGTCGCAGGATCGTGGCAAGAAAGCGCCCGCAGCCGGTCTTGGCGACCGTATCCTTGCGAAGATATTCCCCTCGAAGGAAAGCACTGGTCCTGCCTACACGGCCCGTGTCGTCAAGCTGATCGACCGCCGACAGAATGCACTGCTCGGTGTATTCAAGGAGACGGCGGGCGGCGGCGGACGGCTGATGCCGATCGACCGGCGCGGCGAGGAAATGGTCATCGACCCCGATGGCGTCGGCGACGCCAAGGACGGCGATCTGATCGAGGTGGAAACCTCGCGCAACAGCGGCCGTTACGGGCTGACACGCGCCAAGGTGCTGTCGGTCATCGGCTCGGTTGCCTCGGAAAAGGCGATCTCGATGATCGCCATTCATTCCCACGGCATTCCGCATATCTTCCCCTCGGATGTTCTGGCCGAAGCGGATACCGCCAAGGCGGCCAGCATGTCCCACCGCGAGGACTGGCGCGACCTGCCGCTCATCACCATCGATCCGGCCGACGCCAAGGACCATGACGATGCGGTTTATGCCGAGCCCGACACGTCGCCCGACAATCCTGACGGTGTCATTGTCACCGTCGCCATTGCCGATGTCTCCTGGTATGTGCGTTCCGGTTCGCCGCTGGACCGCGAAGCGCTGAAACGCGGCAACTCCGTCTATTTCCCCGACCGCGTCGTACCGATGCTGCCGGAGCGGATTTCCAACGATCTCTGCTCGCTGAAGGAAGGCGTCGACCGCCCTGCCCTTGCGGTGCGGATGACCTTTTCGAAGGAAGGCCGCAAGGCCGGCCACACCTTTCACCGCATCATGATGAAGAGTGCTGCCAAGCTCTCCTACAGCCAAGCTCAGGCCGCCATCGACGGGCGGCCGGACGACAAGACCGGCCCCTTGCTGGAGCCGATCCTGAAGCCGCTGTGGCACGCCTATGCCGTGATGAAGCGCGGCCGCGACCGCCGCCAGCCGCTGGAACTCGACATGCCCGAGCGCAAGATCCTGCTTCGGCCTGACGGGACGGTTGACAAGGTCGTCATTCCCGAACGCCTCGACGCGCATAAGCTGATCGAGGAAATGATGATCCAGGCGAATGTCGCCGCCGCCGAGACGCTGGAAAAGAAGAAGCAGCCGCTGGTCTATCGCGTCCACGATGCGCCCACACTTTCCAAGCAGGAAGTGCTGCGCGAATTCCTTGGCACCATCGGCATTTCCATGGCCAAGGGAGCGGCCATGCGCGCCAATTCCTTCAACGGCATTCTGGCCCGCGCGCTCGATACGCCGCACCAGATCATGGTCAACGAAATGGTGCTGCGCAGCCAGAGCCAGGCGATCTACAGCCCGGAGAATATCGGCCATTTCGGCCTCAACCTGATGAAGTACGCGCACTTCACCTCGCCGATCCGTCGTTATGCCGACCTCATCGTGCATCGCGCGCTGGTGGGGTCGCTTGGCCTCGGCGAAGGCGGCATCACGCCGCAAGAAGAGGCGACGCTGGACGATATCGCTGCCGAAATCTCGACCTTCGAGCGCCGCGCCATGGCAGCCGAACGCGACACCGTCAACCGGCTGATCGCGCATCATCTGTCCGAGCGTGTGGGCGAGGAATTCGAAGGCCGCGTCGGTGGTGTCACCAAGGCGGGACTATTTGTCGCGCTGCCGCAGTTTGGCGCGGACGGTTTTGTTCCTATATCTACACTCGGAACCGATTATTTCCTGTATGATGAAGCCCATCAGGCCCTGACGGGGGAAAAGACCGGTCTTGGTTATCAGCTCGGCGACACGGTACAGGTGCGGCTTGCGGAAGCAGTGCCACTGGCGGGTGCGCTGCGTTTCGATATGCTGAGTCCGGGGCGCAAGATGCCTGTGGGCACGCGCTCGTTCCATAAAACCGGCCGGCGGGCCTCGCGTCTTGCCGCCAAACCAGGAACGCGGCCGCCGAGACGGCGACGTTAGGGCAGCGACAATAAATAAAAGACCGCGTCAGGCGGTTGAACGAACGGGAGAAGGACTTAAGGATGAGTGCACATCAGGGCTCGGAAACGGTCACCTTCGGAGACAACAGCGCGGAACGGCCGCTTGGCCGCTCGATCATGCGGGGAATGGCCAATCGCTGTCCGGCCTGCGGCAGCGGCCGCCTGTTCCGCGCCTGGCTGAAGCCGGTGGACGCCTGCGCAGCCTGCGGCGAGGAAATGCACCATCACCGTTCAGACGACCTGCCGCCCTATATCTCCATCGTCATCATCGGTCATATTGCCGTTGGCGGCTTCATGATGACGGACATGGTCCTCAACATTCCCATGTGGGCGCATTTCGCCATATGGGTGCCAATCACCATTCTGGCCGCGCTTTTGACGCTGCAACCGATCAAGGGCGGCGTCATCGGCCTGCAATGGGCGCTGCGGATGCACGGCTTCGACCGAAAACAGCAAAAAGTGCAGATAGACGGCTCGTCGCACTGACGGCGGGCAGGACCTTGCACGTGCCTCAGCCTCCCCGCGACGCCGAAACGGCAAGCGCAGCCATGCGGCCGCGTGACGCCGCCTCCATCATCCTGTTCGACCGTTCCGGCCCGCAGCTCCGGGTGCTGATGGGCCAGCGCAGCAGCGCCCATGTCTTCATGCCGGGCGCCTATGTCTTTCCCGGCGGCAAACGCGACCCGCGCGACCATGCGCTCCCCTTTTCGGGCGATCTGCACCCCGCCGTCCTCCACAGGCTCACCGCTTCAGCCGCGCGGCGGCTCAGCATTGCCGGCGCAAGGGCTCTGGCGCTTGCCGCTGCGCGCGAGCTTTTGGAGGAAACCGGCGTGGATCTCGGGCAAAGCGCCGAAGGTCCGGATCTTTCCCGTTTCAGATATGTGGCGCGAGCCATCACCCCACCCGGCAATGTGCGGCGTTACGACACGCGATTCTTCTGCTGTTATGCCGACGAACTCCGGCTGGATACCCGGCTAACGCGGGATTCCGACGAGCTGCACAATGTGCAATGGCTTGACATGACAGACCTTTCCGGTCTGAACATGCCGAAAATCACGCGCACGGTTCTCGAAGATGTCACAAAACTCATGATAGGTGATCCCTCATTGCCCTTTGAAAGCCCCGCGCGGCTCTATGTCACGCGCCACGGCCGGTTCATTCGAGACTTTGTATAAAGGCCGTCATGTCACAAATGAAATGCGAAGAAGCGGACGCCATTCACTGGCCCTCACTGATCGCCGCCATTTCCGCCATCAGCGCAGTGGGTGTCGCCATCGGTCTCGGCCTGCCGCTTTTGTCGATCATCCTTGAAAAACGCGGCATCTCCTCCACCATGATCGGGGTGAATTCGGCCATGGCCGGCGTGGCGGCGATGATGGCCGCCCCCGTGACGACCAAGATCGCCCATGATTTCGGCGTAGCCCGAACCATGCTGTTCGCAGTCGTCGTTTCGGCGCTCAGCGCTCTCGGTTTCTATTTCGCCGAGGCCTTCTGGATGTGGTTTCCGCTGCGAATCGTCTTTCACGGTGCGACCACCACGCTTTTCATCCTGTCCGAATACTGGATCAACATGACGGCGCCGCCGAAGAAACGCGGCACGGTTCTCGGTATCTATGCAACCGGTCTTGCGGTCGGCTTTGCTGTCGGCCCGCTGCTGTTTTCCGTGGTCGGCAGTGAGGGCATATTACCGTTTCTTGTCGGCGCGGCGATCATATTGCTCGCCGCCATCCCGATCTTCATGGCGCGCGGCGAAAGCCCGGAGCTGGATGAGCGGCCCAACCACCATTTCGTGCGTTACGTCTGGCTGGTGCCGATGGCCTCGGCAGCGGCCTTCGTCTTCGGTTCGGTGCAGGCAGGCGGCCTGTCGCTCTTCCCGATCTACGCGACGCGGGAGGGCTTCAACGAATCGCAGGCGGCGCTTCTCCTCACCGTGATGGGCATCGGCAACATGGTCTTCCAGATACCGATCGGCCTGCTCTCGGACCGGATGAAGGATCGGCGCACGATGCTGGGGCTGATGGCCTTTGCGGGTGTCTGCGGCACGCTGGCGCTGCCTTTCCTGGTGGAAAGCTGGATTCTGGTGGCGGCCCTGCTGCTATTCTGGGGCGGCCTGGTCTCCGGCATGTACACTGTCGGCCTCACCCATCTCGGATCGCGCCTGAAGGGGGCCGATCTGGTCTCCGCCAACGCCGCCTTCATCTTCTGTTATGCCATCGGCACCATCGCAGGGCCGCAGGCTGTCGGCATTTCCATGGATATTGCCGGAACCGATGGCTTTGCCTGGTCGCTGGCGGTATTTTTCGGGCTTTACGTGGTGCTTTATCTCGTCCGTTTTGTTTTCCGGGCAAAACAGGCTTGACTTTTCGGGCGCGATACGTAGTTTCGCGCCAGATTTAGCCGAGGTGAGAAGCGCCTGCGGCTTCTCTTTTGTTTAAAGGCAGGACGACCATGGCGAAAGCTACAACAATCAAGATCAAGCTGCTGTCGACAGCCGACACCGGTACCTTCTACGTCACCACCAAGAACAGCCGTACGTTCACGGACAAGATGACGAAGACGAAGTACGACCCGGTTGTACGCAAGCACGTCGAATTCAAGGAAACCAAGATCAAGTAATCTCTTGATCGGGTCTCCGACAAAAGCGCGCCCAATGGGCGCGTTTTTTGTTTGTGCTGAGAACAAGGGCCGCCACAAAGCTCCTCGCGCCCGGAAGCTGCCTGCGGGGAAATAAGGCCCTTCATGTCCCTGCAGGGCACGCAAAATGCGACAGCCACTGGCAAGGTGTTAAAGCAGGCTGCGGACAGGTCTGATCAAGCGGCCCCGCCACCCCGCTTATTGTTACAATCACCGGAATATTCGCAGCCATTCCCAAAGGCTGCCTGGAGCCGTTTCCGCCTCCCATCGCGCCGTTACACGACTGTGAACGGAACCATGATAGCAGCCAGCGCTCCGCAACATCGGCGCAACGAACAGGCGATTTTGGGGAAGAAGGCGGTCGGCCAACGACGCGATTACGGCACGAGGAACCGATTCGGACATCGTCAGCCGACCGACCCCACGATTCAGGAGATGCGGCGGACCTGAGCATCATGGGGCATTCGAACTACGCAATACCAGCCCCTGACGAGCGAAATCGCAGCGGCTGAAGCCGCCATCATTCCATCATCACAAGACGGATCAACCGCCGGAAGAACTGTTATTCTCGATTTTGAGTGTGCGCAAAAGTAAAATAAAAATCAACAAATTCTTAAGCCAGAGATACATCACCTGAGAAACATGGTTAAATATACCAAGCTGGCACACTATAGTTCCCTGCGAGATTGAATTCAATGCATTTTTCAACTTGAACTCTATTAATTCCGCTCAATTTCACGCGTTCATTGCAAAGCGATAAAATACACCTGAAGTCAAAGGCTTGCGGTTTCGAGACGGTCTACCGGGTCTTCCGAAAGACTATTTCGCCGGGATATGCCGGGGAGATTACCCAGTATTTCTTAATTAAGCCGCCACTGAAGCTCAGGCTGCGGCGGCCACGACACGATTGCGGCCGGCGTGTTTCGCCTCGTAAAGCGCCTTGTCCGCCTGTTTCAATATCTCGTCCGGCGCGCCGAAGGCGCCGCTGCTGGTGGCGATGCCGAGAGAGGCGGTAATGCTCAATTCGCGGTCGATGGAACGAACATAAAAAGGCTTGTCCTCCACGATCGCTCTCAGGCGCTCGGCAACACTTGCCGCAAGCTCCATCGGTGTATCGGGCATGACGACGACGAACTCCTCTCCGCCGTAACGGCAGGCGAGATCCGCACCGCGCACCGTGCTGCGGACGCGTGCTGCAAATTCCCGCAGCACCTCATCGCCGACATCATGGCCGTAAGTGTCGTTGACCAGCTTGAAGCGGTCTATATCGGTCATGCAGATGGAGATCGGCCGACCGCGAACGGCGGCGCGGTCAAAGAGTATCTTCAGGTGATTGTCGAGATAGCGGCGATTGTTGAGGCCCGTCAGCCCGTCGACAATGGCAAGTTCCATCGTGTGCTGGAGATTGAGCCGAAGGTGCTCGTTGTAACGCTTGCGTCTGATCTGTGTCAGCGAGCGGGCCACGAGTTCGTTCGGATCGATCGGCCGGAGAATATAGTCGTTCACACCGAGATCGAGCGCCCGCGCCACCATCTCATCCGCCCCCTGCTCCGCCACCAGGAGCAGCGGCAGAAAACGGGTGCGTTCCAGCGAGCGAAGCTGCGAGCACAGTCTCAGCGGATCGTAGTTTTCGAAATTTGAATTGACGATGACCAGCTCGAAGGGGCTGCTCGCCGCCTTGAGCAGGGCCGCCTGCGGCTCGGTGACGGCATCGACCTCTGCGACCGGCTTCAGCGCCCGCACGATGCGCTCCTGCGAGCTGGCGCGGCCATCCGCAACCAGCACACGGCCCGGCGTCTGCATCAGACCATCGCTGCGCAGCATCTCCTCGATGCCGATCTGCCGCGCGGTTTCAGCGCGCAGCCGCAACTCGTCGCTGACGGCCTTGAGGCGCACGAGGCTTTTCACACGGGCGATGAGCTGAAGGTCGTTGACGGGTTTGGTGAGAAAATCGTCGGCGCCGGCCTTGAGGCCGCGCACGCGGTCCGACGGCTGGTCGAGTGCCGTGACCATCACCACCGGAATATGCGCGGTATTCGGATTGGCCTTCAGCCTTTCGCAGACCTCGAAACCATCCATGCCCGGCATCATGATATCGAGCAGGATGATATCGACCTGCTCCTCGTCGCAGATCGCCAGCGCCTTAAAGCCATCCTCGGCGGTGACGACATCGAAATATTCCGCCACAAGACGGGCTTCGAGAAGCTTCACATTGGCCGGAATATCGTCAACAACCAGAACTCTCGCCGTCATAACCGTTCCCCAGTCGCCTCACGCATCGCCCAGATAAGTCTTGATGACTTCGATGAACTTCGGAACGGAAATCGGTTTCGAC
Source organism: Agrobacterium sp. GD03872 (assembly GCF_029840625.1). Lineage (NCBI taxonomy): Bacteria > Pseudomonadati > Pseudomonadota > Alphaproteobacteria > Hyphomicrobiales > Rhizobiaceae > Agrobacterium > Agrobacterium sp. GD03872. Next base: position 347,043 of record NZ_JAOCCY010000004.1, read on the forward strand.
ACATAGGCCTCGCAGCCGCCCTGGCGAATGCGTTCCTCGTCGCCCTTCATGGCGAAAGCCGTGACCGCGATGACCGGAATGACATGCAGCTCGTCATCCTCCTTCAGCCATTTCGTCACCTCCAGCCCGGAAACTTCCGGCAGCTGGATATCCATGAGAATGAGGTCGGGGCGATGCTTGCGGGCGAGATCGAGCGCTTCCATGCCGTTGCGCGTCTGAATCGTCGTATAACCGGACGCCTCGATCAGGTCGCGAAAGAGCTTCATGTTCAGCTCGTTGTCTTCGACTATCATGACCTGCTTGGGCATGGTGAGCAGTCCCCGTTTCGCTTTGAAACCTTCATCCAGACATATAAGTTGCCAGAGAACCGATTCCATCGTCCATTTGTTGCGCAAGGCTAGAGGGATTTGGTTTCAAAATAGGTAACTTCGGGGAAGAAATGCTGCGCGATACGAAAAACAAAGGCAATGCCGGCCAGGATCCGCAAGAAACGGCAGCCGCCATACTTGGCTGGCTGGCGAACGAACCGGACATGCTGGCGCGTTTCCTGGCGCTGAGCGGGCTGCAGGCGAACATGCTGCGGCAGGCCGTCAACGATCCCGGCTTTCTTGCGGGCCTTACCGATTTCCTGATGAGCCATGAACCGGACCTCATGGCGTTTTGCGCTGCGACCGATACTTCGCCCGAAACGGTGGCGGCCGCATGGCATCATTTTTCCGGGCCAGGGCTGGATTCAGGCGTGTATTGACGGGGGAGCCCCTTGAGCCGTTGTCACGGCCGGAGTATGGTCGGCAACGTTCTGGTTTTGTTTTCGGCTCATGTCCACGTCGCACCCCTATGACCCCGGTTTTTGCCGCGACTGTCTGGCCGGCCAGCCAGAGGGGCTGAGGCGTTGCCGTGCCTGTGGCAGCCCGCGCCTTGTTTATCACGCCGAACTCTACGATCTGAGCATCGCCCATATCGACTGCGACGCCTTTTATGCCTCCGTTGAAAAACGGGACAATCCGGAACTGGCAGACAAGCCTGTGATCGTTGGTGGCGGCAAGCGCGGGGTGGTTTCCACCGCCTGTTATATCGCCCGCATTCACGGCGTGCGTTCCGCCATGCCGATGTTCAAGGCGCTGGAAGCCTGTCCTGATGCAGTGGTCATCAAGCCTGATATGGAAAAATACAGCCGTGTCGGGCGCGAAATCCGGGCGATGATGCAGGAATTGACGCCGCTCGTGCAGCCGCTTTCCATAGACGAGGCGTTTCTCGATCTTTCCGGCACCGAGAGGCTGCATCACGACCCACCGGCCCGTGTGCTGGCGAAATTCACCCGGCGCGTGGAAAAGGAAGTGGGCGTGACCGTTTCCGCCGGGCTTTCCTATTGCAAGTTTCTCGCCAAGGTCGCGTCCGACCTGCAAAAACCGCGCGGCTTTTCGGTGATCGGCGAAACGGAGGCGCTGTCCTTTCTGGCGACACGGCCGGTCACCACCATCTGGGGCGTCGGCAAGGCCTTTGCGGCGACGCTGGAGGCGGACGGTATCCGCATGATCGCGCAACTGCAGGAGATGGAGGAAAGCGAGCTGATGCGCCGCTATGGCGTGATGGGACAACGCCTCTTCCGGCTTTCGCGCGGCATTGACGAGCGGCATGTGCACAATAACGACCCGGTCAAAAGCGTGTCTTCCGAAACCACCTTCTTCAACGATATTTCCCGCCATGAGGATCTGGTGCCGATCCTGCGCTCGCTTTCCGAAAAGGTTGCCTGGCGGCTGAAGAAGAGCGGCATTTCCGGCCAGACGGTGGTGCTGAAGATGAAGACGGCCGACTTCAAGCTCCGCACCCGCAACCGCCGGCTGGACGACCCCACCCAGCTTGCCGACCGGATTTTCCGCACCGGCCTTTCGCTGCTGGAAAAGGAAACGGACGGCACCAGGTTTCGCCTCATCGGTATTGGCGTCGGCGATCTGCGCGATGCCGGCCTTGCCGATCCGCCCGATCTCGTCGACAAACAGGCGGGGCGGCGGGCAGCGGCGGAAGCGGCGATGGACAAGCTGCGCGACAAATTCGGCAAGGGCAGCGTCGAGACCGGCTATACGTTCGGAACACGCAAATAGTTTGCTGAAGGAGGAGGTGCGGAACCGCATATCCGCCGTCCTCAGCCACAACACACATGTATTTTAGATTTTACACAAATTAGTGATGTTGCGAGCGCTCTGTCCTTAAACTTCATTAAACTTCGCATGATTGAGTGAAGCAAGTTTTGTGCATGTGGTGTATTGCGTCATGTCCCTTCGCCTCCGTCTTGTGGCTGGCATGTTGTCAGCCAGCATTCTCGCCTTTCCGGCGCTTGCCGCCGACAACAGTTCCCTGCAGATACTGGTGTCAAAAAGCGACCAGTCGCTCTCGCTTTATGAAAACGGCGAGATCGTCGCCACCTCGAAAGTCTCCACCGGCAAGGCCGGTCACGAGACGCCAAGCGGCATATTCTCGATTCTGGAAAAGCGGAAATACCACGAGTCGAATATCTATTCGGCCGCGCCCATGCCCTTCATGCAGCGGCTGACATGGTCCGGCATCGCGCTGCACGAAGGCAAGGTGCCGAATTATCCGGCCTCGCATGGCTGCATTCGCCTGCCCTCGAAATTCGCGAAGTCACTTTTCGGAGATACACGGGCCGGGGTGCATGTCATCATCACCGACCGACCGGTTTCACTGCGTTTCGTAGAACATCCCGCGCTGTTTTCCCCGCGTGACGATGCCGATGACGGCAAGCTGCTGCTCTCGGATGTGGAATTGCGTCCGGCGACTTTCGATGCGGCACTGGGAGCGGTCGAGGTTGCCGTCAATGAAAAGACGCAAGCTGTCAAACCGGCGGCCAAGGCCAAGGCCCCCTCGCCGCTGCGCATCCTGATTACCCGGCGCGGCGAGCGGGAAAAGGTGATGGATATTCAGACCGTGCTGACCCGTCTGGGCTTCGACGCCGGTTCTGCGGATGGTTATACCGGAGAGATGACGATCAGCGCCGTCAACGGGTTCAAGCGCTGGAAAGGGCTGAAAACCACCGGCCCGCTTCTGACCGATGCTTTCGTGACGGCGCTTTATGCCTCCGCTGGCGAAGACCACCCGCCGACCGGCCAGATCATGGTGCGGCAGGATTTCAAGCCGCTGTTCGAGGCCGCCATCGACATCAAGGACCCGGAAGTGGCGCTCGGAACTCATTTCTTCGAAGCCGTCTCCGTGGATCGCACCGCCGGAACCGCCGAATGGAACGGCGTGACGCTGGAAAACCATCTGCCGGCGGCATCCCGCAAGCGGCTCGGCATCACCGTGACCGAAGCGCCCGGCGGTTTCGACCAGCTGAGCGCCGCGCTCGGTCGTCTCGAAATTCCTGCAGAGATACGCAGCCGGATCGAACAGGAACTTTCAACCGGAAGCTCGATCACTGTTTCAGACCTCAGTCACCAGATGGAGACAGGGGCCGGGACCGACTTCATCACGGTTACAAGGGAAGGACCGGTGTGACGGCTTTCGCCTCACACCAGCTCCACATCAACGACACCGGGCGCAGACCGTAGCGCAGCGGCGATTTCCGGCGATATTCGGTATTTCTCGGTCAGCTCCACCTCGATCTCGCGGCTGCCCTCATCCTTGATGACGATGAAATAGACCGAACCGTCACCCTTGGTGTTAAGGTGGCGGGCAACGGTTTTCAGCGGGCCGGAATCGCGCACATAAACCCGCAGGGCCTTCTGCATCTGCACGGATTTCTCTTCCAGCGACTGCGCCGTCTGGATACGCAGACCGATGCCCTCAGGGCGTTCTTCCGCCTGCACGGTGATGACCAGCGATTTGCCGACTTCCAGCAGATCGCGGAACTGGCCGAGCCCTTCGGAAAACAGCACCGCCTCATATTGTCCTGACGCATCCGAGAAGGTGACGATACCCATCTTGTTGCCGGTGCGCGTCTTGCGCTCCTGCTTGCCGGTGACGGTGCCGGCCAGACGCCCGGCGGTCGCGCCCTGTTTCACCGCGGCGGAAAAATCGGCGAAATTCTGCACCCGCAGCTTTTCCAGCACGGGGCGATAGGTATCGAGCGGATGGGCGGTGAGGTAAAAGCCGAGCACCTGATATTCGCGCAGCAGCTTTTCGGAGGCAAGCCAAGGCTGGAAGGCGGGAAGGATGAGCTTTTCCGGTCCGCTTCCACCACCGGAGCCGAACATGTCCGATTGTCCAATGGTGCGGTTGTTCTGCGCCATCTGCGCATAACCGATGATACGGTCCAGCCCGCCGATCAGTTCGGCGCGGTCGCGGCCGAAACAATCGAAGGCGCCGGCATTGATGAGGCTTTCCAGCACCCGCCGGTTGATCTGCCTGGGATCGATGCGCAGGCAGAAATCCTCAAGGCTCGTGAACGGCTTGCCGTCGCGAACCTGGACAATGTGTTCCACCGCCCCCTCGCCCACGCCCTTGATGGCGGCCAGCGAATAATAGATGCGGTTCTCGCCCGTCTCGAATTGCCGGAAGGAAGTCTGCACCGACGGTGCGACGACCTCGATGCCAAGGCGGCCGGCATCCTGGCGGAAATCGTTGAGCTTTTCCGTGTTCGCCATATCGAGCGTCATGGAGGCCGCCAGGAACTCCACCGGATAATGCGCCTTCATATAGGCGGTCTGGTAGGAAACGATGGCGTAAGCCGCGGCATGGCTCTTGTTGAAGCCATAATTGGCGAATTTCGCCAGAAGATCGAAGATGGTGTCGGCCTGCGGCTTCGAGACGCCGTTCTTGATGGCGCCGTCGACGAAACGTTCGCGCTGCTTGTCCATCTCCTCCTTGATCTTCTTGCCCATGGCGCGGCGCAGAAGATCGGCTTCGCCGAGCGAATAACCTGACAGGACCTGGGCGATCTGCATCACCTGTTCCTGATAGACGATAACGCCCTGCGTTTCCTTCAGCAGATGGTCGATGGTCGGATGGATCGATTCCAGCTCCTCCTCGCCATGTTTGCGGGCATTATAGACCGGAATGTTCTCCATCGGGCCGGGACGGTAAAGCGCCACCAGCGCGATAATGTCCTCGATGCAGTCCGGCCGCATGCCGATCAGCGCCTTGCGCATGCCGGCACTTTCCACCTGGAACACGCCGATGGTCTCGCCACGCGAGAGCATCTCATAGGTTTTGGCGTCTTCGAGCGGGATGGCGGCAAGATCGACCTTGATGCCGCGCTTGGCAACGAAATCGACGGCGACCTTCAGCACCGTCAGCGTCTTCAGGCCGAGGAAGTCAAATTTGACAAGGCCGGCGCTTTCCACCCATTTCATGTTGAACTGGGTGACCGGCATATCCGAGCGCGGATCGCGATACATCGGCACCAGCTTCGACAGCGGACGGTCACCGATGACGATACCGGCGGCGTGGGTGGAGGCGTGGCGGTAGAGCCCCTCGATCTTCTGGGCGATATCGAGCAGACGGGCGACGACCGGCTCCTTGTCCGCCTCTTCCTGCAGCCGCGGCTCTTCCTCGATCGCCTTTGACAGCGGTGTCGGGTTGGCCGGATTGTTGGGCACCAGCTTGCAGATCTTGTCCACCTGCCCATAGGGCATTTCCAGCACGCGGCCGACGTCGCGCAAGGCCGCGCGCGCCTGCAGCGAACCGAAGGTGATGATCTGCGCCACCTGCTCGCGGCCATATTTGGCCTGCACGTAGCGGATCACCTCTTCGCGACGATCCTGACAGAAGTCGATATCGAAGTCGGGCATCGAAACGCGTTCGGGATTGAGGAAGCGTTCGAACAGCAATGAGAAGCGCAGAGGATCGACGTCGGTAATCGTCAGCGCATAAGCGACAAGCGACCCCGCACCCGAACCACGGCCCGGCCCGACCGGAATATCATGCTGCTTGGCCCATTTGATGAAGTCGGCAACGATCAGGAAGTAACCGGGAAACTTCATGCGCGAGATGACGCCGAGTTCGAAATCCAGCCTGTCGCGGTACTCCTGCTCGGTATAGCCGGGCGCCATGCCAAGCGCCGCCAGCCGCTGATCCAGCCCCTCCACCGCCTGGCGGCGAAGCTCTTCGGCTTCGGCGCGTTCCGCCGCCTCCGGATCGTCGCTGGCGCCGGTGAAACGCGGCAGGATCGGCCCGCGCTTCTTCAACACGTAGGAGCAGCGCAGCGCGATCTCGACGGTGTTTTCCAGCGCCTCGGGAAGATCGGCAAACAGCGCCGCCATTTCCTCCCGACTTTTGAGGTAGTGATCGGGCGTCAGCCTGAAACGGCTGTCATCCGAGACAATGGCGTTGTGCGCCACCGCCATCAGCGCATCATGCGCCTCATAGTCAGCCTTGGAGGGGAAAAATGCTTCGTTGGTGGCAACCAGCGGAATATCATGGTCATAAGCGAGACCGATCATGCGCCGCTCATGGGAACGGTCATAACCGGACTGGCGCTGCAATTCGATATAAAGCCTATCACCGAAGAGTGACTTCAGCGCCAGCAGCCGTTCCTTCGCCTGGGCAGCATGCCCCTCCTTCAAGGCCATATCCACCGGACCGCCGGAAGCGCCCGTCAGCGCGATCAGGCCGGCATTGGAGGCTTCTTCCAGCCATGCACGGGTAATATGCACGGAATGGCCACTGCCCTCGCCTTCCAGATAGGCGCGGCTGACGATATCCACCAGCCGCTCGTACCCTTCGGCATTGGCCGCCAGAAGCACGATGGCCGGAAGTTTCTGAAAATGGCTGTTGTGGTTGCGGCGATCCTCCGCCGCATCCTGCATGTCGATGGACAACTGGCAGCCGATGATGGGCTGCAAACCTTCATCCCGCGCCTTTTCGGAAAATTCCAGCGCGACGAAGAGATTGTTTGTGTCGGTAATGGCAATGGCCGGCTGGCCATCTGCGACGGCCTTGGACATGATTTTCTTGAGGGGCAAGGCCCCCTCAAGCAGGGAGTAGGCGGAATGAACCCGCAGGTGGACGAAACCGGGAGTTTTCAGCGTTTCGCCAGAGGTCTCTCCACGCGCAACCGTATCGCCCATATCATCATCCTGTCATTCTGAATCGAGGGGGCGATTTTCCGATTTCCGGCGCTCAAAGTCCACCGCTTTACGGCGTCCATACAGGTTTCTGCGCCGGTGTACTCTTCACAGGGCGGTGAGGATCACCGAAAAGCTGGCTACGAAGACAGCGATGGAGGCAAAGGCGGCAACGTCACGGATGAAATCAGTCATTGGTCTCTCCTTACTCGTTATGTTCCAACTTTGTTCTCATTTTGTTCGATTGTCAACAGGGTTTTGCTGATATTCCCCTTGCCAATGCCGTAGAATCGCCTTCGGTTCCCACATGGAGAACAGCAAGCCACTGACTCCAAAACGAAAAAACCCGGAGGTAAAAACACCCCCCGGGTTCGGAAAAAATTCAAATTTGGAGAACGGGCGTTCTCTGGAGAGCACCGGACGGATCGACTTTCCAGCGTGGCGCAATCCCGCCCCGGAGCCGTCATTCACCCCAATCGGCGGGAGCGATCGTTTCGAGCGCTATGGAAAAATTGGCGCACGAGGGTTGTGCATCGCGCATCAGCTCAGAAATCGACGATCTTGCCGTCGGCCAGCGTCACGCGACGGTCCATGCGGGCGGCGAGTTCATGATTGTGGGTGGCGATCAGCGCCGCGAGGCCGGATTGACGCACCAGCGCTTCCAGCGCATCGAAAACATAATGGGCGGTTTCCGGATCGAGATTGCCGGTCGGCTCGTCGGCAAGCAGCAGGAGCGGTGCATTGGCAACGGCGCGGGCGATGGCGACACGCTGCTGTTCACCGCCGGAGAGTTCCGCCGGACGGTGTTCACCACGATGGCCGACCCGCATGTAGTCCAGCAGCGCGCTGGCGCGCTTGCGCGCTTCCGCCTGCGTCAGGCCGGCGATAAGCTGGGGCATCATCACATTCTCCACCGCCGAGAATTCCGGCAGGAGATGATGGAACTGGTAGACAAAACCGATATCGCTGCGGCGGATCGCGGTTCGCGTTTCATCCGGCAGACCGTTGCAGGGCGCGTTGTTAATATAGACCTCGCCGGCATCTGGATGTTCCAGCAGCCCCGCCAGATGCAGCAGCGTGGATTTGCCGGTTCCCGAAGGCGCGACCAGCGCCACCATCTCGCCGCTCTTCAATTCGAAATCAGCCTTGCGCAGAATGGAAAGCGACGTCTCGCCCTGACCATAGGTTCTCTCGACGCCGGTAAGCCGCAGCACTGTTTTTTTTGCCATATTGCGAAGCGGTCCTTATTCGTAACGCAGGGCCTGCACCGGATCGAGCTTGGAAGCCCGCCATGCCGGGAAGATCGTTGCCAGGAAAGAGAGCGTCAGCGCCATGATGACAACGGAAATGGTTTCGCTGATATCCATTTCGGCCGGAAGCTGGCTCAGGAAATAAAGCTGCGGATCGAACAGCACCGTGCCCGATATCCAGGAGAAGAACTGGCGGATGGATTCCACGTTGAGGCAGACGATGACACCGAGCGCCACGCCGGCAAAGGTGCCGACCATGCCGATGGCCGCCCCGGTCATGAAAAAGATGCGCATCACGGAGCCGGAGCTTGCGCCCATGGTGCGCAGGATGGCGATATCGCTGCCCTTGTCCTTCACCAGCATGATGAGGCCGGAAATGATGTTCAGCGCCGCCACCAGAACGATGAGGGTGAGGATCATGAACATCACGTTTCTTTCCACCTGCAGGGCGGAGAAGAAGGTCTGGTTCCGCTGTCTCCAGTCGGTGATATAGATCTGCCGTTCGGCGGCCTGCTCCACCAGCGGGCGAATGCCATCGACATCGTCAGGACGGCTGACATATAGCTCGATGGATTGCACGATGCCGTCGGCATTGAAATAAAGCTGGGCTTCGGACAGCGGCATATAGATCATCGAGGCGTCATATTCCGACATGCCGATCTCGAAGACGCCTGAGATCTTGTAGGATTTGACGCGCGGATTGACGCCCATCGGCGTCACGTCGCCTTCCGGGGAAATGAGGGTGATATCGTCACCGGCCGTTACGCCGAGCTGGGCGGCGAGCCTGGAGCCGACAAGAACGCCCTCACCCGCCATGAAGCCGACGAGATCGCCGGTCTTGATGTTGGTGGCGACTTCCTTGACCTTGTCGATATCCTCCTGGCGCACGCCGCGCACCAGAGCGCCGGAGCCCGCACCGCCCCGGCCGGAGGCAAGCGTCTGGCCTTCCACCAGCGGCAGGGCCATGGTGACGCCGGGAACGGCGGCGAACTTCTTCGCCAGCTCATCGTAATTATTAAAGGGCTGGTCGATCGGCTGCACGATCATATGGCCGTTGATGCCGAGAATGCGCGAAATCAGCTCCGTGCGGAAACCGTTCATGACAGCCATGACGATGATCAGCGTCGCCACGCCAAGCATGATGCCGACAAAGGAAAAACCGGCGATGACGGAAATGAACGCTTCCTTGCGCCGCGACCGCAGATAGCGCCAGGCCACCATGCGTTCAAAAGCGGAAAACGGCCGGGCGGTCTTTGTCCCGGCGGAAACAGCCGCACCCTTGTCAGCCTCGGCTTGTGCCATGTCGTCTCCCTGATCTCAAACTGCAAGGCCGGTCTTTTCCTAAAACCGGCCCCTATTTCGCGGCATCCGCGTTACAAAACCGGAGCGGACTTCAGGTGAAGCCGCTCCGTCTTCCACTCGCGCTTAGCCGAGCACCCTGTTCATCGCCGCTTCGACCGTGACGGTTTCCCGCTCGCCGGTCTTGCGATCCTTGACCTCGACTTCGCCATTCGCGACCGAACGCGGACCGACGATGATCTGCAGCGGTACGCCGATCAGGTCGGCGGTGGCGAATTTCTGGCCCGCACGGTCGTCCGTGTCGTCGTAAAGAACATCCTTGCCGGCGCTGGAGAGCTGATAATACAGCTTTTCGCAAGCAGCATCGCAGGCAGCATCGCCAGCCTTCATGTTGATGATGACGACATCGAAGGGAGCGACCGAAGCCGGCCAGATGATTCCGTTCTCGTCATGCGATGCTTCAATGATGGCGGGAACAAGGCGTGTCGGTCCGATACCATAAGAACCCATGTGGACAGGGTGTTCCTTGCCGTCCGCACCCTGCACTTTCGCGCCCATCGGCTCGGAATATTTGGTGCCGAAATAGAAGATATGGCCAACTTCAATGCCGCGCGCGGAAAGGCGCTCGCCTTCGGGAATGGCGTCATAGGCGGCTTCGTCATGCATTTCGGACGTCGCGGCATAATCGGCCGTCCATTCGTCGAATACGCCCTGAAGTGCTGCGACATCGTCGAAGTCGGTGCTTTCGGCCGGAATGGCGCGATTGAGGAAGCTCTTGTGGCAGAAGACTTCGGATTCGCCGGTATCGGCCAGAATGATGAATTCATGGCTGTGATTGCCGCCGATGGGGCCGGTATCGGCGCGCATGGGGATGGCGCGCAGGCCAAGGCGCTCGAAGGTGCGCAGGTAAGCCACGAACATCTTGTTATAGGAATGGATCGCGTCTTCCTTGGTGAGGTCGAAGGAATAGGCGTCCTTCATCAGGAACTCGCGCGAGCGCATGGTGCCGAAACGCGGACGCACCTCGTCGCGGAACTTCAGCTGGATGTGATAGAGGTTAAGCGGCAGGTTCTTGTAGGACTTCACATAGGAACGGAAGATGTCGGTGATCATCTCCTCATTCGTGGGGCCGTAGAGCATCTGGCGGTCCTGACGGTCCTTGATGCGCAGCATTTCCTTGCCGTAATCGTCGTAACGGCCGCTTTCCTGCCAGAGTTCGGCCGATTGCAGCGTCGGCATCAGAAGCTCGATGGCGCCGGAACGGTCCTGCTCCTCGCGGATGATCCGGTTGACCTTGTCCAGAACACGCTTGCCGAGCGGCAGCCAGGAATAGATGCCAGCCGATTGCTGCCGGATCATGCCGGCGCGCAGCATGAGGCGGTGGGAAACAATCTCCGCTTCCTTGGGGTTTTCCTTCAGAATGGGCATGAAGTAACGGCTGAGACGCATGACGGCTTCCATTGATGCGGACGACAGCGCCAAAGACGCGGGAATCGCCCCGAATAGAGGGATATTGGCGCCGGATATAGCCGTTTCCCGTCAAGAAGAAAACCCGGCATGAAAAGAGCGACAAAGGCCATTTCAAGGTATTTTCGCGATAGCTAATTCGCATCAAAACGCTTTGGCCGGAATAATATTCTTGATCGGGTGCGACATAATGCACCATAGGGAATTTTTTGCCGACTGTAACAAATATGCAAAAAATGAGATGACAAGCATGGGGGTTTGAGCTAGCTTTAGCTTACAAAAGAGGCAAGAAGTTTAAATTCTTGTCATTTTCGCGGTCAGTCTTGGGAGGATCAGATCTTAGGCGCGCTCGTTCGCAGCCCCGGCAACGGTTACAGATCACGCGAAACCTGGAAAACAAGGCTGAAAGGCCTTGTTTTTTTTTGCTTTATACCCGCACATCAGCCCCGGCTCGTTATTCCGGTAAAATTATGACGGTGAATCGCCGTCAGACACGCTTCTGTTGTGTGCACGACGGAGATGACATCCATATGACAGGCCTTCGGCCGCGGTGATAACCGGCAAGCACAGGCGCGGGCTGCGATTACCCGCAAACCGGGCGGCCGTCCGCATCATATTCAGTCAAAAACGGGGATAATTCTCGGCAGATCATCGAGGCTGACACCGAACCACCAGGTTCCGCCGTACCAGAGCCCACAGATCAGGGCGGAGATAAGCGTCGTCCACAGGACGATCCGCCCGCCTTTGAAGCTGGATGGTGCGCTGGCGACCGTGCCGAGCGCCACATCGCCCTCCTCCTCCTGGGTGCGCAGGCCAATCGGCAGCACGATGAACAGCACCGTCCACCAGACGATGAAATAAACGGCGAAAACCGAAAGAAGCGGCATGTGATCCTCCTGCACAATGCGCTTCTTGTAACGCATTCATCGGCAGATCGGAATCACTTCTCCGCAAGAAACACTAAAAGAAAAAACAGAAGGGCCGCGCTTTGCGGCACGGCCCTAAAATCAACGAAGAAGAGACAGGCGCCCGGGCTGGTTGCCGGGAATCCCCCGGCTCAGACCTTGGTCACAAAAACCGTCACGATCGGCTTCTTGCCCCAGCTCTGGTTGGCGGCGGCGCGCACGGCGCGGCGCACCGCTTCACGCAACAGATCCAGATCCTTGCGGCGAGCGCGCGGAATGCTTTCGACGGCGCCGAGCACGGCGTCATAAAGCGTGTCTTCCATCGCCTCGTCCTCGTCGTCGAATTCCGGCAGGCCGAAGGGCACGACATCGGGATCGCCGACGAAATCATAGCGGCTATCCAGCACGACATTGACCGCGACATGGCCGGCGAAGGAAAGCTTGCGGCGATTGCTGATGCCCATCTCGTCCATATCGCCGACGAGATTGCCATCCTTGAAGACGCGGCCATGCGGCACGTCATCGATGACCTCGGCCGGGCCGGGCGCAAGGCGCAGGACATTGCCGTTGCGCACCTTCGGCACCTGCGCGATGCCGGCCTGTTCGGCCAGTTCCTTCTGCGCCACCAGATGCGCCGCCTCGCCATGCACGGGCACGACGATCTGCGGCTTCGTCCATTCATACATCCTCAGAAGCTCATTGCGGCGCGGATGGCCGGAAACATGCACCAGCGCCTCATTGTCGGTGACGATATGGACGCCCTGTTCGATGAGGCCGTTCTTGATGTCGATGATCGCCTTCTCATTGCCGGGGATGGCGCGCGAGGAGAACACCACCGTATCGCCGGAAGCGAGCGCCACGTTGCGCATCTCGTCACGCGAAAGCTTGGCGAGCGCGGCGCGCGGCTCGCCCTGCGAACCGGTCAGGATCAGCACCACCCGGTCGCGCGGAATATAACCATATTCATCTTCGGCGAGGAACGGCTTGATGCCTTCCATGATGCCGAGATCCTGCGAGACATTAACGACACGCTTCAGCGACGAGCCGAGCAGCAACACCTCGCGACCCGCGGCCTCTGCCGCCTGCGCGATCGAGCGGATGCGCCCGACATTGGAGGAGAAGGTGGTGACCGCCACGCGGCCCTCGGCATTCTCGATGATCTGCCGCAGGCCTTCGGAAACCTCGTGTTCGGAGGGCGACACACCATCGCGCACCGAATTCGTGCTGTCGCACATCAGCGCCAGTACGCCCTCTTCGCCGATGGCGCGGAAACGCGCCTCATCCGTCAACGGCCCGAGCGATGGGGCCTCGTCGATTTTCCAGTCACCGGTGTGGATGACATTGCCGAGCGGCGTGCGGATGACCAGCGACATCGGCTCCGGAATGGAGTGGTTGACGCCGACCGCCTCGATTTCGAACGGGCCGACATTGATGCGGTCGCCCGCCTTGAAGATCGTCACCGGAATTTCGGCGCGTGTGCCTTCATAGGCGCGCTTGGCTTCCAGCATGCCGGCGGTGAAAGGCGAGGCATAGACCGGCACGTTGAGGCCGGGCCAGAGATCGTTCAGCGCGCCATAATGGTCCTCATGAGCGTGGGTGATGATGATGCCCTTGAGGTTCTTCTTCTGCTCGGCGATATAGCCGATGTCAGGCAGTACCAGATCGACGCCCGGCAGGTCCGGGCCGGCGAAGGTTACGCCGCAATCCACCATGATCCATTGGCGCTTGCTTTCCGGCCCGTAGCCGTAAAGCGCCAGATTCATGCCGATTTCACCCACGCCGCCGAGCGGCACAAAGACCAGTTCGTCCTGTTTAGCCATTGTTTTTCTTATCCATTCACAAAGGCGCGCAGGCGACGGCATCATGCCGCGCCCGCCGCTCTCTTTAGCATCGGACCTGTTGAACCATCTGATAGACCGGGCCGATGCGGAACCGGTTTGTCACCCTGCTTTTCATGAGCTGCAGGAAAGCTCCAACCCGTGGAATCCGGTTCGGCGCGGGTTCATGGCCCGCACCGTCCACCTCATCCGAAAAATACGTCGCCGGCGGCGATGGAGCGCCTTCCGCCCTCATCCTCATCCAGCAGCAGATAACCATTATCATCAATTCCGGCAAAACGCCCGCCAATCGAACGATCCGGGAAATTGACGGTAATATGTTCGCCAATACCGCAGGCCGCCGCCCGCCAGCCGGCGATGATGCCGGCAACGCCCCTGCCCTCATCCCAGTCCCGCAGCACCTCCGCCGTCTCTTGGAAAAGATGGGCGAACAACTCATCGGGTGAGCAGAACGCGCCGTGTTCGGAAAGCATGGTGACGGGATAAAGCGGATTGTCCGGCTTATGGGCGATGTTGATGCCGATGCCGATGACGATGGCGCGCCGGCCATCCGGCAGCAGTTCCGCTTCCATCAGGATGCCGCAGGTCTTGCGGCGGCCGATCAGCACATCATTCGGCCACTTGATTTCGAGCGGCTCACCACCCGTCGGCAGCACCGCGCGGATGGCGCGATAGACAGCCAGCGCGAAGGCAAGCGGCAGAGACCCTATACGGTCCATCGGCGCGGGATCGATCAGGAGAAGCGAGGCGTAGAGATTGCCGGGTTCGGAGACCCATGGACGGCCGCGACGGCCGCGTCCACCAGTCTGGCGGATGGCGGTGATCCACAGATTGCCGCCATCGCCCGCCCTTGCCCTGGCGAAACATTCCAGATTGGTCGATGGCGTTTCCGCCATCGCCTCGTGCCGGAAGTCATCGATGGACATCCGGCCCGTATGCTTGTGCGTGCTGCTCAAAAGAAGGTCTTCGCCGCAACTGTCACCGCGTTGCCGAGCGCACCGCCGAAGACGATGAAGGCGACAACGAACAGGGCCGAAAGTGCGTAAACGACCTTGAGTTCACCAGCGGGACGCTCGAATTTGTCCTTGGCTTCATCGAACCACATGACCTTGACGACGCGGATATAATAATAGGCGCCGACAACCGAGCCGATCACACCGATGATGGCGAGCGGATAGAGCTTCGCCTCGATGGCTGCGAGGAAGACATAATACTTGCCGAAGAAGCCGGCGAGCGGCGGGATGCCGGCAAGCGAGAACATCAGGATCGTCAGCACAACCGCCATGAAGGGGTTGGAGGAGGAAAGACCAGCCATATCCTCGACAGTCTCGACATTGCCGATTTCCTTGCGGCGCATGGAGAGAATGCAGGCGAAGGTGCCGAGCGTCATGACCATATAAACGGTCATGTAGAGGATGACGCCGGCAACACCGGCTTCGGTGCCGGCGGCAAGACCGACCAGCGCATAACCCATGTGGCCGATGGAGGAATAAGCCATCAGGCGCTTGATATTCTTCTGGCCGATGGCGGCAAAGGAGCCCAGCAGCATGGAGGCGATGGAGATGAACACGACGATCTGCTGCCAGTCGGCGAAGACCGGCTGGAAGGCCTCGATGACGATGCGAACGAGGATCGCCATGGCGCCGATCTTCGGCGCAGCCGAAAGGAATGCCGTTACCGGGGTCGGCGCACCTTCATAAACGTCCGGCGTCCACATGTGGAACGGCACGGCCGAAATCTTGAATGCGAGACCGGCAAGAACGAAGACCAGGCCGAAGACCAGACCGAGCGAACGGGTTTCCGAGGCCAGAACCTGGGCGATTTCGGTAAAGCCGGTATTGCCGGTGAAACCGTAGACCAGCGACATGCCGTAAAGCAGCATGCCGGAAGACAGCGCGCCGAGCACGAAATACTTCAGGCCCGCTTCCGTGGAGCGCAGGCTTTCACGGTTGATGGCGCAGACGACATAGAGCGCCAGCGACTGCAGTTCCAGCGCCATGTAGAGCGAGATCAGGTTGTTGGCCGAGATCATCAGCAGGATGCCGAGCGTCGCAAGAACCAGCAGCACCGGATATTCGAAACGGCCTATGGGTTCGAAGCGGCCCTGGCCGACGGCGAGGATCATGGCGGTGATGGAGCCGATCAGCGCCAGTACCTTCATGAAGTTGCCGAAGGCATCGGCGATATAGACACCGCCGAAGGCCACGCCCGAAGCGGGGGCAAAAATGATCCAGAGACCGACGACGAGCAGGAGGGCAACGGCAAGGCCGGTGACCGTCGTTGTCGACTTGTCGCCCGAGAAGACGCCAATCATGAGCAGCGCCAGCGCGCCGACCGCAAGGATCAGCTCGGGCGTCGCAATGTGCAGACTGGCAAAAAGGATTTCAGCGGTCATGTCCAACGGGTCCTGTCGTCAATTCATAGTGAGCGCAACATTCTGCGCCGCCTGCAATGCAGCCGTATAGTTGTTTACCAGAAGATCGACCGATGCGGCTGTCGCATCGAACACCGGAGCCGGATAGACGCCGAAGAAGATCGTCAGCACAACCAGCGGATAAAGGATGACCTTTTCGCGGGTCGACAGGTCGAGCATCGATTTCAGGCTTTCCTTCTCCAGCGCACCGAAGATCACGCGGCGATAAAGCCACAGCGCGTAAGCGGCCGAGAGGATGACGCCGGTTGCCGCAAACAGCGCGACCAGCGTGTTGGCACGGAAGACGCCGATCAGCGTCAGGAATTCACCGACAAAGCCCGACGTGCCGGGCAGACCGACATTGGCCATGGTGAAGACCATGAAGGCGACGGCATATTTCGGCATGTTGTTGACGAGGCCGCCATAGGCCGCAATCTCGCGGGTGTGCAGCCGGTCGTAGACAACGCCGACGCAGAGGAAGAGCGCGCCAGACACGATACCATGCGACAGCATCTGGAAGATTGCGCCCTGCACGCCCTGAACGTTGGCGGCGAAGATGCCCATGGTCACGTAACCCATGTGGGCGACGGAGGAATAGGCGATCAGCTTCTTGATGTCGTCCTGCATCATCGCCACCAGCGAGGTGTAGATGATGGCGAGAACCGAGAGCGTGAAGACGAAAGGCGCGAAATAGTCAGACGCCAAGGGGAACATCGACAGCGAGAAGCGGATGAAACCGTAACCGCCGAGCTTCAGCATGACGCCGGCAAGAATGACGGAGCCTGCGGTCGGGGCCTGAACGTGGGCGTCGGGCAGCCAGGTGTGCACCGGCCACATCGGCATCTTGACCGAGAAGGCGGCGAAACAGGCGAGCCAGAGCCAGGTCTGCATGCCGGCCGGGAAGCCGTATTTCAGGAGTTCGGTCATGTCGGTCGTGCCGGCCTGCCAGTACATGGCCATGATGGCGAGCATGGTGAGAACCGAACCGAGCAGCGTGTAGAGGAAGAACTTGTAAGATGCGTAGACGCGATCCTTACCGCCCCAGACACCGATGATGATGAACATCGGGATCAGCGTCGCTTCGAAGAAGACGTAGAAAAGAACCGTATCCAGCGCCACGAAGACGCCGATCATGACGACTTCCAAGAGCAGGAAGGCGATCATGTATTCCTTGATGCGCTTTTCGATCGAATCCCAGCTTGCCAGCACGCAGAAGGGCATGAGGAAGGTGGTGAGGATGACGAACAGCATGGAGATGCCGTCGACGCCGAGATGATAGGCGGCGATATTGCCGAACCAGGCGTGCTTTTCGACCATCTGGAAACCGGGGTTCGAATTGTCGAAACCGATCCAGATGAACAGCGACACCAGGAAGGTGAAGACGGTCGTCAGCAGCGAGACACTGAGAATGTTGCGGCGACCGTAAGGGCCGTTCTCATTCGTCAGAAGCAGGAGCACCACGCCGACGAGCGGCAGAAAGGTGACCGTTGAAAGAATGGGCCAATCGGTCATCAGAGGGCACTCCCGAGCATCATCCAGGTGACAAGCGCCGCGATGCCGATCAGCATCGCAAAGGCATAATGATAGAGGTAGCCGGATTGCAGGCGGACCATGCGGTTGGTCACGTCAACCACACGCGCTGCAATGCCGTTCGGTCCATAGTGGTCGATGACGGCGACGTCACCCTTCTTCCACAGGAAGCGGCCGAGCGCCTTTGCGGAACGTACGAAGAGGAAGTCGTAGAGTTCGTCGAAATACCACTTGTTGAGAAGGAACTGGTAGAGGCCGCGATGGGTCTCGGCCAGACGCTTCGGCGTCTCCGGCGACTTGATATACATGTACCAGGCGGTCACGAAACCAAGCGCCATGGCGAAGAACGGGCTCCACTTCACCCACAGCGGCACGTGATGGAACTCCTCGAGGATTTCATTGCCGGGAAGCGTGAACAGGGCGCCCTTCCAGAATTCGGCATATTCTTCGCCGAAGAAATAACCTTCGAAAGCAACACCGGCGAAGATCGCGCCGACCGTGAGGATGAAGAGCGGGATCAGCATGACCATCGGCGATTCATGCACATGGTGCATGACGTCAGCCGAAGCGCGCGGCTTGCCGAAGAAGGTCATGAAGGCCAGACGCCAGGAGTAGAAGCTGGTGAACAGCGCGGCGATGACCAGCAGCGTGAAGGCGACGCCCGAGAGAACCGAATGCGAAGCATAAGCGGATTCGATGATGACGTCTTTCGAGAAGAAGCCGGCAAAACCGATCATCGTGCCCGGGATACCGACGCCGGTCAACGCCAGCGTGCCGACGGTCATGGTCCAGAAGGTGATGGGGATATGCTTGCGCAGGCCGCCCATGTAACGCATGTCCTGCTCGCCATCGACGGCATGGATGACCGAGCCGGCGCACAAGAACAGGAGAGCCTTGAAGAAGGCGTGCGTGAAGAGGTGGAACACGGCAGCGCCATAAGCGCCGACGCCGAGCGCCACGAACATGTAACCGAGCTGCGAGCAGGTCGAATAGGCGATAACGCGCTTGATGTCGTTCTGCACGAGGCCGACGGTCGCCGCGAAGAAGGCGGTGATCGCGCCGATCAGCGTCACGACGGTGAGCGCATCCGGCGACAGTTCGAACAGCGGCGACATGCGGGCGACGAGGAAGACGCCGGCGGTGACCATGGTTGCGGCATGAATGAGGGCCGAAACCGGGGTCGGGCCTTCCATCGCGTCCGGCAGCCAGGTGTGCAGCAGGAACTGCGCCGACTTGCCCATGGCGCCCATGAAGAGCAGCAGGCACACGCCCGTCATCGCATTTACCTTGTCCAGCTGCATGCCGAACAGGTTGATGACGGTTTCCGTGGAGGCGGCACCCTCGGCCGGCAGATAGGTGCTGGCGGCGGCGAAGATGGTTTCGAAATTGATCGAGCCGAACAGCACGAACACGCCGCCAATGCCGAGAATGAAGCCGAAGTCGCCGACGCGGTTGACGATGAAGGCCTTCATGGCGGCAGCCGAGGCGGACGGCTTCTTGAACCAGAAACCGATCAGCAGATAGGACGCCAGACCCACGCCTTCCCAGCCGAAGAACATCTGCAGCAGGTTGTCGGAGGTCACCAGCATCAGCATGGCGAAGGTGAAGAGCGACAGATAGGCAAAGAAGCGCGGACGATGCGGATCGTGGTGCATGTATCCGATCGAATAAAGGTGCACGAGCGTCGAGACCGTATTGACCACGACGAACATGACGGCCGTCAGCGTGTCGATGCGGAAGGCCCATTCGACATCGATGCCGCCGGACTGGATCCAGCGCAGCACGGTGACCTTGATCACCTCGCCCGGCTCGCCATGGGCGAGTGCCACGGTGAAGAACACGATCCATGACAGGATGGCGACCACGATCATCAGACCGGTGGTGACATATTCCGACGCCTTGGCGCCGATCGAGCGGCCGAACAGGCCAGCGATCAGGAAGCCGATCAGTGGAAGAAAGACGATAGCCTTGTAGATCATAGCCTTATCAGCCCTTCATCATATTGACGTCTTCGACGGCGATCGATCCGCGGTTGCGGTAGAAGACAACGAGTATTGCAAGACCGATGGCCGCTTCGGCGGCTGCGACGGTCAGAATGAACAAAGCGAAGACCTGGCCGACGATATCGTTCAGGAAGGCCGAGAAAGCCACCATGTTGATGTTGACCGCCAAGAGGATGAGTTCGATCGACATCAGGATGACGATGACGTTCTTCCGGTTGAGGAAGATGCCGAAGACGCCGATCGTGAAGAGGATGGCGCTGACCGTCAGGTAGTGGGAAAGACCGATTTCCATATTCTGTTTCCTTGGATCCGTTCGCGCCTCAGATGCCCTGGCCCGGCTTGACCTTGACCGTGGTGACGGCGGTCTTCGGGTCGCGGCCGACCTGCGTGGATATATCCTGCCGCTTGATGTCGGTGCGATGACGCAGCGTCAGCACGATGGCGCCGATCATGGCCACCAGCAGCACGAGGCCGGCGAGCTGGAAGAAGTAGACGTAATTGGTATAGAGCACATCGCCGAGTGCGGCCGTATTGGTGCGTTCGGTGACAGGCGGGATCGGCATGGTGATGGACTTGGCCGCGATCGGGTTCAGCATGCTGCCGCCGACCACAACGATCAGTTCCGCCGCCAGGATGACACCGATCAGCGCACCGACCGGGGCATATTGCAGCACGCCCGAGCGAAGCTCGGCGAAATCCACATCCAGCATCATGACGACGAAGAGGAAGAGCACCGCGACGGCGCCGACATAAACCACCAGCAGGATCATGCCGAGGAATTCGGCGCCCGTCAGCAGGAACAGCGCGGCTGCGTTGAAGAAGGTCAAAATCAGAAACAGCACCGAATGAACAGGGTTCTTCGATGCGATGACCATGAACGCAGACGCCACGGCGACGAAAGCGAATATATAAAAGAATACAGCGTGCAGACCCATCTTGGTGCCTTCTTGTCCTCATCGGGAGAAGATGGCTCGAAGGCCCCTCACCCGTTTCGTCCCCGCCGGCGAAAACCGCGCAGGCATTTTACTTTTCATCGCTCTCCGGGGTCTCCCCCGGAAAGACGGTTGCACCTTAGCGGTAAGGCGCATCCAGTGCGAGGTTGCGTGCGATTTCACGCTCCCAGCGGTCGCCATTGTCGAGAAGCTTCTGCTTGTCGAAATAAAGCTCCTCGCGGGTTTCCGTCGCGAATTCGAAGTTCGGGCCTTCGACGATGGCGTCCACCGGGCAGGCTTCCTGGCAGAAACCGCAATAGATGCACTTCACCATGTCGATATCGTAACGCACCGTGCGGCGGGTGCCGTCGTTGCGGCGCGGGCCGGCTTCAATGGTGATCGCCTGAGCGGGACAGATCGCTTCACACAGCTTGCAGGCGATGCAGCGTTCTTCACCGTTCGGATAACGGCGCAGCGCATGTTCACCACGGAAGCGCGGCGACACCGGACCCTTTTCGAAAGGATAGTTGATCGTCGCCTTCTGTTTGAAGAAGTGGCGCATCGTCAGGAAGATTGCACCGACGAATTCCTTGAGGAACAGCGAGTTGACGGCTTGGGAGAGGCTTGCCATCTCAGTCTCCAGATCTTTGAGCGAGGAGTTCAGGCATCAACCGGCCCACCCCGTCAGCTTCAATACGAATGCAACAATAACGACCATGGCGAGCGACAGCGGCAGGAACACCTTCCAGCCAAGGCGCATGAGCTGGTCATAGCGGTAACGCGGAACGAAGGCCTTCACCAGAGCGAACATGAAGAAAACCATGCAGCCCTTGATCGCGAACCAGACAATGCCCGGCACCCAGTTCAGGAACCATACATCCACGATGGGCAGCCAGCCGCCCAGGAAGAGGATGGTCGTGAGGCAGCAGATCAGCACGATCGCGGCATATTCGCCGAGCATGAACATCATGTAGGGCGTGGAGCCATATTCGACCATGTGACCGGCGACCAGCTCCGATTCCGCTTCCGGAAGGTCGAAGGGCGGACGGTTGGTTTCGGCAAGGCCCGAAATGAAGAACACGATGAACATCGGGAACAGCGACAGCCAGTGCCAGTCGAGGAACGAGGCAGGCAGGCCGAGCATGGTGCCGAGGCCGGTCTTCTGGGCCAGAACGATATCCGTCAGGTTCAGCGAACCAACGCAGAGCAGAACGGTAACGATGACGAGACCGATAGAGACTTCATAGGACACCATCTGCGCTGCGGAGCGCAGTGCGCCGAGGAACGGATACTTCGAGTTCGAAGCCCAGCCGCCCATGATGATGCCGTACACCTCGAGCGAGGAGATCGCGAAGATATAGAGGATGCCGACATTGATATTGGCGACAACCCAGCCTTCGTTGAAGGGAATAACGGCATAGGTGGCGAGCGCCAGCGTCACCGCAACCAGCGGCGCCAGAAGGAAGACGGCCTTGTTGGCGCCGGCCGGAATGACCGGCTCCTTGAGGATGAACTTCAACAGGTCGGCGAAAGATTGGAAGAGACCGAAGGGACCAACGACGTTCGGACCACGGCGCAGCTGAACGGCCGCCCAGACCTTGCGGTCGGCAAGCAGCAGGAAGGCGATGGCCACCAGAAGGCAAACGAGAAGCAGCAGGGACTGGCCGACCATGATCAGCGCGGGCCAGACGTAGCTCCAGAAAAACTGTTCCATAAATCCCCTACCCTTACTCTGCCGCAGCCTGGAAATTGTTGCGGGCCAATGCGGAGCACTCGGCCATGACGGCGGATGCGCGCGCAATCGGGTTCGTCAAATAAAAGTCTTTTACCGGCGAGGCAAACGCCGACTTGGTGAGCGCGCCGGTCTTGCCGGCCAAAGCCTCGATATCCGTGGCCTTGCCGGCGGCGATCTCGTCGGTTTCCGCCAGATGCGGATGCGCGACATAGAGCTGACCCCGGAGCGCCGACAGCGAATCGAACGGCAGCTTCTTGCCGAGAACATCGGACAGCGCACGCAGGATCGCCCAGTCTTCGCGGGCTTCGCCCGGTGCGAAACCGGCGCGGTTGCCCAGCTGCACGCGACCTTCGGTGTTGACCCAGATACCGGATTTTTCGGTATAGGCCGCACCCGGAAGGATGACGTCGGCGTTCATCGCGCCCTGATCGCCATGGCTGCCGATATAGACGGTGAACTTCGCACCCTTGTTGGAGAGGTCGAGTTCATCGGCGCCGAGCAGGAAGAGAACATCCATGGAGGCAACCATGTCTGCTGCGGCAACACCGCCCTCACCCGGCACGAAGCCGATATCGAGACCGCCAACGCGGGCAGCGGCGGTGTGCAGAACCGAGAAGCCGTTCCACTCTTCGGTGACAGCGCCGACCGAAACGGCAAGCTTTGCAGCAGCGGCGAGCACGGTCGCGCCATCGGCGCGCGCCAGAGCACCCTGGCCGATGATGATCAGCGGGTTCTTGGCAGACTTCAGCTTGTCGATGAAGCTGTGCGAGCCATTGGCCAGATCGGACAGCGTTTCAGCGCCGGAACCGAGATATTCGTAATTGTAGCGCAGTTCGCCGGCTTCACCGATCACGCCGATCGGGAAACCGCCGCGACGCCAGCGCTTGCGGATGCGGGCGTTGAGCACGGCCGCTTCGTAACGCGGATTGGAACCGACGATCAGCAGGGCGTCGGCCTGTTCGATACCTTCGATGGTGGAGTTGAACAGGTAGCTTGCACGGCCGAGCGACGGATCGAGTGCAGCGCCATCCTGACGGCAATCGACATTGGCCGAACCGAGCGACGCGAGAAGCGACTTCAGCGCGAACATTTCTTCAACGGAGGCCAGATCGCCGGCGATAGCGCCGATCTTGCTGCCGGATGTTGCGGCAACAGCCTGCTTGATCGCACCGAAGGCTTCGCCCCAGCTTGCGGGCTGCAGACGGCCATCCCTGCGGACGTAAGGGCGGTCGAGGCGCTGCGTCTTCAGGCCGTCCCAGATGAAACGGCTCTTGTCGGAAATCCACTCTTCATTGATCGCCTCGTTGACACGCGGCATGACGCGCATGACTTCGCGGCCTCGTGTATCGACGCGGATGGCCGAACCGAGCGCATCCATCACGTCGATGGTTTCGGTCTTGTTCAGCTCCCACGGACGGGCGGTGAAGGCGAAAGGCTTGGAGGTGAGCGCGCCGACCGGGCAGAGGTCAACAACGTTGCCCTGCAGCTCCGAGGTCATCGCCTGCTCGAGGTAGGTGGTGATTTCGGCATCTTCGCCACGGCCGATGAGGCCGAGTTCGGCAATGCCGGCCACTTCCGTCGTAAAACGGACGCAGCGCGTGCAGTGGATGCAGCGGTTCATCACCGTCTTGACGAGCGGGCCGATATATTTGTCTTCAACCGCGCGCTTGTTTTCCGCGTAACGCGAACCGGCGATGCCGAAGGCCATGGCCTGGTCCTGCAGGTCGCATTCGCCACCCTGGTCGCAGATCGGGCAATCCAGCGGGTGGTTGATGAGCAGGAATTCCATCACGCCTTCGCGGGCCTTCTTGACCATCGGCGTGTTGGTGAAAACCTCAGGCAACTCGCCGTTCGGGCCGCCGCGAACGTCACGCACGCCCATGGCGCAGGATGCAGCCGGCTTGGGCGGTCCGCCCTTCACCTCGATGAGACACATGCGGCAGTTACCCGCGACCGACAAGCGCTCATGAAAACAAAAGCGCGGAACTTCGGCGCCAGCCTCCTCGCACGCCTGCAACAGCGTGAAATGATCCGGAACCTCGATCTCTTTACCGTCAACCTTGAGCTTTGCCATGGTCCTACTTACGTCCTGTTGCCTGTTCGTCCCATGTCTCACACGGTCCGCAACAAATCCTTAATCGCGCCCGGCACTCTTATCGTCTGCCAGACGCTTCATGGTGTCGCGAGGCCGGAAAATTCCGGCTCCGCCAGAAGCCTCAATGCTTATTCAGCGGCTTCCAGAACAGCGCCATCATCCATGGCCCTGTAGGTATATTGGTCGATGCGCTTTTCGATTTCCGGACGGAAATTGCGGATCAGCGCCTGTACCGGCCATGCGGCGGCGTCGCCGAGCGCACAGATGGTGTGGCCTTCGATCTGCTTCGTCACTTCGAACAGCATGTCGATTTCGCGCTTCTGGGCATTGCCCTTGACCATGCGCTCCAGCACGCGCCACATCCAGCCGGTGCCTTCGCGGCACGGCGTGCACTGGCCGCAGCTTTCATGCTTGAAGAAGGCCGCGATGCGGGCAATCGCCTTGATGACGTCGGTGGACTTGTCCATGACGATCATGCCGCCGGTGCCGAAGGAAGACTTCACTTCGCGCATGCCGTCGAAATCCATGATTGCGTCCTTCATGTCCTCACCGCGAACGATGGGGCAGGATGCGCCGCCGGGGATGACGCCGAGCAGATTGTCCCAGCCGCCGCGAATGCCGCCGCAATGGTGCTCGATCAGCTCGCGGAAGGACAGACCCAGCGCGTCTTCGAAGGTGCACGGACGCTCGACGTGGCCGGAGACCATGAACAGCTTGGTGCCGACATTGTTCGGACGGCCGATGGAAGAGAACCATGCCGCACCGCGACGCAGGATGGTCGGCGCAACGGCGATCGATTCAACGTTGTTGACGGTCGTCGGGCAGCCATAAAGGCCCATATTGGCCGGGAACGGCGGCTTCAGGCGCGGCTGGCCCTTCTTGCCTTCGAGGCTTTCGAGCAGAGCCGTCTCTTCGCCGCAGATATAGGCGCCGGCGCCGTGATGGACGTAGATGTCGAAATCCCAGCCGTTCTTGTTGTTCTTGCCAAGCAGGCCGGCATCGTAACATTCGTCGATGGCCGCCTGCAGCGCCTCACGCTCGCGCATATATTCGCCGCGAACATAGATATAGGCGGTATGCGCGCCCATGGCGAAACCGGCGATCACGCAGCCTTCGATCAGCGTATGCGGATCGTTGCGGAGGATTTCGCGGTCCTTGCAGGTGCCGGGCTCGGATTCATCGGCATTCACGACGAGATAATGCGGACGGCCGTCATTTTCCTTCGGCATGAAGGACCACTTGAGACCCGTCGGGAAGCCAGCGCCGCCGCGACCGCGAAGGCCGGAAGCCTTCATCTCGTTGATGATCCAGTCACGGCCCTTTTCGATGATCTGCTTGGTGCCGTCCCAATGGCCGCGCGCTCTCACGCCCTTCAGGGACTTGTCCTTGAGGCCGTAGAGATTGGTAAAGATGCGATCCTGATCTTTTAACATGCTTCACCTCTTACCGCGGCTTCTTGCCGAAGACCCTGATATACTCGGCTTCGCCACCCTTGGCGAGCGCCTCGGCCTGCTTGATCCACTCGTCGCGTTCGATGCGGCCCTTGAAATTCAGATAACCGTCGACCCAGTCGCATTCGGCTTGTCTCCAGCCCGCGACCTGCGCGAAGGTGAAGATGCCGAGTTCGTGCAGCGTGCCCTCGATCTTCGGACCGACGCCGGAAATCAGCTTCAGGTCGTCGGGCGTTGCGGGCTTTTCGATGCCGGCCGGACGATCCTTGGAATCGAGCGACGGCTTCGCAGAGCCCGAAGCCTCCTTTTCGGCGGCCTTCACATTCGCTTCCGCAGCCTTCGGCGCGGTCGCCGGCGTCTTCAGCTTCGGATCGGTTTCCGGAGCATCCGTCTTCGGCTTGGCGGCATTGGACGGCGGAACCGGCGCGGCATCCGCAGGCGCTTCGGCCGGCTTGTCGAGATTGGAACGATCCGGCTTGATCTCTTCCGTCAAGGTCGTCAGGCCACCGACCGGAACCGACTCGTGACGATCGATCTGCGGGCCGGTCTTGACGGTGTCGCCCTTGCCTGCCTCGAACGTGTCGATGATTTCTTCCAGACGCTCGGGCGTCAGGTCCTCATAGGCATCCTTGAAGATGATGACCATCGGCGCGTTGACGCAGGCGCCCTGACATTCCACTTCTTCCCAGGAGAGCGTGCCGCTCTCATTGGTGTGCAGCGGATCGTGGTGGATTTTCTTGCGGCAGACATCCATCAGCGCTTCCGAGCCGCGCAGCATGCAGGGCGTGGTGCCGCAGACCTGAACGTGGGCGCGCGTGCCAACCGGCTTCAGCTGGAACTGGGTATAGAAGGTCGCCACTTCCAGAACACGGATATAGGCCATGTCCAGCATATCAGCGACTTTTTCGATGGCGGCGCGGGTTACCCAGCCGTCCTGTTCCTGCGCACGCATGAGCAGCGGGATGACCGCCGATTGCTGGCGTCCCTGCGGATATTTCAGAATCGTCTTTTCCGCCCATGCGGTATTTTCCGCATTGAAGGCAAACGCCACGGGCTGGAACTGATCTTCGGCTAGTCGACGAACGGACATACTTCCTCACGCCTTTTCAGTTTAACGTCTCACAACGCGATCTCGCCACCGTGACGAATTCGCAGGCGTAAGCCGCCTTGTCTTTCTGCATGAACACGATGAACTTGCTGCCATTGGGAACCGAGGCCTTGATCTCGTATCCCGACGACAGAAGCTGCTTGATGGTCGAAGAGCCGCCGCTCGACAGCGATATGCTGCCCTCGTCCGTCGCCGTCTGGGCGAGAGCGGGGGCAGACATCGCAGCGAGAAAAGCCGGTATGGCCAGCGGCAGACGCATCAGCGGTCGACCTCCCCGAACACGATGTCGAGGGAGCCGAGCACGGCTGTAACGTCGGCAAGCTGATGGCCCTTGCACAGGAAATCCATGGCCTGCAGGTGTGCGTAACCCGGCGCGCGGATCTTGCAGCGATAGGGCTTGTTCGAACCATCGGCGACCACGTAAACGCCGAACTCGCCCTTGGGCGCTTCGACGGCGGCGTAAACTTCGCCAGCCGGAACGTGATAACCTTCGGTGTAGAGCTTGAAGTGGTGGATCAGCGCTTCCATCGAGCGCTTCATCTCACCGCGCTTCGGCGGAACCACCTTGCCGTCAAGCGAGGAAACCGGGCCGATGCGGTGCTTGCCGGACAGAAGCTCGACGCACTGTTTCATGATCTTCACGGATTCGCGCATTTCCTGCATGCGGATCAGGTAACGATCGTAGCAGTCGCCGTTCTTGCCGACGGGAATGTCGAATTCGAGATCGGAATAGCACTCATAGGGCTGCGCGCGGCGCAAATCCCAGGCAGCGCCCGAGCCGCGCACCATCACGCCGGTGAAACCCCAGGCGAAGGCGTCTTCAAGCGAGACGACGCCGATATCGACGTTACGCTGCTTGTAGATGCGGTTGTCGGTCAAAAGGCCCTCGATATTATCAAGAACGGTGATGAAGGGATCGCACCATTTGCCGATATCCTCGACCAGCTCCGGCGGCAGATCCTGATGCACGCCGCCCGGACGAACGTAAGCCGAGTGCATGCGCGCGCCGCAGGCGCGCTCATAGAACACCATCAGCTTTTCGCGTTCCTCGAAGCCCCAGACCGGCGGCGTCATCGCGCCGACGTCCATGGCCTGGGTCGTGACGTTCATGATGTGCGACAGGATGCGGCCGATTTCCGAATAAAGCACGCGGATCAGCTGGCCACGCATCGGGATTTCGAGGCCGAGTAGCTTTTCGACGGCGAGTGCGAAAGCATGTTCCTGGTTCATCGGCGCGACGTAGTCGAGGCGGTCGAAGTAAGGAACGGCCTGAAGATAGGTCTTGGTCTCGATCAGCTTTTCGGTGCCGCGATGCAGAAGACCGATATGCGGATCGACACGCTCGACGATTTCGCCGTCCAGTTCCAGAACCAGACGCAGCACGCCGTGCGCGGACGGATGTTCCGGACCGAAGTTGATCGTGAAATTGCGGACGTTATGCTCAGTCATTCTAGTGCTCCGCCGAGGTGATCATGGCGATGAATTCGGGGCCGGTCATGTTCTGCGTGGTTTCGGCGAAAGAGTAGCTCGAAGGCTTCTCATCCGTGAAAATCTGCGACGCGAACTTGAAACTGGAAGGGTTATCGAAAGCCTGCAGCGAAACGGCAAAATGCTTGCCGTCCTTGGAACGCCACATCAGCGTGCTGCCGCAGTTCCTGCAGAAGCAGCGCTCACCCCATTCCGACGAGGAATAGACGCCGAGGTTCTCTTCGTTTTCGACGGAGATATCAGCGCATTCGACAGCCAGAAACGCACCGCCGGACCAGCGGCGGCACATGGAGCAATGGCAAACGCCAAATTCACGGGCACCGATGACGGCGTTGAAGCCGACGGCGCCGCAAAGACATTGCGCATGCTCTGTCGCGGGGGCTTGGCTCATTGCTTGGCCTTTTCGTCACCCGGGAGAACATATTCGGTTCCTTCCCATGGGGAGAGGAAATCGAAGTTGCGGAATTCCTGCTTCAGTTCGACCGGTTCATAAAGAACCCGTTTCAGCACGTCATCGTAACGTACTTCCACAAAGCCGGTAACCGGAAAATCCTTGCGCAGCGGATGGCCTTCGAAACCGTAATCCGTGAGGATACGGCGAAGGTCCTTGTGGCCTTCGAACGGAATGCCATACATGTCCCAGGCTTCGCGCTCGAACCATTCCGCGCCCATGTAAACGGAGGTCGAAGACGGCACGCCCTCGTCTTCCGCGACCTGCAGCTTGATGCGGACGCGCAGGTTCTGGCGCGGCGACAGCAGGTGATAAACGACATCGAAACGCTTTTCGCGCTGCGGCCAGTCAACGCCGCAAATGTCGATGATGTTGACAAAACCGCACTGCACGTCGTCACGCAGGAAGGTCAAAAGCGCGATCACGCTTTCAGGCGTCGTGTTCAGCGTCAGCTCGCCATAGGCGATATCGGCCGACACCACGAGGGAACCGCGCGCTTCCTTAACGTAAGCAGCAAGATCGTTGAGAGCTTCGCTCATTCTTAATCCGTCCTTTGCCCTTAGCGCTCGATCGTACCGGTACGACGAATCTTCTTCTGCAGCAGAAGCACGCCATAAAGCAGCGCCTCCGCCGTGGGGGGACAGCCCGGAACGTAGATATCCACCGGCACGACACGGTCGCAGCCGCGCACCACGGCGTAGGAATAATGGTAATAGCCGCCGCCATTGGCACAGGAGCCCATGGAGATGACGTAACGCGGCTCAGGCATCTGGTCATAGACCTTGCGCAGAGCGGGCGCCATCTTGTTGGTCAGCGTGCCGGCAACGATCATGACGTCCGACTGGCGCGGTGAGGCGCGCGGGGCAACGCCGAAGCGCTCCATGTCGTAGCGCGGGCCGGAAGCCTGCATCAGGCCTTCAACGGCGCAGCAGGCGAGACCGAACTGCATCCACATCAGGGAGCCGGTACGGGCCCAGGTGATCAGTTCGTCGGTCGAGGTGACGAGAAAGCCCTTGTCGGCCAGCTCGTCGTTGATTTCCGTGAAGTAGGCATCGTTGCTGCCAACCGGCTTGCCGGTCGAGGGATCGATGATCCCCTTTGGCTGCGGCGCAACGAGCGTGGTGTCGTTCTGGCTCATGCCCATTCCAGCGCTCCCTTCTTCCACTCATAGATAAAGCCGATGGTGAGAACGATGAGGAACACCATCATCGACCAGAAACCGAACCAGCCCATCTCGCCGAAAGACACCGCCCAGGGAAACAGGAAGGCGACTTCCAGATCGAAGATGATGAAGAGGATCGACACCAGATAAAAGCGGATATCGAACTTCATGCGGGCGTCGTCGAAGGCGTTGAAACCGCACTCGAAAGCGGAGAGCTTTTCCGGGTCCGGCGCCTTGTAGGCGACAGCAAAAGGCGCAATGAGAAGCGCCAGGCCGATGACGAGAGCGATACCGATGAAGATTGCGATCGGAATGTAGGAACTGAGGAGTTCAGTCATGGTCTCTTCCCTGCCCGGCCGGGTGCCGGACCTGCCTTTGCGACCCGAGGTCTCAAAGAGCGGACAAATATGTTGCAACGCCAAAGTGGTTAGCGCAGCCGCGCCCTCTCTGCAAGAGTTTAGGCACCATTTCAAGACACCTGCCGCATTGATTGGCAACAATATTGCCGGAATTGACGCAAATTTGGGCCACAATTCCGACCTAACCCCCTCAAATACAATAATAATCGATTGAACGACGCAACCGCAAAAAAGTCACACGAATTTTACGTCGGAATGGCGATGAAGTGACGATATCGGAAAATCGAAACTTGACTAAAAAATGCAGGAAAAATCGCGTTAAAAAAGCCCGGAATCAGGCGCCGGAATTGTCAAAAAATAGACTCGCGCTGGCGGCGCGTTGGTCTGGTTTTGAGGAGACATTTCAGGAAGAAGAAATGGCGCGAGTGACGGGGCTCGAACCCGCGACCTCCGGCGTGACAGGCCGGCACTCTAACCGACTGAGCTACACCCGCGCACCACAGACATTCATCTGCGTTTTCCGAGGAACAGGATGGCGCGAGTGACGGGGCTCGAACCCGCGACCTCCGGCGTGACAGGCCGGCACTCTAACCGACTGAGCTACACCCGCATCTCCTGACGACAGGAGCCAGTCCCGCCGCTCGAACCAGCCTCGGCCGTTCGATGAGCGGCTAACTACGGCGTTCGTGCGGGGGTGTCAAGCAGGTTTCACGACAAAAGAATAAGCTTCTTCATTTTGATCGGGAAAAACCTGAGGGCCTTTGAAGGCGAATGCCGCAAACGCCCTGTTTTGCGAGCTTTTCCCAACGAAAACAAAAAACTTGTCCACAGCCAGGGGCTTCCCCAGCGGTATTTCCACAGAGCCGTCAACGCGTCACTGGTTTCCGATTTTACCAAAAAGCCCGCAGTTACCGGCTTTTCCGCCCTCCCCCTGGATGGCGGAAAAGGCCGCCCCGAAAAAAAACAAAAAAACTTCACAAAAGCCCTTGCGGTTTTTTTCCGATCCGAATACATCACGGCCACCGACGCGGCGGACATGATCCGAGACACGCGAAGGGCGATTAGCTCAGTTGGTAGAGCGCCTCGTTTACACCGAGGATGTCGGGAGTTCGAGTCTCTCATCGCCCACCATTTTCCAAACCCTTCAGATCATATGTCACCAGTCAAATGTTTTTTTGGGTCGGCGCAATGTTTTGTCCGGAATTTTCCGCACATGGAATCAGGCTGCCCTGCATTTCGTTATTATGTGACCGAATCCGAACCCATGACCGTCGGAATCGCTTTTCCGGCCCTTCCTTATTCCAAATCGATACGACTGTTCCGGATTCCGACAGCTTCGCCCAATTCCTGTCTCACTGCGTAACATACCGAAAAATAAGCAGATTTATACTTTTTAAAGAGATTTCGGGCATTGTTTGCGCACCGTTTCATGATGAACGGCTGAACTGATGGATGAAGCCATGTCGATCGACGCGTTTGTAACACTCGCGCTTATTGCGCTGCCTGTTTATATTTTTTTTCGCTGGGTCCAGCAGGACTCGGAAAAAGGCAATACTCCCGAAAGCAAGAATTCCATGGGGCGGTGACCGCCCTTTGCGACCGGTCCTCGGCTTTCCCCCGAAGTCCCCCGACAGCTCCCCGATGACCGACAACAAAGCCGCAATGTCAGCTTAACGGGCTGCGTCGCGAAACATCGCACCGAACAGGCACCCGCACCGGGTTGCCTCTGCCGCATAAAAAAGCCGGGCTATGCCCGGCTTTTCTCATTCATTGCACCATCGGGATCGATCAGTTGATCGCCTTCAGATTGACGGTGAAGAACAGCGTCTCACCGGAGGAATCGTCCACGCCGTCATTGTCGGTCACGGCATAGGCCGTTCCTGCCTTGTCGAAAGTGAAACCTTCCAGCTTGTCGACGACGTAACCATTGGTCTGGGCCTTGAGGTCCGGCAGGAAGTCATGGGCTTCCTGCTTGGTCACCAGCGGCAGCTCGCCGCCAATCTTGCCCGGCTTCAGGTCGGCAATGGCGACACGATAGAGCTTCTTGATCTTGGCCTTGTCGCCGATCTGATTGTCGCGCTCGACGATATAGACATACTCGCCCTGCGCGGTGATTTCAGAAAGGCCAATCCAGCCGGCTTCAGTCTTGTCGAGCGGGTAACGCACGGCGCCCCACTCCTTGGACTTCGGATTATAGGAGACGAGCTTCACGAAGCCTTTCTCGTCCGTGCCCCATTCGCGCTGCACGGCCATCCACAGCGTGGCGTCATCGCCCTTGCCGATCATGGTCACGCCTTCGAAACCGAAGCGGGTCTCGCCGGCGAGAAGTTCCTTCGGCAGCGCGATCTCGGCCTTGATTTCACCCTTGGCGTTGACGTTGTAGAGCGCGTGCGGAACGAGCTTGGCGCTGTCGCCTTCCGAGGCCAGCCAGAAGCCGCCCTTGCCGTCGAGCGTGATGCCTTCGATGTCGAGTTTCTGAGCGGCAATGCCGTCACGCTTGATGCGCAGCACGCTGGTGATGGTGGCAGGCTTCTTCGTTGCGTCGATGGTGTAGATCGACGGCTGGTTGCCATAGACCGAGTCGGACACGGCATAGAGGATACCGGGCTTCTCGGCATCGCCGACCAGGCCCGAAAGAGCGCCCCAGCCGATCGGCGCGCCGTCGACGGTGGCGGAAACGAGCTGCGGATAGGCTGCTTCGCCCTCTGCACGCTCATAGAGCATGACATGCGAGCGGACGCCGCCATCCTCGATCAGATCGACCTCATTGGCCGTGGCAAGAAGATTGCGCGACGGGATGGCGACAGCGCCTTCCGGCGAAACGCCCGAAGGCAGCAGCTGCGTCAGCTGCGGTTCTGCGCCCGTATCCTTGTAAACCGCGACGATGGAGCCGCGCTCGGAAAGTACGAAGAAATATTTCTGGTCACCAAACGTCGCCGCTTCCAGGCCTTCCGGCTCGATGCCCTTGGCCCTAGAGCGCTTTTCCGGATAGTGGCCGATAGCCGCAACTGCGTGTTCGAGCGAGGAACCGGCTTCATAGAGAAGCTTGCCGGTCTTGTCGAAGATGGTGAAGCCGCGCGAGCCGCCCTGCCAGTCGCCTTCATTGGCGATGACGATGCGGTCATTGTCCAGCCACTTCACGGCGTCCGGCTCGCGCTTGCGGCCTTCCTGCTTGTCGGTGAATTTCAGCTGGCCGTCCGACTTCGTGTCGATGCCTTCGAGATCGACCGTGCCGGCGGAGAAATGCGTCTTAACCGTGCCGGTCTTGCCATCGATGATGACGATATGGTTGTTTTCCTGCAGGGTGAGCGCGATCTCGCCATTGGCGTTGATCGAAACAAATTCCGGCTCCGGATCCTCGGGGGAAATTTCGGCGAGACCGGTGACGTCGATCTTCTTCAGCGTCGCGCAGTCGGCAACGCCGTCCTTCAGACCAACCGTTACCAGATAACCCGCCGGCATCTGCGGCAGGGCGCCTTCATTCACTTCTTCGTCGCGCTCGTTTTCGATGGCGATGGCGGCAAAGGTCTTGTCAGGGGAAACGGCAACCGAATCGGGCTGGCCGCCGAGATCGCAGCTTGCATCGATCTTCTTGGTGGCGATGTCGACGGTTACCAGCTTGCCGGACGGATTGGCGCGGTTTTCCGACGTGTTGACGCCGGCCAGAACCTTAAGGCCAGCGACGGCAACGGAGGTCGGCTCGCCTTCGAGCAGCAGGGCGCCGCCGGCCTTGGGGGCCTTGGCGTCGGTGATGTCGATGAAACCGATGCCGCCGAGCGGGCTATCCGAATAGATCAGCGTCTTGCCGTCTTCGCTGGCGGTGATGATTTCAGCCGACGTGACGGACTTGGCGTCCTTGTCCGCGGGAAGATTATTCGCCACCGGGAAAGATGCAATGCGGTTGAAAACCGGCTCGGCAGCCGCCGGAAAGGCGGCGGATGTGAGCAGCGCAGCGGTCAAAGCCATGTGAGAAAATCGGAACGCCATTTTAATCCCCCTTTGGGTCCAGAAATACCCCATGGCTTCTGCGTCAAAGACATGACAGTGGCATGACATTTCCCTACGGGAGAATCAAAAAGCCCGGCTGCAGGAGCCGGGCTTTCGTGTTTATGCGCACATTCCGCGTTTCGAAACGCCGTGTGTTCGGATGGAAGCTACACAGGCATTCCCCTACTCTCATTCACATCTTGGCCCGAAAATGCAGGCTGTCCGAAAAGAGCTTTTCGAAGCACCACCCGCTTTTGGTAACAATGCGATGGCGTCAGGGCGTCAAAACATGTTTCCTCGTGAACCTGAAAAGCCGCTCGCCCGCCGCGGGCATTGCGGCCTTCCGGAAACCTTACGAGTTGACGGCGTCCTTCAGGCCCTTGCCTGCGGAGAACTTCGGCACGTTGCGAGCCGGGATATCGACTTCAGCACCCGTGGAAGGGTTACGGCCCTTGGAGGCTTCACGACGGCTGACGGAGAAGCTGCCGAAGCCGGCGAGGCGGATGTCGCCACCGTTCTTCAGTTCGCTCTGTACGGTTTCGAATACGGCATCAACAGCGGAAGCAGCATCTGCCTTCGTGAGACCAGCCTTTTCGGCAACAGCAGAGACGAGCTCGTTCTTGTTCATGTTTCCACCCCTTTCAATGGTTTGAAACGACTCAAATTAAGCCGGCGCAGAATACGTTCGCATCCGCGCGCCGCAACCCAAAAGCGCTGGAATCGCCTGAAAAACAAGGGGTCTGCGTTTTTTTTCACAAAAAAGGCCGACATTTCTGCCGGCCTTCCACATATTCGTGCCAAATTCGCATCACTTGTGCGCAGCTTTACGCCACATGCGCCTTCGGACACCTAACACATTGAATCTATGCAGCACCCGTCGCGAAAGGCGATTCCCGCCCCTCGCGACGATGCCTGTATCAATGCGCGATGGTCTGGCTGCCGTCGTCGACGCCTTCGACGGTTGCGATCACCGGCGTCTCGATGCTGCCGTCCCACTCGATGGGCTCCGGTTGGCGGATAAGGGCGTGCTTGATGACCTCGCCCATGCGCGATACCGGGATGATTTCCATCTCGTTCTTCACATTGTCCGGAATCTCCGCCAGGTCCTTGGCGTTTTCTTCCGGGATCAGCACCTTCTTGATGCCGCCGCGAAGGGCCGCGAGCAGCTTTTCCTTCAGGCCGCCGATCGGCAGCACGCGACCACGAAGCGTGATCTCGCCCGTCATCGCCACATCCTTCGAGACCGGAATGCCGGTCATGATGGAGACGATGGCGGTCGCCATGGCAACACCGGCGGACGGTCCGTCCTTCGGGGTTGCACCTTCCGGAACGTGGACGTGGATGTCGCTCTTGTCGAAGCGCGGCGGTTCGATGCCGAAGTCCACGGCGCGCGAACGGACATAGGATGCCGCCGCCGAAATGGATTCCTTCATCACTTCCTTGAGGTTGCCGGTGACCGTCATGCGGCCCTTGCCCGGCATCATCACGCCTTCGATGGTGAGCAATTCACCGCCGACTTCCGTCCAGGCAAGACCGGTGACGACACCGACCTGATCCTCGCGCTCGGCCTCGCCGTGGCGGAACCGCGGAACGCCCAGGAAAT
The DNA here is from genome assembly GCF_029840625.1 of Agrobacterium sp. GD03872. NCBI lineage: Bacteria > Pseudomonadati > Pseudomonadota > Alphaproteobacteria > Hyphomicrobiales > Rhizobiaceae > Agrobacterium > Agrobacterium sp. GD03872. The sequence continues at coordinate 383,138 of NZ_JAOCCY010000004.1, forward strand.
CCGGAACGTTGGCAGCGATGACTTCCACTGATTTGACCTTGCCCTTGATGATCTCGGTGACAGCCTTGCGCGCCAGCTTCATCAGCTCGCGTTCGAAGCTGCGCACGCCCGCCTCGCGGGTGTACTGCTGGATGACGACCATCAGGGCATCATCGGTAACCGAGAATTCTTCCGGACGCAGGGCATGTTCCTTGATCGCCTTGGGCAACAGGTGACGCTTGGCGATTTCGCGCTTTTCGTCTTCCGTGTAACCGGCGATGCGGATCACTTCCATACGGTCCATCAGCGGACCGGGAATGTTCAGCGTGTTGGCCGTGGTCACGAACATCACGTCGGACAGGTCGTATTCCACTTCAAGATAGTGGTCCATGAAGGTGGAGTTCTGTTCCGGATCAAGCACCTCAAGCAGGGCCGACGACGGATCGCCGCGGAAATCCATGCCCATCTTGTCGATTTCGTCGAGCAGGAAGAGCGGATTGGACTTCTTGGCCTTCTTCATCGATTGCACGATCTTGCCGGGCATGGAGCCGATATAGGTGCGGCGATGACCGCGGATTTCCGCCTCGTCACGCACGCCGCCAAGCGCCATGCGCACATATTCGCGACCGGTCGCCTTGGCGATCGACTTGGCGAGCGAGGTCTTGCCGACGCCGGGAGGGCCGACGAGGCACAGGATGGGTCCGCGGATCTTCGAGGCGCGCGCCTGTACGGCGAGATACTCGACGATGCGTTCCTTGACCTTGTCGAGACCGAAATGATCCTGATCGAGGATTTTCTCGGCGGCGTTGAGATCGGCCTTGATCTTCGACTTCTTGCCCCAGGGCAGACCCAGCAGCCAGTCCAGATAGTTGCGCACGACGGTCGCTTCCGCGGACATCGGGCTCATCTGGCGAAGCTTCTTCATTTCCGCCTCGGCCTTTTCCTTGGCCTCCTTGGAAAGCTTGGTCTTGGCGATGCGCTCTTCCAGTTCGGCCATCTCGTCACGGCCATCCTCGCCGTCGCCGAGTTCCTTCTGGATCGCCTTCATCTGCTCGTTCAGGTAATATTCGCGCTGCGTCTTCTCCATCTGGCGCTTGACGCGCGAGCGGATGCGCTTTTCCACCTGCAGCACGGAAATCTCGCCTTCCATGAAGCCGAGCGCCTTTTCAAGCCGCTGCTTGACGCTGACGGTTTCCAGCATTTCCTGCTTTTCGGTGATCTTGATCGACAGGTGCGAAGCGACCGTATCGGCGAGCTTCGAATAATCGTCGATCTGGCCGGCAGCGCCGACAACCTCGGGCGAAATCTTCTTGTTGAGCTTCACATAGCTCTCGAATTCCGAAACGACCGAACGCGAGAGCGCCTCGATCTCGACCGGATCTTCGGCAGGCTCCTGCAGCGGCGTCGCGGAGGCTTCGTAGAAATCCTCGCGGCCGGTATAGCTGTCGATCTGGGCGCGGCCCTTGCCTTCCACCAGCACCTTGACCGTACCGTCGGGAAGCTTCAGAAGCTGCAGGACATTGGCGACCGTGCCGACCTTGTGGATGGCTTCGGGGGCCGGATCGTCATCGCTGGCGTTGATCTGGGTGACAAGCATGATCTGCTTGTCCGAACCCATGACTTCCTCGAGCGCACGGATGGATTTTTCCCGCCCGACGAACAGGGGAACGATCATATGCGGGAAAACGACAATGTCGCGCAGGGGAAGTACCGGATAGGTACCGCCAGATGCCGCAGACGTGATGTTCGTCATATCATTTCCTTTCCTGGTCCCTTTCGGGACACTTTGCCGGACAGCTTGGGGCATCCGGCACATTCATTTCTCGAGACTGAAAGTGGAGTTTCGAAACACCGATTTCAAGTCGCCGGAACAGACGGCCCCGCTGAGCGGCAAGACCGTGAAATTCAACAAAACCCAGCGCCGGCTAGTACTCCCGACATTTCCGGTTATCCCCAATGACATGGGAACCGGGTCGCCGACGGGAATTCACATTTCCGTCATATCGCGCTGCAAATCAGTTGTAAGACTTTATCAGCAAAGCGCAATCCGCTCCAAACGCAAAATGGCGGACGGAGCTTTCCTCCACCTGATTGTCGGAAATGTAACTTACGGGGATGCTTCGAACATCCAGGAACGTTACAGCACCTCCGCGACCATGGGCCCGCGAATGCCGATGCAGTTGCCCCAGGGATCGCGGAACTGGCACATCCAGAGTTCCTCATCGATTTTCATCGGGCCACGATATAGAACGCCGCCCGCTTCACGCAGATGCGCCAGGGACTGCCCGAAATCATCCGTCCACCAATAGACGACGGACCCGGCCGCCCCGCTCTCAACCTTTTCATCGGCGGGGACGATTTCCAGCTGGATATCGCCGATCCGCAGAAATTCGAAGCCGGACGGGAGGCTGACGGATGGGACGGCCTGCGGAAACGCCTTGCCGTACCAGAGCAATCCCTCGGCGGGATCGGAAACATGAACAAGGATCGCGGTTACAGGGTTCATCGAGATACCGAAATATTGACGGGAGCCCCTTTGCTCTTCGACAAAAGGCGAAGACGCTCCATCTCTCTGTTTCTACGTATGTTCGGAGGCGAAACGCTTCCGTTTTATCGGATATGCCCGGAATGCCAGGCAGACGACGCATAAAGAAAAGCCCCCCGCAGCCTTTACTGCGAGGGGCTTTGTTCTTCTCGAACCGATCAGGCCGAAACGTTGGTCTTTTCTTCCTGACGATCCGCATAGATGTAGAGCGGACGCGCAAGGCCGCTGACGACCTCGTCGGAAATGACCACTTCGCGCACGCCTTCCAGCGTCGGCAGTTCAAACATGGTGTCGAGCAGAATCTTTTCCATGATCGAGCGCAGGCCGCGGGCGCCGGTCTTGCGGGTGATCGCCTTGCGGGCGATTTCGCGCAGCGCGTCCTCGTGGAAGGTCAGCTCCACATCTTCCATCTCGAACAGGCGCTGATACTGCTTGACCAGCGCGTTCTTCGGCTCGGACAGGATCTGGATCAGCGCGTCTTCATCAAGGTCTTCCAGCGTTGCCAGAACGGGCAGACGGCCGATGAATTCCGGGATGAGACCGAACTTCACCAGATCTTCGGGCTCCAGCTCGCGCAGCACCTCGCCGACGCGGCGATCGTCTTCCGCCTTGACGGTCGCACCAAAGCCGATCGAGGTCTTTTCACCACGGGCCGAGATGATCTTGTCGAGGCCGGCAAAGGCGCCGCCGCAGATGAACAGGATGTTGGTCGTATCCACCTGCAGGAATTCCTGCTGCGGATGCTTGCGGCCGCCCTGCGGCGGAACGGAAGCGACCGTGCCTTCCATGATCTTCAGAAGCGCCTGCTGGACGCCCTCGCCCGACACGTCGCGCGTGATGGACGGGTTGTCCGACTTGCGGGAAATCTTGTCGACTTCGTCGATATAGACGATGCCGCGCTGGGCGCGCTCGACATTGTAATCCGCAGCCTGCAACAGCTTCAGGATGATGTTTTCCACGTCCTCGCCGACATAACCGGCTTCGGTCAGCGTCGTTGCGTCCGCCATGGTGAAGGGAACGTCGATGATGCGTGCGAGCGTCTGGGCAAGATAGGTCTTGCCGCAGCCCGTCGGGCCGACGAGCATGATGTTCGACTTCGCGAGCTCGACATCGCCATTCTTGGAGGCGTGCGCAAGGCGCTTGTAATGGTTGTGAACGGCCACCGACAGGATCTTCTTCGCCTGCTTCTGGCCGATGACATATTCGTCGAGGATCTTGATGATGTCCTGCGGGGTGGGAACACCCTCGCGCGACTTCACCATCGACGTCTTGTTCTCCTCGCGGATGATGTCCATGCACAATTCGACGCATTCATCGCAGATGAACACCGTCGGTCCGGCAATGAGTTTCCGGACTTCGTGCTGGCTCTTGCCGCAGAATGAACAATAGAGTGTATTCTTGGAGTCGCCGCCGTTGCTGCCGCTGACTTTGCTCATATCTCTTTCCTTCCAGCACGCCGCAGGTCCGCCAAACGGATCGCGGTCAACTTACCGCTCGCCGATACGGCCCGTCTTGGGTGCATTGCCGTATCCGCCTCGTTTCCCGGGGTACTAGCCGTATCAGATACAGGAGCTGACAACCGGCTGCAACGAATTCCCCATCAAACCAAAGGCCACGTCATAAAAATTCAACATAGCCTTTATATATACTAATATCGCTTTCTGTTGCGGTTGAAAGCCCCGAAATTACTTTTGCGGGTTCAAACAAACGTCAAAAAGCGGCGCGCCTCAATTCGCGGCGGCGCCTTCGATTTCCTGGCGCGAGGTCAGGATCTTGTCGATCACGCCCCAGTCCTTCGCCTCGTCTGCATCCATGAAGTGGTCGCGATCAAGGGTTTTTTCAACCTCTTCGAGCGTGCGGCCGGTGTGCTTCACGTAGACTTCATTGAGGCGACGCTTCATCTTGATGATGTCGCGGGCGTGGCGCTCGATATCCGATGCCTGTCCCTGGAAGCCGCCGGAAGGCTGGTGCACCATGATACGGGCGTTCGGGGTTGCGAAACGCATTCCCTTTTCGCCGGCAGCCAGAAGCAGCGAGCCCATGGATGCGGCCTGACCGACGCAGAGCGTGGAAACCGCAGGGCGAATGAACTGCATCGTATCGTAGATCGCCATGCCGGCGGTCACGACGCCACCTGGCGAATTGATGTAGAGCGCAATTTCCTTCTTCGGGTTTTCAGCCTCGAGGAAAAGCAGCTGCGCGCAGACGAGCGAGGCCATCTGGTCTTCCACCGGTCCGGTGAGGAAAATGATGCGTTCCTTGAGAAGACGGGAAAATATGTCGTAGGAGCGTTCGCCGCGATTGGTCTGCTCTACGACCATCGGCACCAGAGCCATGGCGGTATCAACTGGATTTTTCATGTCCGTCCTTTGTCAAACTCTGCCCTTCGCGAAAAACCGCTCCGGAATCACTTCTAACCTTCATACTCCCTACATAGAGTGTCCCTGCCCCGTACTTCAAGACACGAAGCCGCATATCCTTAACGGCTCAACAGCGTTTGCGGGCCGTGAGCGCCCGCGTTGACAGGGGTTTCGAACCGGGCGATGCCGGACGGGCCTCTTTCCCTCACCACCACCATTTTTTTACTATGGCGGGCGACGAGGATAAAAATCGCCCGCCATGCACAGATATAACTTCTCACCGGCAAGAACTCGTTAGGTATTTGCTGCTGATACTAGCCAGCGAATTTCCGGTTCCCATCGGGGAATGGAGCCCATACGGGCGAAATGGCAGCTCAACAATTCCAGCGGGCATAACGCACCTCGCGCGAAAGAGCCCGCTTTTACCGCATGATGGCGCAGATAGGATTTTGCAATGCTGGATGCAAAGACGAGCACGCTACTGTGGGCGGCGGAGACGCTTACCCTTGCGGTGCTTTTGGGAACGTTGTGGCTGCACCGCCCTTCCCGCAGGCATAATCTCTATTTCGCCGCCGGTTTCCTCGTCACCGGCATCGGCACTGTCATGGTGGCGTTTCGCGGGGATATTTCCAGCTTCCTGTCCATTCAGGTCGGCAACACGCTGGCGCTCGCCGCCTTCGGTTTCTGGCTCGCGGGCCTCCTGTGCTTCGAGCAGCGTAAAGTCGGCGGCTGGATTGCCATTCCGGCCCTGCTATGGATCGCCGGAATGTTCGTGCCACCCGTGCGCGAAGACATGGTCGCCCGCATCCTGCTTTATCACGCCAGTGCGGCCACGGGCTATTTCATGCTTGCCGGCGTGCTTCTTGCCAGCAAGGCGCGCGCATCGCGCAGCCGCAAGGTACTTGCCGTGATCCTGATCCTGCAGGCTTTTGCGGGGGCGCTCGTCGCATCCATCGTCATCCCGGCCAATGCCGCTGTCCCCAACGCCATTCCAATGACATCGGCCCTCTCCATTTCCGGCATGCTGGGCTTCACCGCCATCATCATGATCAGCGCCAAGATCATCATGGAGGACACGGAAGGCCGTCTCCAACGCCTGGCAATGACCGATCATCTGACTGGCGTTCTCAACCGGCGCGGGCTGATGGAGGAGTTCGAATACATCAAGAAGCACTCGCAGGGCTCCGATCGCTATGTGGCGCTGGTTCTCTTCGACATTGACCATTTCAAGAAGATCAACGACAGATACGGCCATCAGTCCGGTGACGCCGTGCTCGTACATTTCTGTAATATCGCACAGCGCGTCATCGGCGAGCGCGGCCTTTTCGTCAGGATGGGCGGCGAGGAATTCGCGCTGGTGGCCGAAGTCGAAAGTCCTTCCAGCACGGTGGCGCTTGCGGAATCCATCCGCAGCAATCTGCGTCTTTCGAAAATCACCGCACGCGGCGAAGCGATCGAGGTGACGACCAGCGTCGGCATCTCCGAAGCCATGATCAAGGATGCCGACCTCAGCAAGATGATGACGGAAGCCGACCGGGCGCTTTATGCCGCCAAGAAGGCCGGGCGCAACCGGACCGTCATTCACGTCAATTCGGCCAATGTCGTCGTGCCCGCCCCGGACCGCGACGAAAACCCGATGGACAACAATGCCGACCGGCAGGTCGCGGCGCTGAACCGGATATCCGCCATTGCCAGCCGATAAGGATGTAGCCATACGGTGACATGCGGAAGGCCTTCACAAGCCATTTTCCCGCCCTTCCCAAAGCATCACATGCGGAATAAACCATGGGCATGACAGCGACATTTCCCTTTCTCAAGATCGATCCCGCCAGCCGCCGCGTTTCACTCGACGCCCGCGACCCGGCCTTCTACAACGATCCGAACCCGGTCTATGCGGCCCTGCACGCTGAATGTCCCACCTTCTACTGGGAAGAGCAGCGGCAATGGTTCTTCACCGGTTATGACCATGTCAGCGCCCTGCTGCGCGACCGCCGGTTCGGCCGGCAGATACTGCATGTGGCCAGCCGGGAGGAAATCGGCCTGCCGCAACCGCTCGAGCATGTGAAGCATTTCGACGCCGCCGAGCAGCATTCGCTTCTCGAACTCGAGCCGCCGGAACACACACGGCTGCGCACGCTCATCAACCGCGCCTTCGTTTCGCGGCACGTCGACAAGATGAAGCCGGAAATCGAGGAACTCGCCAACCGTCTGATCGATGCCTTCGAAGCGAATGGCGAAACCGAACTGCTCTCCTCCTATGCCGATATCATCCCGGTGACGATGATCGCCCGGATGATCGGCATTCCCGAGGAAATGGGGCCGCAGCTCCTGAAATGGTCGCATGCCTATGTCGGCATGTACATGTTCAAGCGCACGCCGGAAGACGAGCTGCTGGCCGACAGGGCCGCGCATGAATTTTCAGATTATGTGCGCAGCGTGATCGCCGAGCGGCGGGCGGAGCCGAAGGACGACCTGCTGAGCCACATGATCCATACGGAACACAAGGGCCAGTATCTGACCGACGACGAGCTCGTCTCCACCACCATCGTGCTGCTGAATGCAGGGCACGAGGCGACCGTGCACCAGATCGGCAATTCCGTGCGCATCATTCTGGAAAGCGGCGTTTCCCCCGAGACCCTGTTCAACGACGATGCCGCCACGGAACGGACGGTGGAGGAAACCCTGCGCATCTGCGCGCCGGTGCATATTTTCCAGCGCTGGGTTCTGGAACCCGTCGAAATCGACGGCGTCACGTTCAAGCGCGGCGACAAGGTCAGCCTCATTCTGGCCGCCGCCAATCTCGATCCGGCAAAGTTTTCCGATCCGCTGACCTTCCAGCCGGACCGCAACGAAGGCGCCAACGTCTCCTTCGGCGCGGGTATTCATTTCTGCATCGGCGCGCCGCTGGCAAGACTAGAACTCAATCTTGCGCTGCCGCTGCTTTTCAAACGCCTGCCGGGTCTGAAGATCGCCGAGCCGCCCAGGGTCAAGGATGTCTATCATTTCCATGGTCTGGATCGGCTCGATCTCAGCTGGTGAGATTTGATCGGTAGCGCACTCGAACGGACCATCCGCCCTCACAGCCGAATGACGTAGTCCTTCCGCGTCGTTTCCACGACCTCCCAGGTGCCCGTAAAGCCCGGACGCAGGATAACACGGTCGCCCGGTCTCAGATCGCGCGGCTCACCGCCGTCTTCGGTCAAAATGGAATGGCCTTCGAGAATGTTGAAATATTCCCATTCATCATAGACCACCCGCCATTTACCGGGCGTGGACTGCCAGATGCCGGCATAGATGCCCCCGGGAGCCTCCTCGAGATTCCATGTGGTGAATCTGGGATCGCCGGAGATCAGCCGTTCCGGCGCGGGCGCGCCGTATTCCAGTTCGGCGACATCATCAAAGGACAGAAAATTCGTCATGACGTCCCCTGTCCGTCAAATGTGGTTGGCCATACAGCTTTGCGCAATTGTGGGCGTCCCGTCAAATATTCTTGAATGTCTGGGCGGAGCGTTGCGGCGGCGGAGACGCGGCGCTACTCCATTTTCGTCCAGCCGAAAACCAGCCAGGTATATTTCGATTTCCCGTCGGGTTCGGCGGTATATGTCATCTGCATATCGCCGTCCTTCGCATAAATATCGAGCCGCGGCGCCGTATCGAGCTTCAGCCAAAGCGAGCTTTTGTCAAAAGACCATGTTCCGCACCAGACGCATGAACCTGACGGATCACCCGCCTGATGGAAATTGTAACGTCCATCAGCCGTGATCTCCAGATAATCGAAGGCGGTGTAAAATGTCGTCACGGTTTCCTGGAACAATGTCGCGCCCGCCTCCTGCTCGGGCGTCGGCTCAGTCTTCATATCCCGCGGCGGGCGGGTGGTCGCACCGCTGAGCTTCCATTTGCCGACAAAATCCTGCTGCGTCGGGAAATATTCCTCCTGCGCCTTCGCCGGCGAAGTCGGTATTACGCCCGGAATATCGGCCGTGACCACAATTCCAATCGCCAGGAAGAAGGTAACAATTCGAAGCAGTCCGGTGTAGCTTTTCATCTGGCGCATCTTTCACGATGAGATTGCAAGGGTTCTGTTCTAGGCGGATTCGGCTCCGGAATCGATAGATGCACGGCCGGGCATATGGCGCGAACTCGACAGATCGACCGCCCCGCGACGGCGAACGGTGACAGCGTTCCGGATCGATTGAAGAAGGCCAGCGCCATAAAGCACGGACCCGCTTCCCCAGATTACCAATGCGTGCAGGCAGCACCGATCCTGAAAAAACGCGTGAATTGTTTCAGATATACGCCGCCGAAGACATCCTGTTTCCAAGGTTTTCGGCGGCGGCTCGATGGCTGTGAAATTTCAAGCCGAGCGACGCGGGATCAAGGCCGGATGATGGACCACATCAGACCCTGGCAAGCGATTGTTCGAGATCGGCGATGATGTCCTTCACGTCCTCGATGCCGATCGACAGGCGCACCACATCCGGCCCGGCGCCCGCCGCCGTCTGCTGTTCCGGCGTCAGCTGCGCATGGGTGGTGGAAGCCGGGTGGATGACCAGCGAGCGGGTATCGCCGATATTGGCGAGATGGGAGAAAAGCTGCAGCCCCTCCACCAGCGCCTTGCCCGCCGCATAACCGCCCTTGACGCCGAAGGTGAAGACTGACCCCGCCCCCTTGGGCGAATAATGCTGCTGGATGGCGTAGTTGTCGCTGTCCTCCAGCCCGGCATAATGCACCCAGCCGACCTTCGGATGCGCCTTTAGCCACTTGGCGACGGCGAGCGCATTGTCGGAATGGCGCTGAACGCGCAGCGGCAGGGTTTCTATGCCGGTGAGAATGAGGAAGGCGTTGAAGGGCGAAATCGCCGGACCAAGATCGCGCAGGCCAAGCACACGGCAGGCGATGGCGAAGGCGAAATTGCCGAAGGTCTGGTGCAGCACGACGCCGGAATATTCCGGCCGGGGCTGCGACAGCGCCGGATATCGGTCCGTCGCCGACCAGTCGAAAGTGCCGCCGTCAACGATGATACCGCCCATGGAATTGCCATGGCCGCCGAGGAATTTCGTCAACGAATGCAGCACGATGTCCGCACCATGTTCCAGCGGCCGCAAGAGATAGGGGCTTGCCATGGTATTGTCGACGATCAGCGGCAGGCCGTGCCGGTGGGCGACTTCGGCGATCGCGGCGATATCCACGAATGTGCCGCCCGGATTGGCGAGGCTTTCGATGAAGATGGCGCGGGTGCGCTCGTCGATCTGCCGTTCGAAACTGGCCGGATCGGTCGCATCGGCCCAGCGCACCTGCCAGTCGAAACCCTTGAAGGCGTGGCCGAACTGGTTGATGGAGCCACCGTAAAGCTGCCGGGCCGCGACGAAATTGTCACCGTGCTGCAGCAGCGTGTGGAAGACCAGCAGCTGCGCGGCGTGGCCGGATGCGACAGCAAGTGCGGCCGTGCCGCCTTCCAGCGCCGCCACGCGCTCTTCCAGAACCGCCTGGGTGGGGTTCATGATGCGGGTGTAGATATTGCCGAACTCTTTCAATCCGAACAGGGCGGCAGCGTGATCGGCGTCGCGGAAAGCATAGGCCGTGGTCTGATAAATGGGCGTGGCGCGCGCGCCGGTGGTCGGATCAGGCTGCGCGCCCGCATGGACTGCCAGCGTTGAAAAACCGGGATTGCTGCTCGGCATGATGTTTCCTCCAATGGAATTTTGGAGGGATCATAATGCCTTGGCGTCAAATGATAAGTCCGATCCGTACCAACTATCGCACAATATTGAGACGCGGATACTCAATTGCAGGGCAACGATCCATCACCACGTTCATGCCATAGGCTTCCGCCCTGGCGGCGGCGTTGTCATCACGCACGGAAAGCTGGCCCCAGATCACTTTCGGGCGCTGCGGCAACAAAATCGCCTCTTCGACAATTGCCGGCAGATATTCCGGTGCGCGGAAAACATCGACCATGTCGACCGGTTCGGGAATATCGGCAAGCCGGGCAAATACCTTCTGCCCCAATATCTCCTTGCCCGCCTGGCCGGGATTGACGGGGAATACGCGGTAGCCCTTGGACAGGAGAAAGCGCATCACACCATGGCTCGGCCGATCCGGATTGGGCGAGGCTCCAAGCAAAGCGATGGTGCGGACATCCGTCAGGATTTTTCTGAGGTAATCCGGTTCGTAAGTATCATGCTGCATGTCAACTTATCCCTCTGTCGCATCCGGCGATTTCAACGCCCCTGGCACAGGCGTGCGCGCTGAGCGGGCCGCAAGCAACGCGTTTCCCGCATGAGCATTGCTGGTAACGCCTACTGCGGCTGTCATCCTCATCTAGGGCGTGGCGGCACATTCTTGAAGCCCTGTCCGCCTTTAAATAATGGAGGTGATGACCTCATCGTCGAGACGGTCCAGTTTCACCTCCGCAAAACGATTTCACAAAAATGCCGTGACCAAATTTGCATGGAGTTTTTTCATCCAGTTTTCAAACCGACATATATTGGCAGGAATATCGACTCAAACACCATTAACGTGCATCTCATGCGCCATTCGTCTCCTGTTTGTTTTCATTCCGTTCACAGATGAATTAGGCTTATCTAATTTTCAGAAAGTTATTCAGTAAATCAATCCATATCCAAATCTGCAACGTTACAGTTGGCGATTTACTGATGCTGTGAAATTCTTTTTCATTTTTGATAAAAATACCAGCATTCGATTGATATAGCATCCCAGGCGGGAGCCAGCATCATTCCAGCCGGAATAAGCGGTCGAAAACGGCCATGTTTTCAGGAAATAGCGCTCTGCCGCGAAAGGACAAGCTGTGCATCCGGCGCCGATACACCTGTTACGCGGGATGAAATCATGAGCAGGACAACGCGTCATTTGATGCAGGAGTTACCCGCCCTGCCCCACAAGATGCACGAACCAGAAATTTGACGCATGTCATAATCCATGCAAACGGCCGCAGCCTGCCGGACACGATCCGGCAGATCAACGCGCCCGCTTTCGGAGGGCAAGCGCCCCGTTTCGCTGCCATCGAAAATGGATTCCGGTTTCCGGACAGATGCTGTAGGCTGGCCACAATAGCCCGCGAGCGAGTCTCTACTGTGACAATTGACATTCTTTTTCTGGTGCTCCTGGGCGCGATACTGCATGCCGGCTGGAATGCGCTGGTCAAATCCGGATCCGACAAATCGCTGGACGCCTCGCTGATAGCGGCGGGGGCAGCGGCCTGTTCCTTGCCATTTCTGCCGTTCCTGCCGTTTCCGGCGCCGGTGGCCATTCCCTTCCTCGTCGCCTCGGCCTTTCTGCAGTTTGCCTATTTCCGCCTTGTCGCGGCCGCCTATACGATCGGCGATATCGGCCTTGTCTATCCCGTCATGCGCGGCGTGGCGCCTCTGATCGTCGCGGCGACAAGCAGTCTTTTTCTCAGCGAGGTTTTGAGCCCGATGGCCCTTGCCGGGATCGCCATCATATCCGGCGGCATATTGACGCTCGCCTTCGAGGCGCGTCGCGGCGGCGGCAAGGCGATCACCCTTGCGCTTATCAACGCCTTGGTGATCGCCTCCTACACCTTCGTCGATGGTGTCGGCGCAAGGCTTTCCGGCAATGCGATCTCCTATACGCTGTGGATGTCGCTTCTGCCGCCCCTGCTGCTTTTCGGGTTTGCCTTTTTCCAGCGTGGCGTGGTCCCTGTCGTGCAGCACGTGCGGCGCAACTGGTGGCGCGGCCTGATCGGCGGCGGCGGCTCCATCCTATCTTACGGGCTGGCGCTCTATGCCATGACCAAGGCGCCCGTCGCCGTCGTCGCAGCGCTCCGGGAAACCTCCATCCTCTTCGCGCTGGTGATCTCCGTGGTGATCCTGAAAGAACGCGCCAGCATCTGGCGTTATCTTGCCGGAGGCATCATTGCAGCGGGCGTTCTGGTGATGCGACTGGGGTAAAAATCGGGTCGCCCGGTGAGGTAAAATAATACCCCATAAATAAGCCATTGTTTTTGCTTTATTATTTTTACGATCTCCAAAATCCGTCATATTGACGCTTTCGCTTGCGCACCGTATAAGCGCGCCAGATCGGATTCCAGCCGGAATAGGGTCATTTGCGGTTGCCTTTGACGGCAACCAAACCAAGCAACAAGAAACGCCCGTATGCTCTTTCATAAAGAGGATGACGGGTCCACGTTAGAAAGTGAAATCCATGTCTACTTTCGTTCAGAAGCCCGCTGAGGTGGAGAAGAAGTGGGTCATCATCGACGCCGAAGGCCTCGTTGTTGGTCGCCTCGCCACCATCGTTGCAACCCGCCTGCGCGGCAAGCACAAGGCCACCTACACCCCCCACGTCGATGATGGCGACAACGTCATCGTCATCAACGCGGAAAAGGTTGCCTTCACCGGCAAGAAATATTCCGACAAGAAGTACTACTGGCACACCGGTCACCCGGGTGGCATCAAGGAGCGTACGGCTCGCCAGATCATCGAAGGCCGCTTCCCGGAGCGCGTCGTTGAAAAGGCCATCGAGCGCATGATCCCGCGCGGCCCGCTCGGCCGTCGCCAGATGAAGAACCTGCGCGTTTACGCCGGCTCGAACCACCCGCACGAAGCACAGCAGCCCACCGTTCTCGACGTGGCCGCGCTTAACAAGAAGAACGTAAGGAGCGCCTGATAATGGCCGATCTTTCCTCTCTGAAAGACCTCGCCCCGGCATCGGAAGCTTCGGCTCCCGTGCATGTCCGCAAGGTTGACACCCTCGGCCGCTCCTACGCGACCGGCAAGCGCAAGAACGCCGTAGCCCGCGTATGGGTCAAGGCCGGTTCTGGCAAGATCATCATCAACGGCCGCGATTTCACCACGTATTTCGCACGTCCGGTTCTGCAGATGATCCTTCAGCAGCCGATCGTCGCCGCTGCCCGCACGGGTCAGTTCGACATCATCGCCACCGTTGCCGGTGGTGGTCTGTCCGGTCAGGCCGGCGCCGTTCGTCACGGTCTGTCCAAGGCCCTCACCTACTTCGAACCGGGCCTGCGCTCCGTTCTGAAGAAGGGTGGCTTCCTGACCCGCGACAGCCGCGTTGTCGAGCGTAAGAAGTACGGTAAGGCCAAGGCCCGCCGTTCGTTCCAGTTCTCGAAGCGCTAATCGCTCAATCCCAATCGAATACGGAAAGAGGCAGGTTTTACCTGCCTCTTTTTTTGTCTCAATATTCATTCGAATTAGCCGCAGACGTATTGCAAAATGTTGCTTTTCAATCAACCTTACGTAGAACCATATGACAATGCTCACTCAATTTAGGTAAAGTGGCTGCGGAGATTTTGTTTGTGAATAGTACGACACAACCTGAAAGAATTTGGGGTGCCAGCAAAGGCCTCGAGATCATTTCGGATGACAAGTCCGATGACAAAGATGAATTGGTCAACCTCATTGCTTACAGCCTGTTCAAACTAGAGCAATCCGAATGGGCCAAAGAGACAAAACCAACCAGAGAAGAAGTGGACAAACACCACCAAACGCTTCAGACATCGAGGGTTAAAAGTTTACGCGACAACGCCAAAAGTCGGTTAAACGAACGAATTACAGCCACACAAAAAGAGTGGCGAAAAGCCCTTTTTGACGAAATTCGAAAAGAAGTAGCAGATACCGTCGCAGCAGAAATTGAAGAGCGCGTTACGGACAGGCTTTCCCAAGATTTAAAGCATATAAAGAACTCGACCAGCTTCAAATCCGCACTTATGGCAAACGTTGCAGGATGGCTTGTATCAATTGGACTGACTGCGATTGTGATACTTGGCACTTTTTTACTCACGCCAGTCGAGGTAATTACTAAAATCGTCGAGCGATAATAGAGCAAAACCCAACTCGCTGATTTGGAGAAAACGGCTTGCCATCCAAAACCATCGACCATGCCTTCACCGCAACGACGCTGACATCGGCCGCCACCGACCCGACCCATGCGGGCGTGCTCTCCTTCATGCGGCGCAAATATACCAAGAACCTCAAGGGCGTATCGACGGCCATCTGGGGCATTCCCTTCGATGCGGCCACCTCCAATCGGCCGGGCGCCCGTTTCGGGCCACAGGCGATCCGCCGCGCCTCGGCGATCTTCGACAATGACCCGCAATATCCCTTCGCGCGCGATCTTTTCGCCCATATGCCGACCATCGACTATGGTGACTGTCTGCTCGACTATGGCAACCACTGGAAAACGCCTGATACGATTGAAAAGGAAGCGCGCCGGATCATTTCCAAGACGGATTACCTGCTGACGCTCGGCGGCGACCACTTCATTACCTGGCCGCTCCTGAAGGCGCATGTGGCCAAACATGGACCGCTGGCGCTGGTGCAGTTCGATGCGCATCAGGACACCTGGTTCGACGACGGCAAGCGCATCGACCACGGCTCCTTCGTGGCGCGCGCCGTGCGCGATGGCCTGATTGATCCTGATCGGTCGATCCAGATCGGCATCCGCACCCATGCGCCTGACGATTTCGGCATTCGCATTCTCCACGGTTACGAGGTGGAGGAAATGCGGGCGAGCGATATCGCCTCGCTGATCGTCAAGCATACGGCCGGCATGCCCGCTTATCTGACCTTCGATATCGATTGCCTCGACCCAGCCTTCGCGCCGGGAACCGGAACGCCGGTGGCCGGCGGGCCGACCAGCGCTAAAATTCTCTCCGTTCTGCGCGGGCTTGGCCAGCTCGATATTCGCGGCTCGGACGTGGTGGAAGTCGCGCCCGCATACGACCATGCTGACATTACCGCCATTGCCGGAGCCACCGTTGCAATGTATATGCTTGGCCTGCGCGCCGAACGGCTGGCCAAGGCCGGCTGATAAAGAAAACGGCGCTTGCCAAACTGATTCCGATTACCCTCGCAACCCTTTGAAAAGTCAGGACAAGGACATGACAGCGAAGATCTTCATCGATGGCGAACACGGCACCACGGGTCTGCAGATCCGCACGCGCCTTGCCGGTCGCCGCGATATTGAGCTGCTGTCCATACCCGAGGCCGAGCGCCGCAATGCGGCGATGCGCGAGGATATGCTCAACAATGCCGACATTTCGATCCTCTGCCTGCCTGATGATGCTTCCCGGGAAGCCGTCTCGATGGTGGCCGGTAATAACAATGTCCGCATCATCGATACCTCGACCGCCTATCGTGTCCACCAGGACTGGGCCTATGGCTTTGCCGAAATGGATAAGGAACAGGGCGAGAAGGTTCGTTCCGCCCGTCTCGTCGCCAATCCGGGCTGCTACCCGACCGGCGCAATCGCGCTTCTGCGCCCGCTGCGCGCCGCAGGCCTGCTGCCGGACGGTTATCCGGTCAGCGTCAATGCGGTTTCCGGTTATACCGGCGGTGGCAAGCAGATGATCGCCCAGATGGAAGACCAGAGCCGCGATGACGCGATCAGCGCCAATAATTTCCTCTATGGCCTGACGCTCAAGCACAAGCACGTGCCGGAAATGACCATTCATGGCCAGCTCGACCGCGCACCGCTGTTTTCGCCCTCCGTCGGTCGTTTCCCGCAGGGCATGATCGTGCAGGTGCCGCTGTTTGCCGCCGACCTGAAGGAAGGCGCGACCGTCGAAACGATCCATGCGGCGCTGAGCGCCCACTATGCGGGACAGGACATCGTCAATGTGGTGCCGCTTGCAGAAAGCAAGGGGCTCGCACGCATTGACGCCGAGGAACTGGCAGGCAAGGACACGATGAAACTGTTCGTCTTCGGTACGCCTGGCGGCGAGCACATCAACCTCGTCGCGCTGCTCGACAATCTCGGCAAGGGCGCCTCCGGTGCTGCCGTGCAGAACATGGAGCTGATGCTCTCCGCATGAACCGCACCACGCCCTCTTTTCCGGCCTCGTGGAATATCGAGGCCGCGAAGCGTATTGCCGATACGCCGGCCGGGGTGGTTTACGAGCTTACGCGCGGCGACGGTTCCCTTGCCGTCGCCAAGCTTCTGAAAAAGAAAGTATTGAAGGACAGCCTTCGCGGCGCGGATTTCATCGAATGGCGCGCCGGCATCGGCTGCGTGGAACTGCTCGACCGCACCGACGATATTCTGCTGATGGAACATGCCGGCACGGAGACCCTGCGCGACGTGCTGTTTCGCGACGGCAACGACGACGCCACGACGGAAATCGCCGCCGACGTCCTGCTCAGATATCACCAGCCATCGCAGCAGACGCCGCCGTCAAGCCTGCTGACGCTGCCGCTCTATTTCGAGAGCCTGTTCCGCAAGGCCGAACAGCACCGTATCGACGGCGTGGACAGCCCCTATATCGACGCGGCCACGCTGGCGCAGGAACTGATCGACCGGCAGCGGGATGTGAAGCCACTGCACGGCGATCTGCATCACGAGAACATCATGCGCAGTGACCGCGGCTGGATCATCATCGACCCGGCCGGCCTGATCGGCGATGCGGCGCTCGATGTCGCCAACATGTTCTCCAATCCGCTCGACCGTTTCGACCTTACCCGCAGCGAGGCGCGCATCGCCTCCATGGCGGCGATTTTTGCGAAGGCGCTGCAACGGGACGAGCGGCTCCTGCTGCAATATGCCTTTGCTTATGGCTGCCTTTCCGCCGCGTGGCATGAAGAGGACGGCAATGCGGAGGAACGCGACAACGAACTCGCCGTCGCGGCCACCGTCAGAACGGTGCTCGGGCAGTCCTAAGCCGCTTCAATCCCTGACTTCGACCGCAACGGGCGTCGGATATTTACCGATGAAACCGCGCCAGTGGGCGACGGCAAGGCCAAGCACGATCAACGCCATGCCCTGATGGGCGAGCGCGACGTGAATATCCACATGCATCAAAAGCGTGGTGATGCCGAGCGCCGCCTGAATGGAGACAAGCACGAAGAACAGCACCGCGCGGCGGGCGTGTGGCGTGCCGGGCAAGGCACGCGCCATAGACACCATATGCCACAGGGTGGCGGCAAACAGCGTGTAGGCGCCGAGGCGGTGGACGAATTGCACCGTCTTGGGGTTCTCGAAGAGGTTGATCCACCAGGGCTGTTGCAGGAACAGATCGCCCGGCACCAGCGAGCCGTCCATCAGCGGCCATGTATTATAGGAAAGGCCGGCATTAAGCCCCGCCACCAATGCGCCGAGATAGATCTGGAAGAGACAGAGCACCGTCAGCAGCGCGGCAAAACCCCTGCCCGTCTTTTCGTCGGCGGCCTCGGGGGAATGATGCGACAGCCCGCGCAAAATCCACATGCAGCCCGCAAAGATGAGGCAGGCGACGGTCAGATGCGTGGCAAGGCGATATTGCGAGACATCGGTGCGGTTGACGAGGCCTGACGATACCATCCACCAGCCGATAAAGCCCTGAAAGCCGCCGAGCGCCAGAAGGCCGATGAGCGGCAGCCGCAGGCGCTTTTCGATGCGGCCCGTCAACCAGAAGAAGGCAAGCGGCAGAGCGAAGATGAGACCGATGGCGCGGGCAAGCAGGCGATGCGCCCATTCCCACCAGAAAATCGTCTTGAACTCATCGAGCGACATGCCCTTGTTGATTTCCTGATATTGGGGAATACGCTTGTAGAGTTGGAACTCCTCTTCCCATTCGGCAACGGAAAGCGGCGGAATGGCGCCGTGGATCGGCTTCCATTCGGTAATCGACAGGCCGGATTCGGTGAGCCGCGTGGCGCCGCCGACGAGGACCAGACAGAAGAGCGTGAAAAGCACGACACGCAGCCAGATGCGCAGCAGGCGGCGGTCCTTCTCCTGTTTCTGCAGGGCAGCCTCCACCACCATTTCCGCAGAACCATTTGCCATCGTCATGCCGCTCGAACGCATCTTTCAGGTCTCCCTCATACAGTCATGTTGATTAGCCCCAACCGGCACCACAAAACAAGGCCTCAGGGTTTGCGGCATGCGGTCGCGGCGGTATAGTCCCAGCACACATTCAATCACGGAAGATTTCATGCAGCCTCGCTTCAGATCGTTCATCGGCACCATCGTCATCATCTGCCTCGTCGTCGTTTACGCCGTGGTGGCGACGGCCATTGCATCGGCGGCGCTGGCGCAATCGCCCTGGTGGGTGCATCTCGCCTATTTCGTGCTGACCGGAATTTTGTGGGTTTTGCCGGCGATGCTGATCATCAAATGGATGGCCGGACCTAAAAAACAGGGATAAGCGCCGATCATTTGCGCAACACCCTGAGGTCGCAATTTTATAAACCGATTGTTTGCCGCTCAGCGATATAGTCCGACCGAAACAACCGGAGAGAGTGGATGGCGGCTGAGGGGCCGGTCTTTATCAGCGACAAACAAGCGCCGACCGCCGTGCAAAACGAGCGGCGGGCTGCTGATCGTCTGGTGATAGATCTCGTCGATGACGCCTCGACCATCCGCTCCGACTGGGAACGGATGGAGAGCGACCCGCTCAATTCGCTGCATCAGACTTTCGGCTGGTGTTCCATCTGGGCGCAAACACAGCAAAGCACTCTCCTGACGCTGCGCGGCCGGCAGGGCGGAAAGACGATCTTCCTGCTTCCGCTCGAAATCGTGAAGGAAGGCGGCATCCGCAAGGCGCGGTTTCCCGGCAGCCGGTTCAACAATATCAATACCGGGCTTTTCGAGCCGGGCTTTGCCGAACGGGCGGGACAGGAAATCGCGGCAGCGATCGCCCGCGAGGCGCGCAAGCTGCTGCATGGCCGGGCCGATATTCTGGCCCTGCAGAACATACCGCTCAGCTGGCGCGGCAGGACCAATCCACTCTCGCATCTGGCTTCCGTCGAAAACCAGAACCCGGCTTTCCAGCTCCCGCTCTTTGAAAGTTTTGAGGCCACGCTTCGGCAGGTCAACGCCAAGAGACGCCGGAAGAAATTCCGCATCCAGAGCCGGAGAGCCGACGAAATGGGCGGTTACAGCCATGTGATCGCCCGGACGCCCCAGGAAAAATGCGAATTGCTGCAAGCATTTTTTCGGCAAAAGGCCGCCCGTTTCGCCTCACAGGGCATTCCCGATGTGTTTCGCGATCAATCGGTGAAAGACTTCTTCTACGATCTCGCCAATTTCCCTGAAGCGGGCACGGACAGTCTGCTGGAGCTGCACGCCATCCGCCTGCATGGCGAAAACGAAGGCGTCATTGCCGCCATCGCCGGCCTTTCACGCAAGCAGGATCACATCATCTGCCAGTTCGGGTCGATCGATGAATCGGTGTCGGAACTCAGCCCCGGCGAATTGTTGTTCTGGCTGATGATCGAAAGGGCATGTCGCGAAAAGGCGGCGCTCTTCGACTTCGGCGTCGGCGACCAGCTCTACAAGCGCAGTTGGTGCCCGCTTTTCACCGTGCAGCACGATATATTCCTGCCGGTGACGCTGAAGGGCCGTGCGGCCGCTTCCGCCTATGTCGCCATCGCCCGGACAAAAAGCCTGATCAAATCCAATCCGGCGCTCTATGCGCTGATTCAGCGTTTTCGCGCCGGCAGACCAAAGGCAGACACCACGGCTGCCACCGACTGAGCGGTATTCGCCGCCCTCAGGCGGCGCTCAGGTGGTCCGGCTTACGCATTCCGGTCATCGGCAACGCCTGTTCATAACCCTGCGCCACCAGCTCTCCGAGCGTCCTTTCCAGCATCTCCCCATCCTTGCCGGGGACGGAAACGATGATTTCTGCGGGCAGATTGCGCAGCATTTTCTCAAGGCTCGAAATCTGCACCGCACCACATTCGACGAGAACGGTGTCATAGGCGTCGGAGAGCGCGCCGAGGATCATGGTCAGGCGGTCAATGGCACGCATGGCCTCACGCGGCTGCGCATTGCCGCGCGGCACGATATGGGCATCGGACAGGCGGTCGCCGTGAATGGTTTCACCGAAGGCGGCGGCACCCGCCAGAAGGTCCATGACGCCGGGAAGCCCGGCCTCCGGCGCCATCAGCCGTGTCGGACAGCCAGAGGCCGTCATATCGACGAGAACGACCGACCGGCCCATTTCAGACAAAGCGCGCGCCAGCATCACGGTCGTGGTGGAGCCGCTATCACCGGCCGGAGACACGACAGCGGCGACCGGCTTGGCAAGACGGGTGGCGAGGAAGCCCGCGACGGCGTCAATCGAGAAGTCGTCAGAGATATCGACCTCTTCTTCCGCCGCCGCCTTTTCCTCGGCAGCCGCGTCGTCGTTCGGCAAGGCCGGTCTCGCGGCCGCGGCTACGACGGGCATCTGGCTCGCCTCCTCGGCGACGGGATGGTGTGCCGCAGCCGGCATGGCCTGGGCAGCCGGTTGTATCGTCTGCTGGCGCTCGGCAGCCGGCTGTTCCGGCATATCCTCAGCCTCATCCGCGTCGACCCGTGCGCGCGCAGGCGGAGGCGGATCGGAAAGGGGCGGAACCTGGTTTCTGCCCATCGGCTTCAAAGCCCGGCCGGTGAAGAGTTCAACCAGCATGACGACGATGCAGGAGAGCAGAAAGGCCGCCAGCGTCACAACGATGGTAATGGCGCCGGTCTTCGGGAAATAGGGCTCGCGCGGCTCCACCGCCGTCGAGATGACGCGTGCATCGGCCGGGGTGGAATCCACCGAGCCGGCGCGCGACGTCGCTTCGCGGTAACGGGCAAGATAGGTTTCCAGAAGCTGCCTTTGCGCCGAAGCTTCCCGCTCCAGATCGTTGAGGCCGACCTGCTGTTCGCCCGCACGCACGCTTTCCGATTTCAGCATGTTCAACTGCTGGACCAGTTGCCGTTCCCGCAGACGCGAAACATTGGCCTCATTTTCGAGACTCGCCAGCACCTTGCGGGTTTCTTCCTGAATCTGCCGCTGTATGCCGTCGAGCTGGTTACGCAGCGCGCGGATGCGCGGGTGGCCTTCCAGCATCGAAGACGAGAGATCGGAAATCTGGCTGCGGATCGTGGTTTCGTTTTCCTTCAGCCTCTGGATCGTCGGGGAACCGACGACATCGGGGAAAGTATCGAGCGGGCGGCCGGTGGCAAGCGCGTTGCGCACGCCTTCCGCCCGCGCCTCCGCATTGGCGCGCTCACCGCGAATACGGCCGAGTTCGGTCGAGATGTCGCTGAGCTGGCGGGTAGCGAGCGTTTCGCCCTGCCCCGCCGAGAGGAGATCGGAGGAGGCACGGTAATCCGCGACCTTCCTGTCGGCCTCACGCACCTTTTCGCGCAGATTGGCAATTTCCGGCTCCAGCCAGCGCGCCGCTTCCGTGCTTGTATCCAGCTTCGCACCGCTTTGCAGCGCGATATAGGCCTTCATCAT
The DNA here is from genome assembly GCF_029840625.1 of Agrobacterium sp. GD03872. Taxonomy (NCBI): domain Bacteria; kingdom Pseudomonadati; phylum Pseudomonadota; class Alphaproteobacteria; order Hyphomicrobiales; family Rhizobiaceae; genus Agrobacterium; species Agrobacterium sp. GD03872. The sequence continues at coordinate 405,213 of NZ_JAOCCY010000004.1, forward strand.
CTCATTGGGGATGGCGGCGGCGAGTTTCGGATCCTGCGAGGAAAATTCGACCGTGATGACGCGCGAGCTTTCGACCTGATAGACCTGCAGCTTTTCCCGGAAGGCCTTCAGCACCCGCTCTTCGGGCAGCACCTGAAGCGGGTCCTTCTTGACGCCGACGGCGACCAGGAGCTGCGAGATGAGCGAAGGATGGGCCTCCGGATCGAACTCATCCAGCTCGTAAAGCTTCATGTCTTTGGCGACCTGCTTGATGAGGTCGACCGATTGCAGGATCTGCACCTGGCTGGAAACGGTCAATTCATCGAGCACGGGTTCGGCAGGCGCATTGGACTGCTGCGAGGCGCCGAAGGAGGCCGCGCGAGATTCGATCAGCACGCGCGCCTCGCCCTTGTAGGCGGGCGACATCATGCTTGAGATCACGAAGGCGGCGCCCCCGGCCAGAAGCGTGATCGCCGCGATCCGGCCCTTGCGCTGCCATATGGCTGCGACAAGCTGCGCAAGATCGATATCCACATCCCTGTCGTCAATGCGATCGCCGTTCATGCGGGCTCCGTAACCGAGACAAACCTCGGGCGCTCAAATATAGATGGTCAATTTTCGCGAAGTTTAAGTCTTGCGGGTAACACAACAGTTAATCCCGGCGAATCCGACGAAATAAAACCGATATTACCATCGCTCGCGCTGCTCGTTTACCGCACATTAACCCTAACAGAACGATAAGAATGATCAAAGATCGACTCGGAGCCAGATCAGATGCCGCTCGCCGGATCACGACATGTCACCGCACTGACGCTCGCCGTTTTGACGGCCCTTTCCGGCTGCGCGGCATATCAACCCGCGCCGAGGTCCTTCAATGAGGCTGCTCTGCAACCCTATCACGTCGATAGCGGCGACAGGCTGCGTATCAACGTATTCGAACAGGTGGGGCTGACCAATACCTATACGGTCGATCAGGCCGGTTATGTCGCCTTCCCGCTCGTCGGCCAGGTTCCGGCCCGCGGCAAGACCCTGCCGCAGCTCGAAGCCGCCATCGCCGCCAAGCTGCGCCAGGGTTATCTGCGCGATCCAGACGTGACGATCGAGATTGACCGTTATCGCCCCGTCTTCATCATGGGTGAGGTCGGCCGTCCCGGCCAATATTCCTATGTGCCCGGTATGACGGTGCAGAACGCCATCGCTATTGCCGGCGGCTTCACCCCGCGCGCCAATCAGGCCGATGTCGACATCACCCGCAAGATCAATGCGGAGGTGATGACCGGCCGGATCGGGATCACCGCCCCCATCCTGGCCGGCGATACCGTCTACGTACGCGAACGCTTCTTCTGAAAACGGAGCGGCGAACGTGTCGGATGACGGCCCTCCCCTGCGCATCATTCACTGCTTCCGCTCCCCGGTGGGCGGTGTCTTCCGCCATGTGCGCGACCTTATCGAAGAACATGTCAAACAGGGCCACAAGGTCGGCATCGTCTGCGACAGCTCCACCGGCGGCGCGCATGAGGAGCGGCTTTTCGCACAGATCACCCCGATGCTGGAGCTTGGCCTCACCCGCCTGCCCATCCGGCGGTCCATCAGTCCCGGCGACCTCATGGCGCTGTGGAAATCCTACAAGCACATCAAAAGTTTGCGGCCGGACATTCTGCACGGGCACAGCGCCAAGGGCGGCGCTCTTGCCCGGCTGATCGGCTCACTCCTGCGGGCAAACAGGTATCGCGTAGCCCGCCTCTATTCACCGCATGGCGGCAGCCTGCATTACGCCAGAAACAGCCTCAAAGGGCAGCTTTTCCTGCGGCTGGAGCGGTTTCAGGAGCATTTCACCGATGCGCTCTGTTTCGTCTGCAATTTCGAGCAGGCGACTTACGAGGCCAAGATCGGCAGGCCCCGCACCCGAACGGCGATGATCTATAATGGCGTGCAGGAAAGCGAGTTCGAAACCGTCGCCGCCCGCGACGATGCCGCCCGTTTCCTCTACATCGGCATGCTGCGCGACCTCAAGGGACCCGACGTCTTCATCAGGGCATTCGCCAAAATGGAACGCAGCATCGGCCAGCCGATGACCGGCGTGATCGTCGGCGATGGACCGGACCGGGACAAATATGCGGCCATGATCGACAAGGCCGGGCTTTCCCAGCGGATTTCCATGCATGCGGCCATGCCCGCCAGACAGGCCTTCGAACTGGCGACGACAGTGGTCGTGCCGTCGCGCGCCGAAGCCATGCCCTATATCGTGCTCGAAGCGCTTGCGGCGGGAAAAACCGTGATCGCCTCACATGTCGGCGGCATTCCCGAAGTCCTTGGAGAAGACAGTGAAGCGCTGGTGCCGGCAGGCGATGCGGATGCGCTGGCGCGGATCATGGTCAAGGATGCGGAGGATGTGGACTGGGCGCAGCGGGTCATGCCCCGCCCCGACAGCTTCAAGGCGAAATTTTCAACCCCGGTCATGGCCAAAGAGATGATGAAGCTCTATCGCGACCTGCTATCGGCCTAAACTCATTTCAAAAACACGATTTTTAATTGTATATTCCCGCCGTCCTGTAGAAATTCATCATAAACGTTTCTTAGCATGTTTCGGCTAGTTTCCTGCTCGTAGAGGGGCGAACCAAAGCAATGACCAAGGCTGACAAGGAAAGACTGCAATTCGATCTGGCATCGTTGCGCAAAAAAATCTCCGACCACGAAGCGGGAGAACCTTCGGCATCCGGAACCGTCGTCCTTAATCCGCTTGCACGGCAGATCGCCAACCAGCTGCGCGCCGGCAACCATTCGCCGAATATGGTGATCGGGCAATTGCGGCTTCTCGAATTCACGACGCTCGTGGTCATCGCCGGCATCGTCAACGGCATTGCCGCCGATCGCGGCCTGGAAACCTTTCTGGCAGTTTTCGGCGGCGGCGTGCTGGGCGCCGCGCTCTGCGTCTTTCTTCTGCAGGCGGGTGATTGTTATCAGCTGCCGACGCTGCGCACGCCGCTCAAGATGTTCGCCCGCATTCAGGGTGCGGTCTGCCTGTCCTTTGTCGGCACGGCCTGTTTCCTCCTTCTCTTTTTTCCCGATGCGCTGCATTCCTGGCCAGCCTTCGGCATATGGTATGCGATAAGCGCCATCGCTATTTTCACCGGGAGGCTGATCCTCGGCTTCGCCATTCGCCACTGGGCGCGCAATGGCGTGATGGAGCGCCGCGCCGTCATCGTCGGCGGCGGCGATACCGCCAAGGATCTTATCCGCTCGCTGGAGCAGCAGTCCGATAACGATATCCGCATCTGCGGCATCTTCGACGATCGGAAAAGCGCACGCTCGCCCGACGTTGTCGCCGGTTATCCGAAGCTCGGCACCTTTGCGGAACTGGTGGAATTCGCCCGCCTGACGAAGCTCGACATGCTGATCATCGCCCTGCCGCTCAGCGCCGAAGCGCGCATTCTCCAGCTTCTGCGCAAGCTGTGGGTGCTGCCGGTCGATATCCGTATCGCGGCGCATGCCAATAAACTGCGTTTTCGCCCCCGCGCCTATTCCCATGTGGGCAAGGTGCCGATGCTCGACGTGTTCGACAAGCCGATCCGCGACTGGGATTCGGTGGCGAAACGGGTGTTCGACATCACCTTCAGCCTCATCGGCATCGCCCTTTTGTGGCCGGTGATGCTGGGGGCGGGAATTGCCGTGAAGACGACCTCGAAAGGTCCTGTCCTTTTCAAGCAGAAGCGCCACGGCTTCAACAATGAAACGATCAATGTCTGGAAGTTCCGCTCCATGTATACGGAACTCAGCGATCCCACGGCGAAAAAGGCCGTCACCAAGAACGATCCGCGTGTCACGCCGGTCGGCCGCTTCCTGCGCAAATCCTCGATGGATGAACTGCCGCAGCTCTTCAACGTTCTTTACGGCGACCTTTCTCTGGTCGGGCCGCGCCCGCATGCCGTTCATGCCCAGACTGGCGATCTGAAATATACCGAGGTGGTGGAGCACTATTTCGCCCGCCACAAGGTCAAGCCCGGCGTCACCGGCTGGGCGCAGATCAACGGCTGGCGCGGCGAGATCGACCATGGCGACAAGATCAAGTTCCGCACCGAATACGACCTTTATTACATCGAGAACTGGTCACTGCTATTCGATCTCAAGATCCTGTTCCTGACGCCGATACGGCTGCTCAAATCGGAAAACGCCTATTGACCCACGTCGGTTACCAGCACGCACCGGGTTTCGACGCACCGCTTGCCACGATGCGGCTCATCGGCTCGTTCTTCATCGCCTTCGGCGTGTTCCTGTCGGGCTTCGTCATTTCCGAGCCGGCGCCCTATGAGCTGATGATGGTCGGACAGGTGGCCATCTGGTTCCTGCTCGGCCTTCGCCTTTCGCGCACCGTCGTCCTGCTCCTGTGCCTGCTGCTCGCTTTTAATATCGGCGGTTATCTTTCGCTCACCACCATGGCCGATCTGGATGAGGGGCCGCTTTATCTCGCCGTCTCGACCTTTCTGGCGCTGACCTCGGTTTTTTATGCGGCGATCGTGGAAGACAAGCACCAGCGGCTGCTCTTGATTTTCCGGGCCTGGCTTGCGGCCGCGCTCATCACCTCGCTGCTCGGCATCATCGGATATTTCCACGCCCTCCCCGGTTTCGAGGTCTTCACCCTCTACGACCGCGCCAAGGGCGCTTTTCAGGACCCGAACGTCTTCGGTCCCTTTCTGGTGACACCCTCGCTCTATCTCATCTATGGCCTTCTTACCGGCAAGGCCATGCATGCGCCCTGGCGGATCGTCGGGTTGCTCATCCTGTCGCTTGGCGTGTTCCTGTCGTTCTCACGCGCGGCCTGGGGCCTGTTCCTGTTCGCCACCATCCTCCTCGTCTTCGTCATGCTTTTGAAGGAACGCACGGCCGCATTTCGCCTGAAAATCCTCGTGCTGTTTCTTGTCGCCGCCGGGCTGATGGTCGCGGCGGTCATCATCGCGCTACAGTTCAAGCAGGTGGCGGATCTGTTCTCCAGCCGCGCCTCGGCGGTGCAATCCTATGATGGCGGCCATCTCGGGCGTTTTGCCCGCCACTATCTCGGCTTCCTGCTGGCCATGGAACATCCGCTCGGCATCGGTCCCCTGGTGTTCGACGACATCTTTCCCGCCGCCGAGCACAATATCTGGCTGAAGAGCCTGACCACGCATGGCTGGTTCGGCTTCATCATCTATCTGGTGCTGATCTGCTGGACCATCGCCGCCGGTTTCCGGCATCTGCTGCGTCCGCGGCCATGGCAGCCTTTCCTCATCATTTCCTGGGTGACCTTCGTCGGCCATGTGATGATCGGCGCCGTCATCGATACCGATCACTGGCGACATTTCTTCCTGCTGCTCGGCATATTGTGGGGCTGCATGGCGCTGGAAAAACGCGAAGCCCTGCGCCGTCGCGCACGTGCCGCCTGAAACGCTTACCCTTACGGAACCTTATGCCATTTCATGCGTTTAGCCCCCGATTCCGATTGTCAAACGGGGAGACACCTTATGACGCAGACCAGCAATCTCTATCTCATCATCGGCGCCCTCATCGTGGTCATCGCAGGCCTTGGCATCTATGTCTGGCACGAGGAAAGCAAACCGAAGGGGATCGAGATGAATATCGGTCCGAACGGCGTTTCCGTTCAGGAAAATTAAACCGCAAGCGTCGCGCAAAGTCCGGCCATTAAGACCGGGTGCATCCCAAGCCAAAAATGGCCGGGATGCACCCGGTCTTCTTATGAGAGGAGACGAAAGGCGGGATCGATGCCCGCCGCGCCGGTTCGGTACGAATGATCCGTATCGCCCGATCAAGGAAACAGCTAGCGCAATGGTCTCCTCCATCGACCTCTCCACCCGCCTCACCGCCACCAGACTGGCCCTCAAGGCCATCAAGGAGCAGGAAGACAATTCCACCGCCGTATCCTCCTCGACGCGGACGTCTCTCCTCGATTCCTACGGGCTCGACACCTCTTCGTCGTCTTCCACCAATACGCGGCTGACGCAGCTTCTGGCGCAATATGCCCAGACCTCCAGCGACGACACGCAGACCGACGATACGGATACGCAGCTTTCTTCCGGTGACATTACCAAGGCCGATTTCATGAAGGAGCTGAAGGAGATGCTGGAAGAGCTGCGCAAGGATCCGGGCAAGGCTTCACAGGCCAATGCGATGCTGGAGGCTTTGACAACGGGCACGCTGACCGTCTCCGATCCCGCCGAGGGTGCGCAAATCAAGGCCTGGGATGTGGCCTCCGACACGGAAACCACCTCCGGGACGGCCACGGAGATCACAGTGACGGGATGGAGCGACTTTCTGAAAGACCATCTGAAACGCGACGGCTCGACCTATGCCAAGAGCACCAGCGGCGCCTATATCGACGCTGTTTCCGGCGACAATGCATTTTTCGGCAGCGTCGGCAGCCGCTATTATTATCTCACCTGGCCACAGGCGAAAAACGGCACTCTGACCGTCTAGCCAGCAGACGGCCCATGCCTGAACGGATTGCTGCGACATGAAACATGCCGCAGCATTGCTGTGTCAGCCATTCAGACGGCGGGTGCGGCAGCCGGCTCCGCGCCGCCGGACAGCGCCTTTTGCAGCTGCGCTTCCTGTGCCGGCGATAGCGAGGTCTTGATGACCCGCCCACGCAGGCCTTCGAATTCCGCCAGCACCTTTTCCGGCTGCACCTTGCGGATCAGCACGAACAGCGCCGAAGAACCATTGGGAATGGTCTCGCCGAGCGACTTGATGAAATCGTCATCGATGCCGAAATCCGTGAGCGACCCCGCAAGGGCGCCCGTGCCGGCGCCGATCGCGCCGCCAATGGCAAACCCCGCCAGCGGATTGAGGAACAGCAGGCCGACGAGGCCGCCCCACAGACCGCCGGACAGGAAACCGGAGCTTGCGCCGATTGCCGTCAGATTGACGCTCTGCTTCAGATGCACCTTGCCGCTTTCATCGCGCACGACAACCACGGCGTCTTCCAGATCGACCAGATATTCCTTTTTCAGACCGGCAAGCTTCAGAAGGACCCGGTCGGCCTCTTCCGTTCCGTCAAAACCAACAACGACGAGTTCGGACATGGTTGTCTCCCTGAGTTTCAATTCCGTTGCGCTTGAACGCCCACAGAGGGCGGCTTGTTCCTGCCATGATGGAAAGAGCATGTGTCATACGTTTGACGGCCCTCAAACAGGACAAGCATCACCCCGCTTCCCGCCCCTCCCCACCGTCCACACCCTTTGTTCCTTTTTTTATGAAAAGACCATTTTCCGCTTGCGCCCTAACAGGCTTATATATAAACGGCTTTCAGGTTCGGAGCGTAGCGCAGCCCGGTAGCGCACTTGACTGGGGGTCAAGGGGTCGTGGGTTCGAATCCCGCCGCTCCGACCAGTAAAAACAGATAGATAGCCAGTTCCCCCAGAGCTGGCTATATTTGTTTCTGCTATCCTGCAGCCAGCGTTATGTGCGAATTCAAAAGACCGGGCTCGGATGTGCGCTTATCCCGGGCTGACAACGAGGGGTGCTGAGATGGCCAAAAAACCGAAAATAGAACACTCAGAATTCTCGGGCGAGTTTGAAGACGACGGTATCACCGTGCTTGTCGACATCTACCGGCCCGCTGGCACGCAGCAGGACTGGACGCTGGAGGTCATCAGCGAGCACGACGATGTCACCACCTGGGATGAACCTTTCGTTACCGACAAAGACGCCTGGGAAGAGTTCCTGGCGACTTGCGAGAAAGACGGGATTCGCAGCTTCCTCGACGGCGACGATCCGTCCGTTCATTAACGCCTGATTGCGCGGCATTAGCCCGTGAGGGTCTTGGTCTGGAACCCCGTACTCCGGCAATTTTCCTGTCGATCCCCTCATTTTTGATCGAGAGCATTCTCCGGTTGAATTCCCTGGAATATGCGCCCCATCGTAAAGCTGCCGGCCATTGAAGGACGGCATGCATTGCCTTGTTGACTCTCCGCTAAAATTAGAACATTTAGTGAACAAAAGAGAGGCGACACGACATGTACGACGCTGAAAAAATCACCCCTATACGGCCCGACGACATTGCCGGATACGTCATCCAGTGTCACGATGGCGATGCGAAGGCCGCCGTCGAAGCGCTTCTTGGTGAGATCGAGCATCTGCAGGAGCAGCTTTCCCTTGCGGTTGCCATCATGGGAAATGGATATACGCGCGGGTGGAAACCCGGCGCAGGGCGGGACTAGAATCGTTTCCGCCACCGTCTTTCAAGGCGTCGTGACGCATATCGGCAAAGCTGGTGAGACGATGGAGCGCACATGCCAGAAACCCTGCCCGCCCGGCAGGGCGAAGGGATAATTCCATGACGCGAGACGGATCGCTGAACCCACCGGAAAGGACGGCGTCGGCATTCCTTGCTGACGCCGCCTGCCCCCGGAGCAGCATTCAATATTCGTTGGAGGCGATGGCGAAATCGTCGACGATAGGCATCTTTTCCGCGTTTTCCCAAGTCCGGTCCATCGCATAGGTTTCCGACAGATAGGGAATGCCGATATGGCCAAAGCGGAAGGAAAGCTGGCTTTCCGCCTGCTCTTCATCGAGCCGGGCGACACGGCTGAGATAAAGCGCGGTGGCGAGGCCTGTTCTATCCGCACCGGCCTTGCAATGGATGAGGATCGGCTTCGGCGCATCGCGCATGATCGCGACCAGCTCGTTGACCCTGTTCATGTCAAGCTCCTGGCTTGCCGACATGCCAAAATCGATGTGCTTCAATCCGAGTTGGCGGGAGGTTTCGACCTCATCCCGGTACCAGGCCTTGGATTCATTGGGTCCGCGCAGGTTGATAACCGTCCTGATACCATACTCCTTGGTATAGTGGACAAGCTGCTCGTTGCTCGGCTGGTTGGAGCGATAAAGCTGGCCCGCAACGACCTCGTGAAAATTGCCCAGAAGCTGAATGGCGTAGAGATAACCGCCTGTGGCAAGCACAGCAAAACCCATGCCCCAAAAGGAGCACTTCCAGAATCTTCGCATAATAAAACGGTTCCCTTATTCGACGAGAGAACCGATACAGGTGGATTCTGACAGTAGGCTGAAAGTTATGCGACAGTATTGTGAGAGTAGAAAATCTGCGCTTGGTCAACGCACGAAAACGTAGACCGCATAGACCGCGATGAGCGCGGCGGCGGCAGCCGCGGTGATGGCGCCGAGGCGCTTTTCGATGAAATGGCGCACCGATTCCCCGTATTTCTGCAGCAATCCGGCAAGGATGAAAAAGCGTGCGCCACGCGTGACGACCGCCGAAAGAATGAAGAGGCCAAGGCTGATATTGGCGGCGCCGGAAAGAATCGTCACGACCTTGATCGGCGGCAGATGCGCGAGCCCGGATGTCACCAGCAGGAGAACAATGGTTTCGTAGTCCACCGAGTTCTTCAGGTGCTCGAAGCTGTCGAGCTTGCCGTAAAATTCGAGAATGGGCCGCGCGATGCTCTCAAACGCATAGTGGCCGAGGAACCAGCCGGCGATACCGCCGAGAACCGAGGCGACGGTTGCCACGAGCGCATAAAACATCGCCTTTTTCGGCTTGGCGAGCACCATCGGCAGAAACAGCACGTCCGCAGGCACCACAAAGACGGAGCTTTCAACGAAAGCCACGATCGCCAGCCACCAGACGGCGGTTTTGCGCGCGGCGAGCGCCATCGTCCAGGCATAGATGTTTTTCAGCATTTCATGTCCCCGGGAAGAGTGTTGCGGAGCAAAGGCAGGCGGGAGCCAAAGGCATATCGACGGTCATTCATGCGCTTCGCACAGGCCGAAACGACCGTCCTGCCAATGCAGGATTAGAGACAACGCAAGACAATGGCAAATGTTGGAAGAATTATTTTTGCATCGCAAAAAATCGGAAACACAAGCATTTCCCGCCCACATCGGGGGCCGGTTGCTGCGATGCGAAATTTCACCCTGTGATAGATACACTCGCCTTTTTGCTGTAGAATGAAGCTGGAGGAAAGAGGAGGAAGTTACCATGGAATATGTCAACTTCGTTACATCGATCAATCCGGTCATACTTGTCATTCTGCTGGTGGTTCTTCTTGCCGGCGCTTACAGCAGCTGGGTTTCGCACTGACCAAAGTGAAACCAGTCGACCAAATGTGAAGAGGCTCCGTTTCTATCGGCGATAGGCATCGGGCCGGATGAATGTTATCAAGCCCGGAGTTAAAACAACTCCCGGGAAGCGGCATGACGAACGAATTCGCATTCACTGATACGTCTGAAAAGCTCAGCACGACGCTTGAGAAGCTGATAGGAAAATTACAGGGCCAGACGATCACGTTGCGCGAGTTGATGGAAGCGATCGGCGAACAGGGCCTGTTGCTGATCTGCGCGATCGCCTCTTTACCCTTTCTCATTCCGGTTTCCATTCCCGGCGTCAGCACCGTTTTCGGTGCGGCGATCATCCTTGTCAGCCTGGCCATCACGCTGAACCGCCTGCCGTGGCTGCCGGCAAAAATCCTCGACCGACAGATGGAAACGGCAAAGCTCGTTCCAGCGCTTCAAAAAGGTGTCGCCATCGTTTCCAAGCTCGACGGCTTCATCCGCCCGCGCATTCCCGCGCTGACGACGGGCATCATCGCCAACCGGATAAACGGACTTGCCCTGATGACCGCGGGTGTTCTGCTGATGATGCCGCTCGGCTTCATTCCGTTTTCCAATACGCTTCCGGGTGTCGCGATCCTGCTGCTTTCGGCCGGGATGATTCAGAGGGATGGCGTCACCGTGCTCGGCGGTTACCTGTTTCTGGGTCTGACGACGATTTATTTCGCAGCCCTTGCCTATGCCGCCTTCTGGGCCGGCCAGGGCATCAGCAGCTCCATCGGCGGCTGAGCCGGTCAACGGTCTCTGTTTCGAGCCTCGCGGCGGTTTTGCCGCGAGGCCCACCACACCGCAAATCGCCGTCGCCTGCGGCGCACGGCCGGCAGATCGTGGGAAAGCACGATTAGACCAAGCGGAATCATCCAAAAACCGAGGATGGGCAAGAAGCCCAGCGTTCCGCCCACCACCAGCGCCGAGCCCGCTGCGATCCTGCCGACGCGCGAACGCGGCATGGCGAGGCTCCATTTTCCGAGATTGAGGCGACCCGTTCTGTGGTCGATACCGAATTTCATTCCATCCTGCCCTTTTGCATCTGGCCTGTGGATAATTTTTTCACCGCCGATAAGCCCGGAAAATCGGGACTCCGGCGAGATAAAACAAGATGAATGCGTTTTTTTTGAAAAAACCGCTTGGCAAATCGGAAAAGCATTTGTATTACCCCGCTCACACCGCGCCAAGCAGCGCACGTTCCCTGGTAGCTCAGCGGTAGAGCATTCGACTGTTAATCGACAGGTCGCCGGTTCGAATCCGGCCCGGGGAGCCATTTCTTTCAAAACATGTTTTGAAGAGCGAAGTGCAGCTGCATTCGCCCTATACGGCTTGGGGCATTTTCATTCTTGCCCGGTTGGCGGGCTACAAGACCGTCAGGTCTTTTTGACCGCGCGCTTCGTCGCCTTAACGGCGTTGCTGAGTGCCGGCGGATCGCTTGCAGGGAAGCTTTCTTCAAGGCTCTCGGTCAGATCGTCTTCCTTGTTCTTGCTCGCGGATTTCTGCTCCTTCTCAAGCGATTTTACCGCCGGGGATTTGGCCTTTGCAGGGGTTGCCTTTTTTGCTGGCGCCTTCTTCGCAGGCGCCTTTGCAGCTGACGCCTTCGCGGCAGCGGATTTCTTCACCCCACTTCCGCTTTTGGGCTTTACCGCTTCCGCATCTGCGGAAAGTTCCCGCTCCGCCTCGATCCAGTGTCTTTCATGATGCCCGTCGGGTCTGCCTTCCCTCTCCCATATTGCGCGCGCTTTTTCACGGATTGCGGCTTCGCGGTCATGGCTCATAACGGGCCTCCCTGTCTGTGTTGCACCGGATTTGATTGTGCCACTGAAAAAACAGAAAAAGCCAGCGTTAGTTCCGCACGGACCCGTTACGAATGTGCATTTCCTCGTGAAAGGGAACCGTCATCGACCACGGATCGTTTGTCCTGCACGAACCCGCAGGAGAAACATCCATGACCACCCCGCAAAAGCCGAAAACCGAACCGCTCGACATTCGCGACGAGGATGTGGCGCGTTTCGAAACTGACAGCGAACTCAAGGGTAAGGACGGTGAGATTTATCCGGATGAGAGCATGAGCCTGCGCGCCCGCCGGCAGGCCGCGCGCCAGCATGAGGACGCCTTCATCGTGGCTGCCGATCTGGAAGACGACGATCAGCGCGAGGCGACGCCCGGCACCCGCGAGCAGCCATAGGCCAAAAATGGAAAAGGCGGGTCAAAGCCCGCCTTTATCAAAATAATGTCCGGAGATTTTATCGACGGACCGACACGATGGCCTTGCGATTGAAGTTCGACACCTGCACCCGGCCGGACTGATTGCCGCCGAGAATCTGGGCGGTCTTGCCGCTCATGCTCTTTAAAATGCCGGCATGATAACCGCGGCCGTTGCGAATGACGACGACATCGCCCGGTTTGGCCTGGCTGACCGGAACGGCATAACCGAAGGATGTCCAGGACTTGGCAAATCCATAGGATTTGGGAGACTGCCGGCCGGCCTTGCTGGCGACCGCATGCAGGAAGAGGCCGCACCAGGGGGTGCTGCGCGGATTTGCCCCAAGGATATTCTTGAGGCTCTTGTTGTTCTTGGACTCATGCAGCCCGGTGTATTTTTCTGCCTGGTTCAGCATGCCGGCGGAAGCCGATGCCGCAACTGTAAAAGACAAGGCAACCGATAGAATTAACGCGGATACTCTCAAACGTCTCGCCCTTATGTTAGAGGGCGTCCGTGTATTGTGACAATTTAGCGACAATTTGACGAGAAATGGGCAGAAATCAGACGCCTATTCATGCGCACTGATCTGTCATTGCTTTAAAACAGGCTGCCCTGCGCCTCGTCAGTGCGGCTGCGGCCGGCATTTTCGAGATCCAGCATGCGCAATTTGGTGGTGGTTCCGCCCGGTGCGGAAAAGCCGCCGAGCCTGCCGCCGGCGGCGAGAACCCGGTGGCAGGGAATGATCAGCGGCACCGGATTTTTCGCCATGGCCTGGCCGACATCGCGGGCCTTTTCCATGCCGAGGCCAAGATCTTTTACGATGCCGCCATAGGTCGTCGTACGGCCCCAGCCGATCCGCCGCGCAACCGCGTAGACATCGAGAAAAAACCGCTCCTGCCCGGCAAGATCGAGCTCGACGGTGGTGAAATCGATCTCCTCGCCCCCGAAATAACGGGTGATCATTGCGATCACCTCACGCGTGCGTGTTTCCGGAACGGCGATGGAAGCGGATGGCAGGCGCTTCTGGAGAAGTTTTTCGGTCTCGCCGGCATCAGAGCCGGGCAATTGCAGACGCACAATGCCCCGCCCCGCCCATGCGACGCCGCAATGGCCGAGGGCCGTGGGAAAAACAATATAGCCGTAGTGGTTGCTCATTGCCGTCGCTCATCTGCCTTTTCGCATGCACGATGCCATATCCCGCATTCGAAACAACCCGTTTCATGCCCTGGAACAAACAAGGCCACCCGTTTTTGGCGGGTGGCCTTTTACACGTCACGCCTGAAGCAGCGCTCAGGATGCGATTTTATTCTGCTCCTCCGCCTTGTCCTCCATCAGGCATTGCGCCTGCCGGCTTGCCGCAACGAAGGCGGTACGGGCGATTTCTCCCGCCACGTCACCCATCAGCGAGGCGCGGCACAGGCGAAGCGCCTGTTCATGCACCTTGTCGCCGCGCTCCGGCCATTCGTGCTGCAGAAAATCGAAGGCTTCGTAAACGCCGTTGAAAATCCGGGGGGCACCGTTTTCAAGCGATATGGTAACGGGCTTTTCCCACTTAACGTCATTCAGCAACATTGATTGCACTTCCATGCTCTATTAACCGGCGACAAACGTCGGCTCCTCCAGTTGGTTCCCTTCACCTGCGGTTTCAAGGGCGAAAAAATAACCCTCGAGAAACCATGTGCCCCATCTTTCCATTCTAGCCGATTTGCGGAACAAAGCGTTTCAACACTCGTTCAAGCGGAAGTGAACCGGGTCCTTTCATGCCGACAGCAGCCTCCCCCGCCATCGTCTGGTTCCGCAAGGACCTGCGCCTTTCGGACAATCTCGCTTTGCTTGCCGCCGTGGACCATGGCGGTCCTGTCATCCCCGTCTATATCAGGGAAAAATCATGCGGCCGGCTGGGCGGCGCACAGGAATGGTGGCTTCACCATTCGCTCGCTTCGCTTTCCGCCGCGCTGGAAAAAATCGGCGGCCGCCTTCTGCTTTTAAGCGGCGGGGCGGAAGAAACGCTGCGACAACTGATATCCGAAACCGGTGCAGACGCCGTGTTCTGGAACCGCCGTTATGATCCCGCCGGCATGGCCACCGACAAGACACTCAAACGGAAGCTGCGTGATGACGGCCTGACCGTCCGCAGCTTTTCCGGCCAGCTGCTGCATGAGCCATCACGGCTGCAGACGAAATCGGGAGGGCCTTACCGCGTCTATACGCCCTTCTGGCGGGCGCTGGAGGGTGGCGAGGAACCGCATGCGCCGGTGAATGCTCCAGAGAAACTGAAGGCGCCGAAGACATGGCCGAAATCGGAAAATCTCGATGGCTGGAAGCTGCTGCCGGTCAAACCTGATTGGGCGAAGCACTTCCGCGATATCTGGGCTCCCGGCGAAGACGGCGGGCGGGAGAAACTCGATGATTTCATCGATAGCGCTCTGAAAGGCTATGAAGAAGGACGCGATTTCCCGGCGAAGGACGCGACTTCCTTGCTCTCGCCGCATCTCGCCCTGGGTGAAATATCGCCGGCCACCGTCTGGCACGCGACAAAGGGCCTTTCGCCACATGTCGCCTCAAACGATATCAGCCGTTTCCGCAAGGAAATCGTCTGGCGGGAATTCTGCTATCACCTGCTGTTTCATTTCCCTGAGCTGGACGAAAAGAACTGGAACGACGGTTTCGACGCCTTCCGCTGGCGGGACGATGAAAAATCCTTCGGGGCGTGGACCTGCGGCATGACGGGATATCCCATTGTGGATGCCGGCATGCGGCAATTGTGGAAACACGGCACCATGCACAACCGGGTGCGCATGATCGTGGCTTCCTTCCTCATCAAACATCTGCTGATCGACTGGCGGAAGGGCGAAAAATGGTTCCGCGACACGCTTGTCGATGCGGACCCGGCCTCCAACGCCGCCAACTGGCAATGGGTGGCAGGTTCGGGCGCGGATGCCTCGCCATTCTTCCGCATCTTCAATCCCATCCTGCAGGGTGAGAAATTTGACGGCGATGGGGATTATGTGCGCCGTTTTGTGCCGGAGCTCGGAAAGCTTGAGCGGAAATACATTCACAAGCCGTTCGAAGCGCCGAAGGAGGTGCTGAAAAAGGCGGGCATCACGCTTGGCGAAACCTATCCCGAACCGATTGTCGACCATGGAAAAGCGCGGGAAAGAGCGCTTGCCGCCTATGCCGACGTGAAGAAGAACGCATAAAATTGGGTATCGGCAAAATTTTGCGTGGCTAAGCCAAAGCCGGGAAGATAATTTCTTGCCTTGAAGCGGTTGTAACGGGACATAACGGCACCTAATTTCCGCTCAGACAAGAAGGCTCAATCATGACCATTCATCCCTCTGCGCTCAGTGCCATCGGCAACACGCCGCTCATCCGTCTGAAAGCCGCTTCTGAAGCCACGGGGTGCGAAATCCTCGGCAAGGCGGAATTCCTCAATCCCGGCCAGTCGGTGAAGGATCGCGCCGCGCTCTATATCATTCGCGATGCCGAACGGCGCGGGCAGCTTCGCCCGGGCGGAACCATCGTGGAAGGTACGGCAGGCAATACCGGCATCGGCCTGTCGCTGGTCGCCAATGCGCTGGGCTACAGGACGGTCATCGTCATTCCCGAGACGCAGAGCCAGGAAAAGAAGGACGCGCTGAAGCTTCTCGGCGCAAAGCTGGTCGAGGTTCCGGCAGCCCCCTATTCCAACCCGAACAATTACGTGAAGGTCTCCGGCCGGCTGGCAAAACAGCTTGCCGCGACGGATGAAAACGGCGCGGTCTGGGCCAACCAGTTCGATAATATCGCCAATCGGCAGGCCCATATCGAAACCACGGCCCCTGAAATCTGGGACCAGACGGACGGCAAGGTGGATGGCTTCATCTGCTCGGTCGGTTCCGGCGGAACGCTTGCGGGCGTGGCCGACGGCCTGCGCGATTTCAACCCCGACATCAAGATCGGCCTTGCCGATCCCGAGGGTGCGGCTCTCTATGAATTTTACAAGCACGGCGTGCTGAAATCCGAAGGCTCGTCCATCACCGAGGGCATCGGACAGGGGCGGATCACCGCCAATCTGGAAGGTTTTACGCCAGACTTCTCCTATCGCATTTCGGATGCGGAGGCGCTGCCGGTACTGTTCGACCTGGTCACGAAAGAGGGCCTTTGCCTTGGCGGATCCTCCGGTATCAACATTGCCGGCGCAATCCGTCTTGCCCGCGAGCTCGGTCCGGGGCATACCATCGTGACGATACTGTGCGACTACGGCAATCGTTATCAGTCGAAGCTGTTCAACCCGGATTTCCTGCGTTCCAAGGGTCTTCCGGTTCCGCAGTGGCTGGCGACGAAAAGCGAGATTGCGGTTCCGTACGAAACCGTTTGAGGACATGCCGAAATGCCTGTGAATGCCCTGTTCCGTGACGATTTTTATCTTTCCACCGCAGAAGCGATCGTCACGGCGGTGCATGAGGATGGCGGCATTGAGCTGGACCAGACCTGCTTTTATGCGACGTCCGGCGGCCAGCCGGGCGATAGCGGTTTTCTGGAGCGGGCCGATGGTTCTCGCATCGAACTCGGCATCACCAGAAACGGCGCCGACAAGAGCGTGATCGTCCATCTGCCGCTCGAAGGCCAGCCTTCCCCTGATATCGGCGAAAAACTCACCCTGCATGTGGACTGGCCGCGTCGTTACAAGCTGATGCGGATGCACACCGCCTGCCATCTGCTCTCCGTCGTCTGCCAATGGCCGATTACCGGCGCGGCGGTCGGCGAGGACGAATCGCGTGTCGATTTCGACATGTCGGAAACCATCGACAAGGACGAGGTGACGGCAAAGCTGATGGAGCTGGTGAAAGCCAACCATCCCGTCTTCCTGCAATGGATCACCGACGAGGAGCTGCAGGCCAATCCCGGCATCGTCAAATCCAAGAATGTGCGGCCACCGATGGGCCTCGGCCGGGTCAGCCTCGTCTGCATCGGCGAAAATTCCAGCATCGACAGCCAGCCCTGCGGCGGCACCCATGTTTCCGAAACGCAGGAAGTGGGCGATATTCACATTGCCAAGATAGAAAAGAAGGGCAAGGAGAACAGGCGGTTCCGCATTCGTTTCGGCGCGCCTGAAGCTGTTGCCTGAGATCGGGAGAGATATCGTGAGCACGGATAAGAGCCGTTTCGTCGTTTCGGCGGACTGGGTGGAAAAGCAGCTCGGCACGGCCGGGTTTCGTGTCGTTGACGCCTCCTGGTATCTGCCGGCGCACAAGCGCAACGGCGCGGAAGAATTCGCAGCCGGCCATTTGCCCGGTGCGGTATTCTTCGATCAGGACAAGATCGCCGATCATACCACCGGCCTGCCGCATTCCCTGCCCTCGCCGGAATTCTTCGCGGAACAGGCCGGCGCGCTCGGCCTTAGCGATAGCGATACGATTGTGGTCTATGACGGCCCCGGCTTCTTTTCCGCGCCGCGCGTGTGGTGGATGCTGCGGGTGATGGGCGTGCGCAAGGCCTATGTACTGGATGGCGGCTTCGACGGCTGGAAACGCGAAGGCCGGCCGCTTGAAACCGGTACGCCGGAGATCGAACCGGCAACCTTCACGCCTGATTTCAACGAGAAGCGGGTGACCTCGCTTGGCGCCATGCGCGGCATCGTCGACAGCGGCGAAAAACAGATTGCCGATGCCCGTGGCGCCGGACGCTTTACCGGCGACGAGGCCGAGCCGCGTGCCGGCATGCGTTCGGGCCACATGCCCGGCGCGCGCAGCCTGCCCGCGACGGCCTTTTCCGAAAACGGCCACTTCAAGGACCTCACCGCCATCCGCAAGATGGTGACCGATGCCGGTATCGATCTTTCGAAGCCCGTCGTCACCAGTTGCGGCTCGGGCGTCACCGCCGCCGTCATTACGCTGGCGCTGGAATCGCTCGGCCACAAGGATAATTCGCTTTACGACGGCTCATGGTCGGAATGGGGCGGCTTGCAGGATACGCCGGTGGTTACCGGTCCGGCGGATGCAATCCCCACATTGTCGCACGGACCGCTGAAGGCGCATGTGACGCAGCTGGAAATGACCGCACCGCCCAAGGTCAGCCTGCCGATCCCCGTCAACATCCAGACCGCGCTGATGCGGGTCAATAATATTCCCCTGCATTTTTACCGCTATCTCTACTGGCGCGTGGGAAAACGCTGGCACTGGCAAAAGCGCATGCGCATGAGCGATGCCGAGCTTTCCGCCATCCTGCGCGATCCGAAAAACAGCGTCACGGTTCTTTATATGAACGGTGCACCCGCCGGTTTCTTCGAACTGAACAAGGCTAACGACGAGGTGACCGAGCTTTCTTATTTCGGACTGCTCGAAGAGGCGATCGGCGCAGGCGTCGGCAAGTGGTTCCTGTTGCAGGCGCTTTACGCCGCCTGGCAGGATAATCCGCAGCGGGTGACGGTGACCACCAATACGCTCGACCATCCGCGCGCGCTGCAGCTTTACCAGATGATGGGCTTTTCGCCCGTCGGCACCTATGAGGCCTGGGTGGAGCCGCTTGCCGATACCGAGCTTCTGGAGATATCGCTGCGTAACTGAGGGTCAACCGACCGGGAGCAACGAAGGCCATTCTCCGATAGGGAGCCTGCACAGAAAACCGCTGTGCAATGTTGGTGGGGATACCCTCAACGACTGAGCACGCGCGCTCAATCAGCGTCCGGCAATCTGGCTTCAGATTTCCCGTTCCAGATTGACGGCAGCCGTCGGGATTTGCCCGCCGGCGGCGCCCTTGTCTTCCGTAACGGTGTTCAGCAGGTGATCGGCAATCAGCTCCGCCTGGAACTTGCCGAGTTCGTAGCAATAGGTGATCTCGCGCTTTTCCGCCGACCAGTAGACATCGGGACGGCCGCAGGATTTGGCCGTCAGCCTGACATCGCCCTTCAGGGCATAAGCGTTAAAACTGCGGCTGATGAGATCGAGGACCTTCGATTCTCTGACCATGATGGCATAGGGTTCAAGTTCAGGATCGCGCGGCGGCACGTAGCTGATGGTGAATTTGGACGACGCCTGGCTGCGATAGGGAGCGAGAAATTTCTCCCAGGCCGAAGCAACGCCCGGATAGGCGGCGGCGCATTTGTCGAACTCGGCATTGGCGAGCCCCATCATGGCGGCCAGATCGCCATAACCGTCCTTGTCGCGGCCGACCATCAGGCAGGCCATGTTGCGGTCACGGCTCCTGTCGGGCACGAGCGCGGAAAAGATTGGCGCCTCGTGTTCCGGCAAGGTCTCCGCCTCACGCGCCAGATACCAGCTGTCGGTGGCGTTGACGAGCGCGGTGTCGAGCCATTCTTCGTTCGCCTGGAGGATGAGCGTACCCGCCAGCTGATCCGCCGGCGCCTGGACACTTGCCGTATCCGCCGTCCCGAAATCCGAGATCAGCATGCGTGCGCCTTCGTGATAAAGCGAGAAGATCGCGTTGCCGATAACGAAATTGACGGCCTGCTGAAGCTGATCGTCGGACAGGCCGTCGAGACCGGAGGCGACCTGCGCCTCGGCCTCCATCGGAGCCGTCAACGAAACGAAAGCCAGCGGAACGGCGGCCAGAAAACGACGGAACATAAAATCAGACCTTCCGGAAACGAGGAGCGTCACTGATTCCCGAAGCTAACGAGTCACGCAATGGGCTGGTTGCATCGCCTGTCAAGAATCGGGTGGATAGTGATCTGTTTCGGGATCATAGCTGCAAAGAAGCAACGCCGATCCGAGCTTCAGGAAGTCCGCCATGGGCGGCACCCTGTGGAGAGCGCGGATATTGGCCATGTGCGTGCACGCCCGCCTGCAACAATTGTTATCAGTGCCGTATCGATACAGCATAATCGGCAATTGCCTGCAATTTTAACTGAAGAACTAAACGGCTCTCAAGCTTTCCGCGTCATGATGCAGGCATCGGAAACAATTTATTTGAGCAGCAAAATGACAAACAACCTCAATATGGCGACCCGCAGCGCACCCCGCAGCAAGACGAGGATCTTCGCGACCGTGCATTATTTCAGCCAGTCGACCAGAGGCCGTGTGGTCGATCTTTCCGCCACCGGAATGGCGCTCGAACTGGACGGGCCTTTCGCCGCCGCCAAGGGCAGCCGGGTCAAGGTGCAGAGCGAGGATCTGGGCTTCATCGAAGGTGTCGTGCAATGGCAGCACCAGAACCGCCTCGGCCTGCAGCTGAAGCTTTCCACCAACACGCTGGCGCAGCTTTCCTCCTATTTCCGCTTCTTCCACGAAGAAGTGAAACCGACGCTTGCCCGCTGATCCGCGGGTCAGGAATGCGCAGGACCAAAGACGCACATTCTCCGATACGGTGGCACGCCCCCCGCGCCTTCAAATGACAAAAAATTTATCAAACGGTTGAAAACAGGCCCGTCCGTCACGGGCCTGTCATTTAGATGATGGACTCCTCGGCGATTGCTTCTACCTTGTCGTTTTCCATGACAGAGCAAGCTTCATCCGAAGGAGTTCCCATGTCGTCGCTTCTCGCTCTCCACCCCATTACCCGTCGTTCGCTTCTCGGCGGCATTGCGGCCTCCTCGGCGCTGGTGATGCTGCACCCTTTTGCTGCGCGTGCGGCGGCCAACCAGGCGCATCTGCGCATCATGGAAACGACTGACATCCATGTTCATGTCTTTCCCTATGATTATTACGCCGACAAGCCGAACGACACGATGGGGCTTTCGCGCACGGCATCGATCATCGACACCATCCGCGCCGAGGCGGGAAATTCGATGCTGGTGGACAATGGCGACTTCCTGCAGGGTAACCCGCTCGGCGACTATATCGCCTATGAGCGCGGCATGAAGGCGGGCGACAAGCATCCCGTCATCAACGCCATGAACGTGCTGGGTTACGATTGCGGCACGCTCGGCAACCACGAATTCAACTACGGTCTCGACTATATGTCGAACACGCTGGCGGGCGCCGGTTTCCCTTACGTCTGCGCCAATCTCACCAAGGGCCAGCTTGCTTCCGATCCGAAAAACGACGAGCTGTTCTTCAAGCCCTATGTCATTCTGGAAAAGCAGATCCGCGACGGCGGCGGCGTGACGAGCCCGGTCAAGGTCGGCATCATCGGCTTCGTGCCGCCGCAGATCATGATGTGGGATTCCAAGAACCTCGAGGGCAAGGCGCAGACGCGCGACATCGTCGAGGCGGCGAAAGCCTGGGTGCCTGTGATGAAGGAGGAAGGCGCCGATATCGTCATCGCCCTTTCCCATTCCGGTATCGACGGCAAGGGCCAGACCGAGCGCATGGAAAACGCCTCGCTTTATCTGGCTGCCGTCGAAGGCATCGACGCGATCTTCACCGGCCACCAGCATCTCGTCTTCCCCGGTCCGAAGACCTGGGACGGCATCGAGGGCGCGGATGCGGTCAAGGGCACGCTGATGGGCAAGCCGGCGGTGATGGCGGGTTTCTGGGGCTCGCATATGGGCCTCATCGACCTGCTGCTCGAAAAGGACGGCAAGAGCTGGAAGATCGTTGACTTCACCTCCGAAGCCCGGCCGATCTACCACCGCGATGACAGTCGCAAGATCGTTGCGGATTACACCGACAAGGCAGAGGTTCTCGCCGCCGCCAAGGCCGATCACGAGGCAGCCCTTGCCTATGTGCGCCGTCCCGTCGGCAAGACCTCCGCGCCGCTCTATTCCTATTTCGCGCTGGTGGCCGACGATCCTTCCGTGCAGATCGTCTCCAATGCCCAGACCTGGTACATCAAGGACATGCTGAAGGACGGGCAATACAAGGATCTGCCGGTGCTTTCAGCGGCAGCGCCCTTCAAGTCCGGCGGCCGCGGCGGCGCGGATTATTATACCGATGTCCCCGCCGGTGATATCGCCATCAAGAATGTCGCCGATCTCTATCTTTATCCCAATACGGTGCAGGCGGTGCTGGTCAACGGCGCGCAGGTGAAGAACTGGCTGGAAATGTC
Source organism: Agrobacterium sp. GD03872 (assembly GCF_029840625.1). Taxonomy (NCBI): domain Bacteria; kingdom Pseudomonadati; phylum Pseudomonadota; class Alphaproteobacteria; order Hyphomicrobiales; family Rhizobiaceae; genus Agrobacterium; species Agrobacterium sp. GD03872. The sequence goes on from NZ_JAOCCY010000004.1 coordinate 427,435, forward strand.
GGCCGGCATGTTCAACACAGTCGAGGCCGGCGCGAAGGATGCGCCGCTGCTGAATGCGGATTTCCCGTCCTATAATTTCGATGTCATCGACGGTGTCACCTACCAGATCGATATTTCCAAGCCGGCGAAATTCGACAAGGATGGCAAGGCGGTCAACCCGGACAGCAACCGCATCGTCAACCTTCAGTTCAACGGCAAACCGATCGATCCCGAGCAGAAATTCGTGGTGGCCACCAATAATTACCGCGCCGGCGGCGGCGGCAAGTTCCCCGACATCGCTGCAGACAAGGTGATCTTCGTGGCGCCCGATACCAATCGCGACGTGATCGTGCGCTATATCATCGATCAGGGCACCATCAACCCGTCCGCGGACGCCAACTGGTCTTTCGCGCCGGTGGCCAATACCACCGCTGTCTTCGAAACCGGCCCCAAGGGCCGCCACTATGCGGCTGATATCAAGGGCGCAAAGATCGAGGATGCCGGCGACGGCGCGGAAGGTTTCGCAAAGTTCCGTCTGGTTCTTTGAGGGTTGCGGCCTTTCGGTTGTTGGCGGCAGGGTGAAACTCTGCCGTCATCCCTGGGCTTGTCCCAAGGATCCAGCCACGTCAACGAAATTGATCCGTAGCAGACCCTCGGAACAGGCCCGGGGATGATGCCGAGTTTGATGGAGACTATCGGCAATACCGAGGACTATCCCCTCAATCGCGTCCACCGAGCGCTCGCAGCAGAAGCGGCAGTTCCAATGGCGGTTTCTGCTCGATACGCCGGTAATCGCTGCCGTCCCGATTGCGGCGTATAAGCCTCAGGCCGACCATGTCGCGCCTCAGTATCGCCGCGTCGCCAAACAGATGCAGGCCATCCAGAAAGCTGCTGAATTCCCGCTCGGAGAAGCTCCGCCCAGCCGGTATTTTCGACCAAAGATACCAGAGGCACAGTTCCTGCTGGGAGCGGCGGGCGGGCCATTGCGTCAGCCGGCCGGCGGCATCGAAAAGCCGCGCGGTCTTCAGCACCCTGCCCTCTCTGGCGACAGGCGCCGCTTGCGGTAACGGTGGGTCGCTTTCAGTGGATGGGATGCGCGACTGACGCAGATGCTGGAAATTCCGGAACCCTGCGGCCCGGCTGAGAAGATTGAGCATCTCCACATGGCTCGGCTGGCGGTCCAGCCTGCCGATCTGTTCGCGCAGCGATTTGGCAAAGGTCGACAGGTCGGCGATATCAATGGACAGGATTGAACGTGGCATGACTTATCCTCACGTGCCATTCCGAAAGGGTGTCGCTGACCGCCGGCTTCCGACAAGGCACGGGATAAGTGCTGTCAAGTTTTCAAATGCAGGTTTAGCTTCCCTCGCGGGACGGCGGTGCCTCGGTGAACTGCTGACCGTGTTTCCTGTATAGGCAGGCCGTTCGCCGCCGTCAATTGGCCGCGCCTAAGGCGAAGCACCGAGGCTGCCGCGTGTTTCTTCTCCCCGGCGGAGAGAAGAAGCAAGTGGCATGCGCTTGGTCCACATGCAATTCGCATTGCTCCAACCTATGTCACTCAGCGGCGACAGGAATATCCCTTCGCTTGTTCGCTTCCAGCATCCCGTTGAAATCCTTGTGGTTCGGACAGGCCGACAGGCGCTGCTGAAATGCTTCGGCGAGCCATTGGCCGGCGGGGCCAGCGGGCGAATCGACACGCCGCAGTGCAAAGAGCGGATATTCACCCTGCTCATAGGCCTCGAGATCGAGCGCTCTCAGGCTGCCATTGGCGAGGTCGTTGCGGACGATCGAGGCGGGCAGACCGCCCCAGCCCAGACCGCCCTTGATAAGCTGGTATTTCGTGGCGATGTCGCTGACCCGCCATGTCTTGTAGGAGAGGACATTAAAATCGCGTCCCTTGGTCAGGCCCGAGGCGTCAGTCACGACAAGCTGAACCTCCTCACGCACGTCCGCAAGTACCAGCGGCCGCTCGATCTGCGCCAGCGGGTGATCGGACGCTGCGACCGGCAGCATGAAGGAATGGCCGACCTTTTCAAACACGAGTTCATCATCCTGGCGCAATATGGCCCCGCCGATGCCGATACCCGCCTTTCGCGAGAGCACCATATCCATGACCATGCCGAGTTCGCCGACATTCAGGCTGAGCGTGACGGTTGGGAATTGCTGGCGAAAATCCCGCAGCACGGCCACGACGGCCTCCGCCGGCACCATGGTGCTGATGGCGACCGAGAGTTCCGCCTCAAGCCCCTGCTTCAGCCCCTTGGCGCGGGCGCGCATCTCCTGCAGGCCGGCGACGATGCGCCTTGCATCCTCCAGCATGGCGCGGCCTTCATCCGTCAGTTTCGGCTGGCGCACGCCGCTGCGCTCGAACAGCGTGACTTCAAGCTGCGCCTCGAGATTGGCGATGGTGTAGCTGACCACCGACTGGGCACGGTTGAGCGCCCGCGACGCGGCGGAAAAACTGCCGGTCTCGGCAACCGTCAAAAACACCTGCAATTGGTCGAGCGTCGGGTTCGCGTCCATGTTCCATCCATTTCATCGATAGATTACTTCCACATTATCACAGTTTTCTTGATGGCAGTAATTTTTCATATAGAGCGCAAAGGAAGGGCATCGTGCTCTCCCGCCCTCCCAAGGCGCCCGTCAATTCATCGCTTATGCAAGGAAAGACCATGTCCAACATTCTTCTCATCACCTCCAGCCCGCGTGGCGACGAATCGGTTTCCAACAAGTTTTCGGGTGAGCTCGCGAACAAGCTGAAGGCCAAATCGGCTTCCAATACCCTCGTCCACCGCGATCTCGCTGCCGATCCGATCCCGCATCTCGACACTGTCAAGACGGCTGCCATCCGCAAGCCGGCTGACCAGCGCACCGCCGAAGAAGCGGTTGCCGCCGAATATTCCGACAAGCTCGTTACCGAGCTTCTGGCCGCCGATACGGTCGTCATCGGCACCGGCCTCATCAACTTCAACATCTATTCCGGCCTGAAGTCGTGGATCGACAACGTCGCCCGCGCCGGCCAGACCTTCAAATACACCGAAACCGGCCCGGTCGGCCTTGCCACCGGCAAGAAGGTCTACATCGTGCTGGCCGCCGCCGGCGTTTATTCCGAAGGCCCTGCCGTATCGATGAACCACGCCGTTCCCTACCTGAAGACCGTTCTCGGTTTCATGGGCATGACGGATGTGGAAGTGATCTATGTCGAAGGCCTGGCATTCGGTCCGGAAGCGGTTGAAAAGGCCGTTGCCGCCGCCGAAGCCAAGGTTGCCGAGCTGGCGCTGGCCGCCTGAGGCACCTCGCATGAAGGGGATGCCGGCGGGATGGCCGGTATCAGCCGACCCACATTCCGTAACGGCCGTGGACCTGGTCCCGGCCGTTATTTTTTGCCGCATAGAGCCGCGAGTCGGCTTCCGACAGAAGTTCAAGAAATACCCTCCCGTCCTCCAGGCCGGTGGCGACACCGATGCTGACGGTCAGCGGCGTTCCGTCCGGCCGGCGCAAACCCGTCAGCACGGCGGCACGCAGACCTGCGGAAAAGACAAGCGCTGACTCGTGTGTCATTGCCGGAAGCAGGGCCACGAATTCCTCGCCGCCGAAACGATAGAGATGCCCGTGCGGCTGCACCGACCGCTTGAGGACGGCGGCAAACTCCCGAAGGATTTCATCGCCCTGCAGATGGCCGAACGTATCGTTGACGGTCTTGAAATGGTCGATATCGACGATAAGCACGCTGACTGCCCGTCTCCTTTCGGCACAGTCGAGCACGATGGAGGGGGCATCGAGCTCCATGCGGGCGCGGTCCGAAACACCCGTCAGCATGTCGCGTCCGGAGCGGGATAACAGCTCTTCGTAACGTTCCCGGAAAGTCAGGTCGTTGAAGACATCGGCAATGCTGCGGCGTGTCAGAAAACGGCCCTTTGCCGATGTCAGCCAGAGATAGATGGCAAAGAGCAGCGAATAGATCGCGACGGCCGCCATCTTTGCTTTCCAGCCATCGTAAAACACATCGACCGGGGCATTGAACAGCAGTCGCAGCGCACCGTAAAAGCCCGCCTGATCAAGGCTGAGGACGACGACGCCGCAGATTGCGAAGCGCAGCACGATATGGCGCTGCAGATATCGCCCGAGCTTTTCGTAAAACAGGATGATGGCGATGGCGTCGATGTAAAGCAGGCTGGTTCCCCAGACCATCAGCATACCCATCTCGTCGAGAAAGCCGACGCTGGCCGACTGTCCGGGAACGATCGCCACCGTCTGATGAAAATGGATGATCTGCGCCATGATGACGGTCAATATATTGCCGAGAAACAGGCCGTAGATCGGCTGGCGCACCACCGCGGCATCCTCGCGCATATAAAGCATGAGGATCATCATCAGTTTGCCGGCGAAAAGGATGGAGGAGCCGGGCGAGGCCGCGCCGAAGGGCAGCTGCACATAAAAGACGGCCGCCAGATAGGTTTCCATGAAATGCATGACACCCAGCGCGGTGAGAAAAACACCGATGCCGAGAATATGCCGATAATGAAGGAATGCCGTCATTACCGAAAAATAGACGATGGCCTCCGTCAGAAAGAGGGCCAGATTTGCCCATTGCATCGGCACATGCCCTATCGATCCATATCGCGCGGGTTGATTGGCGCGACTCCATGCCCTCTAGAGACGATAGGCCGAAGCAACCAACGGAATCTTAATATCCGCAGCAAGAAAACGTCATCATTTTCCTGGGAAAAGCGATGCACCGTTCTGGTCGATGATGAGCTTCGCCTTGCGGATCGTGAATTCCACCGCATCGTCCAGGCTGGTGAAGACATCGGCGCGCACGAATTCATGCACCAGAACTTCCTCGCCAGCCTTTTTCTCGATACGGCCCGCCAGGCGGAACTGGCCGCCCTCCTTGATTGGTGTCGCATAGATCAGATAGTCGCCATGCGCATGCGGCTCCGCCTGGGCGACCTTCTGCGGCGCGTCGGCGGATGGCTGGCCGGAGCCGAAGGCCGAGAGGATTTTGGAAAAAAACGATGCCATGGCTTTCACTCCCTCAATCTGGTCACGTTTGAAGGGCGGAGGTGAGCCGCCCTTCCCCGTCTTTAACGTCCCGATCAGATGATCAGGTTCGACAGGATGTCATTTTCGGTGATGTCCTCATAACCGAGACCCGCAGCCTCGAAGCGTTCCAGCAGGCCGGCGAAATTCTCCTTGGCGCTGGTTTCGATGCCGATCAGGATCGAGCCGAAATTGCGGGCCGATTTCTTCAGATATTCGAAACGGGCGATATCGTCGTCAGGGCCGAGCAGGTTGAGGAAATCGCGCAGCGCGCCGGGGCGCTGCGGCAGGCGCAGGATGAAGTATTTCTTCACGCCGGTGTAACGCATGGCGCGTTCCTTCACATCCGGCAGGCGCTCGAAATCGAAATTGCCGCCGGAGACCACGGCGATCACCGTCTTGCCTTCCAGCCGCTCGCGGCCGAGCTTTTCCAGCGCGGCAATCGCCAGCGCGCCCGCCGGCTCCAGCACCACGCCTTCGAGGTTCAGCATCTCGATGATCGTCACGCAGATGGCGTTTTCCGGGATGAGCATGACCTGATCGGCCGGGAAATCCTTCAGCGCCTTGAAGTTCAGGTCGCCGATGCGGGCGACGGCGGCGCCGTCGACGAAATTGTCGACCTTGGTGAGCGTTACCGGCTCGCCGCGTTCGAGGCTTTTCTTCAGGCTCGGCGCGCCTTCCGGCTCGCAGAACACGAAGTTTTCCTTCTTCACCGTGCCGGCCAGAAAGCCTGAAAGACCAGCAGAAAGGCCGCCGCCACCGACGGGCATGACGACGATATCAGGCTTCGTGCCTTCCGGAAGCTGGTCCATGATCTCGGCGGCGACCGTCGCCTGACCTTCGATGATATCCTCATGGTCGAAAGGCGGCACCATGTAACCGTCATTATCCTGCACATGCTGGCGCGCAGCGGCGTAACACTGGTCGAATATATCGCCCACCAGGCGGATGCTGATGAATTCGCCGCCGAAGATGCGGGTCTTTTCGATCTTCTGCTGCGGTGTCGTCACCGGCATGAAAACAACGCCGTGAACGCCGAAATGGCGGCAGGCGAAAGCAAAGCCCTGCGCATGGTTGCCGGCCGAAGCACAGACGAAAACCTTGCCCTTGCCGGCCTTGGCCACCGCCTTGCGCAGGAAGTTGAATGCGCCTCTAATCTTGTAGGAACGAACCGGGGACAGATCCTCACGCTTCAGCCAAATCGACGCGCCATAGCGACGGCTGAGATGTTCATTCAACTGCAACGGCGTTTCCGGGAATATCTCCCGCACTTCCCGCCGCGCTGCTTCCACAAGCTGCTTGTCCACGATAGTCAATCCATTGAAATTCATAATGGCACCCGCTATGCCATAGGAAGGCGTCGGAGACAAAGACTCATTTCAGCGCGGCCACGAACTACGGGTTTCATTTCTTGAACAGCAACCTTCTGCGCTCGGTCATCTATGTGGCGTCCATCTTCGGGCTTTACATGGCGACGGCCATGTTTCTACCGGCGCTCACCGATCTTTATTACGGTAATGACGACTGGATGGTGTTTGCGCTGTCCGGTTTCATGTGCGGCGGCTTTGCGCTCGCCTGTGCGCTGGCGACGCGCGGGCCGATTGCGGCCTTCAACAAACGTTTCGGCTTTCTGCTCGTCAATATTCTCTGGCTGGTCTTTTCCATCGTCGGCGCCGTGCCGCTTTATCTGTCCGAACTCAACCTGACGCCTGCCCAGGCCCTTTTCGAATCCATTTCCGCCATCACGACGACGGGATCGACCGTCATTGCCGGCCTCGACAATGCGCCGCAGGGCATCCTTCTCTGGCGTTCGCTGCTATGCTGGCTGGGCGGTATCGGTATCGTGGCACTCGGCCTCTTCATCCTGCCGCTCCTGCGCGTCGGCGGCATGACCTTTTTCCGCATGGAATCGTCCGATACCGGCAACGACAGGCCTTTCGCCCGTCTGGCGAGCTTTACCCGGGCTTTCGTGGCCATTTACATCATCATGACGCTCGCCTGTACGGTCGCTTACGATTTTGCCGGCATGTCGCATTTCGATGCGCTGAACCATGCCATGTCAACGGTCGCGACCGGTGGTTTCTCCACCCATGACGCCTCTTTCGCCTATTTCAACAATACCGCCCTGCTGTGGATCGCCACCGTCTTCCTGATCTTCGGCAGCCTGCCTTTTTCGGTCATGATCCTGCTTGCGGTACGTCGCCGACTGGAGACACTGCGCGATCCGCAGATCGCCGTCTTCCTGGGCTATCTCTGCGCAATTTCCATCGCCGTCGGTGTCTATCATCACCTGAGGAACGGCGTACCGCTGGATGATGCGCTCAGCCACTCCTTCTTTAACATGACCTCCATCCTCTCGACCGGCGGTTTCGCCAGTGACGACTACACGCTCTGGGGGCCTTTCGTCGTCGTTGTCGCTTTCTTCGCGACCTTCATGGGCGGCTGTTCCGGCTCGACGGCGGGCGGCATCAAGGCCTATCGTTTTCTCATCATGTTCAATGTGGTGCGCGCCGGGCTGAAGAAGCTGATCTATCCGAATGCTGTCTATTCGGTGCGTTATGGCCAGCAGGTGGTCGATCCCGATACGATCCGCACGGTCTTCCTGTTTGTCAGCTGTTTCATCGCCCTGTGGATCGCCGGCAGCCTCGCCATGAGCATGATGGGTTATGATTTACTCACCGCCACCTCGGCCGTGGCGACCTCGCTCGCCAATGTCGGTCCCGGCATCGGTCCGATCATCGGTCCGGCGGGCAATTTCTCCACCATCAGCGACCCCGCGCTTTATGTCCTGTCGGTGATGATGCTGCTCGGGCGTCTGGAAATCCTGACGGTGCTCGTGCTGCTGATGCCGATTTTCTGGAAGAGCTGAGATCGCCGCATCCCGGCAAATAAAGAGCTTGACCTTCCCACGTTGGAATAGCCCAGGCTCCATGCTGTTAGAATTCCAAACCATGGAGAACCGCTCATGTGCACCGCTCACCAGCATCACGCCGAAACCACCACGGCACCCGATGATGCAGACCTTTCTTTTCACGTTGAAGACATGACCTGCGGTCATTGCGCCGGAGTGATCAAGGGCGCGATCGAAAAGACCGTTCCCGGCGCTGCCGTGCATGCGGATCCGGCAAGCCGCACGGTCTTGGTTGGCGGCGTCTCCGATGCGGCCCGTATCGCTGAAATCATCACCGCCGCCGGTTATACGCCCGAAGCGCGCAGCTGATCCGAAGAGATACCGGCGGCGCTGCACCCCTGCGACCGCCGGATCGCCCCAGCTGCCCCGCTTCACGCTGAATTATGTGACGGGTTTTGGACGGCATCCGTCCCTCTTTCCTCCCCGATGGCGAACGCCCTCTCCCTTTCAATCAGGGATGACGCAGGAGGTTTTTCCCGATTTTAACCAAGCACATCATCTGCGGATGGTCGCGCCGCGCTGGACGCCGGGCTCAGGGGCAGGTTTTCCAGCCTTCTCACAAAAAGACCCGGCTCTTCCGAGCCGGGTCCCTCTCAATCGGAGCACCATCACACCAACTTACTTCGTCGCCAGATCCTTGGTCATGACAAAATAGTTCAGCGGATGCGGCTTGTAGTTTTCGAGCTTGGCCGAATAGGCATCAAACACGGTTTCGTGGATGAGGAAGACGGAGACGGCTTCGTCATAGATCTTCTTCGCCGCTTCGCCGTAAATGGCGTAACGCTTGACGGGTTCATTGGCCGAATAGGCGGATTTGATCAGCTTATCCGTCTCCGCATTGCAATAATGCGAGATGTTGTAGCTGCCGCCGCAGGTGTAGTCGGCATTCAGGAAACCGGCCGGTTCGGCGACATCGGTGGCGTAACCGCGAGACAGCAGCGCCATGTCGAAATTGCCGGCCAGAAGATCGGGCTCGATGGCGCTGTAATCGGCAACGCGGACATCGACCTTGATGCCGAGTTCCTGCAACTGCGCCTGGATGATCGCCGCAACGTCCTTGAGTTCGGTCTTCGCCGTATAGGCAAGAAGCGTCACCTTCAGGCTGCCGGGCGCAACGCCCGCCTCTTTCAGCAGGTCCTTGGCTTTTTCCACGTCATAGGCGGATTTGGTTTCTTTTGCAGCCCATGGTTCACCGGCCGCAAAGGGCATGGTCGCGCCCTTGACCACGCCCTCATAGATGCTGTCGGCGATACCGCCGGTATCGATGGCGGCCTGGATCGCCTGGCGTATCTTGATATTGTTGAAGGGCGGCTTGGCGTTGTTCAGCAACAGCTCGGTGATACGCGGCGACGGGACTGGTGCGACCTTGACGCCATCGGTCGCTTGGATGGTCTTGACCGTCCATGGCGGCACGAGGCGCGAAACCTGCGCTTCACCGGTTCGGGCCTGGGTGGCGCGTGTGTCGGCATCGGGCACGAAATTGACACGGCCGCCGGAAAGTTTCGGCATACCGCCCCAATAATCGTGGTTGGCCGTCAGGACCAAATGCTGGCTGGGATCGACCTCGGTGATCTTGAAAGGTCCTGTGCAGGTTCCGATCGGATCGACCTTACCGTCCTTATAGGCGGATGGAGCGAGGATGGAGGTGGCGGGGCTTGCCATCTGCGCCGGCAGCAGCACCGATGGTTCGATCGTCGTGATCTTCACCACATCGTCGCCGCCGGCTTCAACGGCGGCGATCAGCTTCGGTGAAAAGGCGCGGGCCGGAACGGGCGCTTTCAGAAGATTGCCGAGCGCATTGATCGCCGCCCTTGCGTCGAGCGGCTCGCCGTTCTGGAACTTGACGCCCTTGCGCAGCTTGAATTCCCAAACCTTGGGTTCGGTCTGCTTCCAGGATTCGGCGAGGCTCGGCTCCAGCTTCATATCGTAACCGACACGGACCAGGCTTTCGAAACAGCCCGCACGCGAGCCGAGATAAGCGTCATCGGACGCCATCTGCCAGCCGGTCTTCACACCGAAATTATCGTCATAGGTAATCGTGGCGGCCTTTACCGCATGCGCTCCAAACGAGGCAACAATGGCGCATGACGCCAAAAGTGCGTGCTTCATCATAGAAGATTCCCCTTTTATTTTTGATGACAACGCTCACAATTCGTATATTTTCACGAAATTTCACTCAATCATTACATAGGCAATAATAATACCCTATGGATACCTCTCGATTATCCATTCGAATATTATCTATTTTACGTTTTGTACTCGGAATTTTATTCCGATATTAATCCGCAAACACACAATTCATCTGTTTTACGGCAACAGAAAACTGTAACTGCGTTGTCCGTCAGCCCAATTCCCGCCAGCGGTGGCAGCGGGCGAAATGCTCCCCGGAAACGCCTTCCAGAACGGGTTCCACCTCGCCGCATATCTCGGTCGCATACTTACAGCGGGTATGGAATTTACAGCCGTTGGGTGGATTAAGCGGGCTCGGCAGATCGCCGTCCAGAAGCATTTCCGGTGCATATAACCCCGTCTCGTCCAGCATCGACGAGGCAATGAGCGCCTTGGTGTAGGGATGTTTCGGTGCCCGGAAAAGCTCCTCCCGGTCGGCTATTTCAACGACACGCCCGAGATACATCACCGCGATGCGATCGCAGAGATAACGCACCACACGCAGATCGTGGGAAATCATCAGAACCGTCAAACCGTGACGGCGCTTCATATCCATCAGGAGGTTCAGGATCTGCGTGCGCATCGAGGCGTCGAGCGCCGATGTCGGTTCGTCGCAGACGAGGAAGCTCGGATTGAGAAGCAGTGCGCGACCTATGACGACGCGCTGCAACTGGCCGCCGGAACACTGGCTCGGATACCGATCATAAAAAGAACCGTCGAGACCAACCTCTTCCAGCATCTGGAAAACCCGCGCCGTGCGTTCCTCGCGCGTGCCGATGCCATGCTGGGCAAGCGGTGCTTCCATGCTCTGGCCGATACGCATGCGTGGATCGAGTGCGGAATAAGGGTCCTGAAACACCAATTGCACAACCCGGCGCATACGCCGAAGCGCCTCGCCCTGCATGTGCAGCATATCGTTCTGCCCGATGCTGACCTCGCCTTTCGTTGCGTGGGTCAGCCGCGTAATCAGCCCGGCAACCGTGCTTTTGCCGCATCCGGATTCACCGACGAGACCAAGCACTTCCCCCTCGCCGATCGTCAGGGAAACATCGTCGACGGATTTCACCACACGGTGACCGAAGCCCGATATGGGATAATATTTGCAGAGGTTCTTCGCGACCACGAAGGGCCGCTTGCCGTTTTCCGCCGATGGCGGGGTCTGTGTCGTTGCTGTCGCTAGCATCGTCGCCCTCCCTCAGCAGACCGTGTGGCTGGCATGATCGTGACCGACCGCCCAGCACCGCGCCTTGCGCCCTTCGGGCAAGGCATTCAGATCCGGTTCCGAGGCCATGCAGCGGCCGCTCATGCCTGCCGAATTGGCAAGCGCGCAGCGCGGATGAAACCGGCAGCCGCAGGACATGTCATGGGCCTGCGCACTGGAGCCGGGGATCGTCAGCAACTGCCCCTCGCTGTCGGTGGTCAACAGCGAACAGCTGATGAGCGCCTTGGTATAGGGGTGCTGCGGCGCCTTGAGGATCGCCTGGGTCGGCCCCTCCTCGACGATGCGGCCGGCATACATGACCGCGATCCGATCCGCGAAAGCGGCGACGACCGAGAGATCATGGGTGATGAGCAGCGTGGCAAGCCGGCGCTTGCGGCGTTCGTCGTCGAGCAGGCGCAGGATTTGTGCCTGAACGGTGACATCGAGCGCCGTCGTCGGTTCATCGGCGATCAGCAACTGCGGATTGCCGGAGAGTGCGGCCGCAATCATCACACGTTGCGCCATGCCGCCGGAAAGCTCATGCGCGAAACATTGCGCCCGCGCCGACGGATCGGGAATGCCGACGTCCGACAAGAGACCGACGACCCGGTTAAGTGCGGCGTGCCGGCTCATTTTACGGTGAATCCAGAGCGGCTCCGCCACCTGCGTCCTCACCCGACTGGTCGGGTCAAGCATGGCCTGCGGCTGCTGGAACAGCATGCTGATATCGGCGCCGCGCAGCGCATCGAGCTCGGAAGATGAAAGAGCGAGAATGTCGCGCCCGGCAAAGGAAATACGGCCGGAATTGATTTCAGCACCCTGCGGCAAAAGCCGCATCAGCGACAGCGCCGTCATGCTCTTGCCCGACCCGGATTCGCCGACGAGAGCGACGACTTCTCCGGCGTTGACGGAAAGCGTCAGGCCCGAAATAACAAACTTGCGGCCATTTTGCGCCGGCACGGAAACGTGCAGGTCCTCTATCTCCAGAAGCGGTGCGCATTCGGGAGACATGGCCGTTTTTGCAAGCGTTTGTCCTTCGATATTCATAAGAGTTCCCCTTATTTTTATTGAATCGGAGGCATTGCGTATTCTTCATGCGGCTTCAGACGATAATACTCTCCTTCCTGTTCCGTTGCGTCATCTATGTTTGACGATCGTCAGATCGACCATTGCCGTTCGCGGGCATCAATGACCGTTGGTTTTCTTAGTTTCCAGGTTCAGGCCATGGCCGATCCACGTCACGCTGAGCGCCGACAGGAAGATCGCCAGACCCGGTGCGATGACGAGAACAGGCATTCGCTCCGCATAGGCCTGCGCATCGGCCAGCATCAGCGCCCAGTCGGCGGCCGGCGGCTGTACGCCGAGACCCAGAAACGACAATCCGCCCACCGTGATCAGCTTGTGGCCAAAGCGCAGGAAAGCCACGGCCGCAATGGGCCAGATCGTGTTGGGAATGATATGCCGGAAGATGATGAAGCGGCGCGTGCAGCCAAGCACCTCTGCCGCGCGGATATATTCGCGGGAATTGATCGAGAGCGTCAGCGCCCGCGCCAGCCGTGCAAAGGGTGTCCAGCCGACGATGGTGAGCGAGGCGATCAGCGTTCCATATCCCGGACCGAAGATGGCGACGAGGAAAATCGCGATCACGACATCGGGTATGGCGATGAGCAGGTCCACGATGCGCATCAACACATCATCCAAGATACCGCGGCTGCGGCCGCTGATGATACCGATGAAGGTTCCGATCACCACCGACAGAATGACGGTGATGGCGGCAATCGTGACCGTGAAGCGGCCGCCGATCAACAGCCGGCTCAAGACATCGCGACCCAGATGGTCGGTTCCCAGCCAGTAGAGGGCGCTTGGCGCGCTCAACCGCAGACGGAGGTTCTGCTTGGCCGGATCATAGGGCGAAATCCACGGCGCGATCACCAGCAGCAGGATGATGACGAGAAAAATCGCCGATCCCGCATAGAAGGTCCAGTGCCGACGGCGGATAAAATCCGTGAACCGGGCGAGGTTCGAGGGGCGCTTGGGCATGATCATCGGCATGGCGGCGGCAGGCGCGCTCGGAAAGTGGCTAATGGTCATGGTGACCTCGCATTGCTGGATTGATCAGGACATAGAGGCTGTCGGCCAGGGTATTGACCAGGATGGAGAGCGCCACGATGCAGATGAAACCACCCTGCAGCATCGGTATGTCGCGATTGACCACGGCGTCGTAGAGAAGCCGGCCCATGCCGGGAATGGCGAAGATCACTTCCACGACCACCGATCCGCCTAGCAGGCCGGCAAGCCACAGGGCGAAGAAGGTGACCACCGGCAGCGAGCCGTTGCGGATGCCGTGGCGCATGACCGTGCCATGCATGCCGAGACCGCGGCTGCGGGCCGCCGTGATATAGGGCGCGCGCAGCACCTCGGCCATGGCCGCGCGCGTCACCTGGGTGAAATAGGCAAGCGGCCGCAGCGTGAGCGTCAGCGCGGGAAGCACCAGCGAACGCCAGCTATCCCATCCGGCTGACGGCAACCAGCCGAGATAGAGCGCGAAGACCAGCGCCGACATGGGCGCAAACCAGTATTCGGGCGTCGCAACGAAGGTCTGGATCATCAGCGTCGCGAAATTATCGAGCCGTCCACCCGGACGCATCGCCGCCAGCGTGCCAAGCGGCAGGGCGACAGCGACCGCGACCGCCAGCGCCGTCAAGGCCAGCGTCACCGACACCCAGAGCGACCGCATGAGCTCGGCTGCGACCGGCTGGCTGCTGGTGAAGGAAAATCCAAGGTCGCCACGCAGCGCGCCCGACAACCATGCGAAATATTGCACATAGAGCGGCCGGTCGAGCCCGAGACTGAGCCTGAGCGCCTCGACCGCGTGAGGATCGAGCGCCGTATCGCGCATGCGCGACATGAGAATGGTGCGAGCCGGATCGCCGCCCGCCATATAAGGCAAAAGAAACGCGATGACGGACACGATCGCCAGCATCAGGCACAGAATAAGGAAGCGCTGTATTATCTGTATCCACATGGCTTGGTCTCCTTCATCGCAATTGGCATCTGCATTGCAACCGGCGCGCGGCTCCCAAAAAGGAACAGCCGCTTATTTCGCCACGCGCTGTAAATCCATAACCGGCCCGGACGTGCCCTTCAGCATGCCGGTGCGTTTGGCTGCAACTGCCACCGGCGCAAAATCGATATCCTCGGCATGGGCGAGATCCTGAATGATCGGGCAATCCGGCTCACCATTGTCGGGGCAATAGGTAGCAAGGTTTCGAAGCGTCTCCGCCATTTCGCGAAGCGTATGCATCTTCGCTTCCAGATCGATGACATGTTCCATGACGATGCGTTTGACATCGCAGGAGGCGCCGCCCGGATCGCGCCAGAGCGTCATCAGCTGTCTGATCTTTTCGATGGAAAAACCGAGATCGCGTCCGCGCCGGATGAAGCGCAGCGTTTCCAGATCATTGGCCGTATAGACCCTGTATCCGGACTCCGTGCGGTTTGCCGACTTGATCAGGCCGATTGTCTCGTAATGCCTGATCATCTTCGCAGAAACACCGGATGCGGTGGCGGCTGTGCCAATATTCATCGATCCTGCTCCTATCTTTCCGGGGTGAAAAACACGTCTGCATGAATGTCGGCGGTGCGCATGCCGCGCGCCAGAAGCTGCGGCACCGTCGCCTCGATCATGGCCGGCGGGCCTGCAATATAGGCTTTCCAGCCATCGAGATCGTCGAAATCATCCGCCACGGCCGCACCGACATAACCGCACCGGATATCGGCATGTTCCTCATGCGAGAGCACCGGAACGAAACTCAGATTGCCATGCCGCGCGGCAAGATCACCGAAACGGTCAAGCATATAGAGATCACGCTCGGCGCGCGCGCCGAAATAGACATGAACCGGTCGTTCGCGACCCGTTGCGAGCGCCGCCTCGACAACCGCCTTGACGGGAGCGAGCCCCGAACCGCCGGCAATGCCGAGGATCGGCCCGCAATGTTTTTCCCGCAGGAACGAAGAGCCGAAAGGCCCGACTATCGTGACGGGGTCACCCGCGCTGGCGAGCGAGAAGATGCGGCCGCTCGTCATGCCGCCGGGAACATGCCGGATGTGGAATTCGATCAGTTCCTCATCCACCCTGCTGGCAATGGAATAATCGCGCGGCGAACAGTCGGGATAAAGCAGGCGCACATATTGTCCGGGCCTGAAGGTAAACTGCCCGCGATCGTCAAGCCGGATGCGGATGAGCTTGATGTCGTGCGTCGCATCCACCGCCTCCGCAACCACGCCTTCAAAGCGGCCGGTCGGAATATCGGCGATCTCATCCGCCCCGGCGAGCCAGCTGATCGTCATGTCGCTCAACGGCACGGCCCGGCAGGCGAGCGTCAGGCCTTCGGCTTTTTCCTCTTCGGTCAAGGAGAAGGGCGTATGCTTGAGAAGATCGATTTCGCCGGAAATGAGATGCGACTTGCAGGCGCCGCAGCGGCCCATGCGACAGCCATGCGGATAAGTAACCCCCGCCGCCAGTGCGGCCTGAAGCACGGTCTCGCCCTCAGCCGCCCTGATGCTGCGTCCGATCTGCGGCAGATAGATTGTGTTGCCAGGCGTCATCATGTCCGCCTCCTATTCGGCCGCTGCGAGCTGCATGCCGGACGATCTGTCCACCAGCGGCGCGCGGAAGCTTTTCAGGCGCAGCGCGTTCGTCAATACAAAGACGCTGGAAAGCGCCATGGCTCCGGCGGCAAGGACAGGCGACAGCAGAACGCCGTTGACAGGATACAATATTCCGGCCGCCACGGGAACGAGAGCGGCATTGTAAGCGAAGGCCCAGAACAGATTCTGGCCGATATTGCGGATCGTGGCCTTGGAGAGCGCGATGGCGTTGGCCACACCGCGCAGATCGCCGGACATCAGCACCACATCGGCGCTTTCAATGGCGACATCCGTGCCCGTGCCGATGGCGAGCCCGACATCGGCTGCCGCAAGCGCTGGCGCATCGTTGATGCCATCGCCGACAAAGGCGACACGTCGCCCGCCGGCGGCAAGCCTCTTGACGGCCTCCACCTTGCCGTCGGGCAGCACTTCCGCCACCACCTCGTCAATGCCGAGCCGACGGGCAATGGCTTCAGCGGTGCGGCGATTGTCACCGGTGATCATCGTGACCTTGAGGCCAAGCGCATGCAGCGCCGCAATCGCCTCCGGGGTCGTCTGCTTGACCGGATCGGCAACCGCGATGATCGCGGCCAGCCTGCCATCGACGGCGGCATAAAGCGGCGACTGCCCTTCCCTGCCCAGCCGTTCGGCATCGTTAGCGAACATCGCGACATCGTAACCGAGCTTGGCCATGAACCGGTCCGCGCCCGCTTCCACCCTGCGGCCGTCAACCATGGCTGCAACACCAAAACCGGGGGTCGCCTCGAAGCCTTCCGCATCGGCAAGTGTCAGGCCGCCATGTTTCGCAGCCTCGACGACTGCTTCGGCAATCGGATGTTCAGAATGGTTCTCCAGCGAGGCGACGAGGCGCAACACCTCATCCGCATCGGAGCCGTCTGTCGTGGTAAAATGCACCAGTTTCGGCTTGCCGAGCGTCAGCGTGCCGGTCTTGTCGACGGCGATCACATCGGCATCGCGGAGCGTCTGGAGCGCATCGCCACGGCGGAACAGCACGCCCATTTCGGCGGCGCGGCCGGTGCCGACCATGATCGAGGTCGGCGTAGCAAGGCCCATGGCGCAGGGACAGGCGATGATGAGCACCGCAACCGCATTGACGAGCGCGAAGGTCAAGGCCGGATCGGGCCCGAACATGAACCAGACGATGAAGGTAGCGAGCGCTGCCAGCATCACCGCCGGCACGAACCAGTTAGTCACCTTGTCCACCAGCGCCTGAATGGGCAGCTTGTCGGCCTGCGCCTCCTCGACCATGCGGATGATCTGGGCGATCAGCGTATCGGCGCCGACCTTGGTGGCGCGGAAGGTGAAAGAACCGTTGCGGTTGACCGTGCCGCCGACGACTTCGGAACCCGCCGCCTTGGTGACCGGCACCGGTTCGCCCGTGATCATCGATTCATCGACATAGGAAGAGCCGCTGAGAACCTGCCCATCGACCGGCACTTTTTCGCCGGGGCGAACGACGATCACATCGCCGGTGCGCACATCCTGCAACGGCACATCGATGGTTTCGCCATCGCGCAGCACGCGGGCGGACTTGGCCTGCAGGCCGACGAGCCGCTTTATCGCCTCGCTGGTGCGGCCTTTGGCGCGCGCTTCCAGAAAACGTCCGAGAAGGATGAGCGTGACGATGACCGCCGCCGCCTCGTAATAGACATTGGCCGTGCCGCTCGGCAGGATTTTGGGCATGAAGGTTGCGACAACCGAAAATCCCCAGGCGGCGGCGGTGCCCAGCACGACGAGCGAATTCATGTCCGGCGCCAGCCGCAGAAGTGCGGGTATGCCCTTTTTGAAGAAGCGCAGGCCGGGCCCGAACAGAACCAGCGTCGTCAGCGCAAATTGCAGATACCAGCTTTCCTGCATGCCGACCGTTTCCATCACGAAATCATGGATGGCGGGCACCAGATGCGATCCCATTTCCAGCACGAAAACCGGTAGCGTCAGAACAACGGCGACGGCGAGGCTGATTTTGAGGCTGCGCAGTTCCGCCTCGCGCTTGTCCTGCTCTCCATCCCTGGCTTTGTCGGCGACAACCTCATTCGCCTTATAGCCCGCCCGTTTGATGGCATCCGAAAGGTTGGCCGCAGAGGCGGCGTTGCCGGCAACGCGGACGGTGGCGCGCTCCGTCGCCAGATTGACGCTTGCACCGGAAACACCGGAAACGGCCTTCAACGCCTTTTCGACACGTCCGACGCAGGAGGCGCAGGTCATGCCCTCAATATCGAGTTCGATGGTTTTCTCTTCGACGCCGTAACCGGCCTGCCGCACAGCCTCGATAACGGCCGGCACATCCGGCGGCCCGGAAAAGGAAATGTCGGCACGTTCCGTTGCCAGATTGACCGAAGCTTTCAGAACGCCCGGTACCCTGGCAATTGCCTTTTCCACGCGGCCGACACAGGAGGCGCATGTCATGCCATCGATCGCAATCTGATGGCTCGCCCGGATCTCCATTTGTGACATGCGCATGATCCCTCTTTTCTTGTGTTAAAAAAAAGATAGGGCTTCCCATCGTGGCAAGGTCAATAGGGTCTTTCGGGTGATTTTCACGGAAAAGTGCCGCCTGCGTGGTCAAGCTCATTTTTTAGGCGACCCTGCGGGTGTCAGCGCGATCTATGCTGAAAAACCAGAAAATCCGGCATAAAATCCCTTTAAATGCCGGGAAACCGCAGGGAAGCGAAAAAGAAAATTTTAATCAGGAGGTATGGTACGGACGGCGGGACTTGAACCCGCAAGACCAATGGTCGGCAGATTTTAAGTCTGCTGCGTCTACCGATTTCGCCACGTCCGCATTGCCGCGCCCTGCACCGTTGCAGTCAAGTCGCAGTAAAAAACCGTCATCGTTCAGGTGGCCGGCACAAAGCCGATCCCAAACACGACCGCGCCTCATCTACACAGGCCGGGCCGTTTCGGTCAACGGGGCCTCAGCCACACCAGGACTGATTTTTTGCCGATGCCGGATGGGCGAGCCCTTCCCGCACGAGTTGATCGGCGAAGGAGACGCCTGAACGTGAAAGCCGTTTGCGTTCCGTGGCTTGCCCAGCCGCATCGCCGGAAGACGCCACATCGAAGGCGCCGGCATTCAGCATCTCGCGAAGCCTGACCTTCGCAACGAAGCCACGCTGGCGCTCTTCCATGCAGCGCGCCCGGTCGATCTGCGGTACCTCGATGCCGGCGAGCTGGGTCTTCACGCCTTTCATCCAGAAGGTATTGCCGTCTGCCACGCAATTATTGAGGCCGGAGCGGCCGCAGAAGGCGAAGGCGCCGCTTTTTTCGCCGAGTGAGATTTTTTCGACCGAAGGGCGGGTTTCCGGCAGGATAGCTGCGACCTGGCTCGGCTGCGAGGCGGATGGCATGGCGATCGGGCGCGGCGGCACTGGCCCGTTGCCGGGCAGAGCCGGCGATGCGGGGCGGATGGATGCGACTTTCTCTGCCGTTACAGCATCGCGTTTGGCGGCTGTCGCAACTTTCGGGGAATTCGTGGTCGCCTTCGCAACTTGCCGCTGTGGCATAAGGCTGTCACGATGTTCGTAGGCCTGAATGCCGCCGGCAACGACGCCCAGCATCAGCACCCAGGGCCAAACGCTGCCGCCACCCGATTTCTTCGCCGTGCGGCGTCGTGCTGTCGATTTTCGATTGCTCACGATCGAACTCCTTTTTACGGAGCCGCATTATCGGCCAAAGGAGTTTCCGAAAGGTTGGCATTGCCGGGCGTTTTCGTTTTTCAGAGAAGCGGGAAAACGCCCTAACCCCTTGTTTTCTCGATTTCCCGAATGGAGAGCAGGCAAATGAGCTGTGGATAAACGCTCAGCGAACCTGATCGAGAAGGCGCTTGCATTCGAGGAGATCGAACAGGGCTTCCTGCAACAATGCCTGATCGTCCTTGCCGATGCTCGACTTGCCGACCGATATTTCGGCGTCGCTGCCGCCGCCGCCGAAGCCGAAAAAACGGCCGCTCGGCTTGGCTTTCGGACGGCCGACCACCTCGTCGCCATCGGTATCGATGACGCGCGGTTCGGCGACTTCCTTTTCACCGCTCGCCGCCATGATGGCTTCCATGGTCGCGAGATCGCCGGAGGCGATTGCCGCCACGAAGCGGTTGCCATTGGCTTTCAAAAGCTTCTGCACGCCCTTGATGGTGTATCCATGGTCATAAAGAAGGTGACGAATGCCCTTCAGGAGATCGATATCGTCAGGACGGTAATAACGGCGGCCCCCGCCCCGTTTCATCGGCTTGATCTGCGGAAAGCGTGTTTCCCAGAAACGCAGCACATGCTGCGGCAGGTTCAGCTCATCCGCCACTTCACTGATCGTCCGAAACGCGTCGGGGCTTTTGTCCAAATTTCCACTCCCATCCGAACCGGAGCGCCATGCATCCGGCCGGACACTGAACGAGAACGCTTTTCACTCGCTGGTCAAACACCACGCAAAGTCAGTTCCGACCCCGCGCCGATGCCGTTACGGCGAGATACAAATCACTAAAATTGATTATGATGTGAGTCGACCGGATTTCAACGGCTTGCACGTTGAAATTCAAGTATGTTCACAAGAAGAATGGGGAAAAAGGCTTGCGATATGGCAAAAAAGGCGTATCGCCTGGGCCTTGAGAGCAGGATTATGCCCCGGCCTTCTGGCCCTTCTGCTTGGCCTTGCGGGCCGTATGGGCCTTCAGAATGCGCTGTTTCAGCACGTTAGAGGCCTTGAAGGTCATGACGCGACGTGGGGAAATCGGAACTTCCTCCCCCGTCTTCGGGTTGCGGCCGATACGCTCGTTTTTTTCCCGGATCTGGAATGTCGCGAAGGACGAAAGCTTGACGACTTCACCGCGGGTGATCGCGTTGCATATTTCGTCGATGATCGTTTCGACCAGTTCGGCGGATTCGGTGCGGGACAGCCCGACTTTACGAAACACAGATTCTGCAAGATCTGCGCGTGTCACTGTCTTCCCGGCCATTTTTCCCCACAAACCGTGTCTGAACTCTTCTCTAGGAGCCGCCGAGATTATTTCCCTTGTGGCGACCGGTCAAGGGATTGTTCCAGATTCATTTGAGGCTTTCGGCAATCAGTGCAAGGGCTTAGAGCGACTGATACGGTTTTGACACAGGGTCGGGTCGCTCCGGCGCGTCTGATCGGGGCATGAGCGCGAAAATTACAACCGATTTCGCGCCATCGCCCCGGCAAATGCGGAAATCACGCCTTTACCAGCGCAGCAGCACCGCGCCCCAGGTAAAGCCGCCGCCCATGGCTTCCAGCATGACCAGATCGCCCTTCTTGATACGTCCGTCACCGGCGGCAACGGCGAGCGCCAGCGGAATGGAGGCGGCCGAGGTATTGCCGTGCTGATCGACGGTGATCACGACCTTTTCCGGGTCGATGTTGAGCTTCTTTGCCGAACCGTCGATGATGCGCTTGTTCGCCTGATGCGGCACAAGCCAGTCGAGATCGTCGGACGTCGTCCCCGTCGCCTCGAAGGCCTGTTCGATGACGTCGGTGATCATGCCGACGGCGTGCTTGAACACTTCCCGGCCTTCCATGCGCAGATGGCCGACCGTGCCTGTGGTGGAAGGTCCGCCATCGACATAGAGCTTTTCCTTGTGCGAACCGTCGGAGCGAAGCTGCGCCGTCAGGATGCCGCGATCGGCAGAGGTGCCCTCGCCTTCGCCAGCCTCCAGAACCAGCGCGCCGGCGCCGTCGCCGAACAGAACGCAGGTGGTGCGGTCCT
Organism: Agrobacterium sp. GD03872; assembly: GCF_029840625.1. Taxonomy (NCBI): domain Bacteria; kingdom Pseudomonadati; phylum Pseudomonadota; class Alphaproteobacteria; order Hyphomicrobiales; family Rhizobiaceae; genus Agrobacterium; species Agrobacterium sp. GD03872. The sequence continues at coordinate 449,122 of NZ_JAOCCY010000004.1, forward strand.
TCCAGTCGAGAATGCGCGAGAATGTTTCAGAGCCGATGACCAGAACGCGTTTGGCCATGCCGCCGCGAATATAGAGATCGGCGGTAGAGACGGCATAAACGAAGCCGGAACAGACGGCCTGCATGTCGAAGGCAAAACCATGGGTCATGCCGAGACGATTCTGGATATTCACTGCCGTTGCCGGAAAGGTGTTGTCCGGAGTGGATGTCGCCAGAATGATGAGGTCGATATCATCGGGGGTCAGGCCGGCATTGTCGAGTGCAGCACGGGCCGCAGCTTCGCCGAGCGAAGCGGTCGTTTCGCCTTCGCCGGCGATATAGCGCTGCCGGATGCCGGTGCGCTGCACGATCCATTCGTCGGATGTTTCGACGACACCTTCGATTTCGCTGTTGGTCATGACACGCTTCGGAAGCGCTGCCCCGAAACCACGGACTATAGAGCGGATCATTCCCTTATTCCTCGTCAGCCACGAGAGCTTCGGGCGCCGGGGGCGGAAGCCGTCTTGCGTGGTAAATTTTCAGATCGTTTTCAATCTTGGCCGTCAGGCCATTGTGAACCATGTCGTAGCCGACATCGACGGCGGAGGCAAAACCGACTGCATCCGTGCCGCCATGGCTCTTGATGACAATGCCGTTCAGGCCGAGAAACACGCCGCCATTGACCTTGCGCGGGTCCATCTTTTCCCTGAGCACATCGAAGGCGCTTTTCGCCAGGATATAACCGATCTTGGCGAAGAAGCTGCGGGAGATCGCTTCGCGCAGCAGCGTGGTGATCTGGCGGGCGGTGCCTTCGGCGGCCTTGAGTGCGATGTTGCCGGTGAAACCTTCGGTCACCACCACATCCACCGTGCCCTTGCCGATATCGTCGCCTTCGACGAAACCGCGATAATCGATGGTGGCGAGATCGGCCTCGCGGATCAGACGTCCGGCCTCACGCACCTCTTCCTGGCCCTTGACCTCCTCGACGCCGACATTCAGCAGGCCGACGGTGGGACGGTCGATATCGAAAAGCGCGCGCGCCATGGCGCCGCCCATCAGGGCGAAATCCAGCAGCTGCTGGGAATCGGCGCCGATGGTCGCGCCGATGTCGAGCACGATGCTTTCACCCTTCAGCGTCGGCCAGATGCCGGCGATTGCCGGGCGTTCCACCCGCGCCATGGTGCGCAAACAGAATTTCGCCATGGCCATCAGCGCACCGGTATTGCCGGCGGAAACCGCGACATCGGCTTCGCCGAGCTTCACGGCTTCGATGGCGCGCCACATGCTGGAGACGTAGCGGCCACGGCGCAGCGCCTGGCTCGGCTTCTCGTCCATGCTGACCGAGACTTCACAATCGTGGAAGACCGACTTTTCCCGAAGTGCGGGATATTGTGCCAGAATGGGGTCGCATTTGCTCTTCTGCCCGTAGAGCAGAAAAGTTACATCGTTGTGCCGTTCAAGCGCCTTGGCAGCACCGGGTATGGCAACATCTGGGCCGAAATCGCCACCCATGACGTCAATTGCAATTCTGATCACTCGTCCCTTATCCTTCTTGCCGCCACTCAAGCGGATTTCGCGCGAAAATACCTTTTCCGGCTTTTGTTACAATAAAATTATTTCAGCCCGGCCGGGCCATTCAGTCTTTTTTCCAATCTTTCAGCACGGCAAAAGGCGACGGACGCTTCTCTTCCCCGGGCTCCCTGTCGGCCGCTTCGGGAAATTCCGCATCCGGTTTGCGCGGATAGGGATCGATCGCGAGCGCTGCAAATTCAGCAACCACGGCGCCGACATCGATGCTGTCGCCGGTGAACTGGTCGGGAATGTCAGGGCCATCGGGATCGAGCACGATCTCACCTTCCTCGTTGGTCACCATCCGCGCCAGTTTCGAACCTTCCGGAACGAAAATCTGTTCGACGGGCTCGTCGATCTTGCTTGAGATCGGCTCCAGCGTGACGACGCAGGATTGCGTTACCGCCGCATGCACTTCGCCCTTGATCTTCACGCCATCCTTCTTCCAGCGGGAAACCTGCAGCTCCGCTTTCAGATATTCGACGGAAACCACATTCCAGAATTTCGCCAGCGCCTTCAGTTCCTCGGCACTGGCCTCGAGACCAATCCTGACCGGATTGGCGGAAATATGGCCTACCTTTACGGGATAGGAAAAAGGCAGGTCGTCATTTGCAGGGTGTCGCGCGTTCATCGTGAACCTCATCGTCCAGGCAGGGGCAGCGTCAGGCTTCCGGTTGCGATTGTTTCTTCGGACTGGGCGGCAAGTTGCGTGGATGCGTCCATCATCCAACCTGCCAGCCCCTCCATCTCGGGGGCCTTCTCGTCTACCTGCGGATATATATTGCGCCGGAGCGCCGCGGCAAGGGCAATGGGGTCGGCAGCATCCAGCGCCGCCGCATAGGATTCAAGCCGCCCATAGAACATGCCGGCGAATTTCTTCATGCGTTTCGGCACGCCCTGATCGCCGATTCCCAGTTCGCGGATGGAATGATCGAGGTCCTGAAAAAAGGCGTCGACGATCTCCTGGGCAATTTCCTGTCCGCTGACATCGGAGGATTTGGTGCGGCGAAAATAGAGAATCATGATGACCGACAGCATCTCGAAGCGGCCCATGACGGTATCGGGAACGCCAAGGTCGAGATAAAAGGCGGGCGTACGGGCAGCGGCCGTCAAAGTCGCATATTGCCGGTCGACAATGGCGCGATTGTTGTTTTTCTTCTTGAACAGCCCGAATATCATCGTTTTTTTTCCGAACCGGACGGGTGAATTCGCTTACCGCCCATCGCACTTGTTGCATGATCGTCAAAGCTGGTTTACCGAAGCATCCACGAATTGCAATGCTGTCGCGGTCACGTTCGTCTTTCGCCTGAAACAGTCGAAGAGAACCGGAGGAGTTCCAAAAGACCGGGAAAGCATTGAATTTGGGGAGTGACCGGGATTTTCCGTCCCCGGATTGACACAATCATGTGCACAGACACTGTGCACCACGCAATGCCGGAAGGTGCCATTCATGATCGCAGTCGGGGAAAAGCAGTTGAGCAAGCAGAAATCCGCAAGTCACGGCAAAATTCTGAGCAAGACCGCCATCGCAATCGTGCTCGCATCCGGCCTGCTTTCCGCCTGCACCAGCACCACCGATGTGTTCCATAACGGCTACGTCATGGACGAGCAGGCGCTGCAGCTGATCCCGGAGGGCTCCAGCCGCGAGCAGGTGCTGCTGACCATGGGCACACCTTCCACCACCGCGACTTTCGGCAACGAGGTGTTCTATTACATCTCGCAGAAGCGCGTGCGCCGCGCGGCCTTCCTGAAGCCGGCGCTGGTCGAGCAGAACATTCTCGCGATCTATTTCAACAAGGACGGCGTGATCGAGCGCAAGGCCAACTATACGCTGCAGGACGGCAAGGTCTTCGACACGATTTCGCGCACCACGCCGACGGGCGGCAAGGACCTCACTTTCCTTCAGCAGCTGCTCTCCGGCGGCACCTCGGGCGCCAATATCGCCAAGAGCATTCTCGGTCAGGGCAACAGCACCCCCTGATCGGAAGAAAGACAGTAAATTCAAAGGCCCGGGGATCGCTCCCCGGGCCTTTTTCATTCGTCGGAACCTTAAGCCCTCAGTGGGCAAGAACCGCCAGCAGCAGCAGCGCCACGATATTGGTGATCTTGATCGCCGGGTTGACGGCAGGACCGGCGGTATCCTTGTAGGGATCGCCGACCGTATCGCCCGTCACCGACGCTTTGTGGGCGTCCGAACCCTTGACGTGGCGCACGCCGTCCTTGTCGATGAAACCGTCTTCGAAGCTCTTCTTGGCATTGTCCCATGCACCGCCGCCTGACGTCATGGAAATCGCCACGAACAGGCCGTTGATGATGACGCCGAGCAGCGATGCGCCAAGTGCTGCGAAAGCCGACGCCTTGGAGCCGGAAATGGCCAGCACGCCGAAATAAACGACGAGCGGCGCCAGAACCGGCAGGAGCGACGGGATGACCATTTCCTTGATCGCCGCCCGTGTCAGCAGGTCCACGGCCTTGCCGTAATCAGGCTTTTCCGTTCCGGCCATGATGCCGGGCTTCTCGCGGAACTGGCGGCGCACTTCCTCGACGATCGAGCTTGCCGCCTTGCCCACCGCCGTCATGGCGATGCCGCCGAAGAGATAGGGAATGAGGCCGCCGAACAGCAGGCCGGCAACCACGTAAGGATTGGCGAGGCTGAAGGAAATCTCGCCAATATCCTTGAAGTAGGGATAAGTATCGCCATTGGCGGCGAAATAGGAGAGGTCATTGGCATAGGCGGCGAACAGCACCAATGCGCCGAGGCCGGCAGAGCCGATGGCATAACCCTTGGTGACGGCCTTGGTGGTGTTGCCGACGGCGTCGAGCGCATCGGTCGCCTTGCGCACGTCAGGATCGAGACCGGCCATTTCAGCGATACCACCGGCATTATCAGTGACCGGGCCGAAGGCGTCGAGCGCCACGATCATGCCGGCAAGACCAAGCATGGCGGTGACCGCGATGCCGGTGCCGAACAGGCCGCCGAGCTGGTAGGTGCCGATGATGCCGCCGACGATGACGATGGCCGGCAGCGCCGTCGATTCCAGCGAGACCGCAAGGCCCTGGATGACGTTGGTGCCGTGCCCCGTGACCGAAGCCTGGGCGATGGAATTGACCGGCCGCTTGTTGGTGCCGGTATAATATTCGGTGATGACGACGATCAGCGCCGTCACGACAAGGCCGACAAGACCGCAGAAGAAGAGGTTGGTGCCGGTGATTTCCATGCCGGCCACCGTGCCTACCACTCCCCAGCCGACCGTCGCATGAGTGGCAACCGCAAGGCCGACGACCGAGAAGACGCCGGTGGCGATGAGCCCCTTGTAGAGCGCGCCCATGATGGAGTTGTTGGTGCCGAGCTTCACGAAGAAGGTGCCGGCAATCGAGGTCAGGATGCACGCGCCGCAGATCGCCAGCGGATAGACCATGGCGCTTTCCAAAATCGGCGTTCCGGCAAAGAAGATTGCGGCGAGAACCATGGTCGCGACGACAGAGACGGCATAGGTCTCGAACAGGTCGGCGGCCATGCCGGCGCAGTCGCCGACATTGTCGCCGACATTGTCGGCGATGGTTGCCGGGTTGCGCGGGTCATCCTCGGGAATGCCGGCCTCGACCTTGCCGACGAGATCGCCGCCGACATCGGCACCCTTGGTGAAGATGCCGCCGCCGAGACGGGCGAAGATGGAGATCAGCGATGCGCCGAAGCCGAGCGATACCAGCGCGTCGATCACCTCACGCGAGCCGGCCGGGTGGCCCATGACCGAAGTCAGGATGAAATAATAGATGGAGACGCCAAGCAATGCGAGACCCGCCACCAGCATGCCGGTGATGGCGCCCGACTTGAAGGCGATATCGAGACCGGCGGAAAGGCTGTGCGAGGCGGCCTGCGCGGTGCGCAGGTTGGCGCGCACGGAGACATGCATGCCGACAAAGCCGGCGACACCTGACAGCACCGCGCCGATGAGGAAACCGATGGCCGCCATGGAGGACAGGAGATACCAGGCCAGAATGGCGACGATCAGTCCGACGATGGCGATGGTGAGATATTGACGGGTGAGATAAGCCTGCGCACCTTCACGGATAAAACCTGCTATTTCACGCATGCGCTCGTTGCCCTGATCGGCATCGAGAACGCTTTTGGTCGCCCATACCGCGTAAACCACGGACAGGACACCGCATAAAATCACTATGGGTATTACGGTCATGCGCACTTACCTCCCAAAAGGCCGGGTCTCACTCCCTCCCCGGCTCGGCGAAACCTTGTGCAAGGACGGGGGCGATCACACGCTCTCCGCGTCCTGTCTTGGCGATTCGTTCCCCTCCCAAGGAAGAATGACCTGCGCGGCAAGATTGCGTTGGCGAAAGGCGCGGCGTCAAGCCCACAAATTTGCCTGAAACATGAAAGGGGTAGAGCGCGAATGCGATCTCAGGCAGTGTTCCTGCGCGGCCTCAGCAGCAGCGCCAGGACCAGCACGAGGCAAAGCCCCGCAACCGGCCAGATAACGAGGTTCATGACCGACCAGCCCCATGCCGTGAACACCTTGCCGGACGAGAAGGACGACAGCGCCACCGTGCCGAAAAGCACGATATCGTGGAAGCCCTGCACCTTGTCCGCCTCGTGCGGACGGTAGCTCGAGGTGATGATGGCGGTTGCGCCGATGAAACCGAAATTCCAGCCGAGACCGAGCAGGATGAGCGCCGCCCAGAAATTCCACAGCTCGATGCCCATGTGGGCGACGACGGCGCAGGCCATCAGCACGACAAGGCCTGCCGCCACGATTTTTTCAGCACCGAATCGGGAAATCAGCATGCCGGTGAAGAAGCTCGGGCCGAACATGGCGAGAACATGCCACTGGATGCCGAGCGTGGCGAGTTCGGTGGGGAAACCGCAGCCGACCACCATGGCAAGCGGCGCGCCGGTCATCATGAAGGTCATCAGGGCGTAAGAACCGATACCGCAGATCATGCCGGTGACGAAACGCTGTGTGCGGACGATTTCCGACAGCGGCCGCGCCGCCTCGGCATGGGCGGCGGCGGCTTTGGGGTCGGGCAGCTTCAGAAATGCCAGAATGACGATCGAAACGATGCCAAGCGGAACAAGCGCCATGAAGGCGCCGGCGAAGGTTACCGGCGCCAGCAGGTCCTTGCCGAAGATGGCGAGCTGCGGCCCGACAATGGCCGAGATGATGCCGCCCGCCAGAATCCACGAGATCGCCTTCGGCTTGTAGAAGGATGGCGAAGCATCGGCGGCGGCGAAGCGGATTTTCTGGGTGAAGCCGCCTGAGATGCCAATCAGCAACAGGCCAAGGGCAAACAGCCAGAAATCGGAGCGGAAGAGCGCGAGCGCGGCAATGCCGCCGCCGATGGAGCACATCAGCGCCCCGACCATGAAACCCGCCTTGCGGCCGAGGAAGCGGGATGCGGCCGCCACACAGATGGCGCCCAGCGCAACGCCGATATTAAAGCCGGTGAGCGGCGCGGTCGCCAGCGACTTGTCCGCGCCGAGCAGCTGATAGCCGGCAAGCGCGCCGACCGCAAAGCTCATGGGCGCGGCCGATCCCATGATCGCCTGCGCCATGGTGAGGAGGAAGACGTTGCGTTTCGCCTCGTCCAGTTGAACTTCAAGTCCGGGGACGGAAACCGCGCTCATCTCTTCCTCACCTGTTTTATTTCAGCGTTTAGCCTCGCCGCGCACCTGCTTGGCGATGCGGTCCAGAACTGCATTCACCAGCTTGGGCTCGTCATGCTCGAAGAAAGCGCGGGCGATCTCGACATATTCAGTGACGATGACGGCGACCGGCACATCCTTGCGCTCGAGAATTTCGAAAGTGCCGGCACGCAGGATGGCGCGCACGGTGGCATCGAGGCGCGACAGCGGCCAGTCTTCCAGAAGGGCGGAGCGCACCAGCGGGTCGATCTTCGTCTGATCGCGCACGACGCCGGAAACGATGGAACGGAACCACGACGGGTCGGCCTTCAGATAGGTATCGCCGTCGACTTCCTGGCCGAGACGATGCGCCTCATATTCGGCGACGACTTCCATCACGCCGGTTCCGCCGACATCCATCTGGTAAAGCGCCTGCACGGCCGCAAGGCGGGCCGCGCCGCGCTGGTTGGCGGGCTTTACCGAGGGCTGGCGCGGTTCGCCGCCATTTTCAACATTCGACATGCGCTCAGCCACCCAGTTTCCGCTTAAGCTCGATCATGGTCAGCGCCGCACGGGCGGCAAAACCGCCCTTGTCCTTGTCGGAGCGCCGCACGCGCGCCCAGGCCTGCTCGTCATTTTCGACGGTCAGGATGCCGTTGCCGATCGGCAGCGATTCGCTGACGGCGAGATCCATCAGGGCGCGGGAGGATTCGTTGGCGACGATATCGAAGTGATAGGTCTCACCGCGAATGACCATGCCGAGTGCGACGAAGCCGTCATATTCGGTGCCGTCATTGTCCGCGCCGTCAAGCGCCATGGCGATGGCCGCGGGGATTTCCAGCGCGCCGGGAACGGTGATGACGTCATAGGTGGCGCCGGCTTCGTCGAGCGCGAATTTCGCACCTTCGAGAAGGGCATCCGCCATATCGTCGTAAAAACGTGCTTCCACGATAAGAAGATGGGGTTTGGACATGATATTTTCCTGAAAAGCTTGATGCCGGATCATACCGGCTTTTGCGGCGGTCAAACCACGGCTGGCCGTTTTTGGCAAGTAATTTCATGTGTCGGCGACGCGAGAGGCCGCGTCTGCAGGGCATTTAGCCGGGTTTTTGCGCTCCCGGCGCGCTTCCCGAGAATCAGGTTTTCTGGAAGGCCAGATGGACGCCGAGCCCCATCAGCACCGTTCCGGCAGCGCGGCGGGCGAGCACCTGCACCGCGCCGGAACGCTTCAAGCGCCCGACCATTGCGCCCGCCAGAAGTACGCCGACCAGATCGGCAGAGGAGAAAATGAAATTGACGGCGACGCCGAGGATCAGGAATTGCAGCCAGACCGGGAATGCGGCAGCCGGATCGACGAATTGCGGCAGGAAGGCGAGGAAGAACAGCGCGGTCTTCGGATTGAGCACATCGACGATGATGCTGTCGATAAAGGCGCGGCGGGCCGATTTCGGCTCGATGGTCAGATTGACCGCCTCCCCTTCGAGCTTGCTACGCAGCATCGAGAAGCCGAGCCAGATAAGATACAGCGCACCGCAGAGCTTTACCGCAAGATAAAGCCACGGCACCGCCTGAAACAGCACCGAAAGTCCTGCCGCAGAGGCAAAGATGTGGAAATAACAGCCGACATGGATGCCAAGCACCGCCATCAACCCGGCAAACCGGCCGCGCGCCATGGTCTGCGCCGCCGCATAAAGCATGGCCGGGCCGGGGATATAGGCAAACAACGCGGTGGTGATGAAAAAGGCTGTCAGCAGTTCGAAGGACGGCATGATGTATTCCCCTACCCCGTTTGGGCCTAAAGACGTCTTTATAACGTTTGCGCGCCAATCGGAAGCAAAGTGTCCGACAAGAATCGATCTGTCGCAATGTCAGACGACGGTAAGTCCTTCCATCATTCCGGCTCACGGCCGGAATGATGGAGGAGGAAGTGCAGCGGCCACAATAAAGGCCGAGCCTGCTCCTCAGCTTAAGTCGACGGAAATTCCGCAAGCCTTGCGGCGTAACGCGCCATGGTATCGACTTCGAAATTGACGAAATCACCCGGCTGGCGTTCGCCCCAGGTGGTGACAGCAAGCGTGTGGCGGATCAGCAGTACATCAAAATCCGTGCCTTCGACGGCGTTGACGGTGAGCGAGGTGCCGTCGAGCGCCACGGAACCCTTGGGCGCCACGAATTTCGCCAGATGTTCCGGCGCACGCAGGCGAATACGCACCGCCTCGCCTTCCGCTTCAACAGCCAGGATTTCCGCCCTACCGTCGACATGGCCGGAGACGATATGGCCGCCAAGCTCATCGCCGATCTTGAGCGCCCGCTCCAGATTGACGCGGGTGCCTTGTCTCCAGCCGGCAATCGTCGTCAGTCGCAGCGCCTCTTCCCAGGCCTCGACCTCGTACCAGCGCTCATTGCTGCCGTCTTCCGGCAATCTCGTCACCGTCAGGCAAACGCCGCCATGGGAGATCGACGCGCCCATATCGATGGTCTTGGGATCGTAATTGGTCGCCACGCGAAGACGAATGCCTTCGGCCAGGGATTCCAGCTCGGAAACGGTTCCGACGTCGGTGACAATTCCGGTAAACATCAAATCGGCCTTTCATAATCGAAGCAGCGATCCGGCCCGTAGGCGGTTTCGCTGACCAGAGCATAGTCGCCCGTGATATCGGCACGCTTGAGCGGCGTTTCAATGCCGCCCTCACCGATCACAACAGGGCTTTCGAACAGCATGATACGGTCCACCAGATCAGCTTCAAGGAATGATTTTGCGGCGTGAGCGCCGCCTTCGACCAGAAGTTCCGACATGCCGCTTTCGGCGAGGATGTGGAGGAGGTTTTCGAGCGACGGGGCTTCGAGGATCTGGACACCGGCGTCGGTCAATCGTTGGCGTCGGAGATCGCGGTTACCCCCCTCCGCCCTGCCGGGCATCTCCCCCTCAAGGGGGGAGATCGGCAAGGGGCTAGCCGCCCGCTCAAACCGCGCCTTCGGTTCATCCTCTCCGCCCGTCGATGCAGGGTGGAGCGGCGCTCCATCGATCTCCCCCCTTGAGGGGGAGATGCCCGGCAGGGCGGAGGGGGGTATCGCCGCGACGATCACGGGGACCTCCCGCGCCGTCTTCACCAGCTTCGACGTCAACGGTAATTCAAAATGTCGGTCGAGCACGATGCGGACTGGAGAACGACCCTCAAGACCGTCGATTCGAACCGTCAGCTCCGGATCGTCCGCAATCGCCGTCCGAATACCAACGAGGATGCAATCGCAGCGCGCCCGAAGTTCATGTACGGCACGGCGCGACTCGGGACCGGTGATCGCAATCTGCCCCTCGCCTTCCCTGCCGATCATGCTGTCGGCGGAAATCGCAAGCTTCAGAATCACATGCGGTCGTTTTTTCATCTGGCGTGTGAGGTAACCCGCCAGCGCCCGCTGGCCCTCCGCGTGTAGCAGCCCGGTTTCCACGGCAATGCCGGCGTCGCGCAATATCTGATAACCACGGCCGGAAACGCGTTCATCCGGATCGTCCACCGCCACCACGACACGGGCGACGCCGTATTCCACCAACGCATTGGCGCAGGGCGGGGTCTTGCCCCAATGGGAGCAGGGTTCAAGCGTCACATAGGCGGTGGCGCCGCGCGCCGCCTCGCCGGCCAATTCCAGCGCCTGCCGTTCGGCATGCGGGCGGCCGCCGATGGCGGTTACGGCTTCGGCGATGATTTGTCCGTCCTTGACGAGAACGCAGCCGACCGAGGGGTTGGTCAGCGTCTGGCCCTGGTGGCGAAGCGAAACCTCGATGGCCCGCGCCATGAATCTTTCGTCATCGGCACGGCTCGTCACATCTATGCTCCACCGTCCGTATCACGGGCGATCTTGGCGTTGATTTCGGCAATCACGTTCTCGAAATCCTCGGCATGGCTGAAATCGCGATAGACCGAGGCGTAACGCACGAAGGCCACGTCATCGAGGCTCTTCAGCGCTTCGAGAACCTGCAGGCCGATTTCTTCCGAGGGAATTTCCGTCTCGCCGGAGCTTTCCAGTCGGCGGGCGATGCCTGACACGGCACGCTCGATCCGGTCGCGATCAACCGGGCGCTTGCGCAGCGCGATCTCGAAGGAGCGCACCAGCTTTTCCCGGTCGAAGGGCAGCTTGCGGCCGCTTTTCTTGATGACCATCAGCTCGCGCAGTTGCACGCGCTCATAGGTCGTGAAGCGGCCGCCGCAATCGGGGCAGATGCGCCGCCGGCGGATGGAGGTGTTGTCCTCCGCCGGACGCGAGTCCTTGACCTGTGTGTCTTCGGAACCGCAGAATGGGCAGCGCATCGTCTTCTTTCCTTACATGTAAGGGTACATCGGGAAACGGTCCGTCAGGCCGACGACCTTTTCACGCACCGCAGCCTCGACCGAGGCATTGCCCTCATCCGAGTTGGCAATCTTCAGGCCATCGAGAACCTCGACGATCAGCTTGCCGATTTCGCGGAATTCCGCTTCCTTGAAACCGCGCGTCGTGCCGGCCGGCGTGCCGAGACGGACACCGGAGGTGACGAAGGGCTTTTCCGGATCGAAAGGAATGCCGTTCTTGTTGCAGGTGATGTAGGCGCGGCCGAGTGCGGCTTCCGCCCGCTTGCCCGTGGCGTTCTTCTTGCGAAGATCGACCAGCATCAGGTGGTTATCGGTGCCGCCGGAAACGACATCCAGACCGCCTTCGATCAGGGTTTCGGCCAGCGCCTTGGCGTTCTTGACGACCTGTGCGGCATAGTCCTTGAATTCCGGCTGCAGCGCTTCACCGAAGGCGACGGCCTTGGCGGCGATGACGTGCATCAGCGGGCCGCCCTGAAGGCCGGGGAATACGGCGGAATTGAACTTCTTGGCCAGATCCTCTTCGTTGGTAAGGATCATGCCGCCGCGGGGGCCGCGCAGCGACTTATGCGTCGTCGTGGTGGCGACATGGCAGTGCGGGAACGGCGACGGGTGCTGGCCACCGGCGACAAGACCGGCGATGTGGGCCATGTCGACCATCAGATAAGCGCCGACTTCATCGGCGATCTCGCGGAATCGCTTCCAGTCCCAGATACGGGAATAGGCGGTGCCGCCGGCGAGAATGAGCTTCGGCTTGTGTTCCTTGGCCTTGCGCTCGACTTCGTCCATGTCGAGCAGGTTGTCGCCCTCACGCACGCCATAGGAGACGACGTTGAACCACTTGCCGGACATGTTGACCGGCGAACCATGCGTCAGGTGACCGCCCGAGTTCAGATCGAGGCCCATGAAGGTGTCGCCCGGCTGCAGCAGTGCGAGGAACACGGCCTGGTTCATCTGCGAACCGGAATTCGGCTGCACGTTGGCGAAGTTGACGCCGAACAGCTTCTTGGCGCGCTCGATGGCGAGTTCTTCAGCGATGTCGACGAACTGGCAGCCGCCGTAATAACGCTTGCCCGGATAACCTTCCGCATATTTGTTGGTCATTATCGAACCCTGCGCTTCGAGCACGGCGCGGGAAACGATGTTTTCCGAGGCGATCAGTTCGATCTCGTGGCGCTGGCGACCCAGTTCCTTCTCGATCGCGCCGAAAATATCCGGATCGACTTCGGCAAGCGGGCGGGAGAAGAAAGCATCTGTGTTCGACATGGTGAAGGCTCCTGAAACAGTAATGCGATGGCGTCTTAGCGCCCTGCCCGGACAAGAGCAATACAGGCAGCGAGATTTGCCCGTCAAACTGCGACGTTGCGACAAAAAACGACAGTTGTTTTTCAAAATCGCAAGAAAAAAGCCGCCCCGGGTGGCGCGACTTATAAACCCCATGCTTCACGTCATCCTCGGGCTTGACCCGAGGATCCATTCTTTGTGCGGCTGTGGATCCTCGGGTCAAGCCCGAGGATGACGGAGGAGAGGTTTTCGCGCCTACATCAGCGGTCAGAGCGAAGGGAAAACAATATCATCACCGCTGCTGAAAGCCGCACCAAACCGATGCAGCTTCCTTTCACAAAACCGATGCAGAGATCAGTTGCGCGGCAGCAGATCGTCGTCCACAGCGCCGGCCGGCTGTTCCATGCCTGCCGTGGTGTTGAGCGCCAGTTCGGCATTGCCGTCCTTGCCGTAGATGTCGTCGCGGAACTGCACCACGCCGTCCTTCGCCGACCATGCGGTGATGTAGACGAAATAAACCGGAACTTCCTGCGCCAGCTTGATCGGCGTGTTGACGCGGGTGGCGATGACACGTTCCATTTCCTGGCGCGACCAGCCGGGCGTGTCGCGCAGCAGCCAGCTCGTGAGGTCACGCACGTTCTGCACGCGCACGCAGCCGGAGGATTCAAACCGCATCAGCTTGTTGAACAGGCCCTGCTGCGGCGTGTCGTGCATATATTCGTTGTTCGGATTGTGGAAGTTGATCTTCGTCGAGGACATGGCGTTGATCTTGCCGGGGTCCTGGCGGAACATCAGGTTCGGAGCCTTGGGCGCAAACCAGTCGACTGCGGTCGGCGAAACTTCCTGCCCCTTGCCGTCGATGAGGCGGATGTTGTTCCGCTCCAGATAGGTCGGATCCTTCTGCATCAGCGGCACGATGTCCTTTTCGACGATCGAGCGCGGCGCGGTCCAGTAAGGGTTGAGGATGACCTCGTAAATCTTGGAATTGATGACGTGGGTCGGGCGGCTGGCGCGGCCGACGACGGCCGTGTTGCGCAGCACGACACGTTCATTTTCAACGGCTTCGATGGCGGCGGCCGGGATATTCACCATCAGGTGACGCTGGCCGAGATCGCCCGACATGGACTGGATGCGCACGAGGTTGGTCTGCAGCTGCGCCAGACGGATCTGCGCGGAAACATTGAGCGCCTTCGTGGTATATTCGCCGCTGACGCCATCGGCCGGAAGGCCATGACGGGCCTGGAAACGCTTCAGCGCGCCATCGACGTAACTATCGAAGGCGCTGGAAATGCCGGCTTCGCGCGGCAGGTCGCCGGATACCATCAGTCGCTGGCGCAGCGCCTGTACGGAAGGATCGGAGACGCCGATCTGGAGACGCTGCTGGGACGCAGGCACTTCCGGCCAGCCGCCATTCTGCACAATCTGCTGATATTGCATGATCGCCTGCTGCATATAGACAGGGGCTTCGCGACCGAGAACCGGATTGTTGGAAACGACGCCCACGGCGGAACGCGACGTATTGGCGTCGAACTGGTCATCCCAGTTGCCGCGGCGCGAAGAACCCATGAGATCGTTGAGCGCGTTCTGCGCAAAGGCCGGCGCGGCAAGCGCGGCGGCGCCAACGGAAACGGCCGAACGCAGAAGCGCGCGGCGCGATACGGAGTCGGAAACGGATTTCTTTGTCATTCTACCTACCAGCCACTTTGTTCGGCATTCTCAACAATGCCTAAATCAATATGATTAACAAACACGTACAACGCGCCTGCCGGCCGGTAATGCTCAACACCCATAACGCGGGCGCTATTGTCTGGCAGAACAGTCGGGACTTGCCGCGACAGCAGGAGAAACAGCCGGCTCCTTCACCCTTGCCGGTCCCATATCAATATGGCCGATTCGTGTCACGGCCCTATTCTCACGAAGCTTTGTTCGCCTGAGAAACAGGGCGAAGGCTCGATAAAGGGATGCGCTTGACAGTCAAAAGCGCCTGGTGGTGACCTGCGGAATCCGCAAGCCGGGAGCAAAAGGATGCCCCCGGCTTAAACAGTGAAACCGTCGCGATATTACAGGCGGTAAGCGATCGAGTCGTTCCAGAAGCGGTCGAGGCGCTGCAGCAGCTTGTTCATTTCGGAGAACTCGCCGGTGCCGATGCCGCCGACCTTTTCGATCGAGCCGACGTGGCGTTCATAAAGGCGGGCAACCGTTTCGGCGATTTCCTGGCCCTTTTCGGTCAGGCTGATGCGGACCGAGCGACGGTCGACACGCGAGCGCTGGTGGTTGATGAGACCGAGGTCGACCAGCTTCTTGACGTTGTAGGAGACGTTCGAGCCGAGGTAATAACCACGCGAACGAAGCTCGCCGGCCGTCAGTTCGGAATTGCCGATGTTGAACAGCAGCAGGGCCTGAACGGCGTTGACGTCATCGCGACCCTGACGGTCGAACTCATCCTTGATGACATCGAGGAGGCGGCGGTGGAGACGTTCCACCAGGTGCAGCGACTCCATGTAGAGCGAGCGGATGGTATCTTCATGTGCATCGGCAACAACGGCCTGGGGCTTAACTTTGCTATTGATCATGACTGCCTCACTGTTTTGTTTGGCGGTGTGTTTGTTTGTCTCCCGCCTTGAGTGAGAACCTAATCAATGCGCATAAAATTCTACTTAAAAGCTACGATTAACAAATGGTTACCTGCATTTTCCCCGGAAGGCCCAACTTGTGGCGAAGCGGGAATGGTCCAAGGTCATCTATTATAAATCAATAGCTTAGCCATGAAATGTGGCCCAAAATCAGGCCGAATTGCTTTATTCTTATGGTAAATCAATTCTTGCGCGTTCTTCATTCTGGCGCTGATCCAGCCAGAAAGCGACCAGGAATAGTATATAAATGGTTGCCACGAGGCCGTGCATGACCGGCACCAGCGTGTTGGCGCCGAAGATATGCGGCCATACCTTATACATGGCGATCTGCGCACCCGCGCCCATGACCCATATGACGGCCCCCCAGGATGCGCCGAGCCAGAGGCCGAGCGCCGCGACCGGAAAAATCACCGCCAGCGCGCTGCCCGCCACGCGCCATGGCAGGTTCAGCATATCGAACCGCCCGTGGCCGCCAAGCGAATAGCCCGTCAGCATCGCCCAATATTGCAGGCCGAACCAGAAACAGGAGACCGCGACCAGTCTCATGAAGACCAGAAAGAGGATTTCCGTAAGCGGGCGTTTCGGCAGAGGTTGAGAATCAGGTTCCATGGCCGGAAGATACGGTCTCGACGGACGGGCGACCAGCCCATATTGAATCCCGCCGCCTGCCTTGTCAAAGCATCATCGTCATCGCAGGACGCCGATGAGGGAAGATTGTCGCATTCGCATGGGCCAAGCTTCATGCTATGCAGCTTTCCAAATTCGATCGAAGGACATTCTTACATGCAGGACAAAACGCATCTGGTCGACGAGATCACCGGCCATCGCCGCATGCGGCGCAATCGCAAGGCGGACTGGACGCGCCGTCTGGTGCAGGAAAGCCGCCTCACCGTCGACGATCTCATCTGGCCGGTCTTCATCGTGCCGGGCAGCAATATTCTCGATCCCATTCCGGCGATGCCCGGCGTCAACCGCATGAGCATCGACAAACTGGTCGAAGCTGCGAAAGAGGCCGCCGATCTCGGCATTCCGGCAATCGCGACCTTCCCGAACATCGAGATGGAGCTGCGCGACGAGACCGGTTCCAACGTGCTCGAGGCGAACAATCTCATCAATCAGGCGACCATCGCCGTCAAGAAAGCCGTTCCGAATATCGGCATGATCACCGATGTCGCCCTCGATCCATTCACCAGCCACGGCCATGACGGCATTCTGCGCGGCGACGAGATCGTCAACGACGAAACCGTCGACCAGGTCGTCAGGGCGGCGATCCTGCAGGCGGAAGCCGGCTCCGACATTATTTCCCCGTCAGAGATGATGGACGGCCGCATCGGCGCCATCCGCCGCGGTCTCGACGCCGCCGGACACCAGAATGTCGGCATCATGGCCTATGCGACAAAATTTTCGTCCGGATATTACGGCCCCTATCGCGAAGCCATCTCCACGGCCGGCCTGCTCAAGGGCGACAAGGCGAGCTACTACATCAGCCCTGCCAACGGCATGGAAGCAATCCGCGATGCAGCGCTCGACGTGGAGGAAGGCGCCGACATGCTGATGGTCAAGCCCGGCCTGCCCTATCTCGATATCTGCTGGCGGCTGAAGGAAAATTTCGGCCTGCCGACCTTTGCCTATCAGGTCTCGGGCGAATATAGCCAGATCAAGGCCGCGGCCATGAATGGCTGGATCGACGGCGAGCGGGTGATGATGGAAACGCTCCTCTGCTTCAAGCGTGCAGGCTGCGACGGCGTTCTCACCTATTTCGCCATCGAGGCCGCACGCAAACTCGCAAAGGGCTGAGGACGGACGCTTATTGTATTCGGTCGTTTGTTTCCCATATTGTCTGCTGACACGGCATGCATGCCGCGCTTTCAGACCCTCTCAGGAGAAAACGACCGATGAGCCTCGACCAGAACCCCACCTATATCGCACCGGATGACTGGCGCGCCTATAGCGGCGTCCTGAGCCGGCGCGTCTTCGCATTCCTGATCGATTATGCGATCGTTCTCCTGCTGTGCATCCCGGCCGCGGTGATCGTCTTCTTTCTCGGCGTGATTACCTTCGGCCTCGGCTGGTTCCTCTTCCCGGCGCTGTTCGTCATCGTCGCGGTGCTTTATTTTGGCATGACGCTTGGCGGCTCCTCGCAGGCCACCCCCGGCATGCGGGCGATGGGAATTGCGATGGCGCGTATGGACGGGCAGCGAATCGATTTCCTGCTGTCGACCGTTCACATCGTGCTTTTCTGGGTCATCAACTCGGTTTTGACGCCGCTGATCCTGCTTGCCGGCCTGTTTACCGAGCGCTCGCGCCTCGTTCACGACTTCCTGCTCGGCACCGTCATCGTCCGAACACGCTGATATCGCTGAAAGCCACGTAAACGTGGCTTTCATATCGGGCAAATACCTCATCCCGCAGTTGACGTTTTCCGTCATTTTGCCATTCTGTGACATTATGCATGTCGCTTGAAGCGCCGCCGCCGGCCCCGTGAAATCGCGGCGCGCTTTCATAACAGACGCAGGAGGCGATCACGGTTCGATGAACACGCAGGCGACGCCCTCTCCCCAATTCTATCTTACGGCGCCGGCCACATGCCCCTATCTGCCGAACCAGATGGAGCGGAAGGTCTTCACCCACCTGGTCGGCCCGCGCGCCTCGGAAATGAACGATCTTCTGACCCAGGGCGGTTTCAGGCGCTCACAGAACATCGCCTATCGCCCGGCCTGTGAAAACTGCCGCGCCTGCGTTTCCGTGCGTATCCTGACCGAACAGTTCCAGCCGACGAAATCGATGCGGCGTGTTCTCTCCGCCAACCGGGATGTCGTCGCCACCGTGCATGCCGCCGAGCCTTCCACCGAACAATTCGCCCTGTTTCGCCGTTATCTCGATCACCGCCACCAGTCGGGCGGCATGTCCGACATGTCGGCCCTGGACTATGCGATCATGGTGGAAGACACGCATGTGAACACCCGCATCATCGAATATCGCGTGCGCGAACCCGGCTCCGGCATCGATTCCAGCAAGCGCGGCGAGCTTCTGGCCGTGGCGCTCAGCGACGTGATGAGCGACGGCCTCTCGATGGTCTATTCCTTCTTCAATCCCGATCTCGAAAAACGCTCGCTCGGCACCTTCATGATCATCGATCACATCACCCGCACCCGCGCGCTCGGCCTGCCGCATGTCTATCTCGGCTACTGGGTCGATGGTTCGGAAAAGATGGGATACAAGACCCGCTATCATCCGCAGGAACATCTGACGCCGCGCGGGTGGGAGGTTTACCACCCTGAAGAAAAATGAGCTGCCGTTAAAACCTCAGCGAATGCCGAGCTCTTGTAAGTAAAGCAGGAAAGACGTCCCGGCTTTGCCACCGGGAACGTCATTTACGTATTATCCGCCAAATTTCCCGCTGCGCGGAAAGCCCTTCGGCACGGTACGGCCCACAGTGGCACGGTCGGCCAGCCATTCGCGCAATTCCTCACCCACCTTGTTGAATAGACGCCCGGCCGTGTCGGACCAAGACAAGCCTTCGGCAAGCGCAAAACATTTCACGTCGATGACGCCGCCATCCTTGTAGCGTTGCAGGCGCACGCCCTTGCCGCGTGACATTTCCGGCACCTGCGACAGCGGGAAGGCTAGGAGCTTGCGGTTCTCACCGACGACGGCGACATGGTCGCCCGTGACGGGCACGGCGAGCTTGGCTTCATCCGGCATCGAGACATTCATGATCTGCTTGCCCTTGCGGGTATTCGCGACCATTTCGCTCTCGGGTACGATGAAGCCGTTGCCGGCGGTGGAGACGAGCAGCAACTTGCGCGCCGGATCGTGGACGAAGGCGGTCAGGATGTCCTGATCGTTCTCCATATCGACCATGATGCGGATCGGCTCGCCATGGCCTCGCCCGCCCGGCAGCTTGTCGGCGCCAAGCGTATAGGCCTTGCCGCCCGTCGTCAGCAGCAGCAGCTTGTCGGTCGTCTGCGCCGGGAACGCGATTTTCGGGCCATCGCCTTCCTTGAAGGTGAGCGACGAGGTGTCGGACATGTGCCCCTTCAGCGCCCGGATCCAGCCCTTCTGCGAGATGACGATGGTGACCGGTTCCTTTTCGATCATCGCCTGCTGGATGGCCTCGATATCGGCATCGGGCGCATCCGCGAACTGCGTACGACGGCGGCCGATTTCGGTTGCCTTGGCATATTTCTTTTTGACCTCGCCGATTTCCCAGGCGACGGTCTGCCATTGCTTGTCATCGGAAGCGAGCAGCGACTCGATCTCTGCCTTCTCGTTGCTGAGATCGTCGAATTCCTTGCGGATTTCGAATTCTTCGAGCTTGCGCAGGTTGCGCAGCCGCATGTTGAGGATGGCTTCGGCCTGATTGTCGGTGAGCGACCACTTGGCCATCATCACCTGTTTCGGCTCATCCTCCTCGCGGATGATGCGGATCACCTCATCGAGATTGAGATAGGCAACGAGCAGGCCGCCGAGAATCTCAAGCCTGCGGTCGATGGCCGCGAGACGATGGCGGGAACGGCGGACCAGCACATCCTTGCGGTGGGCCAGCCACTCGCTCAGCACCTCGTTCAGCGCCATCACCTTCGGCACCCTGCCGAGCGACAGCACGTTCATATTGAGCGGCAGGCGGCTTTCAAGGTCGGACAGGCGGAACAGTGATTCCATCAGGAGCGTCGCATCGACGGTACGGCTCTTCGGCACCAGCACGATGCGCACGTCTTCGGCGGATTCGTCGCGAATATCTTCCAGCAGCGGCAGCTTGCGGGCGATCAGCAGCTCAGCGATCTTCTCGATCAGCCGCGATTTCTGCACCTGGAAGGGAATTTCGGTGATGACGATCTGATAACCGCCGCGGCCGAGATCTTCCGTCTCCCATTTGGCGCGCACGCGGAAACCGCCGCGACCAGTCTTATAGGCATCGAGAATATTCTCGCGGCTTTCGACGATCACGCCGCCGGTCGGCAGGTCGGGGCCGGGAATGAATTCCACCAGCTTTTCCACCGTCGCATCGGGATGCTTGATGAGATAAAGCGCCGCATCGCAAATCTCATGGGCGTTGTGCGGCGGGATCGATGTCGCCATGCCCACCGCAATACCGGAGGCGCCATTGGCGAGCAGATTGGGGAAAGCGCCCGGCAGGACGACCGGCTCCTCGTCTTCTTCGTTATAGGTGGCGCGGAAATCCACCGCATCCTCGCCGATGCCCTCGAGCAGCAGCGCCGCAACCTCGGTCATGCGCGCTTCGGTGTAACGATAGGCGGCCGCACCGTCGCCATCGATATTGCCGAAATTGCCCTGCCCGTCGACAACAGGATAACGCTGCGAGAAATCCTGCGCCAGACGCACCAGCGCATCATAGACCGACTGGTCGCCATGCGGGTGGAACTTACCGATCACGTCGCCGACGATACGGGCGCATTTCTTGAAGGCCGAGTTGGGGCGAATGCCCATTTCGCTCATGGCATGGATGATGCGGCGGTGAACCGGCTTCAGGCCGTCACGCACATCCGGTAGCGCACGATGCATGATCGTCGACAAGGCGTAAGCGAGGTAGCGCTCTTCAAGCGCCGCCTTCAAATCGACCGGATGAATGTTATCGTCTCCGCCGGACGGAGGTAGAAGATTTTTTCCCATGGCGCTTGACTAGCGGAAATGCAGATTCCCGGCAAGAAATTCAGGGGTCTGCCCTGTGGATGAAACCACCTCTTTCATGAGGTTTTTTATTAACTGCGTTGCAAATGCCGCAATGCCGCCGTCATGGGAATCGATCTAAATCCTATAGACCTTTGAATAATCGCGAATATAAGTATCACCATTAGCATTGAGACACGGAACACATCCGTACGTTGAGGGAAGAAACATCATGAGACTGAAATCCACCCGGCAGGTTCTTTTCGCGAGCGCCGCGCTTCTTACACTTTCGGCGCCGGCCTTCGCGCTGGATGGCGGGGATGTGCTGAAGAAGATCAATGCAGCCTATGCCACACAGGGCGGCGAGATCGCCGCCGGCTCCGTCGCCGTCAACGGCTCGACGGTGACGCTGAGCGACGTGACCTTCAACGCGGCCGCAGACCCGGCCAAGAAGATCCCGGTCGGCAATGTGACGCTCGAAGGCGTCGAGGAAAACAACGGCGGTTACAAGATCAAGAACGCCCGTTTCGACAATATCGACTACAAACAGGAAAACGTGGAGATCAAGGCAAGCGACATCTACATGTCCGGCCTCGTCATTCCCGCCGATGCCACCACGGGCACCATCGATGCGCTGATGTTCTACGATGAAGCCCATAGCGGCCCGGTTTCCGTTTCCGTCGACGGCAAGCCGGCTTTCTCGCTTGAAGAAAGCACCGCGACCATGTCGGTCAGCGACGACAAGTCGTCGATCGGTTTCGAACTGGATGCATCCGGCTTCAAGGCCGATCTCAGCGAAGTCACCGACCCGGCCACGAAGGACGCAATCGAGAAGCTCGAACTCAAGGCGCTCTCCGGTGACATGACCATGAGCGGCAGCTGGGAAGTGGCTTCCGGCACCATCGATGTCGAGGAATATGCCATCGATCTCGATAATGTCGGCCGTCTCAACATGTCGTTCGGCTTCTCCGGCTACACACTCGACTTCATCAAGTCGATGCAGGAGACGGTGAAGGCGCAGGCCGCCAATCCGAACAAGGAACAGGCGGACCAGGCGGCAAGCCTCGCCATGCTCGGCCTGATGCAGCAGCTCTCCTTCGTCAATGCTGAAATCAGCTTCGAGGACGCCAGCATCACCAAGCGCGCCATCGACTATGCGGCAAGCCAGCAGGGCATGACCGGCGATCAGCTTGCCCAGACCATCAAGGGCATGGCGCCGATCATGATGGCCTCGCTCAACGTTCCGGAACTGCAGAACATGGTCTCGACGGCCGTCAACGCCTATATCGACAACCCGAAGAACTTCTCGATCACCGCGGAGCCGGAAAAGCCGGTTCCGTTCCCGATGATCATGGGCGCTGCGATGGGCGCGCCGAACACCCTGCCGAAAATGCTCGGCGTGACGGTGACGGCAAACGAATAAACAAAAAAGCCCCGGTTACGCCGGGGCTTTTCATTTGTGCTCAGTGCAGGGGTGATGCCGCGCCTTCCTGCTTGTCGTGCAGGGCGAAACGGTCGATCATGTGGGCGCTCGCCTCGTTGACGCCGATGACCTCGACCCGTTTGCCGACCTTACGGAATTTCAGCACCACCTTGTCCAGTGCGCCGACCGCCGAAATATCCCACAGATGCGCCCCCGTGACATCGATGGTCACGGCGTCCGCCTCATCGGCGAAATCGAAGGCGGCGATGAAGCTTTCCGTCGAGGCAAAGAAAATCTGGCCGTCGACGCGATAGATGCGCTCGCGGCCATCGGCTGAAAGCTCCGGCCGGACATGGAAGAGTTTCGACACCTTGCCCGCAAAAAACACGCCGGAGAGAAGCACGCCGACCAGCACGCCTTTTGCAAGATCGTGGGTCGCAAGCACCGTGCCGACGGTCGCCAGCATGACGATGCTCGATGATGGCGGGTTACGGCGAAGATCGAGGATCGAGCGCCACGAGAAGGTGCCGATGGAGACCATGATCATCACCGCCACCAGCGCCGCCATCGGAATGATCCGCACGAGATCGTCAAGCACCAGAATGAGAAACAGCAGGAAAGCGCCCGCCACGAAGGTGGAGAGCCGCCCGCGCCCACCGGAACTGACATTGATGACGGACTGGCCGATCATGGCGCAGCCGCCCATGCCGCCGATGAGGGCGGATGCGATGTTGCTTGTCCCCTGCCCGATGCATTCCTGGCTCTTGTTGCTACCCGTATCCGTCATGTCGTCGACGATCTGGGCCGTCAGCAGCGATTCCAAGAGGCCGACGGCGGCGAGCGCCACGGAATAGGGAAAGATGATCTGCAAAGTCTCGAAGGTCAGCGGCACCTGCGGCAGGGCAAGAACCGGCAATGTCGAGGGCAATTCGCCGAGATCGCCGACCGTGCGGATATCCATGCCGGAGAAAACCGCCACGCAGGTCAGGGCGACGATGGCGGCCAGTGGCGACGGAATGACCTTCGTGACCAGCGGGAAGAGATAAATGATCGCAAGGCCGGCCGCGATCATGACATAGGTTTCGACCGGCACGCTGATCAGTTCGGGCAATTGCGCCATGAAGATCAGGATCGCCAGCGCATTGACGAAACCGGTCATGACCGAGCGCGACACGAAACGCATCACCCGGCCAAGTTTCGCAAAACCCGCCGCGATTTGCAGCACGCCCATGAGAATGGTGGCGGCGAAGAGATATTGCAGCCCGTGTTCCTTGACGAGCGTCACCATCAGGACGGCGGTGGCGGCGGTTGCCGCCGAGATCATGCCCGGCCGGCCGCCGGTGAAGGCGGAGACGCAGGCAATGGCGAAGGAGGCGAACAATCCCACCTTCGGATCGACGCCGGCGATGACGGAAAAGCCGATGGCTTCGGGAATGAGGGCAAGGGCCACGACGATGCCGGAAAGAAGATCGCCGCGAATATTGGAAAACCACTCACGTCTGTAAGTCTGAAATCTGTTCATCTGATTTTTTCGCAAAGAATGACGCACCGGCCGGAGCCATGTCCGGTAGATTGAAAGGAATGTCGGTGCTTTGCGTTGTCTGGCGGATCGGCGGCCAGAAGAGCCACCCGGAATTTCACCGGGTCCGTGGTGAGTGGCCCAGCTATAAACGGCAAAAAAGCGGGCCGCAAGTTGCCTGCCCGCTTTTCAATGCCCGCAATGGCGCCCTCAGGCCGCTTCGCGCTGGCCGTCGTCCCGCAGATCCGCCTCGCTCAGCCGGAACTGATAGACCAGTTCCTTGAGGCGCGCCGTTTCGCCCGCCAGCATGGCGCTGGCGGCATTGTTTTCCTCGACCATGGCCGCATTCTGCTGCGTGCCCTGATCCAGATGGTTGACCGTGCTGTTGATCTCGGAAAGACCGAGCGACTGTTCTTTCGTTGCCGCGGCAATAGCCTCGATATGGTCGTTGATCGTCTTTACCGAACCGCCGATGCGCGACAGGGCAGCCCCCGTTTCCCTGACGAAACGCGCGCCGTCCTTCACCTCCGAACCGGAGGTCTGGATAAGCACCTTGATCTCGGCGGCAGCCTTTGCGGAACGCTGCGCCAGCTCGCGCACCTCCTGCGCGACGACGGCGAAACCGCGGCCCGCCTCGCCTGCACGCGCAGCCTCGACACCGGCATTGAGGGCGAGAAGATTGGTCTGGAAGGCGATCTCATCGATAACGCTGATGATGCTGCCGATCCTGCCGGAGGAATGTTCGATCTTTTCCATGGCCATGATCGTATCGACAACGAGATCGGCCGTGCGGTTGGCGTCTTCGTCGGCCGAATGGGCGACCGCGCGGGCTTCCACCGCACGCTCCGCCGAAATACGGATATTCGCCGTCAGCTCATCCAGTGCTGCTGCGGTCTCCTCCAGCGAGGCGGCCTGCTGTTCGGTGCGGCGGGCAAGGTCAGCGGCACTCTGGCTGATCTCCTGGCTGCCGCCGTCAATGGCGACGCTCGACTGTACGACGCCGGACAGGGCGGCATCGAGCTGGCGGATCGTCCGGT
Source organism: Agrobacterium sp. GD03872 (assembly GCF_029840625.1). Classification (NCBI taxonomy): domain Bacteria; kingdom Pseudomonadati; phylum Pseudomonadota; class Alphaproteobacteria; order Hyphomicrobiales; family Rhizobiaceae; genus Agrobacterium; species Agrobacterium sp. GD03872. Next base: position 474,174 of record NZ_JAOCCY010000004.1, read on the forward strand.
TGAGATCGTGACGCAGCGCCTCGAAATCCGGAGCAAAGGGCTCGTTCAGCTCGAAGGAGAGATCGCCGTCGGCAAGACGGTGCAGCGCGGCCGCAAGTCCGGTGGTCGCCTGCATCAGCCGCGCTTGTGCTTCGGCCTCGGCCTCGCGCTGGAAGCGGGCTTTTTCCGCTTCCGCCTGCTGCCGGGCCGCAAGCGCCTGGCTCTCCAGTTCGATCTTGGCGATGGCCGCCTGCCGGAAAATTTCCAGCGCATGCGCCATGGCGCCGAACTCGTCCCCGCGGCGCAGGCCGGGAACCGCAAATTCGGTTTCGCCTTCGGAAAGACGGCGCATGGCGCCGGTGATCGCGGTTGCCGGCCGGGTTATCGAGCGGCCGATGAAATAGACCCCGGCAAAAAGGCTCAAAACGGTCAGCGCAATGAAGGCGACGACAATCGAAACCGTTCTCTCCGCCGCCGCGTTGTTTGCCAGCGCGCTCGCCTCCCGCTCCTGCCGGTAGGTAGCGGAAATCTCGGTGACGATGGGCAGCAGGGCATCATAGGCGGAGGCGACCGTTTCGCGCGCCTTCTCCTCCTCCAGCACCGCCTGGGCATAAAAGCGGAATGAGGCGGTGTAGATTTCCAGCGCATCCATGATGCGCTGACGCTCCGCGCCCGGCCGATATTCCAGCTTCACCAGCGCCTTGAAGGTCTCCACTTCAGCTGCGTGTTTTGCCACGTAGCCCTCGTCCCGCCGCAGGATGAAATCTTTCTCGTGCCGGCGCATCATCAGCATGCTGGCGCGGATTTCTGCATTGGCGACGACGTCGATGAGTTTTTCAATGGAATGGACACCGTTGCGCATCGCACCCTCCAGACCTTCGGAGGGCGTGAGACCCAGTTCCCCGTTCTTGGAAACCAGCGCCTTCATGCGGTCGGAATAGGCGGCCGCAGCCTGCGCCAGCGCTTCGAGCCGCGTCCGTATCTGCGGTGTCGCACCGCCTTCGAGATAGTTCAGCGACTGCCCGACCTGCTGCATCGTCTGGTCAAACCGCGCGACGGATTTCATATCGCGCGTCAGCAGAAAATCTCTCTGGTGAAGGCGGCTTTCATGCAAACCGTCCTCCAGCGCCGCCAGTTCTCCGTCCCGTGCGATCAGCGTCTCCTCGGCGACGCGATAACGCGCCTCCATCTGCCTTTGCCAGAGCAGCATGCCCGCGATAACGGCGATCCCGCACAGCGCGGCCAGCGCCAGCATTGAGACGCGATGCGCAATTTTGAACGTCGAGACCAGCGAAAACATTCAACCCTCGTTTGTGAAACCCGTTGGGGCGATGAATGATCGACAAGGCTTAAGAAGTCCTCTACCGGATTTGTCAGTTCGATTAAGTTTTTATGACAATCCACAGATCAAATGCGAAGATGCAGATGCGGCCCGCAAACAACGGTCGCCAACGGCGAAGATTGCGGCAACCACAGGATGGAAAAGAGGCTGGAACACATCGCTCCAGCCTCGCTGTTACACTTCCCGCTTTTCACGCCGGATGCCAAGCCGGGTAAGAAAAACCCGCAATGCGGCCACTCAAACCGATCCGGTCGAACCGGACGACACCGCATGGTCTGCACCGTTGCGCGGCCGCAAGGCGGCGGCTCCTGACCAGTCGACCCGCCGGGTGGCGAACATGGTTGCGGCTATGGCGATGAAGGAAATCACCGCACCCGCCAGCAATGCATATTCATCCTCGTTCAGAACCAGGTACATGACACCATAGGCGACCGCCAGAACGGCAAATAGCACCATGCCGTTCATACTGCTATTGGTTGCGCTACCGAGATAGAAAGCGATCAGCGCTGCCGTCGATATCGATGCCGTCGCATAGGCGACCATAAAGCCCGTATGTTCGGAGAGCGCCAGCAGCAGCACGTAGAAAACAATCAGCGCCAGCCCGGTCAGCACATATTGTATCCAGTGCACGGCGGCGCCGCCCTTGAGCTCGACAATGAAGACGGCAAGGAAAACCAGCGAGATGAACCCGATCGAATATTTCAGCGTCCGGGCGATGATCTGGTAGAATTTCACGGGCTCTACGAGGTTGATCGTCATCAGGCTGTTCGATAGCGGCAGGCGCGTGCCTTCCACCACCCGGTCCACCCCCCTTGCAAGATAGGGAATGGTCCAATTGGCCTCAAAATCGGTGGCGGTAACGGTCTTTTGCTCGGGAAGGAACAGTCCCTCGAAGCCGGGATGCGGCCAGTCGGCTTTTGCCGCGAAACTCGTCGTCTGGCCAGCAGGAGCGACGGCGAAACTGCCCGAACCATTCAGGGAGAATGCGATGTCGAAGGCGAAACCGGTTTCGACAAGGCTTTTTTCGATCGACCTGTGCACCCCGGCGTCGGACCTCACCGGCGCACCGGGGCCATCATGGGTCGTCATCGCTGAAATATCCCGCATGCCAGGGTCGAAGGGCAGAACCGGACCGCCGTTTATCCTGACACCGGCGCTCGACCGTATGCCCGTGATATCCTGAATGCTGAGAACGAGAATGGCGCTGTCGAGACGCGGCGTACCGGAGAAACGCGCCAGATCCTGCAGGATGCCGGAACCGAAGCGGCCGTTGAGGACAAGATCGCCATTATAGACCGGCAGACTGTAGATCGAGAGCCGCTTTTCCTCGGTCTTCAGGCTGGCCGTGACATCGAGCGTTTCCGGCATGACCAGCACCCATTCGGTGGTGCGGTCGACGATGCTGCGGCCATCCACCTCGCGGCGGCGCTCCACGTCGAAAGGCACAGCGAGATAAGGGCCGTTCACCACCTGATCGCCACCCCAACCACTGGCGATCCGCCCCGAAACGTCTTCCGCCCGCGAGGCCCGCTCTTCCGTCAATCCCCAGACGAGCAGCAGCGGCACGAGCAGAACCATCGATATGAAACCGATCATCAGAAACTTTGCGCCCGGCGAACGCAGGCTGACGGCGAAACTGCCGCGCGGCAGAACTGGAGAAACCTGCCCACCCGCCGGGGCAAGGTCTTTTTCCGTTTCATGTACCATGCTGAAATCCTTCTAAATATGATCGCGCCGAAGCGAAGCTCGGCCGGCGCTGTCCCAAGTTTAAAACCCCTGATAGTCTTGCGTCCCCTCAGTGAACGCGGAACCTATACTGGGATCGGATTTCGGCTGATTATGTGCGAAATTCGGCTTAACTCGCGGTAAAATTGTGGCTTTGCCGCGTTCGTTGCAAAAACAAAAAGGGCCGGCGTCGCCGCCGGCCCTTATTTTAAACCCGAATAATCCGGATCAGTCCTTCTTGGACGGCACCACGCGCAGCGCCAGCTCGCGAAGCTGGGTCGGCGTTGCCGGCGACGGGGCGTTCATCAGGAGGTCCTGTGCCTGCTGGTTCATCGGGAACAGCGTGATTTCGCGCAGGTTCTTGGCGCCGACCAGCAGCATGACGACGCGGTCGATACCGAAAGCGCAACCGCCGTGCGGAGGCGCGCCGTACTGGAAGGCGCGGTAGAGACCGCCGAAGCGCTCTTCCACATCGGTCTGCGACAGGCCGACCTTCTCGAAGGCCTTGACCATCAGCTCTGGCGACTGGTTACGGATCGAACCGGAGGCGATTTCGAAGCCGTTGCAGACCGCGTCATACTGGAACGCCTTGATGGAGAGCGGATCCTGCCCTTCCAGCGCTTCCAGACCGCCCTGCGGCATGGAGAAGGGGTTATGGGCGAAGTCGATCTTCTTTTCCTCTTCGTTATATTCGAAGAAGGGGAAATCGACGATCCAGCACATTTCGAAACGGTCGCGGTCGATCAGGTTCAGCTCGTCGGCGGCACGGGTGCGCGCCTCGCCGGCAAACTTGTAGAACTTGGCGGGATCGCCGGCGACGAAGAAGCAGGCATCGCCCGCCTCAAGGCCGAGCTGCTGGCGCAGCGCCTCGGTGCGTTCCTCGCCGATGTTCTTGGCGAGCGGACCGGAACCGCCGACCTTGCCGTCCTCTTCCTTCCAGAAGATGTAGCCGAGGCCGGGCTGGCCCTGAGACTGCGCCCATGCGTTCATGCGGTCGCAGAAAGCGCGCGAACCGCCTGTTTTTGCCGGGATGGCCCAGACCTGAACCTTGGGGTTGGAAGCGATCATGTTGGCGAAGACCTTGAAGCCCGAACCGTCGAAATGTTCGGTCACGGCTTCCATGACGATCGGGTTGCGCAGGTCGGGCTTGTCGGAACCGTATTTGCGGATCGCCTCGTCATAGGGAATGCGTGGCCACTCTTTGGTAACCGGCTTGCCTTCGGCGAACTTCTCGAACACGGCCGTCATCATCGGCTCCATCGTGGTCCAGACATCTTCCTGGGTCACGAAGCTCATTTCGACGTCGAGCTGGTAGAATTCGCCCGGCAGACGGTCGGCGCGCGGGTCTTCATCGCGGAAGCACGGCGCGATCTGAAAATAACGGTCGAAACCGGCCACCATCAGAAGCTGCTTGTACTGCTGCGGCGCCTGCGGCAGCGCGAAGAACTTGCCTTCATGGATACGCGAGGGCACGAGGAAGTCGCGCGCGCCTTCCGGCGAGGAAGCGGTGAGGATCGGCGTCGTATATTCGGCAAAACCGGCATCGGCCATGCCGGTGCGCATGGCGGAGATGATCTGCGTGCGCTTGACGATGTTCCTGTGCAGGGTTTCGCGGCGAAGATCAAGGAAGCGGTATTTCAGGCGAACGTCTTCAGGATAGTCAGGCTCGCCGAAGACCGGCAGCGGCAGTTCCTTGGCAACGCCGAGAACCTCGATCTCCTGTGCATAAAGCTCGATCTCGCCGGTCGCCATGCCCTTGTTGACGGTATCTTCCGAACGCGCCTTGACGAGGCCGTCGATGCGGATGACCCATTCGCCGCGCACGGTTTCCGCAACCTTGAAGGCCGGGCTATCGGGATCGGCGACGACCTGGGTGATGCCGTAATGGTCGCGAAGGTCGATGAAGAGAACGCCGCCATGATCTCGCACGCGATGAACCCAACCGGAAAGGCGAACGGTTTCGCCGACGTCGGACTTGCGGAGAGCGGCACAGGTGTGGCTGCGGTAACGATGCATTTTTATATCCTGGAACGTGCTGCGGGCCAGATGGAAAGACCAGATGGGCCGCACTGTCGAAATTGGCCGGAAAAGCGCATGACCAGCCCGATTTGTCAAGGCAAAGCACAACAATGTCGCCTTCAGCCTGTCCTTTCCCCCGCCTTCGCTTTAGATAGGACTAATCCAGCCCGCCAAACCGAGTCGGCCCGCAATGAGCCAGATCAGACCCCTTATCCCGCTTCTCGTCACCGCCGGCATCCTGATCGGCGGCAACGGCCTGCAGGGAACCTATATTGCGCTGCGTGGCATCTCCGAGGGATTCTCGGCCAGCACCATCGGCCTCATCAGCGCCGCCTATAGTATCGGATTCGCGCTCGGCTGCATTTCGGTGACGCGGCTTCTCCGGCGGATCGGCCATATCCGCGCCTTCGCCACCATGGCGGCGGTGGCTTCCGCAGCGTCGATCGCCATGCCGCTCATCATCCATCCCCTGTTCTGGATGCTGATGCGCTTCGTCATCGGCATCGCAGTCGCCTGTCTTTTCGCCGTGATCGAAAGCTGGATCAATGCGCAGGTGACGAATTCCAACCGGGCGCGCACGCTCTCCATCTATCGTTTCGTCGATCTCGGCTCCGTGACGCTGGCGCAATATATCATTCCCATCGCCGGTATCGGCGGGCCGGTGGTGTTTTCGCTGATCGCCATGGCGCTGTCGCTGTCACTCGTGCCGATCTCGCTTGCCGACAAATCCAACCCCGCGCCGCCGAAGCAGATCCCCTTCAATCTCTTTGCCGTCTGGCGCATCTCGCCGCTTGCCGTGGTCGGCTGCGTGGCCGTCGGTCTCAGCATGGCGGCGTTTCGCAATATCGGCCCGATCTATGCCGAACAGATCGGCCTTTCCGTCACCGCCATCGCCACTTTCATGAGCGCCGGCATCATCGGCGGCGTGGTGCTGCAATATCCGCTCGGCGTCTATTCCGACCGCTATGACCGGCGCATCATCATTCTCGCCACCACGGCCGGCTCGGTCGTCGTCGGCCTGTTCCTCGCCTTCTTCGCCGGCACGGATGAGTGGAGCAACATCATCGGCGTCTTCATCTTCGGCGCCTTCGCGCTGCCGCTCTATTCACTGAGTTCGGCCCATGGCAACGACCATGCGAAGGAGGGCGAACATGCGATGGTGTCGGCCGGGCTGCTGTTCTTCTGGTCGGTGGGCGCAACCGTCGGACCGCTGCTCGCCTCCGTGCTGATCGACCAGTTCGGCCCGAAGGCGCTGTTCAGCTATACGGCCGCGATCCAGATCGTTTTCATTGCCTATACCATTCACCGGCTGCAGGTGCGCGAAGGCGTACCTGTGGAGGAGCGGAACTGGCGTTTCAGCTCGCTTTTGCGCACCTCGGCCTATTTCCAGAAGCTCGCCGCCCCGCCTCCGCCCAAAAAGGACGGGCCAGCATCCGATCCGCCCGAGAAAAACGACCCCTGAGGCCGGAAACGCGGGCTTTGTATTGACATGCGCCCGGCAAAGGGAAAGTAAGACGGATAATTTTCACGATTGGCCAATAACAATGATTGAAACGACTGCCGCCCTCGCCGAAGCCTGCACGGAACTGGCAAAATCGGAATTCATCACCATCGACACCGAATTTCTGCGGGAAACGACCTTCTGGCCGGAGCTGTGCCTCGTGCAGATGGCGAGCCCGACGCTCGAGGTGCTGGTCGATCCGCTGGCCAAGGGTCTCGACCTGACCCCGCTGTTCGAACTGATGGCCAATCCTGCTGTCGTGAAGGTTTTCCACGCGGCGCGGCAGGACATCGAGATCATCTACCATCTCGGCGGGCTTATTCCGCACCCGATTTTCGATACGCAGGTCGCCGCCATGGTCTGCGGTTTCGGCGATTCGATCTCCTACGACCAGCTGGTGCAGAAGATCAAGAACGTCCAGATCGACAAATCCTCGCGTTTCACCGACTGGAGCCGCCGCCCGCTTTCCGACAAGCAGCTGGATTACGCGCTGGCCGACGTGACCCACCTGCGCGACGTCTATCTGTCGCTGAAGGCACAGCTGGAGCGCGAAGGCCGCTCGCTGTGGCTGACCGAAGAGATGGACATTCTGGAATCACGCGACACCTATGACATGCATCCCGACGATGCGTGGCTCAGGCTGAAATCGCGGCTGCGCAAGCCGACGGAACTTGCGATCCTCAAATTTGTCGCCGCCTGGCGTGAACGGGAGGCCCGCTCCCGCAATGTGCCACGTTCGCGCGTCCTGAAGGACGATGCGATCTTCGAAATCGCCCAGCAGCAGCCGAAGGACGCCGAGGCGCTGTCGCGGCTTCGCACCATCCCCAAGGGCTGGGAGCGTTCCGCCTCCGGCACCGCCATCGTCGAAACGGTGAATGCGGCGCTGGCTCTGCCAAAAGAGGAAATGCCGAAGGCGCCGCGTCACAGCCACGCGCCGGAGGGCTCCGGCGCTGCCGTGGAGCTTTTGAAGGTCCTGCTGAAACTGACGGCGGACAAGCATGGCGTTGCCGCCAAGGTCATCGCCAATAGCGACGATCTGGACAAGATCGCCGCCGAGGGCGAGAAGGCAACCGTCGCGGCCATGACCGGCTGGCGGCGCGAGCTGTTCGGCGATGTGGCGCTTAAGCTCATCAATGGCGAAGTGGCCCTGCGCTTTGCCGGCAAGAAGGTCGAGGCGGTGGAGGTGAGCGGGGTGTAATCCCCGCGCCACAACCCCAATCTTGCCAGTATCGCGCTGCGCCTCTTTGGAGACCGCTGCGCGTTGCGGGTTTCACATGCACCCTGCCCGCACCCGGCCGCTCGCCGCCCCTCTGGCAGCCGCCGGCATTCGGCTGCGTTTTGCGTCTTTCCGGTCAAATGGTGGAGCCGCGCGCCCGGTGATCGGCCGCAATCTCCGCGTGAAATGGCCGATGACAGAACATCCTCCTGGGCATATCGCCACATCCGCACCGGTTTTGCGGCAACAGGGCAACAGCCTTACCAATCCTTCATGCAACCTTACCGATTGCTCACTTTTTGCGGCGCATTTTCCACACTAATGTCACATATGACCTGAACAGAAGCTTCGCCCGAAGGGAGCGGCGGGCCTTCCCTTCCCGAGATCAAGAACCATGAGAAAATTGCTGCCCATTCTGGATTACGTGGTGCTCTTCGTTACCGTGGCCGGCAGCGGCGTGGCCTACGCCTTGCTCGAATATGGCGGCGGCGCGCTGATCGGCGCGACCTATGCGCTTTTCGCCTGCACGCCCATTCTCGCCTTTGAACGCGGTTACATCATGCCCGGCCTGTCGCGGCGGGTCAGCGCCCTGCCGACTCCCGCCTATATCGCCGTCGGCCTCATCATCTACGCCATCCTCGTTTTTTGCGGATTCGGGCTCGGCGGCACAATCCTGTGGTTGAGCGGCATATTTCCCGGCACCTGGAAAAGAGCGGTGCATGCGGAGATGCAGACGCTCATCTTCACCCTCATCGTCTGCGGCATCATCGTCTTCATCATGCGCGTGCGCGAACTTCTCGGCCGCGATATCTTCATCGATCTCATTTTAGGCCGCTATCGCCGCCCCGTCAGCGAAGACCGCGTCTTCATCTTCATCGATCTCGTCGGCTCCACCTCCTTTGCCGAAACCAATGGCGACCTGAAGGCCCAGGAATTCCTGGGTGAAATCTTCGCGACCTATGCCGCGCCGGTCAGGAAACACGGCGGCGTCATCGACGATTATATCGGCGACGCCGCCATCATCACCTGGCCCTATCACATGGCGATCAGGCGGGCAGCCTGCGTGCGCTGCGTTTTCGACATTCAGGCGACCATCGATGAAAAACGCGACATGTGGCTTTCCCGTTTCGGCGAAATGCCGCGCCTGCGCTTCGCCATCCATGGCGGGCCTGTTATCACCGCGGAAATCGGTGTCGATCATCACAAGATCACCTATTTCGGCGATACGGTGAACACGACCTCCCGGCTCGAATCGCTGAGCAAGATGCTCGGCCACCCGGTGCTGATTTCCGCCGATCTCGCCCATCAGCTGGTGCTTCCGAAGGGCGTGCGCAGCGAATATCTCGGCGAACATGCGGTGAAGGGCCGTGGCCAGACGCTGGGCGTCTGCACGCTCAGCCAATATCAGGCGCCCGCCGCTTAGGCGCGGGAAACGGCGCAATCCTGTTTCTCCGGAGCGTCCGTCATCAAAATTCATCAAAGCTTCAAACGGCAATCACCTGCCTGTCATGCGACGACCCTATCGCGTCAATCCTGTCTTCAACAGGTACTGAGAGGGGTCTCCATCATGAAGCACATTCTTTTCGCATCCTGCGCGGTTATCGCGCTGGCCACCGCATCGCACGCCGCAGAGCAGGAGTTTCCGGCAAAGCTGGTCTCCCACGCCATCCTGCCGGCCAACACCATCATCGCAGCACCTGCTGACGCGCCCGAACATCTCAAGACCTCCGCCAAGTTCACGACCGCCGACCGCAAGCGCGCGGAAGGTCTCGGCACCGTGCCCGGCAAGGATGGCGTGCGCCTGACCGGCCTTTCCATGCCGTTCAACGGCCAGCCGATGCAGGGCTTTTCCGGCATCAAGGCGATGCCCGACGGCAGCTTCTGGAGCCTTTCCGACAATGGTTTCGGCTCCAAGCTCAATTCCAGCGACGCCATGCTGATGCTTCACCACCTGAAGTTCGACTGGGACGCCGGCAAGGTCAACGCGCTTGAAACCGTGTTCCTCTCCGACCCTGATATGAAGGCGCCCTTCCCCATCGTTCTCGAAGGCTCGAGCAAGCGTTACCTCACGGGCGCGGATTTCGATGTCGAATCCATTCAGCCGGTTGCCGATGGTTTCTGGGTCGGTGAGGAATTCGGTCCTTACATCCTGAAATTTACCCGCGACGGCAAGCTGACCGACGTGATCTCCACCAAGGCCGGCGATATCGACGTGAAGTCGCCCGACCATCCGACCCTGGCGCTGCCCGGCAACCCGACGCAGAAAATGCCGGCCTTCAACCTGAAGCGCTCGGGCGGTTATGAGGGCATGGCGCTTTCCAAGGACGGCTCCAAGCTCTACGGCCTTCTGGAAGGCCCGCTCTACATGGCTGACGGCCAGGTGGAGAAGACCGAAGACGGCGCGACCGCACTGCGCATCATCGAGCTCGACACCGCCAAGAAGGAATGGACCGGCCGCACCTGGCTTTATCCGCTGGCACAGGGCGGCGAAGCCATCGGCGACTTCAACATGCTTGATGACAGCACCGCGCTGGTCATCGAGCGCGACAATGGCGCCGGCACCGCCGACAAGGCCTGCGCCGACCCGAAGAAGCCGGAAGCAAACTGCTTCGCCGTGCCCTCCAAGGTCAAGCGCATCTACAAGATCGAATTTAATGACGCCAATGTCGGCAAGGCCGCGCGCAAGATCGGCTATATCGATCTTCTGAAAATCTCCGACCCCGACAACAAGAAGCGTCAGGGCGGCGGCAACGGTTATTACGACATGCCTTTCGTCACCATCGAGAATGTCGACCGCGTCGATGCCACGCATATCATCGTCGGCAACGACAACAACCTGCCTTTCTCGGCCGGCCGCGCGCTGGACAAGGCTGACGACAACGAATTCGTCCTGCTGGAAGTCAAGGATCTGCTCGACGCCAAATAATATCCCGACGCCGGGCTTCGTTCCGGCGCCGTCCGCGCATCCGCGCACATTCAACAGACAGAGCGCCGCGCAGCCTTCAGGGGATGCGCGGCGCTCCGTTCCGATTCTGCTCATATCCGGAACCGTGATCCGAAACGGGAAAGACTTTTCATGCAGGACCATGCCGAACGACTTTATTACGCCTTGAGGAAAAGCTGGTCAGGCGAAACCAGCAGCCTTTGGTCGCGCGAAAACCCCGCCCGTGGGCAGGGCAGCGTCACCGCACTGGTGGTTCAGGACATTTTCGGCGGTGAGCTTGCCAAAACCGCCGTCAGCGGCGCCGACCACTTTTACAATATCGTCGAGGGTACGCGCTGGGACTTTACCTTTGCGCAGTTCGATATTCCCGTCGGATATGAGGACAAACCCGCCTCGCGCATGGAGGCCATGGCGAAGACGACACCGCTGCAATATGCCTATCTCAGCGCCTGTATCCGGAAAGCGCTCGGACACGGCTGAACCGTTTACGCCGGAATGTCAGCCCATTGCCGTTTCACCCAGTGCCCTCTCGCAGGGCGTTGTGCTTCGCTCAACGCCGCGATTTCCATCTTTCCCGCAAAGCCGACACAATCCATGCGATAATATCGCTCAGCAAGATGGCGCACCGACAGGAGAGATGTTCGATGAATGAGAGTTGCCCGGTTCTGACCCCGGCAGAACGGCAGGTTCAGGATATATTGCAACATACGGAAGCGGCGATGATGGCCACCATTCACGCAGCGCTCGAGCGCGCCGGCAAGGAAGTCGTCGAGGCGTTCCAGACCGTCGATTCAGACATGCAGCCACCGCCTCGTGACTATTTTACGGCCGTCGCGCACCAGCAGCTTTTCCTGCGGTTATGCGGCGCCGATCCGCAGACCTTCGAGGGCGGAGACCCGGAAATTGCCGGCCACATCATCCGCAACGCTCAGAACATATCCGACCATTACTGGAAGTAAAAAAGAGGCGGCGGCGAATGTCACACACAAGTGACATTCGCCGGTGCCGACGCTGATCTGCATTTGAAGAGGGCCGAACAGCCCTGGCCATGCCACGTCACAGGTCTTTCATCATGCCCGGTTAAGCAGGCGCAAATCTGGAGGCAGGAATGGATTCGACCGCACAGGCCAAGCACCCGAAAATTGCAGAAACCATCATCCATGCCACGGCGAGCATAAGAGATTCGCAGATCGGCGCGTGCTGCGAGATCCTGGCAGATACTACCCTGCACAATGCCGAACTTGGTGACTACTCCTATCTCGGACCACGCTGCATGGTGGGCGATGCGACGATCGGAAAATTCTGCGCCATCGCCGCTGAGGTCAGGATAGGCGCTCCGAACCATCCGATGGACCGGCCATCCATGCATCGGTTCAGCTATTGCCCGGAATATTACTCTGCCGATGCGGTACGCGACGATGCCTTTTTCAAACGGCGGAAAGAGGACCGTGCCATCATCGGCCACGATGTCTGGATCGGCCACGGGGTCATCGTCCTGCCGGGTGTCAAGATTGGTGACGGCGCAGTGCTCGCCGCCGGCGCGGTCGTCACCAGGGACGTGCCGCCCTACACCATCGTCGGTGGCGTTCCCGCAAAAATCATACGCGAGCGATTTTCCCGGGCCATCGCGGAAAAGCTTGCTTCAATCGCCTGGTGGGACTGGCCATTCGAAACGATCATGGCGCGGCTTTCCGACTTTCAGTCGAACGACATAGAAGCCTTTTGCGAGCGCTGGTCCTGACCTGCGCCGCAAAACAGACTTTTGCCGCCATTACTCGAACACGAATGCCAGCCGCTTTCCGGTCAGCTTCGCCAGCTGCTGCAACCGCCCATCCAGGCGCTCGCCGGCAAAATCGCAATAAGCATGCGGCACGACGAATTCCAGATCGAGATCCGGATTGTCGGACCTGCGGAATTTCAAGTGGTCGACAACGCCGGGCATCGAGGCCGAGAAGAGATAGACCACGCGCAGCAGGCCGCCGAGCAATTTTCCGAGTTCCTGCAACCGGTCACCCGCCATGGCCGCGAGCGGCTCGGTGGTGCCGTTGTCGTTCAGGCCTTCGAAGCGATAATAATTGGCGAGCGCAATATAGGCGCGGCCGGGATGGGTGATCGCCACGAAGGATGAATGGGCGATGATGTTGAGCGCCTGCAGGCCACGATAATCCGGGTGGGCGCGCCAGCTGATATCGGCCAGAAGGCAGGCGGCCTGCCGGTAGCGGCTTTCCTCTTCCGTCTCGTCAATGCCGAAGACCGGGAAGGTACGGCCGCTCCAGTCCGCCAGCTCACGCGCATGTTCGGGCGAACGGGCACGCAGAATGGCAAGCTCATCCGCCGCGACCAGCAGCGGATCGGAGTCCCGCTCTTCTTCCGTGAGCAGCGAATAAAGATAACCTTCACGCACGCCCTGCGCCGAGAAGGCGATCCTGGCCGGTTTCATCACCCTCAGAACCTCACGCATGGCGATGGCGCCGAAGGGCAGGAGCGAACGGCGGTTCTTGGAAACCGCCTGCCAGGCCGGATCCTTGCTGTCCCGGGAGACAATGACCTCCTCGAGGAAATTCAGCATTTCCTCGAGCGGCAATTCATAGCCCTGCATCATATGCAACGGATAGCCAGTGATCTCCATGTGCAGCTTGGCGATGTTTCGCCAGGTGCCGCCCACGGCGTAAAAGGTGCGCCCCTCACCCGCCGCCAGAAGCTTTGCGAAGGACTTCACGTGTTTTCTGGCGATCGTCGCCGCTTTTTCCAGCGAACCGTCCGACTGTTCCGACAGCCGCAGGCCGCCGAGCGGCAGGGTGATGCCTTCGCCGCAGCTCTTGCCCTTGATATCGATGAGTTCAAGCGAACCGCCGCCAAGGTCACCCGCGATGCCATCGGGATCATGGAAACCGCTGATCACGCCATAGGCGGAATAAAGCGCTTCCTTTTCGCCTGACAGCACTTCGATCTCGCAGCCGAGAATGGCTTCGGCCTCGCGGATGAAATCCGGGCCGTTTTCCGCCTCACGCGCCGCAGCCGTCGCCAGCACATAAAGCTTCTGCGCCTGCGCCTGCTCGGAAAGCACATGGAAGCGCCTCAGCGCCATCAGCGCCCGGCTCACACCTTCCTCATGCATGCGCCCCGTCAGCGCCAGTCCCTTGCCAAGGCCGCACAGGACCTTTTCGTTGAACAGCACGGCGGGCGCGCGGGAGAGACCTTCATAGACGACAAGACGAACGGAGTTCGAACCAATATCGATGACGGAAACGGGGGCAAGGCCGGTCAGCCGCCCCTGTGCTTCTGATCGTGTCATTCAGCCTGTTTCTTGCGGGACGAAATCAACCCGGCAATCAATTTTGGCGCACTGGATTTCAGGGCTTCACCACGTCCGGAAAGGCTGGGATTGGTCATGAAATAGTGCTGCGCGTTGAACGGTTCTTCGCCTTTACGCACCTCGATGCGCCTCGACGTTCCGTCCGCAAGTATCTCGTAGCTCTGCTGGTTGTCAATGAGATTGCCCAGCATAATCTGTGAAAGAACCTGCTCATGCACGGTGGGATTGGTGAGCGGCACCAGCGTTTCCACGCGCCGATCAAGGTTGCGCGGCATCATGTCGGCCGAGCCGATATAGACCAGCGCCTTGTCCGACGGCAGGCCGAAACCATTGCCGAAGCAGAAGATCCGGCTGTGTTCGAGGAAGCGGCCGACGATGGATTTGACGCGGATATTGTCCGACAGACCAGGCACCTGCGGGCGCAGGCAGCAGATGCCGCGCACGACGAGATCGACCTCCACGCCAGCGGCGCTGGCGCGGTAAAGCGCATCGATGATTTCTGGGTCGACCAGCGAATTCATCTTCATCCAGATCGCCGCCGGCGCGCCGCGCTTGGCATGTTCGATCTCTTCGTTGATGTGCTTCACGATGCGCGAGCGCAGCGTATAGGGCGAAATGGCGAGCTTCATGCCTTCTTCCGGTTCGCCATAACCGGTTATGAAGTTGAAGATATTCGCCATGTCATGGGCGATCTTCGGGTTGCAGGTGAAGAAGGACAGGTCGGTATAGATCTTGGCGGTGATCGGGTGGTAATTGCCGGTGCCGAGGTGGCAATAGGTCCTGAGCTTGCCGTCCTCGCGGCGCACCACCATCGACATCTTGGCGTGGGTCTTGAGTTCGATGAAGCCGAAGACGACCTGCACGCCGGCGCGTTCCAGGTCGCGCGCCCAGCGGATATTCGCCTCTTCATCAAAACGCGCCTTCAGTTCGACCAGCGCGGTGACGGATTTACCGGCTTCGGCCGCATCGATCAGCGCGCGAACGATCGGGCTGTCATTGGAGGTGCGGTAAAGCGTCTGCTTGATGGCGAGCACTTCGGGATCGCGCGCCGCCTGCAGCAGGAACTGCACGACGACGTCGAAGCTTTCATAGGGGTGGTGAACCACCATGTCCTTTTCGCGGATGGCGGCAAGGCAATCGCCGGCATGTTCGCGCACGCGCTCGGGGAAACGGGCGTTGTATGGTTCGAATTTCAGGTCGTCGCGCGGCGCGCGGACGATTTCCGAGATGGTGTTGAGCGCAAGAAGGCCGGGCAGAACGGCGACGCGATTATCAGGCACGCCAAGCTCATGCACCACGAACTGGCGCAGCGACTGCGGCATTTCGCTGTCGGTCTCGATGCGGATGACGGAACCGCGGCGGCGGCGTTTCAGCGCGCTTTCGAAGAAACGGACCAGATCTTCCGCCTCTTCTTCGACTTCGATATCGCTGTCGCGGATGATGCGGAACGTGCCGAATCCCTTGACGCTATAGCCGGGATAAAGCCGGTGAATGAACAGGCCGACCACATCTTCGAGCGTGATGTAGCGGATGGCGTTCTTTTCATCCGGCAGGCGCACGAAACGGTCAAGCGCCGGCGGCAGGCGCAGGAGCGCCGTCATCGGCTCGCGGCCGTTGACGCTGTCGAGCTGCAGGCCCATGGAAAAGCCAAGGTTGGGAATGAAGGGGAACGGGTGCGCCGGATCGATGGAGAGCGGCGTCAGAACCGGGAACATGCGTTCCTCGAACTCCGTCTCCAGCCAGGTGCGGTCCGCATCAGACAATGCGGCCGGGCGCACGATGAAGATGTCTTCCTTGGCGAGATATTGCTGCAGAACGGCAAGCGAAGCCTGCTGCTCCATCTGCAGATTGTCGATTTCCTTCAGAATATCTTCGAGCTGTTCGGCCGGCGTCTTGCCGTCGGGCGTCTTGACGGTGATCTTCTGGCGCACCTGCCCTTCGAGGCCGGCGACGCGGACCATGAAGAACTCATCGAGATTGGCGGCCGAAATGGAGAGAAAACGCAGCCGCTCCAGCAACGGATGATCCGTGTTCAGCGTTTCCTCGAGAACGCGGCGATTAAACTGCAGCCAGGAGAATTCGCGGTTGATGAAACGCGCCGGGCTGTCCCAGAGGCTCTCGCCCTCGGCTGCCGGCTGAACCTTGTTGAAGTCTTCCTGCGCGATAGCGTCCATTCCCTGTTCCATCCCCTGACCAATTTCCGTCCCGTGATCCTGCTGCATCGCGCGATCGTCCTTCTTGCCCGTATAACAGTTTGACGACGGAACTGTGACAGTCAATCGCCGTCCAGCCCGCTGCCCGCTCCTGCGTTGTCCATCGCGTTGAGGACTTCCGCCACCAGCGGACGTGTAATTCTCGTTCCGCGCGAAAGCGCCAGCCGGTCAATCCGGTCGACGATCGTCTGCGCCGTATCGAGCGAACGCTCCATTCTATTAACGATGTAACCTATGAGTTTGTCATCCATGTAAAGCTGCCGGTCGGCGAAGAGCTTCACCAGCACCTGCGCCAGCAGCCCCTCGTCCGGCTCGCCGGTTTCCACCACGGTCACGGCCTTCAGGCGCGAACGCAGGTCCGGCAGCGTCACCGGCCATGCGGAAGGCCATTGCCGACTGGTCATCAAAAGCGTGGTGCCGTGCTGGCGCACGCTGTTGATGACATGGAAGAGTTCGGTATCGTCGAAACCGCGCCGGTCGGCGTCCTCAAAAAGAACCGGTCCCGTTTCGGCCGCACGCGCGGCATCCGCACCGGCCTCGGGGTGAATGTCGCGCGCGTCGCTGATCTTTTTCCAGATATTGGCGAGATGCGATTTTCCCGAGCCCGGCGGCCCGGCCAGCACGACGACGGGCGAGCGCCAGTTTGGCCATTCATCGATGAGGCTGACGGCGGCCGCAAGCGAAGCCGAGACGAGGAGATCGTCCCTGCCCGAAGCAGACGGGTGCGAGAATGCGAGCGGCAGCTGCTCGGCCTTCGACCGGGCGTTGTCGGTTTTGATTTGGTCAGTCATCGTCAGCTCTGAGAGTCAACCTTGCCGGAGGACGTTTCCCCTTCTTCCGGGGCAGTGTTTGTGTCCCAGGGAAGGTTGGCGGCGTGCCCGTGGTAAAGATCGCTCTCAAGATACCGCGACAAGGCGAAGCGGACAAGCACGCCGACCGCCGCCGCCGCCGGCACCGCGATCAGAAGGCCAACAAAGCCGAAAAGCGCGCCGAAGGCGAAGAGGGCGAACATCAGCCACACCGGGTGCAGGCCGACGCTTTTGCCGACGAGCTTCGGCTGCAGGATGTTGCCCTCGATGAACTGGCCCGAGAAGAAAACGGCGAGCGTCAGAAACACATAGATATAATCCGGCCAGAACTGCACGATGGCGACGCCGACGGCGAGGATCAGGCCGACCATTGAGCCGATATAGGGAATGAAACTGATGAGACCGGAGAAAAGCCCGATCAGCAGACCGAAATTCAAGCCCACCAGCGACAGGCCAACGGCGTAATAAACCCCGAGAATGATGCACAGCGACCCCTGCCCGCGCACGAAGCCGGCAATGGTCTTGTCCATGTCACGGGCGATCTGGCGCACGGTATGGACGTAATCACGCGGTATCCAGCTGTCGACCTTGTCGATCATCCGGTCCCAGTCGAGCAGCAGGTAGAAGGCGACGACGGGCGTGACCACCAGAAGCGACATGACGTCGACCAGCGATTTGCCGGAATTCCAGATCTGCGTCAGCAGCGTGCCGATGAAACCCGCGCCTTCGGCCAGAAGCTTGGAGAAATTCTCCTTCACGGCGTCGATCTGGTTGCTGACCCAATCCGGCAGAAGATCGGTATCGGCGCCGGCGATCAGCTGTTGCAGCGAGGAGATATATTGCGGGATGCGCGTGATGAATTCCGCGGCCTGGGCGGCGATCAGCGGAATGATGATGATGAGCGACAGCGCGAAGATCAGCACGAAGGAAACGAGGATGACGACGGTCGCCATCAGCCGGCTGAGGCCGCGCCGTTCCAGCCAGTCGGCCACCGGATCGAGAAAATAGGCAAGCGCCATGCCCGCCACGAAAGGCAGGAGAATGGAGCTGAAGACCATCAGGAAAAGGACAAAGACGGCAAGCACGCCGATCCAGAAAAACACCTGCCGGCGCAGGTTCGTACCGCTCACATGGGGTTGCATCCGTCCATCCTTCTGTCGCCGTACTGTCACCGCCCATGATGGAGATAGGATGCGCATGTACAGGTGGTCAAGACCATCGCTTTGGAGGCTGGCAAAAGGAGGCCGCCCGCATGGCGACAAAATCCCTCATATCCGGCCAGCCCCTCGCAACGACAGGTTGACGGGAGGGGGATATTGGACAACTATCGAATATTGCCGGGCGGGCCAGCGTGGTTCCTTCATGCCCGGTGGCCGGAGGCACGATGCAGGGCACCAGTGAAAATGGCATCGCGGACTATAATGCCGGTCTCTTCGACAATCCAGAAGTTGCCGCGTGGTACGACAACCAGCAGCTTTATCCCGCCGAACGCATCATTCTCGATCAGTTCCGCCACGCCTATGCCGGCAAGCGGCTGCTTGATCTCGGTGTCGGCACCGGCCGAACGACGAAGCCGCTTCTGCCGCTGGTGGGGGAATATATCGGCATCGACCGCTCGCAGCCCATGCTTGCGCTGGCTCGGCGCAATTTTCCCGCCGCCACCTTTCTGGACATGGATGTGCGGGCAATCGGCCAGTTCGGCGCGGAACGTTTCGATTGCGTGCTCGGCGCGCTTGCGATCTTAAGCGCCTTCGGTCATGAGGACCGGCTTGCCATCATCCGTGCCGTCCGAAGCATCCTGTCACCGGGCGGTTACTTCATCTTTTCGTTTCATAACCGGCAGTGGAAGCGGGCCGGCGGCATGCCGCTGCATCGGCGATCCTGGCACCCGCGCGAGGTGGTGAATTCACTGCATCCGCAAAGCTGGATCAACTATCTGCGCCTGCAGCCCCTTACCCGGCGGACGCCGGAATATGCCATTCTTGCGGATCAGGCGCATCGCTGGAGCGGCCTGTTTTATTTCATCGACCTTGCCGCCCAGACCCGCCAGCTGGAAGCGGCGGGCTTCGAGATCGCCGCGCGTTATGGCGAAAACGGGCGGCCGATAGAGGAAAATTCCGATACGTCCAATGACGGCCTGCTCAATCTCGTCTGTCGCGCCGCGCTGCCGACATCATGAGCGCACGGTACGGTCGGCCTTGCCAAAGCCGTTAAAAACCGGAGCTTTTACCGCTCGAACCCTTGCATCAGGCCCCGTCCCGTGCGAATGGCGACGCCAAAGGAACCAGCGGAGACGAGAGCCATGAGCCAGTCGGGCAAGAACGGTCTTACCTATAGTGATGCGGGTGTGGATATCGACGCCGGCAACCTGATGGTCGAAAAGATCAAACCGGCGGTGCGTTCGACGCGGCGTCCCGGCGCGGACGGCGAAATCGGCGGCTTCGGCGGCCTGTTCGACCTGAAGGCGGCTGGCTTCACCGATCCGGTTCTGGTGGCCGCCAATGACGGCGTCGGCACCAAGCTGAAGATCGCCATCGATGCTGACTATCACGACACCGTCGGCATCGATCTCGTCGCCATGTGTGTCAACGATCTCGTCGTTCAGGGCGCAGAACCGCTGTTCTTCCTCGATTATTTCGCCACCGGCAAGCTCGACCCCGACCAGGGTGCGGCCATCGTTTCCGGCATCGCCGCCGGCTGCCGCGAATCCGGCTGTGCGCTGATCGGCGGCGAAACCGCTGAAATGCCGGGCATGTATTCCGATGGCGATTACGATCTCGCAG
This sequence comes from Agrobacterium sp. GD03872, assembly GCF_029840625.1. Taxonomy (NCBI): domain Bacteria; kingdom Pseudomonadati; phylum Pseudomonadota; class Alphaproteobacteria; order Hyphomicrobiales; family Rhizobiaceae; genus Agrobacterium; species Agrobacterium sp. GD03872. The sequence goes on from NZ_JAOCCY010000004.1 coordinate 494,021, forward strand.
GCTTTGCCGTGGGTGCAGCCGAACGCGGCCAGCTTCTGCCCGCCGGCGACATTGCCGAAGGCGACGTCATTCTCGGCCTCTCCTCTTCCGGCGTTCATTCCAACGGCTTTTCGCTGGTGCGCAAGATCGTATCGGTCTCCAGTCTCGGCTGGGATGCTCCCGCTCCCTTCGCCGATGGCAAGAAGCTCGGCGAAGCGCTGCTGACGCCGACCCGCATCTATGTGAAGCCGCTTTTGAAGGCGATCCGCGAGACCGGCGCGCTGAAGGCGCTGGCGCATATTACCGGCGGCGGTTTCCCGGAGAATATTCCGCGCGTTCTGCCGAAGCATCTCGCCGCCGAAATCGATCTCGAAGCAATCAAGGTTCCCGCTGTCTTCTCGTGGCTCGCGAAAACCGGTGGCGTCGAAGCCAAGGAAATGCTGCGCACCTTCAATTGCGGCGTCGGCATGATCGTGGTGGTTTCGGCTGAAAATGCCCGTGAGGTCACCGAGGTTCTGACGGCCGAAGGTGAAACCGTCTTCCCGCTCGGCCGCATGGTCGCCCGCGAAGAAGGCGCGCATGGCACCATCTACAAGGGCGCCCTCGGCCTATGATGAGCGCCGCCTTCCCGTCCGGCCGCAAACGCGTCGTCGTTTTCATTTCCGGCAGCGGCTCCAACATGATGTCGCTGGCCAAGGCCTGCCAGACGGCGGATTTTCCGGCGGAAATCGTCTGCGTCATCTCGGACAAGGCGTCTGCGGGCGGGCTGAAAAAGGCTCGGGATCTGGGCATTCCCACGCTGGTCTTCGAGCGCAAGACCTATGTCAGCAAGGCCGAGCATGAGGGCGCCATTCTGGCCGCACTTGGTGAAATCGCACCCGATATCATTTGTCTCGCCGGTTACATGCGGCTGATATCGGGGGATTTCATTGCCCCCTATGAAGGGCGCATCATCAATATCCACCCTTCCCTGCTGCCGCTTTTCCCCGGTCTCAACACCCATCAGCGCGCCATCGACAGCGGCATGAAGATTTCCGGCTGCACCGTGCATTTCGTCACCGAAGGCATGGATGAAGGTCCGACCATCGCGCAGGGTGCGGTGCCGGTCATTTCCGGCGATACGGCCGACACGCTGGCGGCGCGGATCCTGACCGTCGAGCACCAGCTCTATCCGCTGACCCTGAAGCGGCTTGCGGAAGGCAGGGTGCGAATGGAAGACGGCAAGGCCGTCTTTAGCGACAGCGAAAGTAAAAACGAGTATTCCAACCTCATTTCCGCCTCCTGATAAAGTTATTCCTAAAGTACAAAAAATACCAGACACGGTATTTTTGGAAAAATAAACCGATCATTTACCATAATCATCTTTAGTGTCCGCAACGGCCATTATTCCTGGCCCTCCGGTCACTCAGGAGCGATTATGCGATTTTCGAGACTTTCCCTGCCGCTTTCGGTTGTCCTGCTGGCGGGCGCCAGCCTGCCGGTCGCGGCTGAGCAAGGCGGCGTTACAGCCTCGCTGGATGCCGGCGTTCTCAATCTTCGCGCGACGGAAACCGTTCATCTCGGCGGCCGCAAGGTGAGCGAACTCGAATGGGAAACCAAAAACGCCGTAGCCTTGCGCGGCTCGCTCGGACTTGAACTTGCGCCCGGCTGGCGCGTCAAGGCGGAAGGCCGCGTCGGCTTTGAAGGCGATGGCTACATGACCGACTATGACTGGCAATGGCCGTTTTATAAGGACAGCTCCAAGAATGGCTGGAGCGATCGCTCGCAACACGACGATACCCGCCTCGACCATTATTTTTCGGGAAGCCTCGAACTCAATCGCATGTTGCTGGACGATCCGCAGCAATATCTCAGCGCCGGCGTCGGTTTTCGATATACGGACGTGCAATGGTCGGCTTATGGCGGCAACGCCGTTTACAGCGTTTTCTCCCCCCGTGATTTTTCGGGCAAATTCAAGGATGGCCTCAAGGGGATCACTTACCGCCAGCAAATCCCGGTTTTCTACGGCAACCTGACGGGTGGCCAGAGGTTCGGCAACTGGTCGTTCAATGCGGGCCTTGAAGGCGGCGCCATGGTCTATGGCAAGGCGACGGACGATCACTGGCTGCGCGACATGCGCTTTACCGACAAATTCGACGTCGCCGGCATGTTCGGGGTAAAGGCCGGCGTCGCCTATGATCTGACCGAGAATGCCTCGATCTATCTCGACGGCGCGTATGACTATACAAGCCTCGGGCGCGGAGACACCCACTATAGCGGCGCAGGCGCCGGAAACCTGTCATCGGAAAAGAATGCCGGTGGCGGCGACCTGCAGTCGATTTTTGTGGGGATGGGTGTGAAAGGTCGCTTCTGATTTCGATGGCGACCGTCGAAAAGAGATCGATCTGACGTACTTGGCCAACCACTTGACCAAGTACGATGGCGCTCCCAACAACGCGCCTCTGGTAACACAGGACAGAAAGCTCGCGGCTGCCGCAAAGCTGGAAAACGTCGCGTTCGTTTAAGGTCCGTTCAAAGCCGGGCGCGGTTCAACATCGCCCATTGCAGCAGAATGATGGTCTTGGAATCGGTGATTTCACCCGATGTGATCATCGCGAAGGCCTCGTCCAGCCCGTAGGTCAGAACCTCCAGATCCTCACCTTCGTCCTCAAGTCCGCCGCCGCTGCCGGCCTGCACGTCGAGATCGATGCGGGCGACGAAGAGACTGACCTTTTCCGTCAGCGTGCCGGGACTGGCATACATATCGAAGAGATAGTCGACCTTTTCGACGGCGTAGCCGGATTCTTCCATCGCCTCACGCTGGATGGCATCCGCTGCAGCATCGTCATCGAGCAGGCCTGCCGGCACCTCGATCATAAAACTCGGATCGCCATTCACGAAGGCGGCGGGACGGAACTGGCGCACCATCACCACGCTGTCGCGTTTCGGATCATAAAGAAGAATGGCGGCGGCGCTGCCGTGGTCATGGACTTCCCGGACGATGCGGATGGTCCTGCCATCCGGCATGCGCTGATCGAAAACAAGCTTCTGCATGTGCACGAAGCCTTTCCAGACCGTTTCCTTCTCCACCAGCCGAACCCTGTCCGCCTCGGCGGCGGGCGCTTTCGTCAGCGATACATTCATGAGCGCTCCGTCGAGGTTGGAATATCAAATGGTGAGAGAATGACGGTTCAGGGCCGCCCATTGCAGCAGCATGATCGTCTTGCCGTCGCAGATATCACCGGTTTCTATCATTTTCAGGGCATCGTCCAGGGCGATTTCCACGACCTCGATATCCTCGTCCTCATGCACGGCGCCACCGCCCTCCTCCAAGCGATCCGACGATTCGACGGTCGCGGCGAAGAAGTGGATGATTTCGGTCACGGACCCGGGCGACATGAAAGACTTGAACAGGAAGCGCACATCCTTGACGACATAACCGGTTTCTTCCGCCACTTCGCGGCGAATGGCCTCAGCCGGATTATCGCCATCCAGCAGGCCGGCAGGCGTTTCGAGCAGCCAGCCGTGATGGCCGTTCACGTGGGCAGGCATGCGGAACTGTCTCACCAGCACCACGGTCTGGCGGCGTGGATCGTAGAGGAGGATCGTCGCACCATTGCCGCGATCATAGGCTTCGCGCCTGATGACCTTCGTCTCTCCGCGAGAATTGGTGTAATTGTAGGTGATGTTACGGAGATGATACCAGTTCTTCGAAAGCGTCTCGTCTTTCAGAATCTCGATCTTCACATTGTCGAACTTCGTCATTCAAATCTTCCGTCAGTTCTTGCTCAGCCAGACCTTGTTGTCATGGAAAGCGGCGCCGCCATAGGGAGCCACGGCATCGGCCCCGGTCAGGACATTGATGCCCTCGCCGTCCAGATGCGCCTTGTTGGGCCACAGTCCCTCGGCAATCAGCACGCCCGGCCTTGCACCCTCCACGATTTTTGCGTGGAGCCGCACTTCGCCGCGGCCGTTGCCGATGCGGACGATGTCGCCATCGGCGATCCCGTTCGTGGCGGCATCTTCAGGACAGATCATCAATTCCGGGCGGCCTTCCTTCTGCACGGAAGTTTTGGTTTCCGCGAAAGTGGAGTTCAGGAAATTACGCGCCGGCGATGTCGCGAGCCGGAACGGATGATCCGCATCCGCGGTTTCGATGACGTCCACCTGATCCGGGAACTTCGGAAATTGCGAAACGGGGCCCATCACGCCGATATTTTTCGGCGGCCTGTTCGGCGAGGGTCCTGTCGCCCATTCAGGGCTGAAACGGAATTTGCCATCGCCATAGCCGAACCCTTCGAGATAATGCGCCACCTCGAAGGACGGCTGCGCATCGATCCATTTTTCTTCCGCCAGCGTATCGAAATCGCCCCAGCCGCTGACTTTCAGCATGCGGTCCACATGATCGCGCGCCGAAAGGCCGAAGCCCGGCATGTGGTCGATGCCGAGACGCTTTGCCAGTTCCTCGATGACGAAGAGGTTGGTGCGTACCGTTTCCGGCGGCTCCACCAGTTTGGGTCCAAGCAGAATATGGTTCTGGCCGCCGGCGCGGTAGATGTCGTCATGCTCCAGAAACATGGTGGCAGGCAGAACGATATCAGCCACCTCGGCCGTCTCGGTCATGAACTGCTCATGCACGGCGACAAACAGGTCGTCGCGCAGGAAGCCTTGCTTCACCAGACGCTGTTCAGGTGCGACATTGACCGGATTGGTGTTCTGGATAAGGAGCGCCGTCACCGGGCCGCCGTGGCGCAGCGCCTGCGCATCTCCCGTCAGCACGCGGCCGATCTGCGACTGGTCGAGCTGGCGGACATCCGGATCGGCATAGGCGGTGCCCATCAGTTCCGACTTGTTGAGGCGGAAAATATCGCCATTATTGTGGAAGGCGCCCCCACCCTCATATTGCCAGCAACCGAGCACCGTGGCGATCGACAGGGCCGCATGCATGGCGACCGCGCCGTTGCGCTGCCGGGCAAAACCGTAACCCAACCGGAAAAAGGTCTTTTTCGTGGTGCCGACCAGCCGCGCGAAATCCTCGATCTCCTCCACCGAGAGGCCGGTGATTTCGGCGGCCCATTGCGGCGTCTTCGTCTTCAGATGGGCCTCAAGCCCAGCCGGATCGTCGGCGAAGCGCGCCATGTATTCGCGGTCGGCGTAACCGTCGCGGAAGGCGATATGCATGACGGCGCAGGCAAGTGCGGCATCCGTGCCGGGGCGGACGACGATGCGCATATCCGCCTGCTTCATGGTCGGATTGTCATAGATATCGACGACGACGATCTTCGCGCCGCGCTCCTTGCGGGCTTTCACCGCATGGGTCATGACATTGACCTGCGTGGCGACCGCGTTGGTGCCCCAGATGACGACGACATCGGCCTTGGCGATCTCGCGCGGATCCGGACCGCGCAGCGCGCCGGTCCCCATCACGTAACCGGTCCAGGCCATGTTGGTGCAGATCGAACCGAAGAAGCCGGAATATTTCTTGGCGTGGCGCAGGCGCTCGATGGAATCGCGCTGTACCTGGCCCATGGTGCCGGCGTAAAAATAGGGCCAGATGGCCTCCGCGCCGTGCCGCGCCTCGGCTTTGACGAGAGCATCGGCCACTTCGTCCAGCGCCGCTTCCCAGGAGATTTCCTGCCAGTCACCGGCGCCCTTCGCCCCCTTGCGACGCTTCGGGGTCAGCAAACGGCCGGGATGGTAGATGCGCTCGGAATAACGCGCCACCTTGGCGCAGATCACGCCGGCGGTGTAAGTATTGGCGTTAGCCCCGCGCACGCGGCCGATGCGGCCATCGGCATTGATGTCGACCTCCAGCGCGCAGGCGCTCGGACAGTCATGCGGGCAGACCGTGTGCCCGATACGGACTTCGGTCTTGGCGGCGGCTTTTTCAGCGGAAATCGGGGTCGCAACGTTCATGGCTTTTGTATATTGCATCAACGATGCGGCAAAAAGGCCGAAGTGACGTCCATCAAGAATATTCATCCTGACCATTCATCCGGATAAACGGCAAGCGAGACACATCCATGAACTACCGCCACATCTATCACGCCGGCAATTTCGCGGATGTCCTCAAACACGCCGTTCTCGCCCGCCTCGTGCGCTACCTGCAGAACAAGGACAAGGCATTCCGCGTGCTGGACACCCATGCCGGCATCGGGCTTTACGACCTCACCTCGGAAGAGGCGCAGAAAACCGGCGAATGGCAGACCGGCATCGGCAAGCTGATGGAGGCCGACCTGCCCGCCCCCATCGCCGAGCTGCTGGAGCCCTATCTCACCGCCGTCCGGGAGCTCAACCCGGAAGGCGGCGTGAAATATTATCCCGGCTCACCGAAGCTCGCGCGCATGCTGTTTCGCCCGCAGGACCGGCTTTCGGCCATGGAACTGCACCCGGATGACAGCCGGGCGCTGGCGCGCCTGTTCGAGGGCGATTATCAGGTGCGTGTTACCGAGCTGGATGGCTGGCTGTCGCTCGGCGCGCATCTGCCGCCGAAGGAAAAGCGCGGCCTCATCCTCGTCGATCCGCCTTTCGAGCTTGAGAATGAATATCAGCGGCTGGCCGATGGCTTGAACAAGGCCTACAGGCGTTTTTCCACCGGCACCTATTGCCTGTGGTATCCCTTGAAGAAAGGCGCACCGATCAAGGACTTCCACGAGCGGCTGCAATCCTTCGACATTCCGAAGATGCTGTGCGCGGAACTGTCGGTCAGAAGCGACCGGCTGGATGGCCTGAGCGGTTCCGGCCTCATCATCGTCAATCCGCCCTATACGCTGAAGGACGAGCTGCACACGCTGCTGCCTTACCTGAAGACAACGCTGGCGCAGGACAGGTTCGCCTCGCAGCGCGCCTTCTGGCTGCGCGGCGAGGAAAAATCGGAGGAGAATTGAGGGGGCTATCTCAGCCCTTCCCGCCTCTGCGCCTGCGCAAGCTGCGACCGTTCGAAGAACAGGATCACGAACAGGGCCATGATGAAGGGAATGATGAGGTAGAACAGCCGGAAGACCAGCAGCGCCGCGATGACGTCCGCCGGGTTCATGTCCGGCAGGCCGGTGACGAAGACCAGTTCCAGCACACCCAGTCCGCCCGGCGCATGCGAGATGAGCGCCGCCGAGAAGGACACCAGAAATATGCCGAGAATAATCATATAACCGGGATTGCCGGCCTCCGGCAGCGCGAAATAGATGATGCCGGCCGCACCTATCAGCTCGATCGGGCCGATGACGAGCTGCTGCGCAACAAGCTTCGGCGCGGGGTAAGGCAGCACGAAGGAGCCGATCTTCAGGGGCTTCAGCCGGAGCAGGCTGCCGAGAACATAAAGGCCGACGAAGACGAGCAGCAGCACGCCCGTCGTGGTGGAGGCTTCGACAGGCAGGATGCCGGTGAACCGTTCGGTGATGTCTGGTTCGTAAAGCAGCACCAGCCCGATCAGCATGATCGTGCCGATGAGGAAGGTGAAGGAGCAGAGGCCAACGAGGACGCCCACTTCCGCCACACTCAGCCCCTTGGAGGTATAGGCCCGATATCGCACCACCGCGCCCGAAAATACCGACGCCCCGACATTGTGGGACAGCGCATAGGTGGTGAAAGAGGTGAGCGTGATGAAGAACCAGTTCACCTTGCGGCCAAGATGCTGCAACGCGATGCGGTCGTAACCGGCAAGCGCCGCATAGGCCAGCAGGGTTGCAAGGCCCGAACACAGCCAGTCCCGCACACGAATGGCTTTCAGGCTGTCCCAGAGATCATCGAGCGACAGGCCACGCAGTTCGTGAAAAAGCAGCCAAGCGGAAAAACCGATCGTCGCGAAGCCAACGACGGGCCAGATATATTTCTTGAATTTCATGCGGTCATGCCGCCTATTTCCTCCAGCTTCACCCCAGCCCCGTTCCGTCTTTCGCGGAAGATTCGCTTGAGTCTATTCGTTATGCGGCGAAGCTTTCAACCTTTTTGCCCGTTTGCCTCGTTCACAAATTTATGTAAGACCGGGTCGTCGCCCGATGGCGGCATGAGATGGTCCAGTTTCCGGGGAACATGCACGGAATGAAACGTTATGCCGGTTTCATCGCCTTGGGTCTTCTGTCGCTTGCAGCACTTTGGTTTGCGCAGGAAAAACCCGCCCCGAGCGGCTCCTCGAATGGCTGGACCATGTATCCGCCATCGCAGCCCGCCGGAACCTCCCAGCCCGATGATTCCCGGCGTGACACGGGCGGCAAATCCGCACCTCGCGGAACGGGTTTCGATTTTTACGTGCTCTCCCTGTCCTGGTCGCCGGCATTCTGCGCCAGTTCCGAAGGCTCCGGCAACCGCCAGCAATGCGGCGGCGACAGGCGTCACGGTTTCGTGGTGCACGGGCTGTGGCCACAGAACGAAAACGGCTATCCCGAATTCTGCCGGAGCAGCGAACCCGAGCGTGTTCCCGACGCAATCGGCCGCACCATGTTCGACATCATGCCATCCATGGGCCTGATAGGCCACCAGTGGCGCAAGCACGGCTCCTGTTCCGGCCTGTCGCAGAAGGACTATTTCTCGGCGACGCGGGCCGCCTTCGAAGCCATACGGTTGCCGGGAAAGATCGCCTCGGGCGCCGAAGCCGCCACTCTTTCCGCCGACGCCATCGAAGCCGCCTTCACCGAGGCCAATCCCGGCCTGTCGAAACGCGGCATCTCCATCAGCTGCGACGGCAAGCGCCTCGAGGAAGTGCGCATCTGCCTCAACAGGGATATGACATTCCGCGATTGCCCCGAGCTCGACCGCAGGGGCTGCCGCGCCAGCTCTACCGAAATCATGCCGATACGCTGATTACCCATATCGAACCCACAGGACCCGACCATGGAACTGCTTTATTCGCCCGCCTCCCCCTATTCCGCCAAGGTGCGCATGGCCGCCCGCCATCTCGACATCGACATTACCTCCGTGCGCGTCGATACCAATGCCGAACCCGCCACGCTGATGGACAACAATCCGCTCGGCAAGATCCCGGTCCTGCTGCTGGATGACGGCGGCTCGGTCTATGACAGCGTCGCGATCATGCACTATCTCGACCGCCTTTCGGGCGGCAAGCTCTATCCCAAAAAGCACGGCAAGCGCACGGATGTGGAAATTCTGGAGGCGCTGTGCGACGGCATCATGGATTGCCTGCTGGCCATCGTCTATGAGCGCCGTTTCCGCCCGGAAGACAAGATTCACCAGCCCTGGATCGACAAGCAGTGGAGCAAGGTGGTCCGCGGACTAGACCATCTCAACGCCAACCTGCCGAAGACCGGAAAGAAGCTGCATGGCGGTCATTTCGCCCTGGCGGCGATGATCGGTTATCTCGACCTGCGTTTTGCCGGCGAATGGGCCGAGGGTCGCGACGCGCTGGCGGCCTGGCCGGAAATCTTCGGCAAGCGTTTCGAAGCCTATACGGAAATGAAGGCCGCGGCCTGAGGCCGGGTCAGCGGGATGCCCGGCATTGTCCGCCGGGCATTATTCCGATGGCGAATCTCAAAAACAGAAAAGCCGGGGCGCAAACCCCGGCTTTTCCTTTACCGATCCTGGAAGGATCAGAACTTGACGCCGATACCGGCCTTGACGGAGTGGTCGTCGAAACCACGCGAGAAGGCGTCGTTGCCGAGCGTGTAGTCCTTCTTCTGGTAATCGCTGTAGCGATATTCCAGACGGGCGGTGATGTTGTCAGTAACCATGGCTTCTACACCGGCACCGACCGTGTAACCGAGGGCCGTGGCGCTGTCCTTGTTGACGCCGTCACGAACCTTGTTGTCGGAGACGGCAAGACCGGCCGTACCGTAGAGCAGGAACGGGTTCATGTCGTAACCGACGCGGCCGCGCAGCGAGCCGTTGACGCCCTGCTTGCCTTCGACGGAGCGGCCTGCGACCGTACCGGCGGAGCCGCGCTCGTCACCGAGGTTGACGTCGGCTTCGGCACCGTAAACCAGCTGGCCGTTCTGCCAGTTGTAACCGCCGTAGAGACCGCCGCCGGCGCCCTTGGCGTCACGGCCGTCATTGCTGGAGCTGAAACGGCCCCAGTCGTAGTTGACCGTACCACCGAGGTAGGCGCCGGACCAATCCTTGACCGGTGCGGGCTGGTCGTAGGACACCGGTGCCTGCGGCACTTCATTTACGGCGTCAGCGGCGTAAGCAGCCGAAAAGCCGGCAGCTGCCATGGTCGAAGCCATAAGGGTTGCTACGAAAATACGCATGCTATTCTCCTTTCAGGACCGCTCTGCACTCAAAACATTGTTTTCAGACGCGGTGTAAACTCGTCGGGTTAATCGCCCCTCTGGAAACTGAACTTGATGGGAGAATGCGGAGATCAAAGAGCCAAAATGTGAATTGTTTGGGGCAGAGCGGTGACTAGAATTAGACGTTGCCTAATTGCCACAAGGGTTTTATTAACCCTAACAGAAGCCTAACCAGCAATAGATCGCCTTTAAACTTAGTTATATTCAAATTAAACCAAAATTGCATTGCGAATAAAAAATCGCCCAATTCTTTTGGGGCTGACGGACAGCTTGCGATTTGCATTTATATCCAGCAAATAGGACGTATATGAGCAAATGCAGGTCCGCCGTGAACGAAAATATACCGAAGACAGTCTTGATAACGGGAGCCGCACGCCGGCTCGGGCGGGCAATCGCCACCGATCTCGCCGCCCACGGCTTTGCGATCGCCGTCCATGCCAATGAATCGATGGTTCAGGCGGAGGAATTCGCTAATGAAATAAGGCAAAAAGGTGGCAGGGCCGCGGCCGTCCAGGCGGATCTGACACAATCGGAGCCGACAAAAGCGCTTGTCGGGAAGGCGGCTTCCGCTCTCGGCCCCATTGGCGTCGTCATCAACAATGCCTCGGTTTTTCTCGACGACTCGGCCGAAGAGCCCGATCCCGATATCTTCGACGCCCATTTCGCCGTGCATGTGCGGGCCCCTTCCCTTATCGCCGCCGCCTTTGTCGAGCAGCTACCTGCGGATCAATCCGGGCTGATCGTCAATATCATCGACCAGCGCGTGCTTGCGCTCACACCACGGTTTTATTCCTATACGCTTTCGAAATCGGCGCTTTGGACGGCCACGCGAACGATGGCGCAGAGCTTTGCGCCGCGTGTGCGGGTCAACGCCATCGGGCCGGGTCCCACCTTCAAAAGCGAAAGACAGGCGCCCGAGGACTTTCAGGCGCAGATCGACGGCCTTATATTAAAGCGTGGTCCCGCCCCGGACGAATTCGGGCGGACGATTCGCTTTCTTTACGACACGCCGTCGGTCACCGGACAAATGATCGCGCTCGACGGCGGCCAGCATCTTGGCTGGGAAACCCCTGACGTGGCGGAGATACCTGAATGAACGGAAAGAAGCTGCCTGACGGCGGTATTCTCTTCGATGAAACCGACGACGAAGACGACGATGCAAGCCTTGCCGCAACGGAAACGGCCGAGGCTTCGCGCGACGTTGCCGGCATGGACTGGAATGCGGGCTGGAAGAATGAATCCGGCCTGAAGGGCATGGACCTCATCGCCGAGTTCGTCAAACACCTGCCGAACTCGCCGGGTGTCTATCGCATGTTCAACGAGGCGGGCGACGTGCTTTACGTCGGCAAGGCGCGTTCGTTGAAGAAGCGCGTCGGCAATTATGCGCAGGGGCGCGTGCATTCCAACCGTATCGCCCAGATGGTGCGTTTCACCACCCATATGGAATTCGTCACCACCCGCACGGAGACGGAAGCGCTTCTGCTCGAGGCGAATCTGATCAAGCGCTTGCGGCCACGCTTTAACGTGCTTTTGCGCGACGACAAGTCCTTCCCCTATATTCTCATCACCGCCGACAATCGCGCGCCGGCGATTTTCAAACACCGTGGGGCGCGGGCACGCAAGGGCGATTATTTCGGCCCCTTTGCCTCAGCCGGCGCGGTCGGCCGCACGATCAATTCGCTGCAACGCGCCTTTTTGATCCGCACCTGCACCGACAGCGTGTTCGAGACCCGCACGCGCCCCTGTCTTCTTTACCAGATCAAGCGCTGTTCCGGCCCCTGCACGCATGAGATCAGCGATCAGGGGTATGAAGAACTCGTCAAGGAAGCCAAGGATTTCCTGTCCGGCAAGAGCCAGAGCGTCAAGACCGCGATTGCGCGGCAGATGAACGAGGCGGCCGAGGACCTCGATTTCGAGCGCGCCGCCGTCTATCGCGACCGGTTGGCCGCGCTTTCGCATGTCCAGAGCCATCAGGGCATCAACCCCGCCGGCATCGAGGAAGCGGATGTCTTCGCCATCCATCACGAGGGCGGTATCTCCTGCATTCAGGTGTTCTTTTTCCGCACCGGCCAGAACTGGGGCAACCGCGCCTATTTCCCGAAGGCCGACCCTTCCCTGCCCGGCTCGGAAATCCTCAATGCATTCCTGGCGCAGTTTTATGACGACAAGCCTGTGCCGAAGCAAATCCTGCTTTCCGAAACGGTGGAGGAGCAGGAATTGCTGGCCGCAGCGCTCGGCGAAAAGGCCGGGCACAAGGTTACCATCAGCGTGCCGCAGCGCGGCGAGAAGAAGGACATCACCGACCATGTGCTTGCCAATGCCCGCGAGGCGCATGGCCGCAAGCTGGCGGAAACCTCGTCTCAGGCGCGGCTGCTGAAGGGTTTTGCGGAAACCTTCGGCCTTTCCTATGTGCCGCGCCGGATCGAGATTTACGATAACTCCCATATCATGGGCACCAATGCCGTCGGCGGCATGGTGGTGGCGGGGCCGGAAGGTTTCGTGAAGAACCAGTACCGCAAGTTCAACATCAAATCGACCGACATAACCCCCGGCGATGACTTCGGCATGATGCGCGAGGTGATGACCCGTCGTTTCTCCCGCCTGCTGAAGGAAGAAGGCAAGCCGGACCGCGAACGGACACCGACACCGGAAGAAGCGGCCGACATGCCCTTCCCCACCTGGCCGGATGTGATCCTGATCGATGGCGGTCAGGGCCAGATGACGGCGGTGCGGGCCATTCTCGATGAACTCGACATTCGCGACTGTGTGACCGCCATCGGCGTCGCCAAGGGTGTGGACCGCGAGGCGGGCCGCGAACGCTTCTTTGCGGATGGGCGCAGCGATTTTTCGCTGCCGCCGCGCGATCCCGTGCTTTATTTCATCCAGCGCATGCGCGACGAGGCGCACCGTTTCGCCATCGGCTCGCACCGGGCGCGGCGCAAGAAGGAAATGGTGCGCAATCCGCTCGACGAAATCTCGGGAATCGGTCCGGGCCGCAAGCGTTCGCTGTTGCAGCATTTCGGCACGGCCAAGGCGGTTTCCCGCGCCGGTCTCAACGATCTGATGGCCGTCACCGGCATTTCCGAGGCGGTGGCGCGGCAAATCTACAATCACTTCCACGAGAGTAGCGGCGATTGACGCAGAACGGTGCGACCGAACTGCTAAAAAAACATAATGAGATGTTGACGCTATGCCCTGGCGGCGGCATCAAGGCAGTTGATCTCAGACTGACAGGTTTCCCATGGCTTCGCGCGCATACAGCATTCCCAACCTACTCACCTATGGCCGCATCCTCGCGGTTCCTGTCATTGTTTTGTGCTTTTTCATCGAAGGAAAACTGGAAAGCTCGGATTTCGCGCGCTGGACGGCGTTGTGGCTGTTCATCATCGCCTCGCTGACCGATTTCCTCGACGGTTATCTGGCGCGTATCTGGAACCAGACCTCCAATATCGGCCGCATGCTGGACCCGATCGCCGACAAGCTGCTGGTCGCCTCCGTCCTGCTTTTGATGGCGGCGGATGGCACCATTGCCGGCTGGTCGCTCTGGGCGGCCATCACCATTCTCTGCCGCGAAATTCTGGTCTCCGGCCTGCGCGAATATCTGGCGGCGCTGAAGGTCAGCGTTCCCGTCACCCGCATCGCCAAGTGGAAGACCACCATCCAGATGGTCGCCATCGCCTTCCTGCTTGCCGGTCCGGCGGGTGACAAGGTTCTGCCCTACACGACCGAAATGGGCATTACCCTGCTGTGGATCGCGGCGGCGCTGACCATGTATACCGGCTATGATTACTTCAAGGCTGGCCTGAAGCACATCGTGGACGAAGACTGATGACACGGATCGTTTATTTCGCCTGGGTACGCGAGAAGATCGGCACGGACGAAGAAGAGCTGGACATCCCCTCCTCGGTCACCACCGCCGGCGAGCTGATCGCCTGGCTTGCGGCGCGCGGCGAAAATTACGAAGCCGCCTTCGAGTTTCCCAATGTGATCCGCGTCGCCGTCAATCAGGAACATGTCGAGCACGATGAAAGCATCGTCGGCGCACGCGAGATCGGCATCTTCCCGCCGATGACGGGGGGATGAGCGGATGCAGCCGACAGTCCGCGTCCAGGCAGAGGATTTCGATGCTGCGGAAGAAACCCGCCGGCTGACGGAAGCTGACAGGAGCATCGGTGCGGTGGTGGCCTTCACCGGGCTCTGCCGGGATGATGGCGGCACGCTCGCGGCGCTGGAACTCGAACATTATCCCGGCATGGCGGAAGCGGAAATGATGCGCATCGCCAAACTTGCCGTGGAGCGTTTCGGCCTTCTCGGCCTCACCGCCATCCACCGCCACGGCAAGATCGCCGCCGGCGAAAACATCGTCCTCGTCATTGCAGCTTCATCGCATCGGCAGGCCGCCTTCGATGGCGCTAATTTCGTGATGGACTACTTGAAGACATCCGCCCCGTTCTGGAAAAAGGAACATGGCAAGGACGGCGCGGCGGGCAACTGGGTTGCGGCAAAGACAACCGACGATACGGCCAAGGACAAGTGGCGATAGCGCTTGCTCTTTTCTCGCATTTCCGGACGGAAAACCTAAGTCCACTTTTGCTGGAAATGCTCTAGGGCGCTTCCACCCTGCTGCGCATGACGATCAGCCAGCCGACCAGCATCGCCAGAACCACCGCATCGCGCCAGGCGGCCGGTCCATAACCGACCCAGAAAGTTTCGGCAAAGCCGACGGCGGCGGCCCCAAGGCCGCAGATGAGCGGGCTTGCATAACCGCCCGCCGCCGAAATCAACACCACCTTCAGGCCAAAGACCAGCCCGGCGCCGAAATCCATGGTGCCGTAATAAAAAGTGGCCAGCACGCCGGCAATGGCGGCGACGAGGCCCGCCGCGCAATAGGAAACGAGAAATATCCGGCCGGCATTCACCCCGCATAAAGCGGCGGCGAAAGCATCGTCCGTGACCGCCTTCCAGCGCCTGCCGAAAGCGGAACGGCCAAGATAAAGCGACCCTGCGAGAATGAGCAGGCAGAAGGCTGCCGTGTTCAGCATCTGCATCGGCGTCAGGGTCACGGCAAAGCCGCCATCGGCCCAGAAGCGCACCGGCTGAGATAAAAGCGGCGGCAGCCATAATTGCCTCGTGTCGGCGGCCAGCCTCGCGCTTTCGGTCAACACGATCAGCACGCCGACGGAGGCGACGGTCACCGCATTGGGAGAGGCTTTCGCCAGCGGCCGCATCACCGCCCTGCCGACAAAACCCGCCGCCCACAGCCCGCCGAACAGGCCCGCCCCTGCCCCGAGCGCCAATGTTGCCGGCAGGACCAGCCAAAGCCGGTTCCAGCCGAAATCGGCAAACAGCAGGCAGGTCTGGCCGGCAAAGGCGAATATGGCGCCATAGGTGACATCGGCGCGTTTGGTGACCGAAAAGGCGATGGCATAACCAAAGGCCAGAACCGCATAAAGCGAGGCGACCGGCACGGCATTCAGCAATTGTTGCAGGAAATAGGCCAAGCGCATCCTCCCGCCTCAATTATAACTGTTAAAACTCATTTTGATAGTTATAATATGCGACATGACCTTTCGCTGGACGCAACATCGTTTCGCAGGCGGCGCATTGGCGCTGGATGTCGCCAATAGCGTGATCCTGCGCTCGGATGCGGCAAAATCAGTCGACCGTTTTGCCGTGTCGACGCAGATCGCGGCCTTTGCCGAAGCGGCCACAAGGCTCGGTGCGGAGCGTGACAGGTTTCCCGCGCTCACCGCTCCCGAGGCGGAAAAGCAGGCGGTTTTTCTCGATCTTCGCGAGGCTGTCGACGATTATTTCCGCGCCGCCATTGCCGGCAGCGACGATGGCGACGGCCGGCTGGCCGGGCTTCTCTTCGCCTGCGGCACGGCGCTGCGAACGTTTCCGCTTGCCGAAAGCCTCGGCAACGCCACCGCCCATTCCGCCCTATCGCTGCTTGCCAGTGAGACAAAGGAGCGGCTGCGGATCTGCGGCAATTGCGGCTGGCTTTTCATCGACCGCAGCAAGAACAGAAGCCGTATCTGGTGCGATATGGCGGTGTGCGGTAACCGGAAGAAAGCCAGCCGGCACTATCTTCGGAAGAAGGAAGTGCGATCATGAGAAGAATTGCCCTTCCCTTACTGGCGATTTCGGCGATGCTCGCGCTTTCCGGCTGCCAGCGGGATGAGCCGCGCGAAGTGGCCAAGGTTTCCGGCCGGATGTTCGTTTTCAACTACCGCGTCGCCATTGCCACCTATCTGGTGACGCTTCAGCGCATCGCGCCCGTTCGCGATGGCAGCACGGTGGAAGCGACGTTCGAAAACCCGCGCGGCGGTCCGGACCTCACCAGCCGCGAGAAGATTTTCCCGAAAGACGAAAAGATCACCGTCCAGAGCCCACCGGTGGAATGCGTGAAGCAGGACCGGCCCTATAAGGTCACCATCCGCATCACGGGGCCGGAAGGCGACATTCTCCAGACCATCGAAACCACGATCCGTTCCGACACCGACCAGTCGCTGCTGCCCGCCAAGCCGCTGGTGGTCGGCCCGCTTTATACGCCCAACCCGGAGGTGTTCAAACCGGATGGCACGACGGATATGCGGCCGGTTCAGGGGTGTCCGGCGTCCTAACAAAAAATTGCAGCCTTAGGCTCAGTTCTCTGTAGGGGGTGGCAAACCTCTCTTCCGTCATGCCGGGCTTGACCCGGCATCCAGCAGCCGCGCGTCTGCGTGGCGTAAGAGTCTTTGCGATCAAGGACTTGATCGCGCTGGACCCCGGATCCAGTCCGGGGTGACGGAGTATGAAGTGAGGTCTCCGCAGAAATGCACCGTCTTGCAGGTAGCGCTCCAAAACAAAAAAAACGGAGCCTTTCGGCTCCGTTTCTTCGAGTCTTTTCAGCGGCTTCACACAATCGCCTGCAACAGCGATTCAAGCCGTTGAGATTTTGAATCAGCCGACGATTTCGGTTTCGGCGAACCAGTAGGCGATTTCCTGTGCGGCGGTTTCCGGGGCGTCGGAACCGTGAACGGAGTTTTCGCCGATGGAGAGCGCGAAGGTCTTGCGGATGGTGCCTTCAGCGGCCTGGGCCGGGTTGGTGGCGCCCATGATTTCGCGGTTCTTGAGGATGGCGTTTTCGCCTTCCAGAACCTGAACGATGGTCGGGCCGGAGGTCATGCCTTCAACGAGTTCGCCGAAGAAGGGACGCTCCTTGTGAACGGCGTAGAAGCCTTCTGCTTCGCGCTTGCTCATCCAGACGCGCTTGGAGGCGACGACGCGCAGGCCGTTGTCTTCAAATACCTTGGTGATCGCGCCCGTCAGGTTACGCTTGGTTGCGTCCGGCTTGATCATCGAAAATGTGCGTTCAATCGCCATGTGTTCGTTTCCTTTTCCTTCAGAGAAAGTGGGCGGTCTTTACCCGCCCAAAGTCCCGAAAACAAGGGGGATCGACGAGATTGCAACGATCATGCCAGACATTTCACGCCGCTGTCACACTGCGGCCTCGCGCATCGTAGAGATCGAGGCAGCCTTCGAACCAGTCCCGCACCGGATCGTTATCGGCAAAGAGATCCGCCCCGGTGGTGATCCGCGCCCATTGCAGCGCGCCGAATACGATGTAATCCGCAAAGAGCGGCGATGTGCCGCCAATGAAAGGCTGGAAGCTCAGCATACGCCGGATCGGCGCGAGCAATGCCGGGAAAGCGGCGATTTCCGCCTCGCGGTTCGCCACCACATCCTCGAGCGGACGGCCGAGCGCCTTCGTGCGGCTGTCGCGGAAATAACGGCGATCCGGCTCGTCCAGCATGTTGTGGATATCGAGAACGGCGATGCGGACGATGGCCGGATGGAGCACCGTCTGTGACCAGCTTTCGACGAAACGGGCCATGGCCTTGCCGCCCTCGCCGTTGAACAGCGACGGGCGCTCCGGATAAGCCTCATCAAGATAAAGCGCGATTTCGAAACTGTCGCTCACCAGCTCGTCGCCGTCGCGCAGGATCGGCACGGTCTTCGAAAAACCGTCCTCCACCGTCGGGATGATCGTGAAGGGCAAAGGGCGCTCCTCGAAATCCAGCCCCTTATGCGCCAGCGAAAGCACGGTTTTCCAGCAATGGGGAGAAAACGGTCGGGAAACATCGCTTCCGCACAACGAATAGAGTGTTCTTGATGTCGTCATGGGCTGCCCTCTTCTGCAATGTGGATGAAACGATATAAGAACGGCCTTCTCGTGAAATCAAATCAGGATTTGTCATATCATCGATCAGCGAACCCATATGGCCCGAATACTTGCCAGAGGTAGAATTTTCCGGTTTTCGGCACCGAAAGCTTTCATGGATTCAGTCAATTTTAAACCGTTGCTTGTAACAATAGGCCCGTTCAACAATCGGTTATCGCCGGTCCATCCATAATAATCCATCCATATTGGGGCTGTCAGTGACGACATCGGCGGGCGATAAAAAACGCGAGCAGGCAAGGAATTCCCTTGTCATTACCAGGATCGCGCAATTCATTGCCAAGATGAACATTGCGCCTTTGCCGCGCAACTATGAATTGATCTACGAAATATTGTCGGGACACAATCCCGCCATGGGCCACGACATTCTCGCGCTCGGCAATGCGCCGCAGCAGCACGAGATCGATATCATCGGCCAACGGCACAATCTGCCGGGCTTTTCCCGGATCGAGGCCGAGCAGATGGCGAGTGAAGCCTTCGAGACCTTGACGCAGATTTCCGCGCGCCTGGATGCAGGCCTGCAACGCACCGAAACCTTCATCAGCGCCCTCCAGCAGGATGCGGATGGCGAACCGCCCGTAACGGAGCGTTTCATCGACCTGCTGGACGATATCCGCGACGAACAGGCGAGCCTTCGCCATTTCATCGCCATGGGGCTGATGAAAATCCGCGAAGTCGAGAAAAACCGGGTGGAGCTTCAGGCGGCCTCGCTCCGCGATGCCCTGACGGCGCTTCCGAACCGGGCCGCCTTCCTTGAAAAAATCGGCAGCCTGTTTGCGAGGGATCGGGCGGCTTCCGCCACCTCGCTCGCGCTGCTCGATATCGATCATTTCAGGGAAATCAACGGCAAATACGGTGCCGCCGCCGGCAACAAGGCGCTCCGAAGGCTCGCTGCCCTGTTTCGCAAGACCATCAAGAAGGACGATTTCGTGGCCCGCATCGGCGGCGATGAATTTGCCTTTCTGTTTGCCGGCGTGCCGCAAAACACGGCCGAGGCGATTGCCGAGCGGCTTCGACAAAGCGTCGAAGCCCTGCGTTTCGTGACCCGGGAGGGCGACGGAGAGCATCTGACGGTTTCGATCGGCGTCGCCGAGGTGGATGGCACCGCCACGCCCGCCGAATTTTTCAGCCATGCCGAACTTGCGCTGCTTTCGGCCCGTTGCGGCACACGCAACTGCGTCATCGGATATTCGCGCGAGGTGGCGCAGCACAGCCGCAACGGCTATCTGGCGCAGCTCGGCGATTGACAGTTTAATCTCGTCCGATGTGGCGCGGGCGCTCTTGCCTTGGCCGGACAGTTCGGCCAAAACGGCGCCATGATTACGATTACCGATCTTTCCGCCCGTATCGCCGGGCGTCTGCTTCTCGACCATGCCAGCGTGACGCTTCCCGCCGGTGTGAAGGCGGGCCTTGTCGGCCGCAACGGCGCCGGCAAATCCACCCTGTTCCGGGTCATCACCGGCGATTTCTCGGCGGAAAGCGGTTCGGTGACGATACCGAAACAGGCGCGCATCGGCCAGGTGGCGCAGGAAGCGCCGGGCACCGAAGAATCGCTGATTTCCATCGTGCTTTCGGCCGACAAGGAGCGCAGCGCGCTTTTGGCCGAGGCCGAAACCGCAACCGATCCGCACCGTATCGCCGAAATCCAGATGCGGCTTGTCGATATCGACGCCCATTCGGCGGAAGCGCGCGCATCGAGCATTCTCGCCGGCCTCGGTTTCGATCACGAGGCGCAGCTTCGTCCGGCCTCCTCCTTTTCCGGCGGCTGGCGCATGCGTGTGGCGCTTGCCTCCGTGCTGTTTGCCGAACCCGACCTTCTGCTGCTCGATGAGCCGACCAACTACCTCGACCTCGAAGGCACGCTGTGGCTGGAGGACTATATCCGGCGTTATCCGCATACCGTCATCATCATCAGCCATGATCGCGATCTTCTCAACAACGCCGTCAATTCCATCGTGCATCTGGACCAGAAGAAGCTCACCTTCTATCGCGGCGGTTACGACCAGTTCGAGCGGCAGAAGGCCGAGGCCGACGAATTGCAGATGAAGGCGAAGGCGAAGAACGACGCCGCGCGCAAGCACCTGCAAAGCTTCATCGACCGTTTCCGCGCCAAGGCCACCAAGGCGCGGCAGGCGCAGAGCCGCATCAAGGCGCTGGAGCGCATGGGCACCGTCGCCGCCGTGATCGAGGATCACGTCCAGCCGATCACCTTCCCGGAACCGGAAAAACAGCCCGCCTCCCCGATCGTCGCCATCAATGGCGGCGCCGTGGGTTACGAGCCGGGCAAATCGATCCTGAAGCAGCTCAATCTCAGGATCGACAATGACGACCGCATCGCGCTGCTCGGCTCCAACGGCAACGGCAAGTCTACCTTCGCGAAATTCATTTCCGGCCGGCTTGCGCCGCAGGCCGGCGATCTGCGCGTCGCTCCCGGCCTGAAGATCGGTTTCTTCGCCCAGCACCAGCTCGATGACCTCGTGCCGGATGAAACCCCGGTCGAACATGTGCGCAAGCTGATGCCGCTGGCCCCGGAGGCGCAGGTGCGTGCCCGCGTGGCGCAGATGGGCCTTGCGACGGAAAAAATGGCGACGGCGGCGAAGGATCTGTCCGGTGGCGAAAAGGCCCGCCTGCTGATGGGGCTTGCCGCCTTCCATGCACCGAACCTGCTGATCCTCGACGAACCGACCAACCATCTCGATATCGATAGCCGTCGCGCGCTGATCGAGGCGCTGAACGATTACAGCGGCGCGGTCATCCTCATTTCGCACGACCGCCACCTCATCGAGGCGACGGTGGACCGGCTGTGGCTGGTGGCTGACGGCACGGTCAAGACCTTCGAAGGCGACATGGAGGAATATCGCGATCTCGTCGTTTCCTCCGGCAAAAAGAAGGAAGACAAGACCGACGCCGTAGCCGATCAGGCTTCCAAAGCCGATCAACGCAAGGCAAGCGCGGAAAGGCGCGCCCAGCTTGCGCCGCTCAAGAAAAAGATCAACGAAATCGAATCTCTGACGGCGAAGCTTGAGAAACTGATTCAGACGCTCGACACCGAACTGGCGGACCCTGGCTTATACGAAAAAGCGCCCGCCAAAGCCGCGCAGAAAGTCAAGGAGCGCGGTGAGGCCGCCAGCAAACTTTCCGACGCGGAGGAGCAATGGCTGCTGCTTTCCAGCGAGTATGAGGAAGCAATGGCGGGCTGATGCGCGACAGCGCAGAACCGGCGGCTTCTCACGAAGCCGCCGTACCGTGCTGACGCGGCTTACTTCGCGCCGATGGCGTTGAGGCCTTCGCGGGCGCATTCGGTATCGATCGCGCCCGACGGTGCGCCGCCAACGCCGATGCCGCCGACCAGTGCGTCGCCGATCTTGATGGGCAGACCGCCGGCCTGAACGACCAGACGGTCATCCATGGTGCGCAGGCCTTCATTGGCGGGCTTGGCGGCGACGAATTCGGCGATTTCTCCGGTATCGCGGCCGAGCGATGCGGCGGCAAAGGCCTTGCCGGTTGCGCTGGAGACCGTGTGCGGGCCGGAGCCATCCGCCTTCAGCACCGTCTTGGTGGCGCCATCACGGGCGACGATGGCAACGGTGACGGCGTTGCCCTTGGCCGAGCAGGCCTGAAGTGCTGCCTTGGCCGCCTTTTCCGCCATTTCGAGCGGCAGATAAGGCGCCGTCGGCAGCGTCTGCGCCAATGCGGCCGAAGGTGCGATCAGAACGGAGGCGATGAGAAGATTGCGGATCATGAAAAGGTCCTCTTGCTTGATGAGGACTGCAACTTAGGCCGATGGCGTTGAGCCGCGAATCCGTAGGACTTGCCGGCGGCTCCGTAGTTCTACCGATCCGCACCGGCTTCCAGCCAGAGCCTTGTCATTTCCGCCTGCGAGGTGGTGCCGAGCTTGAGGCCGATGGCGGCGCGATGGCTGTCCACCGTGCGCGGCGACAGGCCAAGCCCGTCGGCGATCTGGCGCGTGGTGAAACCGAGTGCGATGCGTTCGAGTATTTCCCGCTCGCGTGCAGTCAGCAGCGACAGAAGCGCCATCGTTTCCGCCTGCAACGCTTTTGCATCGAGTGTGCGGGCCAGTATCCCGTGCGCCTTCTGGATCGCGTCGATGAGATCCTGCTCATCCACGGGCTTGGAAAGAAAATCCACAGCTCCATTGTGAAAGGCCCGGCGGCAGGCTTCGATATTGCCGTGACCGGAAATGATGATGACAGGCCAGTCGATCCCCTCTTCCGTCAGCTTCTCCTGCAGCTTCAATCCGGTGATGGCGGGCATGCGGATATCGAAGATGAGACAGCCCGGCTCAAGCGCGGCCAGCTGGCCGAGAAACACCACCGGATCGGCAAAACCCTTCGCCTTGATGCCGACGGTGGACAGGAGCAGGATCAGCGCCTTGCGCACGGCATCGTCGTCGTCGACGAGATAGACGGGCAGTGTCATGGGGTCTGCGCCTCCGGCGCAATCGGGAGGACAACCCGGAAAAGCGCGCCATTCTCACTTTCGACATAGAGGATTTCGCCGCCGGCGCGCTCCACCAGCCGCTGGCTGAGGGCAAGTCCAAGCCCCATGCCGTTCTTTTTCGTAGTGGCGAAAGGCGTGAACAGCCGGTCGCGCAGGCCCGGCGCGACACCGGGGCCATTATCGGCAACCTCGAGAACGGCAAAATCGCCGCCTCGGCTCAATCTGGCGGTGATTGCGCGCCTGCCTTCGATGGCTGCGAGCGCATCGAGCGCGTTGCGCAGCAGATTGAACATCACCTGTTCTATTTCCACCGGATCGACCCGCACCAAAAGCGGAGCCTCGGGCATGGCGATGTCGATGCTGGCCTCATGCCGGGCCGCCTCGCCGGCAAGCAGCGCATCGACGTTGCGCAGGGCGTCACGAAGATCATGCGCCACCACCGGCTGGCGGTGCGGCAGCGACCAGTTGCGAAACCGGTCGAGCATATTGGCGGCGCAGCGCGCCTGATCGATCATATCGTCGAGAGCACCGGAAAGGGCCGTGATATCCTGACGGGCAAGCAGTCGCCGCCCGGCCTGCGCCTGCGCCAATATCGCCGTCAAGGGCTGGGTCAGTTCATGGGCGAGGCCGCTCGCCATCTCTCCGAGAGCATTGACCCGCGAAGCATGGGTAAGTCTCGCCTCCATGCCGCTCAGTTCGGCCCGTCTTTCAGCGGCGCGCATGCGCGTCCTCTGTTTTACCATGACAGCGCCGAGCAGGAAAACGACGCTGGCGCCGGCCATGCCCGCCAGCAGGGCGCGGCCCGGCAAAAGATCACGCCAGGTGATCGAGAGCGCGACTTCGAGCGTGAGCGGCTGGCTGGCGCTGCTGAGCTGCCGGACATATTGCGGTGCTTCCGGCAGCGAAGGCGGGCCGACGAGGACCGTACCGTCGGGCATTTTCAGGCGGATCACCGCCTGTTTCGTCGACCAGAACGGAACATCCGACGCCAGAAGCCGCGCGGCATCGACGGCGAGCACCAGCACTTTCGAGGCCGCCTCGCTATTGGGGCTGCGCTTGACGATCATGTAATGGCCGGGCCTGAGATCGCTCGCCAGCAGGGCCGGTCGGCCGGAAAATACCGATGCCGCCTTGCGGATCGCCGCTATCAGTTCGTTTTCCAGCGGCCGGGTGCCGATGGCAGGCCCCGCCTCATTGAGGGAAACCAGCTGAACCTCGTCAATGCGCGGGTAAAATTGCAGAATGGGTGCCGCGACATCGAGCAGCAGGCCGTAATCCGCCCCCTGCTCCGCCTGCGCCACCGCAGAAAGCGCCGTCACATGGGCGTCATGCTGATCGGCCCGGCGGGAGGCCTCGGCCTGCAGGGCGTCGCTCTGCCGCTCCAGTTCGCCGAGCAGGCTGACATATTGGTACGCTGCCAGAGCGGAAATGACAGCCGCCATGAGCAGCCCCCAGACCAGAAACACCCTGAGCAAGGGCCAGGCTGCCGGGACGCGCGTATCGCCCGCCATGCGCCGGCCGGCCGATACGGCCCGCAGGGACCGGTCGGCGCCGCCGGCGCGTGTACCCGCTTCTTGCGGCACGTGCTGAGCCGACTTTGCAGACATGTCGCTCCATACATCGTTGTTTTCAGCCATCGGCTCGCTCGCGTGACCGGAAATGCGGTCGCAACATTGGTTCGTCGAAGGACCTTCCCAGCACAGACCGGGAGAACATTCAATCCGGCCGAGGCTGAATTTCCATCCTGCCGCCATCGGTCGCCACAAGAAGACAAACGATCCCGGCGCGCTAGGCGCATTCCCGGTGCGGCTGCAACCGCTCAAGCGGTACGGCGGGCGAATAAAGATAACCCTGACCGAAGCGGATGCCCATCTGTATGAGAAGCCGGCTCTGCTCCTCCGTTTCTATGCCTTCGGCCACCAGCTTGGCGCCGTAACGGTCCGCACTCTCGAAGGCAAGCGCGATGGCATCCCTGAACCGCGACTGATCGAGCCTCGACGTCATCCAGTGATCGATCTTGACCTCTTCGAAAGGAAACCGCGCCAGCAAGGTGAGCGCGGCATAACCGGTGCCGAAATCGTCGAGCGCCAGCCGGACGCCTGCGGTTACCAGCGCATCGAAATTCTGCTGCACGACATCGGTGGTCGGTATCCTGCTCATCTCCGTCACTTCGATCGAGAGGCGATGCGCAGGCACCGCCATTTCGTGCAGCAGCGCGACGACCCGGTCTCCGAAACGCGCAGTCGCAAAAGACGACGCGGAAATATTCACGGCCAGATGAAAATCCGCCTCGAGGCCGTGCAGCTCACCAAGGTCGCGCACGACGGCCACGATCGTCGACCATTCGAATTCCACCAGCAGCCGATGGCGTTCGGCGATTTCCAGCACATAATAGGGCGACACCGCCTGTCCGCGTGTATCCACCGCACGCAGGAGCGCTTCGGCGCCGATCATGCGGCGATCGCGCATTGCGAATTTCGGCTGATAATAAATGGGTGGCCTGCCGGATTTGATCCAGGCGCCCAGCATCTGCCGCACCGCCTCGTCCCGTATGGCTTTTTCGGCAAAGGAGAAGGGGAAAATCTGTACCGGATGATCGCTTCCCTTCAGCGCCAGGCTGAGTTGCCGGAGGAAGGAGGCCACATTCTGCCGGGAAAGCCGGTCCAGATTTGCCGCACCGATCTTGAGATGCGGAACCGGCCCCGCTTCCGCCGAGCGGCAAAACGCGCTCAACCCGTCATGCAGATGCATCATGAGTTTCGCACTTTCCGACTTTTCCAGCGAAATCCCCTGCATGACGACCGCAAGTGTCGTATCGCCGAACATGAAGCTGCAGGGCGTATTGGACATGCCCAGCAGACCGTCTTTACCATCGCAGATTTCCTGCGCCAGCTTGGGCCAGAAAAGATCGCTCCAGTCCTCGCCCTCGCAGGCGGCGACATCGGCAATATTGACGATCTCGATCAGAATGAGGGCATGCGGAACGGCGGGATCGTGCCGCATTGTCGCTTCTATATGATCTTTGAGCGCGCGCCTGTTGGGCAAGCCGGTCAATGAGTCCGTACGAGCCGCCACCTCGCGCTTCTTCGCCTCTTCCCGCGCCCGGGCCTCGCTGCGCAGAAGCATGAACAGGCAGACGATCATCGGCAGGCCGACGGCAACAGCACCGAGGGTTCGGCGGCCCACTGCGCTCAAAAACAGTGCCTGATCGACCAGACCCAGCGCGAATGAGAGTGCGATGGCAAGCAGCACGGCAATGAACCTGACCGCAAAGACGGTGAGGATATCCCGAATTCCAAGATCGGCGAGACGGCGCTTGCGCATCCAGCCATACATGATGATGCCGCAGGCCGAAATGACGACCATGTCCTGCAGGGCCGCAAAAAACAGCACGGGACCGCCGAACACAAAACGCCCGGCCGCCACCAGGGACAGGCTGATCAAACCGCCCTGCCAGGAGCCAAGCAAGCCGGCGAAAAACAGCAGGTCGGAGCGGATGTAAGGTTTGGAGGGCAGCTTGATGAATTCGGAAACCAGCAGCGTCAACAGAAAGCCCGTCATTCCGAAAACGATGCCATAATAGATTTTATAGCGGGGGTCTTCGAGGGCTATGTTTCGCCGCAGCAGGATCAGCACGGACACCATGCCAACGACGGCGGCCGCCTGAAGCAGCAGGAATGGAAGTTCGGCGGCGGATGCTGCCGCTTGTGTGGCGATCAATTCCATCATCTGCATTCCCCGGTCATTATTTGTTCTGGCGCCGGAATTCCGGCATATGGCCTTCACAAATCCTGCTTAGCGCAGGATAGAAATTATAACACATCCCTGAACGTCTTTATCCTATGCCGACATTGCGGCTCCGACGCCGTAAAGCCCCGCTGGCCCGGCAATCGTCCCCGCATGACCGGAGGCCAGTACCAGCCGGTCGCGGCCCTGGCGCTTTGCCTCGTAAAGCGCCACGTCGGCCCGGTTGACCATCTCGTATATGATCTCTTTGCCGTCACCGGAAACCGCGATGCCGAGGCTGACGGTGACGATCTCCCGCCCGTCGGGGCGGTTGAGATGGGGTATGGCCTCGTCGATCACCGCCAATCTCAGTCTTTCACCGATGGCGAGTGCGGCGGAAACAACGCAATTGTCGAGCAGAACCACAAATTCCTCGCCACCATAACGCGCGACGAAACTTCTGTCGCCATCATCCCTGCGCAGGGCGCTTCGCAGCCTGCCGGCGATCCTGCGCAGACAATCATCGCCGGCCACGTGGCCTTCCGAGTCATTATAGTTCTTGAAATAGTCGACATCGAGAAGGATGAGCGCCCGCGGCCTGCCGCCGCCGCCCGAAACCTCGTTCGCCGCCTCGTCGAAGCTACGCCGGTTGCGGATGCCGGTGAGCTGGTCGGTATTGGAAAGCTGCTGCAGTTCGTGATTGGCGTTTTGGATACGCTGCAGCAGCGTCTTCTCGCGCAGCGACGCCAAGTAATCCCGTCGCTCCACCTGCTCGATACGATAGGCTGCAAACAGCGAGACGGCGCTGATTCCGACCGAACACATGATCGCCGGCAGCTTGGCCACCTCGCTCGTTACGGTGACATATTCCATGCCGACGATGAAAACCGCCATGCAGCCGACCGTGCCCATGACCGCAAGCGGAAACGGTTTGCGGTGTATCGTATTCATGTAAAGGACAACGGTGACGATGCCCATGTAATATTCGCTCGCCGACGAGGCCCGCGCATTGGCATAGATGAACATGATCGATGCGACGACCAGCATGCAGCCCAACCCGTGAAGAACCTCATGCGCCACCGCATCCGGCCGCATCTTGACCGCGTAATACCGGGCAGGAAAATAAAGGAACAGAAGCGGGGTTATGACAAACAGACGGACGGTCAGATCCAGCCAGATGATCTCCGGCACAAGCGTCACATCCACAAACAGGTAGAGATTGTACAGGGCGACGCCAAAAATCAATCCATATGTATTGAATTGACGGCTGCTCTCATTGACCTTCTGAACGAAGCCCGACGACCGGTCATCTTTGAGTAAAACCACCATGCACTTGCTCTTCAAAAATCCACTCAAGTGAAATCTAAATTTAATACCGATGATTACAGAATATACATCGAATAATTAAAATTATAATCGTCAATCAACAAAATAACACTTCAAAAAACAGGAAAATATTTCCGCTTCTTAAATATTACATAATCCGATAATACTCATATCAAAAAGTTTGTTATCAGGTTACAGCTTGAAAAAAGACGGGACGCGCGGGAACGATCACCTTGCTCCTTCGATCGTTTCTGCTAAAAACTTGTAAAAATCACACTTTATCTCCTGCAGCACTCAAACGGGTTCCACTTCATGTCAGCCACCAAGCTTGCCATCGTCGGCGTCGGCAAAATCGTTCGCGACCAGCATCTTCCCGCCATTGCAGGCAATCCGGATTTTGAATTGATCAGCACCGCAAGCCGTCATGGCACCGTGGACGGCGTTCCGTCCTATGGCACCATCGAGGCCATGCTGGAGGCCGTGCCTGCTATCGATGCGGTATCGCTGTGCATGCCGCCGCAATATCGTTACGAGGCGGCTTACGCGGCACTCAATGCCGGCAAGCACGTTTTCCTCGAAAAGCCGCCGGGCGCCACCCTTTCGGAAGTGCAGGACCTCGTCCGGCTGGCGGATTCGAAGGGCCTTTCGCTGTTTGCAAGCTGGCATTCGCGTTATGCGCCGGCGGTCGAGGCTGCGAAGGCGTTTCTGGCATCGACAAAAATCGACAGCGTGCATGTCATCTGGAAAGAGGATGTGCGTCACTGGCACCCGAACCAGGCCTGGATCTGGCAGGCTGGCGGCCTCGGCGTGTTCGACCCCGGCATCAACGCGCTTTCGATCATCACCCATATCCTGCCGCGCGCGCTGTTCCTGACCAAGGCGACGCTCGAATTCCCGGAAAACCGCGACGCCCCCATCGCCGCCGACCTGCATTTTTCCGACGTGACGAAAATGCCGGTCCATGCCGAATTCGACTGGCGTCAGACCGGCAAGCAGAGCTGGGATATCGTTGCCGAGACGGCGGCGGGACGGATGGTGCTTTCGGAAGGCGGCGCAAAACTCTCGATCAACGGCGAAGAGAAACTGTCCGAGCCGGAACGGGAATATCCGGCCCTTTACGAGCGTTTCTCCGAGATTATCAAGGCCGGCCGCTCCGATGTCGATCTCGCGCCCTTGACCCATGTGGCCGACGCCTTCCTGCTCGGCCGTCATAAATTCGTGGATTCCTTCTACGATTGAGAAGCGGCAACGCTTCCCGAAGGACAATGCCTCAAAGGGCGCGGCTGACGAAACGGTCGCGCCCTGATTTTTTGGCCTGATACAGTGCTTCATCGACACTGCACAGCAGCGTTGCCCGGTCTGTGCCCGCCTGTGGGGCAAGCGCACCGCCGATGCTGAGGCGGGCGTCCACCTCCTGCCCGCCCACGCTGAAAGGGTTGCGGAAGGCGGCCAGAAGCCGCTCCGCCATTCCATTCATGACATCGGGGCTGTCGGGCCGCGGTATAAAAATCGCAAATTCATCGCCGCCCATGCGCACGACGATGTCCTCCTTGCGGATTGCCTTGCGGATACGTCCGGCGGCGGCGGTCAGAACGCGGTCGCCGGCAGGATGGCCGAACGTGTCGTTGATGGTCTTGAAACCGTCCAGATCAAGATAGAGGACACCGAAGGCCTCGTTTGCACGCAGGGCCGCGCCGAGCTGGCCGTCGACGATCGCCTCCAGCGCCTTGCGATTATAAAACCCGGTCAGCGGATCGGTCATCGCCGCGTCACGCAATTCGCGCTCGGCCAGACTCATGGTGAAATTGGCTTTCTGAAGCCGCAGCAATGCAGCCGCCAGCAACGCGAAATGTCTGAGATTGTCGATTTCGATGCGGGAAAAATTTCTCGGCACCGTATCGACCAGACAAAAGGCGCCGACAACAAGGCCGGGCTCAAGTTCGATCGGCGCACCCGCATAGGACCGCAGCTCCGGTCCCCCTTTGACATAGGACATGAAGCGGAAATGCGGATGCTCGGTCAGATCGGAAATCACCACCACATCCTGCTTGGCGATGACGCGGTTGCAGATCGACAGATCGCGCGGGCATTCCGACAATTCCATTCCCGCCTGCTCGGCGATATGAAGCCAATCCTCATCGACAATATTGACCGCCGCACGCGCCACGCCAAAAACCCCCTGCCCCAGTTGCGACAGCACTTTCAGCTCCGGCATCCCGGCTTTCTTGAAAGACATTATCGACCGCACCGCGACCAGACGCTCGGTTTCTCCCTCCGGTCGCGATATCGCCTGTCCCATGCTCATGTCCTTCTGCTGTTTCGCTACAGGAAGTCGCTCTCGATCAAGGCGGGATCAAACGAACCGCCCCAATCGAAGCGGAAGCCAGTTTCCGCTACGTTTCCTTTCGGCGCATAATGCAAAAACCGGCAAATGACGCCACATGCGAATTTTTGCCGGTCCGTTTGCATATGGAACCAAACGCGGAAATACCCAACCTGCGGTGCGATCAGGCCTTCTTCTGCCAGCGGCCTTCAGGCGACTGCTGCCAATAGGTCAGGGAATGCCCCTCAGTCTTCAGTCTTTTCCAGTGATTTCGCGCCGTTTCGAGCTGGTAGGCATCGTATCCATCGAACATGAACACGATCCGCTCATAGGCCTCCACCGCCGGCGGTTCGGCGCCGTCGACAAGAAAGCGGACGCTCGCCGCGTTGGCGTTGTCCTCCGAAGCCGTCAGGAGAATCGGCTGGATTTGCGGTGCGGGCGACGTATCGGTGGCGTGCGGCAGGAAACTGTCGTCACGAAAGGTCCATAGATGGGTATCGAGGAAATCGCGGCGCTCCTCGTCCACCGTCTGGATCGCGACCTTCCAGCCGCGTTCCAGCGATTTTTCGAGCAAGGGCGGCAACGCATCCTCCAGCTTCGATTCCGTCAGATGGTAAAACAGAATTTCAGTCATCCGCAGACGTGCCGCTCCGCTCGTTTCAATCTTCGTAATGGGCGCGAACGAGTTCGTTCAGCAGCCTGACGCCGTAGCCCGAGCCCCAGGACTGATTGATCTCGGTCAGCGGCGAACCCATGGCGGTGCCGGCGATATCGAGATGCGCCCAGGATGTTTCGCCCACGAAACGCTTGAGGAACTGCGCGGCGGTGACGGAACCCGCCAGACGGCCGGCGCTGTTCTTCATGTCGGCGAATTTGGAATCGATGATCTTGTCGTAGTCCTTGCCGAGCGGCATGCGCCAAAGTTTTTCCGCCGTCACATCGCCCGCCTGCGTGAGGCGCGCTGCAAGCTCGTCATCATTGGAGAAAAGACCGGCCTGAAGATTGCCGAGCGCCACCGTGATCGCGCCCGTCAGCGTTGCGAGGTTCACCATGAATTTCGGGTTAAAGCGATCCTTGGTGTACCAGAGCGCATCAGCCAGAACCAACCGGCCTTCGGCATCGGTGTTGATGATCTCGATGGTCTGGCCGGACATGGAAGTGACGATATCGCCGGGACGCTGGGCGTTGCCGTCAGGCATGTTTTCCACAAGGCCGATGACGCCGATCACGTTTGCCTTGGCCTTGCGGGCGGCCAGCGCATGCATCAGCCCGGTCACGGCGGCGGCCCCGCCCATGTCGCCCTTCATATCCTCCATATTGAGGCCGGGCTTCAGCGAAATGCCGCCAGTATCGAAAACGACGCCCTTGCCGACAAAGGCAATCGGTTCATCCTTCTTGTTGCCGCCGTTCCACTGCATGACTGCAAGTCTGGGCGGGCGCGCCGACCCCTGCGCCACACCGAGAAGCGCATTCATGCCGAGCTTCTTCAGCTCCTTCTCACCGAGGACTTCCACCTCGACGCCGAGCTTGCGCAGTTCTTCCGCCTTCTCGGCGAATTCGACGGGGCCGAGAGCGTTCGGCGGCAGGTTGACGAGATCGCGCGCCAGGGTAACACCGCCCGCAACGGCCTCGGAGGCAGCAAAAGCCTTTTCCGCTTCCTGATGGGCGGCCGTGACGATGACGATCTCCACCTTCTTCGGCGTCTTCTCTTCATCGGACTTTTTCTTGGTCTTGTAGGCATCGAAGCTATAGGCGCGCAGCAGCAGGCCAAGTGCGAAATCCGCAGCAGCCTGCGCACCGACCTCTACGCCCGGCGCATCGAGATAGATGACGACCTTGTCCGCCTTCTTGAAACTGGCGGCGGCGGTGCCACCGGCGCGCAGCCAGTCATGGGCGACCAGCTTCGACGGCTTGCCAAGCCCGATGACGAGCAGCCGGTCGGCGGCGGAACCCTGCGGCGCGATCACATCGAGCGTCGCCATGGATTTTGCGGAAAAGCCTGAAATCTTGGCCGCCCTCTCGATCACCCCACCCGGATCGGCCTCGGAGGCGCCGGCGACGGCCTGCGCCTCACCCGAGACCTGCAGCACGACTGCCAGCGCATTTTCAAGCGAGGCGGAATTGGCGAAAGAAATATCGAATTTAGCGGACATGTTTTCCTGCTCTTCCTGGTCGATTTTTACGGTGCGCATGATCATGGCCTTTTCGGCCCCGGGCGCAACCCCGCATTCTTTAAGGGACTACAGTCGTTAAAGGAAAGGCATTTTTGTGGAATGCGAAATCGCGTCATGAAACCGACAGCTTGTTCCACAAAAAGACACAGGCAGCGGAAAAATCGTCGCGCAAAACATATTTGTGAGCATGCCGGAATAGCCAATTGCAAACGATGCGATTAGATAAGCGGAAATTCGGCGGGCGACCGCACGGAAAAACAATGTCGAACAGGGCCGTATGAAGCTTCTCGAGAACTATATCCTGCGGCGGACAACGCAGATGTTTCTGGTCGCGCTGCTGCCGGTGCTGGCCATCATCTGGACCATCCAGGTTCTCCAGAGAATCAATCTCGTCACCGATACGGGCCAGTCGATGGGTTCCTTCATGGCGCTCGCGACGATGATCCTGCCGACACTGATCCCCGTCGTCCTGCCTTTCGCGCTTGTCATCGGCATCACCCAGATCTTTACGACGATGAACAATGATTCCGAGCTTGCCATCATCGATGCGGCCGGATCACCGCGTTCGATCATGTATCGCCCGGTTCTCATTCTGGCCGCCGTTCTGAGCGCGTTTTCCTTCACCATCACCAATTTCATCGAACCGCCCGCCCGCAGCTCCGCGCGGCAGATGGTGGCCGCCGCCTACGCCGACCTCCTGTCCTCGGTGATCGAGGAAAAGACCTTCCGCACCATTCAGGACGGTCTTTACGTGCAGATCGCCCAGCGGCAAGGCCGCATCCTCAAGGGCCTGTTCGTCGCCGACCGCCGCGATCCGAATTTCGACCTCATCTATTATGCCAAGGAAGGCATGATCGACGAAAGCGGCACGTCGCTGACCATGCGCGACGGCGAAGTGCAGCAGAAGACGCCGGACGGCAAGGTTTCGATCGTCAAGTTCCTGTCCTATGCCTTCGACCTTTCGACCATGTCGGAAAAGCAGGATTCCGAGCCGTCGCTCTCTCCGGGCGATGCCAGCCTCGGTTTCCTTCTTTCGCCCGACGAGAACAATGCGAGCTACAAGCGCTCACCGGAGAATTTCCGCAGCGAGCTGCACAAGCGCCTGTCGGACTGGATGTTCGCCTTCTCCTTCGCATTGATTTCGCTGGTCATCGCCGCCGACGCGCGTTCGCACCGCGAGGCGCGCCTGCATCCGATGGTCGCCGCGCTGGTGACGGCCTTTATGCTGCGATGGCTCGGTTTTTACGTCACCAATCAGGTCAAGCAGAGCGCGGCCTTCATTCCGCTGGTCTATGCCGTGCCGGGCCTCAGCGGCGGCGCCGCCGCCTTCATTCTGCTGACCGGCCGCAAGCCGAAAATGCCGAAAATCATCGCCGATGCGATGGGTCGTCTGCGGCGTCTCTTCTCCAGCCGGATGCCCAAAAGCTCGGGGAGCGGCAACGCATGATTTTCAACACGCTCTCCCGGTATTTCCTGAAACGATACCTGATCACCGCCATCTGGTTCGTGCTCGGCGTATCCTCGATCATTTACCTTGCCGACTTCAGCGAAACGGCACGGCGCATGTCCGGCCTGCCCGGCTATTCCGTTCCGGCCGCCCTTGGCCTGACGGCGCTTCGCCTGCCGCTGATCCTGCAGCAGACCGTGCCCTTCATCGCGCTTTTCGTCGGCATGACGACCTTGATCTCGCTCAACCGTCGTTACGAACTGGTGGTGACTCGCGCCGCCGGCATTTCCGCCTGGCAGTTCATCCTTCCCTTCGTGCTCGGCGCGGTTTTCATCGGCATCCTGTCGGTCACCATCCTGAACCCCATAGCCGCATGGGGCCAGAACAAGTCGCTGGCGATGGAAGCCGGTCTGCGCAACGAAGCGGGCGGCGGCCGCCAGCAGGAGATCATTCCGTGGATGCGCCAGTCGAGCGGCGGCCAGGATACGATCATCGGCGCCAAGAGCTTCGAGGACAATGGAACGCTGCTCCTCGACGTGGTTCTGATCGACATCGACAAGGACGGAAACATCGTCTCGCGTAAGGATGCGAAGTCGGCTAAATTGGAAGATGGTTACTGGCTTCTTAACAACGTTTCTGAAACGCGCGCCGGACATGTGCCAGTTCGGCAAGAGAGCACGCGGATCAGTACCAATCTGAGACGGGAATTCGTCCAGGAGCGCATGACGCAGACGGAAACCGTTGCTTTCTTTGACCTTTCTCACAAGATCGAAGTTGCAAAGTCCTTTGGACTATCTTCAAAGGCGCTTGAGACGCAGTATCATTTCCTGCTATCGACGCCCCTGCTTCTGGTCGCGATGACCTTGATCGCCGCGACCGTTTCATTAAAGTTCAGCCGCTTCGCCCAGTCGCGCTCCGTGATTCTGGGTGGAATCGTTTCCGGCTTCGTGCTTTATGTAGTAACCGTGCTCGTAAGGGCATTCGGGAGTGGTGGTGTTGTCCCTCCCACCGTTGCGGTCTGGGTTCCAGTTATCGTGGCGTTGGCTTTGGGGGCAACCATTCTGCTTCATCAGGAGGACGGCTAAGTGGCGGTATATGACCGCGGGAATATCAGGCGGCTTTGGACGGCCCTTCTGACAGGTGCCGCTGTGTGCGCGTATTTGGCATCCAGCCCGGTCGCTTTCGGCCAGGATGGTTTGCTTGCGTCGGCAAGCCAAGACGATTCGAAACTCCTGCTTACAGCAAATGAACTGACCTACAATCGCGATGCCCAGCGCGTTATCGCAAAGGGCGTGGTTCGCATGAAATATTCGGGCTACCGCATGGTGGCCCAGCAAGTGGAATATAACCAGCAGAGCGGCCGCGTGATTGCCCATGGCAATATCGAGCTGATCGAGCCGGGCGGCAACAAGATCTATGCCGACGAGATGGATGTGACCGATGACTTCGGTCAGGGCTTCGTCAATGCGCTGCGCGTCGAGACCACGGACAATACCCGTATTGCCGGTGAAAGCGCCGAGCGCCTCGAAGGCGACCTGATGGTCCTCAACAACGGCGTCTACACCGCGTGTCTGCCCTGCGCCGCAAAACCGGAAAAGGCGCCGCTGTGGCAGGTCAAGGCCGAGCGTGTCATTCAGGACGGCAAGACCCATACGGTGCGGCTGGAAAAAGCCCGCCTGCAGCTTTTCGGCCATTCGATCGCCTATCTGCCGTTCCTCACGGTTCCGGACAACACGGTAAAGCGCAAATCGGGCTTCCTGTTCCCGCAGATGAGCATTACCGACAATCTCGGTTTCGGCATCGGCGTCCCCTATTTCCAGGTTCTGTCCGACACTTCGGACGTGACCGTCACGCCGACCTATTACACGACCCAGGGTCTGCTGCTGCAGGCGGAACTGCGCCAGCGCTTCGAAACCGGCATGCATACGGTCACGATCGCAGGCATCAGCCAGCAGAAGTCCGAAACCTTCACGGCCGGAACCAGCGACGCCCTCAACGACAATCGCGGCATGATCGCCAGCAAGGGTGATTTCTCGATCAACCCGCGCTGGGCATTCGGGTGGGACGCCATGGTCCAGACTGACAATAACTTTTCGCGCACCTATGGGCTGAAGGGTTATAAAAACGACGTTCAGACCAACCAGATCTATCTGACCGGTGCGAGTGAGCGTAACAGCTTCGAAGCCCGCGGTTATTATTTCAACGTTCAGGATACGGACAATACCGAAGCCAAGGAACGCAAGCAGGCAATCGTCCACCCGGTTGTCGACTACCGTTATTTCGTGCCGGATCCGGTTTATGGCGGCGAACTTTCGCTGACCACCAACCTGACGAGCATCACGCGCCTGCGGCAGGATGCTTACGCGCTCGGCGGTTATCCGCGTTTCAGCGGGCTTGAGGGCGACTATACGCGCCTTTCCACCGAAGCCGAGTGGAAGCGCACCTTCACGATGGACAGCGGCCTGCAGATCACACCGATCCTTGCCGCACGCGGCGACGCGCTCTGGACGGACATGTCTCCCGCAGCCTTCACCTCGGGCGGGACCTCCTATGCCTATGAGGGCATGATGCATGACGGCGCGGCTTTCCGCGGCATGGTCACCGGTGGCCTCGAAGTGCGTTATCCCTGGTTGTTCACGGCGCTCAACAGCAGCCACGTGATCGAGCCGATCGCACAGATTTTCGTGCGTCCGAACGAACAATATGCCGGCCGTCTTCCGAACGAGGACGCTCAGGCATTCGTCTTCGACGCGACCAATCTGTTCGAACGCGACAAATTCTCCGGTTTCGACCGGATCGAAGGCGGCACGCGCGCCAATATCGGCTTCCGCTATAATGGCACGTTCGACAATGGCTACGGTGTTCGCGCCATTGCCGGCCAGTCCTTCCATCTGGCGGGCGACAATTCCTTCGCCTCCTACGATCTCGTCAATGCCGGCGCCAATTCGGGGCTTGAATCCGACCGTTCGGATTATGTCGCCATGGCCGCCTTCGATGCGCCGATCGGCCTTTCGCTGTCATCGAGCCTGCGTCTCGACAAGGACGATTTCGACATCAACCGGTCGGAAACGGGCATCAGCTATTCGGACCGCCGCCTTACCGGCAAGCTCAGCTATACGCAGGTCAAGGCGCAGCCGAAATATGGCTATAATGAAGACCGCGATATCATCCAGGCGTCCGGTACGCTGCGCATGGATGACAACTGGTCGCTGTTCGGTTCGATCAATTACGACCTGAACGGAAAATTTGCGGCCGAACGCCGTATCGGTATTGCCTATCAGGATGAGTGCACGATCCTGACGGTCAGCTATTCCGACGAAGGCAATATCAATTCCAGTCGCCAGGCCGCCAATGACTGGTCGATCAATGCCCGCCTGGCCTTCCGTACGCTCGGCGATGTCAGCATTGGCTCAGCCAATGAGGACTGGAACGACATGGATATCGGTTGGAAGCCGAATAATTACTGAGTTTAGAGGCAGGCCGCACAACATCGTGGCCTGCCTTTTTGCAATCCCGCCAGTAAAAGTCACGGTTTTGCCGCAACAACGCGCCAGTGTCGGCTCGGCACAAGACCGTATCGGGGCTTCTTTCAACAAACCCACACATTGCCGTTTTGCGGATCACGATGATATATACGTGGAAAATTCGCGGTGCGGATGCACAGATGCAGGTCTGAAATAACGGGGAATGGATTAATCCCCATCGTCAGACAGAACAGATTGGCGGGACAGGAAACGGAAACCTGCCCGACGAAAGGGAGAAGGACATGATGAATTTCGGAAAGTCGGCTTTGCGTGGCGCTGCTTTCGCCTTTGCGATATTCGCCGTCCCCATGGCCGCAGTGCCCTATGCCGGCCAGGCCTTCGCCGAAAGCGCGGTCAAGATCGTCGTCAACAAGACCCCCATCACCAATGACGATATCGCCAAGCGCGTCGCTTTCCTGAAGCTGCAGCGCCAGTCCGGCAATCTCAATGAAAAGGCACGCGAGCAGCTTATCGACGAGGCGCTGAAGCGCGAGGAAATCGGCCGCGTCAAGATGTCGGTCAGCACCGACGATGTCGATGCGGCCTTCGCGCGTTTTGCCGGCAACAACAAGATGACGCCGCAGCAATTGACGAAGGTGCTTTCGCAGGCGGGTGTCGGCGCCGATCATTTCAAGGCCTTCATCGCCGTTCAGATGAGCTGGCCGCGCCTTGTCAACGCCCGTTATGGCGCACGCGGCAAGATGTCGACGCAGGACCTCGTTACCCGCCTGAAGGAACGCGGCGACAAGCCCGTCACCACCGAGTATTTCCTGCAGCAGGTCATCTTTGTCATCCCGGAATCGAAACGCAACGCCATTACCGGCAAGCGCAAGGCCGAGGCTGAAGCCTCGCGCAAGCGTTACCCCGGCTGCGACCAGGCCATGAGCTTCGCCGCGACCATGCGCGACGTGGCGATCAAGGACCTTGGCCGCATTCTGGCGCCAGAACTGCCGGAAGACTGGAAGGCGCTGGTGGAGAAGACCAAGGAAGGCGGCACCACCGGCACCCGCGTCACCGAAAAGGGCGTCGAATATCTGGCCATCTGCAAGCAGCGTCAGGTCTCTGACGACTATGCGGCGGAAATGGTGTTCAAGTCCGAGGACCTGATGAAGGCCAAGGACGGCGAAAACCCCAACGAAAAGAAATATATGGACGAGCTGCGCAAGAAGGCGCAGATCGTCAACACCTGATATTGATATAAGAGCCGGGTCTTTCCGTGACATATGCATCCCTGCCGCTTGCCCTGACACAGGGAGATCCAGCCGGTATCGGCCCTGACATCGCCATCGCCGCCTGGGCAAAGCGCCGGGAGAACGGCGTGCCGCCCTTCATCTTCATCGGCGACCCCGATGTGGTGGCGAGCCGTGCGGCGCTGATCGGCATTCCCGTCAATATCGAGACCTGCGATGCGGAAAGCGCCGTCGGCCTGTTCGAACAGGCCTTCCCCATCCTCTCCCTTCCCGTCGGCTTCGAAGTACAGGCGGGGCAGCCGCATGTCGGAGCGGCGCACGCGACGATCAAGGCCATCGAGACCGCCGTTTCCCTGACGGTCGAGGGCAAGGCTGCGGCCGTTGTCACCAACCCGATTGCGAAATCGGTGCTATACGAGGCAGGTTTCGGTTTTCCCGGTCATACGGAATTTCTCGCCGATCTCGCCCTGCGCCAGACCGGCGAGCAAGTCATCCCGGTCATGATGATTGCCGGCCCCAAGGTCCGTGTCGTCCCGGTGACGATCCATATCCCCGTGAAAGACGTGCCGGCCGCCCTCACCGAAGAGCTGATCGTCACGACCTGCCGGATCATCGATGCCGATCTTCGGCAGAAATTCGGCATCGAGGCCCCGCGTCTGGCGGTTGCCGGCCTCAACCCGCATGCGGGTGAAGATGGCGCACTCGGCACCGAGGATCGCGATATCGTTCACCCCGCGACCATACGGTTGCGGAAGGACGGGATCGATGCCTTCGGCCCCCTGCCCGCCGACACCATGTTCCACGATGCCGCCCGCAAGCGTTACGACGTGGCGGTGTGCATGTATCACGACCAGGCGCTGATCCCGGCCAAGGCGCTCGGCTTCGACGATTCCGTCAATGTCACGCTCGGCCTGCCCTTCATTCGCACCTCGCCCGACCACGGCACAGCCTTCGGCATTGCCGGCCAGGGCATCGCCAATGAGGCGAGCCTTGTGGCGGCGCTGAAGATGGCGGCGGAAATTTCCCTTCGCAGCCGGGCCAACGCATAATGGCGGCCATCGACGGACTGCCGCCGCTGCGCGATGTCATCCAGCGCCACGGGCTCGACGCAAAAAAATCGCTCGGCCAGAACTTCCTGTTCGACCTCAACCTCACCCAGAAGATCGCCAGAACGGCAGGGCCGCTGGACGGCGTGACGGTGATAGAGGTCGGCCCCGGTCCCGGCGGCCTCACCCGCGCCATTCTTTCGCTCGGGGCAAAAAAGGTCATCGCCGTCGAACGCGACAGCCGCTGCCTGCCGGCGCTGGCGGAAATCGAAGCGCATTATCCCGGACGGCTCGACGTCATCGAGGGCGACGCCCTCAAGACCGATTTCGAGGCTCTGGTTCCCGCCGGTGAGCCGGTGCGGATCATCGCCAACCTGCCCTACAATGTCGGCACGCAATTGCTGGTCAACTGGCTACTGCCGAAACAGTGGCCGCCCTTCTGGCTCTCCATGACGCTGATGTTCCAGAAGGAAGTCGGCCAGCGCATCGTGGCGGAAGAAGGCGACAACCACTATGGCCGCCTCGGCGTTCTCGCCGGCTGGCGCACCGTGTCGGAAATGGCCTTCGACGTCCCACCGCAGGCTTTCAGCCCGCCGCCCAAAGTGACCTCCACGGTCGTGCATCTGCTGCCGAAGGACAAGCCGCTGCCCTGCGATGTCGCCAAACTTGAAAAGGTCACGGAAGCGGCCTTCGGCCAGCGCCGCAAGATGCTGCGCCAGAGCGTGAAAGGCCTTGGCGGCGAAACGCTGCTGGAAAGAGCCGGTATCGATCCGACGCGCCGCGCGGAAACGCTGTCGGTGGAGGAGTTCGTGACATTGGCGAACTGCCTGTAAATCCGCCATGTAATGTGCCATTCCGAGCGGCGGGACACGGGTTCGTGGAGACTGCGAATATAGGAACAAGCGCATGGAGAGTGCCGGTTTTCATTACAAGCTCGATATTCCCGCTGAAACGCCCGACTGCGCGGTTGTCTTGCTGCATGGATCGGGGCGAACGGAAGACGACCTCATTTCTTTTGGCCGCGCCGTCTTTACCAAAGGCGTCTTGTACGCACCGAGAGGCGCTGTTCCCTGGGAAAATGGCTTCGCATTTTTTCGCAGAAAACCCGACAGACAGCTCGACATTGACGATCTGAAACATCAAGCCGCCAGACTATGCCGGTTTGTCACCATGGTCTTTCAGCAGACGGGGCAAAGACCCTTTCTCGTCGGATACTCCAACGGCGCGATCATCGCCGCTGAAACGATATGTCAGGACCGTCATCTATCGAAAGGCGCCATTCTGCTTCGCCCGCTATCTCCGAGAAAGGACCAGCCTTTTCCGAGCCTGGCAGGATATCCCATACTCCTGCTGGCGGGCACTCGGGACGACCGGCGGCATCCCTCGGATGCTCCAGATTTGGCCGAGCAGCTGGCGTCAGCCGGAGCGGAGGTTGTTCTGGAAACGATCGAAACGGGTCATGGCTGGGCGGAAGACGCAGTAGACGAGCGACTGTCCCGCCAATGGCTTGCACCCGAATTCATCGTGTAGTCAGAGCTTCGGCTCTTCCTCGAGCAACGCCCGCACGAAATCGAACATGCCATGGCGGCGGTCGCGGCGGACGCGTTCGGCCTTGACGATGGCTTCGACGGCCTCGAAGGCGGCCTGCAGGTCGTCATTGAGGATGACATAGTCATAGTCGCGCCAGTGCTCGATTTCGGCACGGGAATTGAGGAGACGGGTCTTGATGACCTCTTCGGTGTCTTCGGCGCGGCGATGCAGGCGCGATTGCAGTTCGGTCATGGTCGGCGGCAGGATGAATATCGAAACGACGTCCGCCTTCATCTTGTCCTGCAGCTGCTCGGCGCCCTGCCAGTCGATATCGAACAGCATGTCGCGACCGGCGGCCATGGCATCTTCCACCGGCCCGCGCGGGGTGCCGTAAAAATTGCCGTGAACCTCCGCCCATTCCAGCAGCGCGTCGCTGTCCCGCAGGCGCTCGAAGTCCCGCTTGGAAATGAAATGGTAGTGGATGCCGTCAATCTCGCTCTGGCGGCGTGGACGTGTCGTGACGCTGACGGACAGGCCGATATTCTTGTCCTTGTCGAGCAGGTTGCGCGCAATAGTGGATTTACCCGCGCCGGATGGCGAAGAAATCACCAGCATCAGCCCTCGGCGGGCAATCGTGACGGGAGAATCATTCACCGGAACCATGGGGTCTACTCCAGATTTTGGACCTGCTCGCGAAACTGGTCGATCACCACTTTCAGCTCTATGCCTGCTGCGGTTACCGCACTGGCGTTCGATTTGGAACAGATTGTATTCGACTCGCGGTTAAATTCCTGTGCAAGAAAATCGAGCTTGCGACCCACCGGCCCGCCATTCTCCAAAAGCTCGCGCGACGCCTGCACATGGGCGTGCAGCCTGTCGATCTCTTCGCGCAGATCCGCCTTGGTGGCGATCAGCGCCGCCTCGGCATGCAGCCGATCACGATCCAGACCGTGCATGCCATCACCGATAAGGGCGATCTGCTGGGCAAGCCGTGCCGCGATCTGCTCGGGCTGGCGGGAAGGATC
Organism: Agrobacterium sp. GD03872; assembly: GCF_029840625.1. Lineage (NCBI taxonomy): Bacteria > Pseudomonadati > Pseudomonadota > Alphaproteobacteria > Hyphomicrobiales > Rhizobiaceae > Agrobacterium > Agrobacterium sp. GD03872. Next base: position 536,210 of record NZ_JAOCCY010000004.1, read on the forward strand.
GTTTTCGATGATGTCAACGAGCTGCTCGATCCGGTTGATATGACCGGACAGGATGGCGAACAGCGACGCCCCTTCGCGCTCGCGCATATCCTTCAGCTTCTCCACAGCAGCGGCAAAACCGGCCAGCACATCGCCGTTACGGGTGGCCTGCGCTTCCGCATCATCTTCCGCCTCGCGAAAATCGACAAGACCGCGCAGGGTGAGCAGCGTGTCGAAGCTCAGCGGCTTGTCCTCGACGACATCGCCAAGCTCCTTCTTGAGCGCCAGAACCGCAGCGAGCGCATCGCGGTTGATCACGGCCTCCAGCCGATTTTCCGCAATCGCCAATGTCAGGCCTGCCTGAATATTACCGCGGGAAAGATGCTCGCCCGCGATTTCCCGCAAGCCGGTTTCCAGCGCCTCAAGACCGGTTGGCAGGCGCAGGCGTACATCGAGCCCCTTGCCGTTCACCGACCGCAATTCCCATGCCCAGCGGTAACGGCCGGAGGTCCCTTCGCTGCGTGCGAAGCCGGTCATCGATTGCAATGTCATATCTGGAAGCCCCCCGTCATGCCGCACAAAACCGGGCCCTGCGCAAACAGGACCCGATCAGGATTATCAGTTGTTGGCCGGTTTTTCCGCCTCGGCGCCGCCGGGCTGACCATCCACGGCAACATCGGGATTGGCTCCGGCGGCCGCTTTTTCGGCCTCTATCTTGCGCCAGCGGCGAACATTGGCGTTGTGCTCTTCCAGCGTCTTGGCAAAGACGTGGCCACCTGTGCCATCGGCGACGAAATAAAGATCGTCGGTACGCCACGGATTGGCGACGGCCTCGAGTGCGGCGCGACCCGGATTGGCGATGGGCGACGGCGGCAAGCCCTTGATGACATAGGTGTTGAACGGCGTCTGCTTCTGCAGGTCCGACTGGTAGATCGGCCGGTCGGACGGCTTGCCGTCCCCGCCGAACAGACCGTAGATGATCGTCGGGTCGGATTGCAGGCGCATGCCCTTCTTCAGGCGGTTATAGAAGACGGAGGCGACATGGGCGCGCTCGTCATCCTTGCCGGTTTCCTTCTCGACAATCGAGGCAAGCGTCACGAATTCCTCGACCGTCTTGATCGGCAGGTCTGGGTCGCGCCGTTCCCAGATCATGTCGATCAGCTTGTCCTGCGCCGCACTCATCTGGCTGATGATTTCTTCGCGCTTGGTGCCGCGGGTAAAGCGATAGGTATCGGGGCGCAGGCTGCCTTCCGGCGGCAGCGCGGCGGGAAGTTCGCCATCCAGCACTTCATCGGCGGCAAGACGCGCAAACATCTGCTTCACGGTCAGGCCTTCCGGCAGCGACACGGAATAAAGGATCGACTTGCCGGATTCCAGCAGCAGCATGATGTCCTTCATCGATGCGCCGGCCTTGATCTCGTATTCACCCGTTTTCAGCGTCTGATCCTTCTGCAGATAGCTGCCGGTCATCAGGCGGAAAACGCGGGCGTTGGAGATGATGTCATTGCGTTCGAGATTGTTGGCGATCTCGATGATGCCGGCGCCGTTGCGCACGGTGAAATGGGTGTTCGTCTGGAGCGGACCGGGCTCCTGGAACGCATTGATCATGTAATAGAAGGCGGCAATGGCCAGCACACAGACGGCAACCGCAAGCGTCATCAGGAAGTTCAGGAAGATCACAAGCTGGCCATGGGCCTTGCGGGAGCGCTTCGGCGGGGCCGGCACCTTTTCCGGGCGCAGCGCCTCGGTCGGGGATTTCGGAATGATCGGGCCGCGATTGCCATCGCCCGCGCCGTTTTGTCCGTATGGTCCCTGGCTGTTCTGGTTCGTGTCGCTCACCGTCGGTCCTTTTCAGTTCGGCGTTGTCAGCGCTTTTTGCGCAGGTAATGCGGCAAAAACAGGTTCGGAATGTCTTCCTGCACCACATGGAGATATCGTGAAGCCCTGATATTGCGCTTCACGAACATCGTTTCGGACAAAGCCGATGGAGAAAGCCGCCTGCGGCCGGAAATCACCCCGAACCGGCAGACCCATTCCATAAACGACTACAATATCGGCGCGAAAATCGGAATGGCTTTCGCAGGCCGCAATGCGTTCTTCAAAGGAAAGAACGTCCTTTGTCAGTACCCGGTGGGAGGGCGCCAGCGGCGGCGGAGCCGCCGCCGCAATTATGCTTCGTAACGACGCAGCACGAGGGAAGCGTTGGTGCCGCCGAAGCCGAAGGAGTTCGAAAGCGCCACATTGACCTGCCGCTTGCGCGCCTTGTGCGGCACGAGATCGATCTTGGTCTCGACATCGGGATTGTCGAGGTTCAGCGTCGGCGGAACGATGTTGTCGCGGATCGCAAGCGTCGCGAAAATCGCTTCGATGGCGCCCGCAGCGCCGAGAAGATGGCCGGTGGCCGACTTGGTGGAGGACATCGAAATCTTCGACGCCGATTCGCCGACCAACCGTTCGACCGCGCCAAGCTCGATCGTATCGGCCATGGTGGAAGTGCCGTGGGCGTTGATGTAATCGATATCGTCAGGCGTGAGACCCGCGCGCTTCAGCGCCATCGACATGCAGCGATAGGCGCCCTCACCGTCCTCGGACGGCGCGGTGATGTGATAGGCGTCACCGGAAAGGCCGTAGCCGACGACTTCGGCGTAAATCTTCGCGCCGCGCGCCTTGGCATGTTCCAGTTCCTCCAGAACAACGATGCCCGCACCCTCGCCCATGACGAAACCGTCGCGGTCACGGTCATAGGGGCGCGAGGCCTTTTCGGGATTGTCGTTGTGCTGGGTGGAAAGCGCCTTGCAGGCGGCAAAACCGGCAAGCGCGATGCGGCAGACCGGCGATTCGGCGCCGCCGGCGACCATGACGTCGGCATCGCCGAGCGCGATCAGACGGGCGGCGTCGCCGATGGCGTGCGCGCCGGTCGAGCAAGCGGTTACCACGGCGTGGTTCGGCCCGCGCAGCTTGTGGCGAATGGAAACCTGGCCGGATACGAGGTTGATCAGACGGCCGGGAATGAAAAACGGGGAAATGCGGCGCGGGCCCTTGTCGCGCAGCGTGTAACCCGCCTCGACAATACCTTCCAGGCCGCCAATGCCGGAGCCGATCAGCACGCCAGTGGCGATCTGGTCTTCATCCGTTTCCGGATGCCAGTTTGCATCGGCAAGCGCCATGTCGGCGGCAGCCATGCCGTACAGGATGAAAGGATCGATCTTGCGCTGTTCCTTGGGTTCCATCCAGTCATCGGCATTGAAGGTGCCGTTGGAACCATCGCCCACGGGAATACGGCAGGCGATCTTTGCCGGAAGGTCATCGACTTCGAATTCAGTCACGAGACGGGCGCCGTTCTGGCCGGCCAGCAGCCGCTCCCAGGTGACTTCCGTCCCACATCCAAGAGGAGATACCATGCCGGTACCGGTGATAACGACACGCCTCATCGCCAATGCTCCGCCCTTATCCAAATCATCGGTCTTTCTGCAACGCCGGGCACCAGGGATGGCGCTCGCGGCAGGCCGCAGTATGTCTAAATCTTTGCACGAAAGTTACAGGCAGCGTTGTTCGGGCCCGTAACCCTTGCGACATCCGGAGCTGGCGCCTATCGGGCGCGCACCGTCTGCCGATAAAACATTGGCCCGGACGAGCCGGGCCAAGGACGGGAGGATATTGCACCTCCCCCATGAAGGTCGATCAGGCCTGGGCCTTCTCGATGAACTTGACGGCGTCGCCGACGGTCAGGATCGAGTCCGCTGCGTCGTCGGGAATTTCAACGCCGAATTCTTCTTCGAAAGCCATGACCAGTTCAACGGTGTCGAGCGAATCAGCGCCCAGATCGTCAATGAAGCTGGCGCCTTCGACAACCTTGTCGGCGTCAACGCCAAGATGATCAATTACAATTTTCTTTACGCGTTCTGCGATATCGCTCATGTCGGTTTCCTCGACCTTTATTTTGAAGGGAATGCCTCGCGGCACCCTGCCCTGTTAGAAGCCCTCATGCGCCGTTCAAATCCGGCACTGCGGGCAAACCCGTTCAACCCGGTCCAAGCTAGACATCGTCACGCAAAATCGCAACGGCTTCCTGTCTCTCCGGGACGACTGTTCACAGTCTTGGCCCGCTTAACATGGTTTCAATCGGTCGAAAAGCCTGAAAACGCGCTAAGCACAGCGTATGACAGGCTATTTCGCCGGAAACCGTTCGGCGGAGCCTTGCGGCGCCAGCTACCCAAGAAGGTGCTCAAACAGCGCCGCAATCCTTTTCATGACGGCCCTGAGCGCCGTCAGATCATCGCCATGCCGCCATTGACGTGCAGGGTCTGGCCGGTCATGTAGGCGGCTTCATTGGAAGCCAGGTAAAGAACGGCCGATGCGACTTCGGCGCCGGTTCCCATGCGCTTCATGGGAATGGCGCCCATGATGGCCTCTTTCTGCTTGTCGTTCAGCTTGCCGGTCATGGCGCTTTCGATGAAGCCCGGCGCCACGCAGTTGACGGTGACGTTGCGGGTGGCGATTTCCTGGGCCAGTGACTTCGAAAAGCCGATCATACCCGCCTTGGAGGCGCAGTAGTTGGCCTGGCCTGGATTGCCGGTAACGCCGACGATGGAGGTGATGTTGATGATGCGGCCGAAACGGCGGCGCATCATCGGATGCGTCAGTTCACGCGTCAGGCGGAACATCGCCGTCAGGTTCACTTCGATGACGTTGTCCCAGTCCTCGTCGCTCATGCGCACGAAGAGGCCGTCCTTGGTGATGCCGGCATTGTTGACGAGGATATCGACGCCTTCCAGTTCGGCTTCGGCCTTTTCGCCGAGCGCCTTGACCTCGGCGCGGTCGGCAAGGTTGGCCGGGAAAATCTTGACGCGTTCGCCAAGTTCCGCCGCCAGCGCTTCGAGCTTTTCAACGCGGGTGCCGTGCAGGCCGACGGTTGCGCCCTGGCTGTGCAGAAGGCGGGCGATTTCTTCGCCGATGCCGCCGGTCGCGCCGGTTACGAGAGCCTTGCGGCCTGTCAGATCAAACATGTCCTATTCCTTCTTTAGAGCTTCGGACTGAAAATGTTCAGCGCTGTTGCGCCCGATGAATGCGGCAGCCGGAGTATCCCGTCTCAGCCGATGAGGGTGGCAAGAAGCTGGTCGATATCAGCCGCGCCGTTGACGGCGACGCCGTTCACCGTCTTGTCGATACGGCGTGCAAGGCCCGTCAGCACCTTGCCGGAGCCGATCTCGTAAAGCTGCGTGACGTTGTTGGCGGCGAACCATTCCACCGTCTCGCGCCAGCGCACCTGGCCCGTCACCTGCTCGACCAGCAGGGCGGCGATCTCATTGGCGTCGGAAACGGGGGCGGCGCGCACATTGGCGACAACAGGCACGACCGGGTTGCGCTTTTCGACAGCCGCCAGCGCTTCGCGCATGGCTTCCGCCGCCGGCGCCATCAACGCGGAATGGAAGGGCGCGGAAACCGGCAGCATGATGGCGCGCTTGGCGCCCTTTTCGGAAGCGATCGCCGCAGCCTTTTCAACGGCAGCCTTGCCGCCGGAAATGACAAGCTGGCCGCCGCCATTGTCGTTGGCGATCTGGCAGACGCCGAGAATGCCGGCTTCGTCGCAGATGGCGGAAACGGCATCGTGCTCGAGCCCGATGATCGCCGCCATGGCGCCCTCGCCCACCGGAACCGCCGCCTGCATGGCGTTGCCGCGGATGCGCAGAAGACGGGCGGTATCGGCAACCGAGAAGGTGCCGGCGGCACAGAGCGCCGAATATTCGCCGAGCGAATGGCCCGCGACATAAGAAACCGTGTCAGACAGCTTGAAGCCGCGCGCTTCGAGAACCCGCATGACCGCCATGGACACCGCCATGAGGGCCGGCTGGGCGTTGGCGGTCAGCGTCAGCGTTTCTTCCGGGCCGTTCCACATGATATCGGAAAGCTTCTGGTCGAGCGCCTCGTCGACTTCCTGAAACACGGCGCGTGCTTCCGGATAGGTATCCGCCAGCTCCTTGCCCATGCCGACGGCCTGGCTTCCCTGACCGGGAAATGTGAATGCAATACCCATGGGATGTCGTCCTTCTTGTCTGGCCTTGCCTTTATTCTTTCGGACTTCCATTCACATTCCCGCCAGCGAAGTCAAGGCTTGAAGCCCGATGGCAGGCCCTTGTCAGGGGTTTTGCCGTCCTGTTTTCCCCTTTCTTTTCATCATATTTTTTCTTGCACTGCGGCAATTCCCCATTACTTTCACACCGCCTTCCAAAACTCGCCAAAGCACCGGGACCTCTCCATGAAACAGAATCTACTGGGACGCACGGGCATTTCCGTGTCCGAAATCTGCCTCGGCACCATGACATGGGGCACGCAGAACACCGAAGCCGAAGCCCATGAGCAGATGGACTATGCCATCGAAAACGGCGTGAATTTCTTCGATACGGCCGAGCTTTATCCCACCACGCCGGTTTCCGCCGAAACGCAGGGCCGGACCGAAGAATATATCGGCAGCTGGTTCGAAAAGACCGGCAGGCGCGATCAGGTCGTGCTCGCCACCAAGGTCGCCGGTTCGGGGCGCGATTATATTCGCGGCGGCCGCGATATCGACGCCTCCGCCATTCGCGAGGCTGTCGATACCAGCCTCAAGCGCCTGAAGACCGACTATATCGACCTCTACCAGATCCACTGGCCGAATCGCGGCACCTATCATTTCCGCGGCGCCTGGGGATTCGACGCTTCCGGCCAGGACACCAAGCGCACGCTCGCCGAAATCACCGAAAAGCTCGATACGCTCGGCGAACTGGTGAAGGCCGGCAAGATCCGCGCCATCGGCCTTTCCAACGAGAGCGCCTGGGGCACGCAGAAATATATCGATATCGCCGAGGCCCACGGCCTGCCGCGTGTCGCCACCATCCAGAACGAATATAACCTGCTGTACCGCAGCTTCGATCTCGACATGGCGGAAGTCGCCCATCACGAGGATGTCGGCCTGCTCGCCTATTCGCCGCTGGCGGCAGGGCTGCTGACCGGCAAATACCAGAACGGCGCGTGCCCGGCGGGATCACGCGGCAGCATCAACAGCAACCTCGGCGGCCGTCTGCAACCGCTTCAGGAAGCCCCGGTCAAGGCCTATCTGGAACTCGCCGCGGCCCACGGGATCGACCCGGCCCATCTCGCCATCGCCTTTTGCCTCACCCGCCCCTTCATGGCGTCAGCCATCATCGGTGCGACGACGATGGATCAGTTGAAGACGGACATTGCCGCAGCCGATGTGGTGCTGTCGGAAGAAGTGCTGAAGGGTATCGCAGCGATCCACCGGCAATATCCGATGGCGATCTGATGATCGGACGGCGCGCTTTTTCGCCCCTTGCCCTTGCATTCCGGGCAAAAATCCGTATAAGCGCGCTGTTCACAACACCCGGTCCAATTGGCTGGTGGCTGAACGGAGGGCTGGTTCCGGTAACGGAACAGCAGGAACCATAAGGTTTTTCCGGCCTCCCGTGTCTCCGCTCTCGACCGTCTCGAACAACGCTTTTCTTGCTTCAAGGCCTTACCCGCCTCACCCAAGAGCAGTCGTTGAGGCTTAGCGCTGTTGCCGGGTGAAGGACGAAACGCAAGAAAGGCAAAGCTTAAATGGCTCTTTACGAACACATCTTCCTTGCCCGGCAGGATATTTCTGCCCAGCAGGTCGACGCACTTGTCGAGCAGTACAAGGGCGTTATCGAATCGTTCGGCGGCAAAGTCGGACGCATCGAGAACTGGGGTCTGAAGTCCCTCACCTACCGCATCAAGAAGAACCGCAAGGCTCACTACGCTCTCATGGACATCGACGCTCCGGCGGCCGCCATCCATGAAGTCGAGCGCCAGATGCGCATCAACGAAGACGTTCTTCGCTACATGACCATCGCCGTCGAAGCCCACGAAGAAGGCCCGTCCGCGATGATGCAGAAGCGCGACCGTGACGACCGTCCGCGCCGCGATGGCGACCGTCCGGACCGTGGCCCGCGTGAAGATCGTGGTCCCCGCGAAGACCGTCCGCGCCGTCCGCGCGAAGACCGTGCATAAGAAGGAGTTTTGACCAATGGCTGACGCATCCTCTTCCCAGGCACGCCGCCCGTTCCACCGCCGTCGCAAGACGTGCCCCTTCTCCGGCGCCAACGCTCCGAAGATCGACTACAAGGACGTACGTCTGCTGCAGCGCTACATTTCCGAGCGCGGCAAGATCGTTCCGTCCCGCATCACGGCCGTTTCCCAGAAGAAGCAGCGCGAACTCGCCCAGGCGATCAAGCGCGCCCGTTTCCTCGGCCTGCTGCCCTACGTCGTAGCGTAATGATTTGAAGCGAGGCTGCGTCTCGGCGCGGCCTCGTTTTCTCCCATGAAGCAACTGACTTTTAATCAGTAGGTTGCGAGCTCAAATCCTTCCGCGTTGGGCGCGGATCGATACCATAAAACCCATGTTGGGGATGAGGCTCTCAGGAGCGATCCTCTAACTGCTTAAGTTTCAGCAGGACAGCGAAGTGCAGAAGTTGAACCAGACAGTGCTGATCTCCGGCGTTCTCGCCGGCATATGCGCCGCGTTTCTGACGCTTGGCGCAACGGCACAGTCGTCCCTGTCCTTCCTGCTCTATGCCGGTTCCGCCATGCCGATCTTCATCGCCGGCATGGGCTGGGGCAACCGCGCCGCCATTATCGCCATCATCACCACCGCCCTCATCGGCGCTCTCGTCATGTCGCCGCTTTTTGCGCTGACCATTGCGATCTTCACGCTGATCCCGGCGGGCTGGCTTTCGCATCTCGCCAATCTGGCGCGTCCCGCCTCCGAACTCGGCGGCCCGGATGATCTGCTTGCCTGGTATCCGCTTTCCGGCATCGTGCTGCATCTGTGCATTCTGGTTTCCGTCGCCGTCGTCATTCTCGGCTGGATGATCGGTTACGGTCCCGATCTCGTCGCGCGCATGGTCGATGTGATGATGACTTCGGTTCAGAACCGCGAACCGCTGTTCGAGCCCAATCTCGAGGCGCTGGCGCAGACGAAGTCGCTGCTTGTGCTGATGCTGCCGATCGTTCAGGGCGGACTCTGGGTCATCCTGCTGTTTGCGGCCTATTATTTCGCGACGCGAGTGGTTGGTACCTTCGGCAAGGGTCTGCGCCCGCGTGAGGACATTGCCTCCGCACTGCGCATGCATCGCAACGCCATCTTCATCTTCCTCGCGGGCATCATCGCCATGTTCCTCGGCGGCGGCGCCGCCATGGTCGGCGCTGTCATCTGCGGTACCTTCGGCGCAGGCTTCCTGATGGCGGGTTACGCCTCGCTGCACAAGCGCGCCCGCGGCAAGGACTGGCGGCTGCCGGTTCTCATTCTCGCATATCTCTCGGCGGTCTTTGTCTTTCCGCTGTTCATCATTCTCGTGTTCGGCCTGAGCGACGTGCGCAGCACGATCTCTCTTACTCCGACGCGGAAAACCGACAATACGAACGAAACCAACAACTAGAAAGGATCAAGAAGATGGACGTCATTCTTCTCGAACGCATCAACAAGCTCGGCCAGATGGGCGAAACCGTCAAGGTTCGCGACGGCTACGCCCGTAACTTCCTGCTGCCGCAGGGCAAGGCGCTGCGCGCCAACGCCGCCAACAAGGCACGTTTCGAAACCGAGCGCGCAACGCTCGAAGCCCGTAACCTCGAGCGCAAGTCGGAAGCCCAGAAGGTTGCCGAGGCTCTGGAAGGCAAGTCCTTCATCGTCGTCCGTTCGGCTGGTGAAACCGGCCAGCTCTACGGTTCTGTCGCCGCTCGCGACGTCGTTGAAATCCTCGGCGCCGAAGGCTTCAACATCGGCCGCAACCAGGTTGAACTGAACACGCCGATCAAGACCATCGGTCTGCACAACGTTACGCTCCACCTGCATGCCGAAGTTGAGCTGCAGGTTGAGCTGAACGTTGCCCGTTCGGCTGAAGAAGCAGAACGTCAGGCCAAGGGCGAAAGCCTCACCTCCGCCGACGCCATCTACGGCGTTGACGAAGACGCGCTGCGTCCGGAAGACTTCTTCGATCCGGAAGCTGACCGCGACGGCGACGACGAGTAATAGTTTGGCCTTGCGGCCATAAGAAAACCCCGGATGGCGACATCCGGGGTTTTTTGTTGGGTTGAATTCGCGAAGGAATACCCCCCTCTGCCCTGCCGGGCATCTCCCCCTCAAGGGGGGAGATCGGCAGGAAGCGCTACCACCACTTCATTCGCAAACGTTGAGATGGGCGAGACCTAACCGCGAGTCGATCTCCCCCCTTGAGGGGGAGATGCCCGGCAGGGCAGAGGGGGGTGCCTCTCGGTAAACTCCACGCCTGACTACTTCGCCGCCGTCTCCGCCCCTTCCGGCGCCACGCTCTTGTCCACATGCACTACCACCGACATGCCCGGCGAAAGCTCCGCCGCCAGCGGCTGATCGGCATCGATGGCGATCCGCACGCCGAGGCGCTGGGCGATCTTCACGAAATTACCCGTCGCATTGTCGGGCTTGATGACGGCGAATTCCGAACCCGTGGCGGGCGAGAAGCGTTCGACACGGCCGGTCAGCTTGCGGCGATGCAGGGCGTCCACCGAGATCGTCACCGGCTGGCCGACCTGCATGCCGGCAAGCTGGGTTTCCTTGAAATTAGCGATAACCCAGACATCATGGGGCACAACGGCCATCAGCTGCGTGCCGGCGGTGACATATTGGCCGGTACGCACGCCAATTTCACCGAGCCTGCCGTCCACGGGCGCATGGATTTCAGTATTGGCCAGATCGATCCGGGCGAGCTCGACGGCAGCTTCGGCATTGGCGACGGCCGCCTGCAGCGAGCTGCGGTTGACGATGATGGTCTGCAGATCCTGCCGCGAAACCTCAAGCGCCGCCTTGGCCTGCGACAGCGACGCCCTCGCCTTTTCCAGTGCGGCATGGGCCTCCTCCTGGAGGCTGGAGGTTCCGACGCCGCTTTTGATGAGATTGTCCTGCCGGTCGGATGCGAGCTGCGCCTGTTTCAGAGACGCCTCGGCGCTGTCGACCGCCGCCTGGCTGGAAAGAATATTGGCATTGGCGGCATTTTCCTGCTGGCGGGAATTATCGAGCGCCGCTTTCTGCGTATCGAGCGTGGCTTCCGCCTGCGCCTGCTTCTGGCGATAGATGCGGTCGTCGATCTTCGCCAGCAACGCGCCCTGCTTCACTTCCTGGTAATCCTTCACCGGCACATCCACGACATAGCCGCTGACCTGCGGGCTCATGGTGGTCACGTAACCGCGCACAAAGGCGTTGTCGGTCATTTCGACGGTGGAGAGAAACGGCGGCAGCCGCCAGGCGTAAAGCACCAGCGCCACACCGGCGAGGCCGCCGAGCAGCACGAGAATGGAAACGGGGGTAAAAAACTTCTTCAGCATTTTGTCACTCTTGGAGGTTCAAGACTGTGGCGCCGGCGCGGCATCGACATTATTCCCCGAAAGGAATGGGCGGATGCGCAACCATGCAAGGTGGATCAAAAGCGCGATGAGCGCCAGCGCGGAAACGACCGAGATCAGCAGGAACGTATCGTTGTAGGCAAGCACATAGGCCTGCCGGCTGACCTGCTGGCCAAGCAGCGACAGCCCTTCCGCCTTCAGCAGCGCCGGATCGGTGATGACGTGGCTGTAGGCGCCAGAAAGCTGCGATACGCGCTGGGCGACCAAGGGATTGGTGAGCAGGATATTTTCCACCAGAACATTGGAATGGAATTTTTCCCGCAGCGTTACGAAACTGCCGAGCAGGCCGGTCATCAGCATCGAGCCGGTGATCTGCGTGAACAGGAAGATGGTGATGAAATTCACCAGATAGGGCGCACCCCGGGCCAGCGCCGCCGCAAAGCCCTTGGACATGACCGGCGGCAGGAACATGGCGGCGCCAAAGGCGATCATCATCTGGCTGAGATACATCTGCTCCGGCCGCGTCAGGTCGTTGGACTGACTGTCCATGAACGAACCGGCCGCAATCAGTATCAGGGCAATCACATGGGCCGTGTCGACATATTTTGTCAGCATCAGCCAGGCGCAGGCAGCGCCGCCGAGCACGGTGGCGAGAAGCACCAGCCCATAAAGTGTGGTCGTCTGGTCGTTCAGCAATCCGAGTTGCTGATAGAAGCTGACCGCCGTGGAGGATTGTTCCGACGAGACCGCCCGGTAGACCAAGAGCACGGCCATGGCGTGCAGGTTGGTTTTGGAGAAAATCCAGCGCAGATCGAGCAGCGGGTTCTTGCGTGGCAGTTCGATGAAGGCCATCAGCGTCAGAAGCGCGATGGATGTCGCCAGAAGAACGCCCAGCCACCATGTTTCGAACCACCAGTAGAACCGGCCGAGCGTCAGCATCACCGCGAGACAGCCAAGACCGCCCGCAAACAGCAGATAGCTCAGAATATCCATGCGCTCGATGACTTTTGCGCGCGGCGGCGGTGTGACCTTGAGGACGTAGATCATCGCGAAGGAAATCAGCGCGAAACCCACCTCCATGGAATAGAGCGTATTCCAGCCGTCGACTGCCAGGAGCGTGGGCGAGACGATGCGCGCCAGCGGCGCCGACAGCAACGTGCCTGTAAGCGCGATGCTGAAGCCGAGCGAGAATTTCCGCGCAGGCGGAAAGGCCTCCAGAATGTAGAGAAAGCCAAGCGACGAAATCGGCGCCGCCGCCATGCCGCTGACGAAGCGGATGACGATGGCCGAATGCAAATCCGTCACGAAGAGGTTCAGACAGGAAGCGACCACGAAAACGATGATCGAAACCTCGGCGAAGGGCCGTAGCCCATATTGCGCCCGCACCTTGAAAAGCGCGATGGAGAAGGTGGCATAGGGGGCCATATAGGCGGCGGAAAGCCAGGCGACTTCCGCCACCGTCGCGGAAAACTCGCCCTGCAGCTGGTAGATATTGGCCATGACGAGGTTCATGCCCAACCCTTGCGTGATGAAGAAGGACAGGCCTGCGAAGATGAAGCAGAGCCTCTGCCACAAGGGCCGCTCCAGCGGCTGAGGTGCGGCGGGCGCAGCAGGTTCCGGCGCGCTCTCGCCCGCGCCGGAAGCGCTCACCGGCGCAGCGGGTTCTGCTGCCGGAAGGGCGGCCGGCTTGGCATTCGCCTCGGCATTTTCGGAAACGGCTCCATCCGTTGTCTGCGGCAACAGGGTGCTCACGATTGCGCCCTCTCGACCGCCAGATTTTGCAGATTGGCAGAAAGTCGCCGCATCACGTTCAGGGCCATGGCCAGCTCCTGAGAGGAAATATCGGCGGTAATCTCCGAGCGCAGCGACTTTGCTACCGCCTGCACCGTCTCGGAGGTCTTCTCGCCCTCATCCGTCATGTGGATGCGTTTGGCGCGGCGGTCGTTTTCATCGGAGCGGCGCTCGATGAGATTCTGTTTCTCCATGCCGTCGAGTACCCGCACCAGCGTCGGCGTTTCGATTTCCATCTCCTCGGCAAGCTCCGTCTGCGTCAGCGGCCCACGGCGCGACAGCGCAAAAAGCGCCCGCGCCCGCGCCAGCGTCAGTCCGCTTTCCCCTACCCGCGCATCGAAAAACGCGCGCAGTTTGCGGGTGAAAGCGGAGACTTCATCCAGAAGCTGTTCCTTGTCGGTCTCGCGGGACATGTCAGCAAGCCTTATAATTAGCATACTACTTATTTTCTGCCTATTTATTCGTAAGCCTGATGATTTTCAAGTTTCTTTCATGCCGGGTCTGCCATGCGGTAAACTCATGGCAGCGAATCACCTTGCCGGAAGAGTCCGGCATCTTGCCCCACCCGCCTGTGGATTATTGGGGACAACTGAAGAAGTGATCAGGCTTCGCAGAGCGGACGTCAGCCTGCCATAGAGTGTTGCAACAATATCATTGACTGCCATGCCACAGAAAGCCAAACCCGAGGTTTAATGACAAAGGCAAAGGGAGATCGCGCAAACCATGAACGACGCTGTGAGAAAGATCACCCCCGCGCAGCCGGCAGAACCGCATTACCGCGAAGCGCCGAACAATATCGAGGCCGAACAGGCGCTGCTCGGCGCCATCCTCGTCAATAACGACGCCTATTACCGCGTGTCGGACTTCCTGAAGCCTGTGCATCTCTACGAACCGCTGCATCGCAAGATCTTCGAAGTGGCGGGCGATATCATCCGCATGGGCAAGACCGCCAATCCGGTGACGATCAAGACCTTCCTGCCGGCCGACGACAAGATCGGCGATCTGACGGTGGCGCAGTATCTTGCACGCCTGGCGGCGGAAGCCGTATCGATCATCAATGCGGAAGATTACGGCCGGGCGATCTATGATCTGGCGCTGCGCCGCGCGCTGATCCAGATCGGCGAGGATGTCGTCAACATCGCCTATGATGCGCCGCTCGACATGCCGCCGCAGGCGCAGATCGAAGACACCGAACGCCGCCTGTTCGAACTGGCGGAAACCGGCCGTTACGACGGCGGCTTCCAGTCCTTCAACGATGCCGTGGCGCTGGCGATCGACATGGCCGGCGCTGCCTTCGAACGCGACGGCAATCTCTCCGGCATTTCCACCGGCATTCATTCGCTCGACGCCCGCATGGGTGGGTTGCAGCGCTCCGACCTTATCGTGCTTGCCGGTCGTCCGGGCATGGGCAAGACCTCGCTTGCCACCAACATCGCCTATAATATTGCCGCATCCTATGAGCAGGAGGTGCAGCCGGACGGTTCGTACAAGGCCAAGAACGGCGGTGTCGTCGGTTTCTACTCGCTCGAAATGTCGTCCGAACAGCTGGCGACCCGTATCATTTCCGAGCAGACGGAAGTGTCCTCCTCGAAAATCCGCCGTGGTGACATCACCGAGTCAGATTTCGAAAAACTCGTCGCCTGCAGCCAGATGATGCAGAAGGTGCCGCTTTATATCGACCAGACCGGTGGTATCTCGATTGCCCAGCTGTCCGCCCGCGCCCGCCGCCTGAAGCGCCAGCGCGGCCTCGATGTTCTTGTTGTCGACTACGTTCAGCTGATGACCGGCTCCGGCAAGAGCGGCGAAAACCGCGTGCAGGAAATCACCCAGATCACCACGGGTCTGAAAGCGCTCGGCAAGGAACTCAACGTTCCGATCATCGCTCTGTCACAGCTCTCCCGTGCGGTGGAAAGCCGCGAAGACAAACGACCGCAGCTTTCCGACCTGCGTGAATCCGGCTCCATCGAGCAGGACGCGGACGTGGTGCTGTTCGTGTTCCGCGAGGAATATTACGTCAAAAACATGGAGCCGCGCGATCCCGCAGACCCGAAATATGCCGAATGGGAAGCCCTGTTCGACAAGGTAAAGGGCACGGCCGACGTCATCATCGCCAAGCAGCGTCACGGACCGACCGGTACGGTGAAACTCGCCTTCCAGTCCGAGTTCACCCGCTTCGCGGACCTGGCCGACCCGAGCTTCAGCCAGTACGAAGAACATTGACACACAGCCACACAGGCTATCGCTGAGAAAACACCACCCCGTCCGGTTTCCGGACGGGGCGGAATCTTTTCAATGGCTTGGCACTGACACTTCAGAACCCGATTCATCGGGTGCCCTGCCTGGCAAAGCGACGACCTGATCGCCGGTGCGGATGCTGCTCTGGCGGTGGGTGATGGCGATGATGGTGATATCGCTGTCGACCCGTCTTAACTGCTCCATGATTTCCCGCTCCGTCTCCTCGTCCAGCGCCGAGCTTGCCTCATCGAGCAGCAGAATGGAGGGTTCACCGTAAAGCGCACGGGCAATCGCAATGCGCTGACGCTCGCCGCCGGAAAGCTTCAGCCCCCTTTCCCCGACAATCGTATCGAAACCTTCCGGCATCGCCTCTATCCTGTCGAGTATCGCGGCGCGCTCGGCCGAGCGGCGCAGTTTTTCCTCATCCAGCACCCGCCCGAGGACGATATTGCTGCGCAACGTATCGTTCAGCAACTGCACCTCCTGCGGAACGATGCCGGCAACGGCAAACCAGTCGTCCCGGCCGATGGCGGTCAGATCGGTGTCATCGATGGTGATGCGACCGGATTGCGGCGCCATGGTTTTCTGCAGAAGCCGGAAGAGTGTCGATTTTCCGGAGCCGGTCTCGCCGGTGATGAAGGTCAGGCGTCCCGGCGCTGCGGTGAAAGAAACACCTTCAACACCGCGACCGTTTTCGTAACGAAAACCCACCTTATCAAACCCTATCGCTTTGCCCGACAGCTGCAGCCGGCTGACATTTGAAGGCTCCTCCTCCGCTGGCTCATTCCACATGCGGGCATAGGGCGCGAATTGGGCGAAGGAACGGACCGCCTCGCTGATCGATTGCCCGATCAGTTCGAAGGGCATGTTGAGCTGAAGCAGAAGCGTGTTGAAGAGAACGATATCGCCTATCGACAGGGCTCCCGCCTCGTAACGCGGCAGCAGCAGATAAAAGCCGATGACCATCTGCGCGGCGAGTGCAAGCGAGATGGTGAAGACGAAGCCGATGCGGCGCAGGGAATAAAGCCGCCAGTTGCGATAGATCGAGCCTGCATTATCCGCGAAGCGACGCTTCATCCACGCCGTGCTGCCCGTGTGCCGCAAAGGCTCGATCATGCCGATGGCGTTTCCGACAAAACCGGCATTCTCCTGCCCGGCTTCGATGGCCTTTTCCAGAAAAGGCGTGGTCAGGCGGTTCGAGGCGAGCGTGAGCGCAATGAAGGCCGCGCCGTAAACGACGACTATGGCGACCAGATCCGCACTGAGGACCGTTCCCAGCAACAGGGTGCTGAACAGGAACGTCGCGATGCCCGGCACGAAATAGATGAGGCCGATCTGCATGATCGCCGAGGCGGCCGAAGCGCCCCTTGTCTGCGCAGCCTGAATTTCCGCCGGGTTGTGATCGTTGAAGAAGGACGGTTTTTTATGGACGATGCGCTCGAAGAAGCGTGTCGTCGCGACATATTCAAGCCGCTCCGAATGGATGACCGACATATATTGCGTGGAGCGCTGAATACCCGTCGCCAGTGCCGTCAGGCCCGCATAGAGCGAAAAACCGAGCATCCATTGCAGCGGCGCATCCGGCAGATCGTCGATCAGGCGGGAAAACACATAAGGCCCGGCGGTGGCGAGAACAGACCCGAGCAGGATCGTCAGCAGCAAAAAGGTGATGGACGGCCATGACGTCTTCAGGTCTTCGGCATAGATTCGGGAAAGCGGTCCGAATGCAACTTCGCGATTGCCTGTCATCACTCTCTCCCGCCCGGCGCTGCTTGAAAGATACGGCAGGCACTGGATAACGGCTTGCAAGCGCCTGCTCAAGTCCGGACTATCGTCCTGCGTTCACATTCAATATTCCGCATGGAACGGGTTTTCGCCCTCTCCTGCCCGTTCTACTCCCAAGGGCGGAATCTTTTCAACGGTTTGACCGGATTGTCTCACAATCCGATTCCGCGCAGCAGCGCCACGGCCGCAACACCGAGCGTTGCGGCCGGCAGAAGGCTGAGGCGCAGCGCAGCGGCGGCGGTGATTGCGCAGGCGATGGTTTCCGCCAGACCGCTGGCGAGCGCGGTCGGCGTCACCACGGCCATCAGGACGGCGGGCGGCACCACGCCGAGCGCCTTTTTCAGGCGCGGCGTCAGCGTAAAATGAGTGACGAGCAACAGGCCGCCAAGGCGCGTGGCGACGGTTGCCGCCATCATGGCAAGGATCGTCAGCAGCGTATTCGGATCAAGCGTCATGCCGGCTGCTCCGCCTGTTCCTCGTGGCCGAAGGCGGCGACAGCCAGACCCGCCAGCGCACCGGCGGCGATGTACCAGGCGCCGGGAACCAGCGCGTGGGTAAGACAGGCGGCGGCGGCGCTTGCCAGAAGCACGAAGCCGGTTTCCCTGCCCTTCCAGAACCCCATGAGCAGCACGATGAAGACGGCTGGAAAGGCGAAATCCAGACCGATGACCGACATGTCCCCCACCACCGAGCCGAGCAGCGCGCCGGCAAGGGTTGCGAGGTTCCAGACGAGATAGATCGAGAGCGCAGCACCGGTGAAGAAGGCCGCCGTCAGCCTGCCGGCGATGACGCGGAATTCGGACAATGCCCAGGATTCATCCGTCAGCACCAGCATGGCGGCATATTTGCGCCAGCCACTGAAATCATCCAGCTTGCCGGCGATGGAGGCGCTCATCAGCACATGGCGCAGATTGACCAGCAGCGCCGCAAAGCCGAGTGCGCTCCAGCTTGCCGGATGCGTCCATAGATCCATCGCCACGAATTGCGAACCGCCGGCAAAGACCAGCAGCGACATCAACGACGCCTCAAGCGGCGACAGGCCCTTGCCGATGGCGACCGCGCCGAACACCACGCCGATGGGCACCATGGCGACCAGCAATGGCGCGGCGGCCCGCAATCCGGCGCTGAATTCCGCGCCTTTTCCCGATATCGACATCGCATTCTCCCTTTCGAAAGAGAGGGATTACGCTTGCGACATTCTTCGGTCTTGAACGAAAGTGACGTCAGGCGGTTTTCTGCTGAAGCGTCGCTTTTTCTTTTGTCGCATTTCCGAACGGAAATGCGGGCTTTGAACTCAGGCCAACCGGAACTGCCCCGGTGTGACACCGGTGCGGGCCTTGAAATGCCGGGTGAAATGCGCTTGGTCGGCAAAACCGCACATCGCCGCCACCTCGGCCGGCATCTCGCCGGCGCGCAAAAGCCGGCGCGCCCTGCGGATGCGCACATCCGTCAGATAGGCATGCGGGGTGATGTGAAACTCTTTCCTGAAAGCGCGAATGAGGTGCGCGCGGCTGAGACCGGCAATGGAAGCCAGTTCCTCAAGGCCGATATCGGTCTCGTAATTGTCGGAAAGATAGTCGCGGGCGGTATAAACCGCCGTTTTCTCTCGTGTTTCGACGGGCAGGACAATGGCGCTGCCGTGCCTGCCGAACAGGGCGGCGAGAACCGAGAACATGCCCTCATCCGCCTCCAGCGCCCCGGTCTTGGCCTCAAGCCGTCGATGCGCCATCTGGAAGGCGGCCGCCATCTGCGGATCATGCGGCAGAAACCTTGGAAAGGACGGCGTGCCGTGAAAGGCCCTTCCCGTCACATCCTCGATAATATCGCGCAGCAAGACGATATCGGGATAGATCATCCGATAACGATAACCGCCGCCGCCCGGCGCGCCGTCGTGAACCTCATCCGGGTTGATGAGATAAAGATGTCCCGGTCCCGTCTGCTCGGTGGTGCCCTGAATGGTGGAAATCTGCGAACCGCTTTCGATCGCGCCGATGGAGAAAGTATCATGCGCGTGCGGGGAATATTCATGTGTCAGGAACGTCGCGCTCAGACATTCCATGCCGCCAAAACGCCGGTCGCGCCAGAAACGCGTGGTTTCCGTCGCGGCAATCGGCATGACGTCTATGGCCTGTTCCTGCGAAACATTGTGCATGGAACGAGTTTAAACCAATCGGCCATTACCGTCTTGAACAAAAGTGCCCGAGCTTCATTCCGGCGCATTTCCACAAATGCGCGGAATGAAGCTCTAACACTTTGAATCTATGCATCGTGCTTTGCAAAAATCGATAACGATTTTTGCGCCGATGCTGTAGGGTCCGCGAGGTTCCAATCAACCGGACGCATGGCATGACAGACGACTTCGAAGACAGCTTTCCCGAAAACGAAACCGACACTTTCGAGCACGCGCCGCTGAGGCTGACCGTCGATCTCGGCGCGCTCGCCGATAATTGGCGGGACATGAAGAGGCGTTCCGGCAAGGCGCGGACGGCGGCTGTGGTCAAGGCCGATGCCTATGGTCTCGGTATCGAGGATTGCGGGGCGACGCTTTACCATGCCGGCGCGCGCGATTTCTTCGTGGCCACGGTGGCCGAGGGTGCGACGCTGCGTTCCTATGCTCCGGAAGCGCGCATCTTCGTGCTGTCAGGCATATGGCAGGGTCAGGAACGGCAGGTCTTCGACAACGATCTTGTGCCGGTTCTGGCCTCCGAGGAGCAGCTGTCCTTCTGGATGGCGACGGTTGCCGAGCGCGGCGACCACCCCTGCGCGCTGCATGTGGATACCGGCTTCAACCGCCTCGGCCTGCCCCTCGACGACGCGCTGTTTCTGGCCGACGACGTGACGCGGCCGGCAAGTTTCGACCCGGTTCTGGTGCTGTCGCATCTCGCCTGCGCCGACACGCCCTCCTCGCCAATGAACAGGGTACAGCTCGAATCATTCCGGAAGGTTAGCGCTGCTTTCGAAGGTATCGAATCAAGCCTTTCGGCTTCCGCCGGGATTTTCCTCGGCTCGGACTATCATTTCGATCTCACTCGCCCCGGCATCGCCCTTTATGGCGGCGAAGCGGTCAACGGCATGGCGAACCCTATGCGGCCCGTCGCCACAGCCGAAGCGCGGATCATCCAGATACGCGAGGCCGGCGAAGGCCAGACCGTGAGTTATGGCGGCACCTTTCTGCTGAAACGCGCAAGCCGCCTTGCCATCGCTTCCGTGGGTTATGCGGATGGATATCAGCGTTCGCTTTCCGGTTCCGGCATTCCGCTGCGCGAAATGGGCCATGGCGGCGCCTATGGCGTCGTCAACGGCCACAAGGTGCCGGTCGCTGGCCGCGTGACCATGGACCTCACCATTTTCGACGTGACGGATGTCCCGGCCAACGCCATCCGTGCCGGCGACTATATCGAGCTTTTCGGCCCCAATGTGCCGGTCGACGAGGCCGCACAGGCGGCCGGCACTATCGGTTACGAGATGCTGACGGGGCTTGGCCTGCGGTACGAGCGGCAATATCTGATGGCCGACGACTGAGCCACGCCTTTAGCCCTTGGAAAGCTGCCGCGACCTGTGCTAGAAGAGAACAAAAGGAGATCGAAATGCCCGAAATCCATTTGAGCGAGCAGGACGAGAAGTTCATCGAGGAGCAGGTGGCGGCGGGCATCTACAGCGATGCGGACGCGGTTATTCATGCAAGCCTGCAATTGTTGAGCAGTGATGAGGGACGACTCGCGGAGCTCCGGAAGATGATTCACGAAGCTGACGCAGAGTTCGAACGGGGTGATTACGTGACCTTTTCGACGGATGATGATCTGACCGCCTACATCATCGAACGCGCCAGAAACGAAAAGTGACGAAGGCCCGCATCTATTCCCTGTCATCGCGCGCCATTCGTGATCTTATCCATCTCTATAAATTTCTGGAGGACAAAAATCCGGTCGCCGGCGAACAGCTTGTGTCGGCCATTGAGCGGAAAATCCGGGATACAGCCCGGCTGGGTCTGACCGGAGTTTCCCGTGACTGGATCAGCAGCGGTCTTCGTGCGGTAAATCACAAAAATCGCTGCATCTATTTTCGTGTAAAAGAAAACGAATTGCGCATATTGCGCATCGTCCACGGCCATCAACACATTGGCGCCGAAGACGTAGAAGAAGAAAACTGACACAAGATGGCCAAAGGCAAGACCCAATTTGTGTGCCAGAACTGCGGCACGGTTCACACCCGCTGGGCGGGAAAATGCGAAGGCTGCGGCGAATGGAACACCATCGTCGAAGAGGACCCGATGGGCGGCATCGGCTCCGGACCGGGCAAGACGCCAAAAAAGGGCCGGCCTGTCACCCTCACCTCGCTTTCCGGCGAGATCGAGGAAGCGCCGCGCATTCCGACCGGCATCAGCGAACTCGACCGGGCAACCGGTGGCGGTTTCGTACGCGGTTCGGCGGTTTTGATCGGCGGTGATCCGGGTATCGGCAAATCGACACTCCTCATGCAGGCCGCAGCGGCTCTTTCGCGGCGTGGGCATCGTATCATCTATGTCTCGGGCGAAGAGGCGGTGGCGCAGGTGCGTCTGCGCGCGCAGCGTCTCGGGGCTGCGGAAACCGATGTGCTGCTGGCGGCGGAAACCAATGTCGAGGATATTCTGGCGACGATTTCCGAAGGCAAGCGGCCCGATCTCGTCATCATCGATTCCATTCAGACGCTGTGGAGCGACACGGCCGATTCCGCCCCCGGCACGGTGACGCAGGTGCGCACCGGCGTGCAGGCGATGATCCGCTTCGCCAAGCAGACCGGCGCGACCATGGTGCTCGTCGGCCATGTCACCAAGGAAGGCCAGATCGCCGGTCCGCGCGTTGTCGAGCACATGGTCGATGCCGTGCTTTATTTCGAAGGCGACCGCGGACATCATCATCGCATCCTGCGCACCGTCAAGAATCGCTTCGGGCCGACCGATGAAATCGGTGTGTTCGAAATGTCGGATCGCGGCCTCCGGGAAGTCTCCAACCCCTCCGAACTGTTTCTCGGCGAACGCAACGAAAAGTCGCCGGGCGCTGCGGTTTTTGCCGGCATCGAGGGCACGCGGCCCGTGCTTGTCGAAGTGCAGGCGCTGGTCGCCGCCACGTCGCTGGGTACGCCGCGTCGCGCCGTGGTCGGCTGGGACAGTTCCCGCCTCGCCATGATTCTCGCCGTGCTGGAGGCCCATTGCGGCGTGAAGCTCGGACAGCATGATGTCTATCTGAATGTCGCCGGCGGCTACCGCATTTCCGAACCGGCGGCCGATATGGCGATTGCCTCGGCGCTCGTTTCCTCGCTTGCCGGTCTTGCCCTGCCTGCCGATTGCGTCTATTTCGGCGAAATCAGCCTGTCGGGCGCGGTGCGCCCGGTCTCGCATACGGGCCAGCGATTGAAAGAAGCTGAAAAACTCGGTTTTTCCGCCGCACTTCTGCCTTCTGCTTCGGCTGAATTGCCGAAAGGCGGCAAGGGACGCTGGACGGAAATCGAAAGCCTTCCGGACCTCGTGGCCCGCATCGCCGGCTCCGGCAACCGGTTCAAACAGGTTGAGGACGACGAATATTGATCCTTTCGCCAAGGGAAACAGTGGTGTAAGAGGATCGCAAAATTGGCAAGGCAGCGTCTGACAAGGCGTCGCACCTCCGGAGTTGGTATATGCCCATTACAATTTTCGACGGCATCGTCATCGCCGTTGTTCTTTTCTCCGCCATTCTCGCGATGGTCCGCGGCTTCTCCCGCGAAATCCTGTCGATCGCGAGCTGGGCCGGTTCGGTCGCCGCCGCCTATTATCTCTATCCGGTCCTGCTGCCCTATGCGCGCAACTATACCGATGACGACAAGATCGCCATTGCCGGTTCGGCGGGCGTCGTCTTCCTCGTCTCGCTGATCGTGATTTCCTTCATCACCTCGCGCATTGCCGATTTCATCATCGACAGCCGCATCGGCGCGCTGGATCGCACGCTCGGTTTCCTGTTCGGCGCGGCGCGCGGCATTCTGCTGCTCGTCGTCGCGGTCGCCTTCTGGAACTGGCTGGTGGATGTGAAGACGCAGCCGGAATGGGTGACGCAGGCGAAGTCCAAGCCCTTCCTCGACGGGCTGGTGGGCAAGCTGGAAGCGGTTCTGCCTGACGATATCGAGCCGCAGATCCGCGCCCGCATCCTTGGAAAACCGCAGGAGCCGACGGCCGCGCAGGCGCCTGCGGAAGATGTACCGGCGACAAATCCGCCGGCAACGAATAATTGACACAGTGTCGCGCCTTGCAATGCATGCAAGGCGCGCTATTTGTGCTAAATATCAAGCACGACACAGACGGACCGACCGGGGGAAACACTCACCGGAGAGGTCTTTCTTTTTTTCTCGGTAGAGAGCAAGGGCAAGCCGGATGATTGAGCCGCTTTCGCATTCCACTTTCCATGAGGCCACGTTCAAAGAAGAGATCGACGGCGACACGCTGCATGAAGAATGCGGCGTTTTCGGCATTCTCGGCCATGCCGACGCCTCGGCGCTGACCGCGCTCGGCCTGCATGCGCTTCAGCATCGCGGCCAGGAAGCGGCGGGCATCGTCTCCTTCGATGGCAAGCGTTTCCATCAGGAACGCCATATGGGCCTCGTCGGCGATCATTATACCGATCCCGCAACGCTCGCCCGCCTGCCCGGCTCCATCGCCATTGGCCACACCCGTTATTCCACGACCGGCGAAGTGGCGATGCGCAACGTGCAGCCGCTATTTGCCGAGCTGGAAGAAGGCGGTATTTCCATTGCCCATAACGGCAATTTCACCAACGGCCTGACGCTGCGCCGCCAGATCATCGCCACCGGCGCCATCTGCCAGTCGACGTCGGATACCGAAGTCGTTCTTCATCTCATCGCCCGCTCGCGCCACTCCTCCACCGCCGACCGTTTCATCGACGCCATCAGGCAGATGGAAGGCGGTTATTCGATGCTGGCGATGACGCGCACCAAGCTGATCGCCGCCCGCGATCCCATCGGCATCCGCCCGCTGGTCATGGGCGAGCTTGATGGCAAGCCGATCTTCTGCTCGGAAACCTGCGCTCTCGATATCATCGGCGCGAAATTCGTCCGTGACGTTGAAAACGGCGAAGTCATCATCTGCGAAATCCAGCCTGATGGTTCGATCACCATCGATGCGCGCAAGCCTTCGAAGCCGCAGCCGGAGCGTCTCTGCCTGTTCGAATATGTCTATTTCGCCCGTCCCGATTCCGTCGTCGGCGGCCGCAACGTCTATACGACGCGCAAGAACATGGGCATGAACCTTGCCAAGGAAGCCCCGCTGGACGCCGATGTGGTGGTTCCGGTTCCCGATGGCGGTACGCCGGCAGCACTCGGTTTTGCGCAGGAAAGCGGTATTCCGTTCGAATACGGTATTATCCGCAACCATTATGTCGGCCGCACCTTCATCGAGCCGACCCAGCAGATCCGCGCTTTCGGCGTCAAGCTGAAGCATTCCGCCAACCGGGCGATGATCGAGGGCAAGCGTGTGGTGCTGGTGGATGATTCCATCGTGCGCGGCACGACCTCGGTGAAGATCGTGCAGATGATCCGCGAAGCCGGCGCCAAGGAAGTGCATATCCGCGTCGCCAGCCCGATGATCTTCCATCCGGATTTCTACGGCATCGACACGCCCGACGCCGACAAGCTGCTCGCCAACCAATATGCCGATGTCGAGGCCATGGCGAAGTTCATCGGCGCCGATTCCCTGGCCTTCCTGTCGATAGACGGGCTTTACCGCGCGGTGGGCGGTGAAAACCGCAATCCGGCGCGTCCGCAGTTCACGGACCATTATTTCACCGGCGATTATCCGACCCGCCTCCTCGACCAGAATGGCGAGGCGATGGGCAGCAAGATTTCCATGCTGGCCAGCAACGGCTGATACGCCTCAAACAAAGCGGCCATCCGGCTTCCGGTGGCCGCTTTTTTCTTGCCTTTTGTTCAGGCCATCGCACGCGAAGATATAATCGCTTGCGAAAGGCCGGCGGCGCTTCGTAGAAGGAAGCGCAATCATTTCGGGGGAGACAATGACTATCGATCTTAAGGGCCGCATCGCTCTCGTTACCGGCGCTTCGCGCGGCATCGGCTACTTCACGGCGCTGGAACTCGCCAAGGCCGGCGCGCATGTCATCGCCTGCGCCCGCACGGTGGGCGGCCTTGAGGAACTTGATGACGCCATCAAGGCCGTCGGCGGCACGGCGACGCTCGTTCCCTTCGATCTCTCCGACATGAAAGCCATCGATGCGCTGGGCGCGAATATCTTCGAACGCTGGGGCAAGCTCGATATTCTCGTCGCCAATGCCGGCGTTCTCGGCGTCATCTCGCCGGTCGGCCATATCGAGGCGAAGGTCTTCGAAAGGGTCATGAACATCAACGTCACCGCCACCTGGCGGCTGATCCGCTCGGTCGAGCCGCTGCTTCTGAAGTCGGATGCCGGCCGCGCGTTGATCCTGTCTTCGGGCGCCGCCCACAGCTGTCGCCCCTTCTGGGGTGTCTATTCCACCTCCAAGGCGGCTGTTGAAGCGCTGGCCCGCACCTGGGCAGCAGAAACGCAGAAGAGCGCGCTTCGCGTCAACAGCATCAATCCCGGCGCAACCCGCACGGCGATGCGCGCGCAGGCCATGCCCGGTGAAGACCCGGCCACTGTGCCGCATCCGTCAGAGGTGGCCGCGGCCATTCTTCCGCTCGCCTCGCCCGATCTCAAAGAAACCGGCAAGCTCTTCGTGGTGCGGGAAAAGCGTTTCGTGGATTACCGCCAGCCGGAATAAGCGCGACCGGTCCGATGCGGGATCGCCGACGGCAAAGCCGGCAATCCCGCCTGCCTGCCTGAAAGAAGGAAAGCGCTTCTTCGCTTGCGTGACGGCATGCTGCAAAAACGTCGTATAGCTCTGCTACGAAGACTCCGGATCGTTTTTGCCGACGGCAAATAAATCTGCGCCATTGTCCAGACCGGTCACAATTCTTTCAGACGCATATATCGAGCAATACATTCAAATTTCCTGATTTTACTGCCGCATTTCCAAAGCTTCATCTCCACGGCGCTGCAGATCCGCCATCGCATGCGGGTCTCTTTTCAATGGGAATATCCGGATGAAAAATGTTGCTTTCTATTTCTTCACCGCAGCCGTGCTCTGTGCAGCGGCCGGCATGATCTGGGGTGTGCAGATGTCAGTCTCCAGAGACCACTCGCTGTCCATGGCCCACGCCCATCTCAGCCTCGTCGGCTGGACGACGCTTGGCCTGTTCGGCCTTTATTACACCGTGACACCGGACGCCGATGGCACCGTGCTTTCCAGAACACATCTCGCCATCGCCCTTGCCGGCGTTGTCAGTCTCGTGCCCGGCATCGCTCTCGTCCTGACCGGCGGCACACCGCTTCTGGCGGTAGCGGGTTCGTTCCTGACCGTCACGTCGATGCTGATCTTCCTCGTCACCGTGATACGAAACGGCATCGGCCGCAAGCCTGCCTGACACAGCCGGGCAGGCTCTTGACCAACGGCCTGCCCCGCGCCATAACGCAAGTCATGAAAACGACGATCTGCACCTGCTGCTGAAATAATTTTTGCTGGTTTACCGCCGGCCAGATCGTTTTCGTCTCCCCGCAAGGTCCAACAGACAAACGGTCCGGCCAGGACAATATTCTGCCTTTAGGGAACTGCCGCATGTCCTTGCGCCTGAAATTTCACAATACACTCACACGCGAAAAAGCGGAATTTGCACCGATCGACGCTGATAATGTGCGCATGTATGTCTGCGGTCCGACGGTCTATGATTTTGCCCATATCGGCAATGCGCGCCCGGTCATCGTGTTCGATGTTCTCTACCGGCTGCTGCGCCACGTCTTTGGCGAAGACCATGTGACCTATGCCCGCAACATCACCGATCTCGATGACAAGATCAACGCGCGGGCCCTGAGGGATTATCCGCATCTGC
This sequence comes from Agrobacterium sp. GD03872, assembly GCF_029840625.1. Taxonomy (NCBI): domain Bacteria; kingdom Pseudomonadati; phylum Pseudomonadota; class Alphaproteobacteria; order Hyphomicrobiales; family Rhizobiaceae; genus Agrobacterium; species Agrobacterium sp. GD03872. Next base: position 563,327 of record NZ_JAOCCY010000004.1, read on the forward strand.
CGCTGAACGACGCCATCCATGCGGTGACAAAAAAGACCGCCGACCAGTTCCATGAGGATGTGGCCACGCTCGGCTGCCTTCCGCCGACCGTCGAACCGCGGGCCACCGACTACATCGCGGAAATGATCGACCTCATCGAGAAGCTGATCGCCCGCGGCCATGCCTATACGGCTGGTGGCGAGGTGCTGTTCGACACCCGCTCGATGGCCGATTACGGCCAGCTTTCCAAGCGGCCGCTGGACGAACAGCAGGCCGGTGCGCGCGTGGCGGTGGAAGCCCACAAGAAGACCCCCGGCGATTTCGTGCTGTGGAAACTGTCCTCGGACAATGAACCGGGCTGGGAAAGCCCCTGGGGCCGTGGCCGTCCGGGCTGGCACATCGAATGCTCGGCCATGGCCGGTCGCTATCTCGGCGAGGTCTTCGATATTCACGGCGGCGGGCTCGACCTCATTTTCCCGCATCATGAGAACGAAATTGCGCAATCGCGCTGCGCCAACGGCACGCATGTCATGGCCAATGTGTGGATGCATAACGGCTTCGTGCAGGTGGAAGGCCGCAAGATGTCGAAGTCCGAGGGCAACTTCGTGACGATCTATGAATTGCTGCACACGGAGAAATTCGGCGGCCGAAAATGGCCGGGCGAGGTTCTGCGCCTTGCCATGCTGATGACACATTATCGCGAGCCGATCGATTTTTCCGTGAAGCGTCTAGAAGAGGCCGAACGTCTGCTCGCCAAGTGGCCGGCAGCGGAAGCCTCCGATGCAGCACCGGATGAAACCGTGCTCGAAGCGCTTGCCGACGATCTCAATACCGTTGCCGCCGTGCAGGCGCTGCATGCGCTGGCGCACGCCGCCAATCTGGACCCATCCAGACTGCCCGCCTTTGCGGCGAGTGCTGCCCTGCTGGGTGTCCTGCCGAAGAAGGCGGAAATGGACGAGGCCATCGTTTCGGCCGTCGATGCGCTGGTTGAGCTGCGTCTGGAAATGTTGAAGGCGAAGAACTTTGCGGAAGCGGATCGTTTGCGTGATGAGCTTTCCGAGAAGGGTATTCAGCTGAAGGATGGCAAGGACAAGGAGACCGGGGAGCGGACGACGACGTGGGAGTTGAAGCGGTAGGCTCCACATTCGAGGCTCACCCCCCTCTGCCCTGCCGGGCATCTCCCCCACAGGTGGGGAGATCAATCGCGGTGACCGCTCGCCCAACTCTGACGCTGCGGATGGAGCGGGGAGTGTGCTTCTAGCCGATCTCCCCACCTGTGGGGGAGATGCCCGGCAGGGCAGAGGGGGGGGCAGACGGTCACCACAATCCGCTTGCGGTTTTGAGTTACCTCAACCAATCTTAGTTGAGGTACTAAACAGCGAGCCAAATCATGCCGCATGCAAACGTAGATCCGATGCATCGCAAATATGCGAAGCAGATGCGTAAAGTCATGACGGATGCCGAGCTGAAGCTCTGGAATGCCATTCGCGCTCATCGCCTTGAACGACTAAGTTTTCGCAGACAAATGCCGATTGCCGGCTTTATTGTTGATTTCGCCTGTTCGGATCATCGTCTGATTGTTGAGGTCGACGGTTCTCAACACACATCTGAAGCGGCACTGCGCTACGATCAGGCAAGAACTGCGCGGCTTCAGGAAGACGGCTGGACAGTCCTCCGTTTCTGGAACGAGGATATCCTCAGAGACATCGACAATGTCTGTCTCCACATTATCCGAACGGTGAAGGAGGACCGACCATGACGACATATACCGGCGGATGCCAGTGCGGCGCGATCCGTTTTCGCGCCTTCGGAGAGCTGAAAGACAGTTCCATATGCCATTGCCGCATGTGCCAGAAGGCTTTCGGGGCCTATTACGCGCCGCTGGTTTCGGTGCGCGGCGTGGCATTCGAATGGACCCGGGGAGAGCCGAAACGCTTCCAGTCATCGAGCGTCGTCAAGCGCGGTTTCTGCCCCGAATGCGGAACGCCGCTCACCTATGAGGCGCCTGACGGTGTGGCGGTGGCGGCCGGGGCCTTCGACGATCCCGCCGCATTGCCGCCGACCATTCAGTGGGGCGTGGAGCGCAAGATCGGTTTCGTCGACACGCTTCACACGCTGCCTGCCGTTGCCACCGAAGACGACCTGACGCAGGTGGATTACCTCGCCGATCTCGTTTCCTACCAGCATCCCGACCACGACACTGAAAACTGGCCACCGGAGAACAGATGATGAGCGAAGCAGGATTTTCCGGCGGTTGCCAGTGCGGCGCCGTGCGTTTCCATGCGGGCAAGCTCGGCCGGGCCTCCATCTGCCATTGCCGCATGTGCCAGAAACATTTCGGCAATTTCTTCGGCGCGCTGGTCAGCGCCGATCAGGCGCATCTGACCTGGACACGCGGCCAGCCTGCCCTCTTCCGCTCCTCGGCAAAAATCCATCGCGGTTTCTGCAACAAATGCGGCACGCCGCTGACCTATCATTATCCCGGCGGCGTGGAGATCGCCATCGGCGCTTTCGATGAGCCGGAGCGGATCGAGCCGCAGGTGCAGGTCAATTTCCATAAGCGCATGCCGTGGATCGAGCAGCTGTTCGGCAAGCCGGCCGTGGAACAGGGCGTGGACGAGGCGGAGATCACCTCCTATCAGCACCCGGATCACGATACGCAGGTCTGGCCGCCGGAAGACGAGCGCGCATGAGCGGGCCCGAGGGTTTCAGCGGCGGATGCCAGTGCGGCGCGGTGCGTTACCGGATAGGGGGCGATCTTCGTTATCCGCATCTGTGCCATTGCCGCATGTGCCAGAAGGCATCGGGCAATTATTTCATGCCGCTTGCCGCAAGTACGCTTACGCAGTTTGAAATGACCCGTGGCGAAGCGGCGTGGTTCCAGTCCTCCGATCACGTGCGTCGCGGCTTCTGCGGCCGATGCGGCACGCCCCTGTTCTACGACATGCAGGGCGCCGATTTCATCAATGTCACCCTCGGTTCGCTGGATGAGCCGCAGCGGGTAAGGCCCGAGGCGCAATCCAATCTCGCCGGCAAGATGCATTGGTTCGGCGCACTCGATGACTTGCCGGTGGAGCCGGAACCTGCAACGGATAACCCTCCCCCTCGGGTGAACAACCGACAGCACCCGGACCATGATACGGCCGAATGGCCAGCGAAGGACGATGACCCATGACCGAAGAATTGCGCGGCTTTTACCCCGAGATCGAACCCTTCGAGACCGGCATGCTCGATGTCGGCGACGGCCACACGATCTATTGGGAAAGGGTGGGCACGCGCGGTGGAAAACCGGCGGTTTTCCTGCATGGCGGCCCCGGCGGCGGGGTGAACCCCACGCATCGCCGCGTCTTCGATCCCGCCCTTTACGACGTCATCCTGTTCGATCAGCGCGGCTGCGGCCGCTCCACGCCGCATGCGGAGCTTGAAGCCAATACCACATGGCATCTCGTTGCCGATATCGAAAGGCTGCGCGAACTCTGCGGCTTCGAAAAATGGCTGGTTTTCGGCGGCTCCTGGGGCTCGACGCTGGCGCTCGCTTATGCCGAAACCCATCCCGAGCGCGTCAGCGAGCTGGTACTGCGCGGCATTTACACCGTCACGAGGCCGGAGCTGGACTGGTATTACCAGTTCGGCGTTTCCGAAATGTATCCCGACCGCTGGGAGAACTTCATCGCACCCATTCCCGAAGCCGAGCGCGGTGAGATGATGCAGGCCTATAACCGCTATCTCACCGGCGCCGACGAGGCAAAGAAGCTGGAATGCGCCAAGGCCTGGAGCCAGTGGGAAGGCGCGACCATCGCGCTTGTTACCGATGCCGACCGTGTCGAGGATTTCGGCGAGGATAAATACGCCATCGCTTTCGCCCGCATCGAGAACCATTTCTTCGTCAATGGCGGCTGGCTGGAGGAAGGGCAATTGCTGCGCGATGCCGGCAGGCTCAGGGATATTACCGGTGTTATCGTGCACGGGCGCTACGATATGCCCTGCCCGCTGAAATATGCCTGGCAGCTGGCCAAGGCCTGGCCGAGAGCGGATTTCCATATCATCGAGGCGGCCGGACACGCGATGAGCGAGCCGGGCATTCTTGACCAACTGATCCGCGCCAACGACCGTTTTGCCGGGAAATAACCTATTATTTCATCACCTTGCAATGGCCGGATAAGACAATGATTCATGCAGGGTTTCCTGCGTGAATCATTTCCTCCCGTCGCGGGGCAGCCCATTTCAAGGGCAGCGCGCCTTTTATTCATGCAGTTTTTCTCATGAACCCTTCACGGAAATGAATTGGCCGCCACTGTGGCGATCCGTTATAAAACGCCATCCGAACAATTGGCGGTACTCCCCATGGCACTCGACAAATCGCTCCCGGCCCAGGAGGGCGGCGACAGCGCGCGCGGTTTTGCTTTCGCGCTTTCCGCTTATCTGCTGTGGGGCTTTCTTCCCTTTTACATGAAGGCGGTTGCGCATATTTCGCCGATTGAGGTCATCGTCCATCGCGTCATCTGGTCGGTGCCGATCGCGGCGGTCGTGCTGATCGCACTCGGACGCACGGCGGAAATCCGCACGGCGCTGAAAACCCCGAAAATGCTGGCCATGGCGAGCCTGACGGCGGCTCTCATCAGCATCAACTGGGGCGTCTATATCTGGGCGATCGGCGCGGGCCGCGCGCTTGATGCCGCACTCGGTTATTTCATCAATCCGCTGTTCAGCATCTTCCTCGGCGCCGTGCTTCTCAAGGAAAAGCTTTATCCGGCGCAGATCGCCGCCATCGGCCTTGTGGCGCTGGCGGTGGCCATCCTCACCTGGCACGCGGGCAGCCTGCCATGGGTGTCCATCGCGCTCACCGTGTCCTGGGGTTTTTACGCCTTTTTCCGCAAGACATTGCCGATCGGCGCGACACAGGGCTTCCTGCTGGAAGTCATGCTTTTGTCCATTCCCGCCGTGCTGGTCATGATCTGGCTCGCCTTCAGCGGACAGGCGCATTTCATGGGCGGCAGTTCCGCCGATACCTGGCTTCTGGCGGCAAGCGGCGTGGTCACCGCGGTTCCGCTCATCCTCTACGGCAACGGCGCAAAGCTGCTGCGGCTGTCGACCATCGGCATCATGCAATATATCGCGCCGACGATGATCTTCCTGATCGCCATCTTTATCTTCAAGGAGCCTTTCGACATGGTGCGGATGGCGGCCTTTGCGATGATCTGGATCGCGCTGGCGATCTATACCGGCTCAAGCCTGATGCGGCTCAAGCGGTAAATTGCGGCGTCGTGCTATCTCCATCCCTCATTCCTGTGCTTGTCACAGGAATGAGGGAATCTGAAGTCAATAATCCATCAGCAGCTGCGGGTCCGCTTCGTAACCGAAACGCGGCTTGACGCCGAGAAGTGCGGCCGTCCGGGCGACGATTTCGCGGATCATCGGCGCTGCAGTGGAGGCCGCCGTGCGCCCGCCGTTCTCGCCCGTCTTTGGGGCGTCGATCATCGACAGCACGACATATCGCGGCCTGTGCATCGGAAAAGCGGCAACGAAAGTGTTGAAATTGATATCCTTGGCATAGCGGCCGTTGATGACCTTGTCGGCCGTTCCCGTCTTGCCGCCGACATGGAATCCATCGACCTGCGCGCGCCTGCCGGAGCCCTTTATGCCGTTCCAGTTGAAAAGATAACGCATGTCGGTGCTTGTCTTCCCCTTGATGACGGCGCGGGAAATCGCCGCGGCGTCTTCCTTGGAGCGCGACAGGAAGGTTGGCGAAATCAGGTTTCCGCCATTGACGAGCGCCGCGGCGGCCACCGCCGTCTGCAACGGGGTGGTGGCGATGCCGTGCCCGAAGGAAATGGTGACGGAATTGATCTTCTTCCATGTCGCCGGCTGGGTGGGCGTGGCCACACCGGGCATTTCGGTTTCCATGCGCGACAAAAGCCCGAGTTTCGTCAGAAACTGCTGGTGGCCTTCGATACCGACCATGTCGGCGACGGCGGCCGTGCCGATGTTGGATGAGTATTGAAACACTTCCGGGATGGAAAGCGGACGGTTCCGGCCCCAGAAATCCTTGATGGTGAAGCCGCCCATGCGGATCGGCCGCGATGCATCGACGATCGAATTGAGCGTGATCGCACCCGCATCCAGCCCCATGGCAAGGGTGAAGCTCTTGAAGGTGGAGCCCATCTCGAAAGTCGCATTGCTCATCCGGTTGAACCAGCCTTTTTCATACTCCCTGTCGATGCTGCCATCGGCAAGGGTACGGGACGGCTGGTTCGGATCGTAGTCGGGTACCGACGCCATGGCCAGCACCTCGCCCGTCTCCACATCCACGATGACCGCACCCGCCGCTTCCGCCTGATAGTCGTTTTTCGCCTTCACGACGATTTCGCGGACGGCGTTCTGCACCCGCAGATCGATGGACAGTCTTACCGGCTCCAGGGCCACGCCGCTCGCAAGACCGGTCGCACGCAGATCGGCCAGCCCCTGCTGGTCGAGATAACGCTCCATGCCGGCAAGCCCCTGATTGTCGACATTGACATGGCCGACGATATGCGAGGCCGTGGGGCCGCCCGGGTAAAACCGCCGCTTTTCCGGCCGGAAGCCGATGCCGGGTATGCCAAGGTTCAAAATATCCGCCTGCTGCCGGGGCGTCAGCTGACGCCGCAGCCACTGGAACCCGCTGTCCAGCCGCAATCTGCGGTGCGTCTCGCGCCAATCGAGGTTGGGGATGACGGTTGCAAGCTTTTCGACAACTTCGTCGGCGTCCACGATCCTGCGCGGGTCCGCGTAAAGCGACACCATGTTGAGATCGGTCGCCAGCAACCTGCCATTACGGTCGACAATATCGGGCCGGGAGGCCACCGCCGTCACGCCGGGGTTGATCCAGGCGGTAATCTCCGGTTCGACGAGGCCATATTGAACAAGACGCGCGGCAACGGCGACATAAAAGACGACGAAGACGGCGATTATGATCCCGAGTCTCGTTTTCGCATCCACCCTGCGACGGGTGGCGGACCCCATGATGACCTCCCTGCCCCGCAGGGAATTTCTTTTGACAATGAAATGCGCCCGGCTCTTGAGCCGCATCACAAAAGCAATCATTTCCGATAACACCCACGCTCTTGGCGGCGAAACAAATTTCGCGGTCAACCAACGCCTTGTTGACGCTGGCACAGGATCGGTCACGGGGCCATGAAAAGAGCGGGCGGAGCAACGCCGCAGTTAAATCTGTATTAATATACACTTAAAACTATAACGAACCGCATGGCGCTTCGTTAACGCTCTTTTGCTGAGTGATGGAGATCGTTACCCCGAAACCGCCGCCCACGCTGGGGCGACATGAACTACAGCCGGGATATTACCGAAGGATCGCCCTCAGGGTTCTGCTGCGCCAGCGCCCGCTCGATGATGGCGGGCACGATGTCCTTCACCTCGTCGACGACCAGCGGGTTGAGAAGATGGGCGCGGTGGATGAAGCCCTGATCGCGCATGTGCTGCACCAGTTCCAGCATCGGGTTCCAGAAGCCGTTGATATTGGCGAAGACCATCGGCTTGGCGTGACGGCCAAGCTGCGCCCAGGTCATGATCTCGACAATCTCTTCCAGCGTGCCGACACCGCCCGGCAGAGTCACGAAGGCATCCGAGCGCTCGAACATCATATGTTTGCGCTCGTGCATGTCCTTGGTGATGACGAGTTCGTTCAATTGTCCGAGAGAATGGCGCGTTGCCTCCATATCGACCAGAAATTCCGGTATGATGCCGGTCACTTCGCCGCCATTGGAAAGAACGCCGCTGGCGACTGCGCCCATGATGCCCTTGGTGCCGCCGCCATAAACGAGGCGAATGCCGTTTTCGGCAATGGATTTCCCAAGCGCACGGCCGGCTTCCATATGAGCCGGATCGCGTCCGGGCTGGGAACCGCAATAAACGCAGATGGATCGAATCGTTGTATTTTTGTCCGTCATGAGGGGAAGGAACTATGCGAGATGCGACACGTCAAGAAAATTTGGGAAATCCCTTGCAAATATGGCCTTTTGCCCACTCGCCGCTTGTCTGGCGCATGGTAAGACGCTAGCAATCTCAACTCGTGTGAAAAGCTTGAAATACCCGGAGATTCCAGGATGAAAAACAATAAGGCCGGTTTGCTGGCGCTGATCGTGTTGGGGATTGCATCCCTGCTCATGATCTTTTTCGTCCTGCCGCGGATTTCCAATGACGGCAAACCGATCGGCGACGCCATCAACGAGGCGGGCAACGCCGTGAAGAACAGCGTTGAGATGGGCGGCGACAAGGCCGGCGATATCCTCACCGATGCGGCCGAGGAGACCGCCAATATTGCCGACAAGGTCGGCCGTCTGGCGGCTTCCGCAACCCAATCGATCAAGGACCTCTCGGGTCTTTTCGCCGACAGCAAGGTTCCGTCCGACGCCGATTTCGCGACAGCCCGCAAGAAAGTGGAAGCTTCGCTGAAGGAACTGACCAATATCGACATTCCCGAGACACTGGACGAAACCACCTCGCGGCTGATCACCACGGCGCGCACGGCAGCCGAGCGCACCACGGCGTTCCTGCGCGGCCTGCCCGACAGCGCCGCAGCCGCGGCGGCCCAGGTTCGCCGTCTGGCGGGTGTCTTCGCCGGCACTGACGACGGTGCGCCGAAACCGGCGGAGCCCGCCGCCGCACCCGCAAGCGGTGATGCCGCCCAGACGACGCCCGGCGCGCCGACCTTCGACGTGCTGCGCGTCGAGCCCGACGGTTCGGCCGTGATCGCCGGCAAGGCGCAGCCCGGCGCAAAGCTCGAAATCCTCAGCAACGGCAAGGTGATCGCCCAGACCAATATCGACGGCACCGGCGATTTCGCCGCCGTTTTCGACAATCCCCTGCCGCCCGGCGACCATCAGCTGGTATTGCGTTCGACCGATGCCAACGGCAAGGCGACGCAGTCCGAAGAAGTGGCGACCGTTTCCGTGCCTGACGGCAAGGCGGGCGAGCTCCTCGCCATGGTTTCCAAACCCGGCAAGGCAAGCCGCGTGCTGGCCATGCCGGAGGCCGCGCCTCCGGCGCTGAAGCCGCAGGACACACAAGCGCAGCAGCCGGCGGCGACATCCGAGACCAGCGCCAACGCTGCGGCCGGCGCAGCGGCTCCGTCCGCCGCCAGCGCAGCCCCCGGCGCTCCGCTCACATCGAGCGTTCAGGTTACCGCCGTCGAATTCGAGGGATCGAAGATTTTCGTCGCGGGTTCCGCACCCGCCGGTTCGACGGTGCGTGCACTGGTCGATGACAGGGAAATCGGCAAGAGCACGACGGAAGCTTCCGGCCATTTCGTCATCGAAGGCGACGTCGATCTGGCCGTCGGCAGCCATATCATCACCGTCGAGGAACTGAATGCCGACGGCACGGCGAAAGTGCGCGTGCGCGTTCCCTTCGAGCGGCCGCAGACCGATCAGGCGACCGTCGCCATGCAGGCACCGTCCGCCTCATCATCGTCGACCGCGGCACCGGCTGAAAACCAGAGCACGGCAAGCGACCGCGCCGCTTTCGAAAAGCTCCGCAACGATGTCGCCAAGGCCTTCGGCATCCTCACCAATCTCTACAAGGATCAGGCGACGCCGGCGCTCGACCAGGCCATTGCCGGCCGCTCCGCGGTGGTGATCGGCCTCAAGTCGCTTTCGGAATTCCGTACCGCAGCCGCAACCGAACCCGCCTTCACCGCCTTTGCCGGCGATATCGCCGCCAAGGCGCGACAGCTGCTGACATCGGTCGAGGCATGGCCGAACGACGTGGCGGCAATCGGCAAGGGCATCGCTTCGCTGGCAAGCCGGCTGGCCGAACTCCACATTACGGCGCCGCCCGCTCCCGCGCCGCAGGCGCCGGTCGGTCCACAGACCTTCGAGCAGGCGCCGCTCGCCGAAAGCCAGAACAGCGTCATCATCCGCCGCGGCGATACGCTGTGGCAGATTTCCCGCCGCGTTTATGGTCAGGGCGTGCGTTATACGACGATCTATCTCGCCAATGAGGACCAGATCAAGAACCCTGACCTGATCGAGCCCGGCCAGATTTTCGGCGTGCCGAAAGAAGCCCTGCCGAATGCGGAGGAACTTCACCGCAATCGGCTGAAGGGCCGCTCCTGAGCATTTGATACGTTGCGGTGAACCTGCGACGGTCCTATCTGTGACACGCGCGGCGGCTTGACCAGAGCCGCCGTCCTGCTGTCGGCTTCCGGCAGTGACCGGAGAGAATGATGGCCACGAAGACAAAAACCATTTCGGCGGATTCCAGCAATCCCACCCAGACGCTGATCAATCTCTGGCCTTATATGTGGCCGGAAGGCCGCTGGGACCTGAAGATGCGGGTGGTGTGGGCGACGATATTCCTCGTTGTCGCCAAGCTGGTGCTGATCGCGGTTCCCTATTTCTTCAAATGGGCGACCGATGCGCTGAACGGCCGGCTGGACATGGCGGGGCTGGTTCCGGCCTTCCTGCTCGGCGCCGTCGCGCTTGTCATCGCCTATAATCTGACGCGGCTGATCCAGGTGGGGCTGAACCAGCTGCGCGACTCCCTGTTTGCCAGCGTCGGCCAGCATGCGGTGCGCCAGCTCGCCTACAGGACCTTCGTGCACATGCACCGGCTTTCTTTGCGGTTCCATCTGGAGCGCAAGACCGGCGGGCTATCGCGGGTCATCGAGCGCGGCACCAAGGGCATCGAAACCATTGTCCGCTTCACCATTCTCAACACCGCGCCGACCTTCATCGAGTTTCTGCTGACGGCGATCATCTTCTGGGCCTCCTACGGTTTTTCCTATGTGCTGGTCACGGTCATCACCGTCTGGGCCTATATCTGGTTCACCGTGCGTGCCAGCAACTGGCGTATCGGCATCCGCCGCGCCATGAATGACAGCGACACCGACGCCAATACCAAGGCAATCGACTCGCTGCTCAACTTCGAGACCGTCAAATATTTCGGCAATGAGGAGATGGAGGCGCGGCGTTTCGACGTCGCCATGGAGCGTTACGAAAAATCGGCGATCTCGATCTGGACCTCGCTCGGCTGGCTGAACTTCGGCCAGGGCGTGATCTTCGGCATTGGCTCCACCGTCATGATGGTAATGTCGGCGCTCGCCGTTCAGCGCGGCGAACAGACCATCGGCGATTTCGTCTTCGTCAATGCGCTGCTGCTGCAGCTTTCGGTGCCGCTCAATTTCATCGGTTTTGTCTATCGCGAAATCCGCCAGGGCCTGACCGACATCGAACAGATGTTCGATCTTCTGGAGGTCGAGGCCGAAGTTACCGACAAGCCGGATGCAAAACCGCTTGGCGCCGGACCCGGCGCCATCTCCTTCCGCGACGTGCATTTCGCCTATGACCCCGAAAGGCCGATCCTGAAGGGGGTTTCCTTCGATGTGCCGGCGGGCAAGACGGTGGCCATCGTCGGCCCTTCGGGTGCGGGAAAATCGACGATCTCGCGGCTGCTCTATCGCTTCTACGATATTCAGGAAGGTTCCGTCACCGTCGACGGGCAGGACATTCGCGACGTGACGCAGAAGAGCCTGCGCTCGGTGATCGGCATGGTGCCGCAGGATACGGTGCTGTTCAACGACACGCTCGCCTATAACATCCGTTATGGCCGTCCCTTAGCCACTGACGAGGAGCTGAGGGCGGCGGCGGATGCGGCGCAGATCAGCGCCTTCATCGGCAAGCTGCCGGAGGGTTACGCCACCATGGTCGGCGAACGCGGCCTGAAACTTTCCGGCGGTGAAAAACAGCGCGTGGCAATCGCCCGGACCATCCTGAAAGCCCCGCCGATCCTCATTCTCGACGAGGCGACCTCGGCGCTCGACACCCATACGGAACAGGAAATCCAGAGCGCGCTCGATATCGTCTCGAAAAACCGCACGACGCTGGTCATCGCCCACCGCCTTTCCACGGTCATCGGCGCGGATGAGATCATCGTGCTGAAAGAAGGGCTGATCGCCGAGCGCGGCACCCACGCTTCGCTGATGGCGCAGAACGGTCTCTACGCCTCGATGTGGAGCCGCCAGCGCGAAGCGATCCGGGCGGAAGAGATGTTGCGCCATGTTCGCGAAACCGACGATCTCGGCGTGGTGGACCGCGGCGAACCGGCGCATTGACAGGCATAAACCCCGGGGAACCGGGGTGGCAGCCCCGGCGGGCCATTGCCGCGCGGGGCGTTTGGCTGTAACCAGCTAGGCAAAATTTGTCGCATTGCCGTATGGATCGTGTCGTATCACGACAACATATAGACGCGACAGACGGAAACCGGAGCAAGGAATCTCATGAATCTGTTCGACACCATTCGCAACACCATCGTACCGATCCACAAGGAAGGTTATGTCTTCGTGGCGGCCTTCTTCGTCGCATCGCTGGTGCTCGGCTGGATTTCCGAACCGCTCTTCTGGGTCGGTCTGGTGCTGACCGCCTGGTGCGCCTATTTCTTCCGCGACCCCGAGCGCGTGACGCCACAGGATGACGACCTCATCATCAGCCCCGCCGATGGCAAAGTTTCCGCCGTGCAGAGCGTCGTTCCGCCGCTGGAGCTGGAACTCGGCAAGGAGCCGCTGGTGCGCATCTCCGTGTTCATGAACGTGTTCAACTGCCATGTGAACCGCTCGCCGGTGCGCGGCCGCATCGTCAATGTCGCTTACCGCCCCGGCCTCTTCCTCAATGCCGAAGTCGACAAGGCTTCCGAAGACAATGAGCGCAACGGCCTCGTCATTGAAACCACGCATGGCAAGGTCGGCGTGGTGCAGATCGCCGGCATGGTCGCCCGCCGCATCGTCTGCTGGGTGAAGCCGAATGAACCAGTCGATGCCGGTGAGCGTTTCGGTCTTATCCGCTTCGGTTCGCGCCTCGATATCTTCCTTCCCGCAGGTTTCGAGCCGCGTGTATCGGTCGGCCAGACGGCGGTTGCCGGTGAAACCGTGCTTGCCGAATTCGGCTCCGCCAAGGGCCCGGTCGTCAGCCGCCGCGGCTGACGGAAACAGGAAGGGCATGCGCATGGAAACGCCGATCGCCGAGCCGCAACAGAACGGCAAACCCGAGGGCCGCAGCGACAGCGGCCGTGGACCGCGGCTGAGGGAGATCCCCTTTCGCCTCGTCGTTCCCAATCTCATCACCGTTCTGGCCATCTGTGCGGGCCTGAGCGGCGTGCGCCTCGCCATCGAGGGCCGCTTCGAGCTGGCCGTCGGCATGGTGCTGCTCGCCGCCTTCCTCGACGGTATAGACGGACGTATCGCCCGCATGATGAAAGCGACGTCCAAATTCGGCGAGCAGATGGATTCGCTCGCCGATATCGTCAATTTCGGCGTTGCCCCTGCCCTCGTGGTCTATGCCTACCTTCTCGACCAGGCGCGCTCCATCGGCTGGATCGCCGCCCTCATCTATGTCATCGCCGCCGGCCTGCGCCTGGCGCGCTTCAACGTCATGATCGAGCGGCCGGTGAAGGCGCCCTGGCAGAATGAGTTCTTCGTCGGCGTGCCCGCCCCGATGGGCGCCATGCTGGTGCTTCTTCCCGTCTATCTCGGCTTCCTCGGCGTTGAGCCGGACAAGCCCTTCGCTTATGTCGCCGCCGCCTATACGGTCCTGATCGGTTATCTCCTCATCAGCCGCCTGCCGGTCTGGTCGGGAAAATCGGGCACCAGCCGCATCCGTCGCGATCTGGTTCTGCCGATGATCCTCGTCGTTGTGCTTTATGTGGCAATGCTGATGAGCTTCACCTGGGAAGTTCTGGTTCTGACGGTCGCCGCCTATCTCGTCTTCATTCCCATCAGCGCCCGCCTCTGGCACCGCCGTTACGGCACGCTGACCATCGAGGAAGACGCGCATGATGACGCAAACGGCGGCAACGGCCTCGATCGCGGTATTTAAAACCGCAGGTTTATTTTTTCTCACAGAAGCCGGCGCGGAATGTGACGCAAAATGTCGCAGCCCGAAAAGCCGGCTTCTTTTTTTCCGCCTCGAATCCGTCAAGATTAGCCGCGAAAGAAGTGGCTCACACGCATCGCAACGGCGATTGGCGTGAATTGTGGAGAGAGAAAGATGACGAACGAGACGAAGGCGCAGCCGCAGGCGAAGCCCGACCTCAACAGCCACTACCGCCCGCTCGGACTGAAGGCCGTTGCGGCCGCAGCCCTGATGCTGAAGCGCAAGCCCGCCGCCAAAACAGCCTGAAACTATTCACTTTTTTTGATTTAACCTGGTCTTTCGGTTTACCAGAAGACGGAAATTTCCGGGCACCGGATCAACGCTGACACGGCGCCTTTTCCAGGCGCCGTTTTTTGCGTCCGACGGTGCGCGATACTACGGATTGTCAGTTATTCACACAATCATCAGCCTTCTGTAACGAAGCTGCAACGAAAATGTAGTAAAAAGCCTGCCTTCCACAAGAAGGCTATACGAACACCGACGTATAGATTAGTGAATACAAAAGAACTTTTCTATTCCGCATTTTTTTCCACAACAATGCATAAGCCGGCTTTCGAATCCGCAGACACGCGGACGGCGAATATTCGGTGTTGAGGGAAGAATGTTTGTGAAGACAGGCCAGGGGGGCTTGGGAACGGCCATGCAGGATAAAATCCTTCTGATTGAAGATTCCGTTGCTCTTTCCATGCTGCTGAAGACGCGGCTTTCGGAAGAAACGGAAGCAGATGTCGTCCATTGCGACAGCATGGCAGCGGCCGACGCCCTCATGCAGGCCCATAGTTTCACGCTGGCGCTGACGGGGCTCAACCTGCCCGACGCGCCGAAGGGTGAGATTCTGGCACTTTTATCCGAGCACAAGGTACCGGCCATCGTTTTCACCGCCACGGCGGACGAGGAGGCGCGCAAGCGTTACGCCGAAAAGAAGATCATCGACTACATCGTCAAGGACGGCCATCGCACCGTCGACGCCGTGGTCAGGACGGTCGACCGCATCCTGAGCAACAAGCTCTTTTCCGTTCTGGTGGTCGATGACGTGCGGACGGCGCGTTCCGGTCTCGTTGAAATACTGGAACGGCAGAATTTCAGGGTCAGCGAGGCCCATTCGGGCAAGCAGGCGCTGGAAATACTCTCGCAGGATCCGACGATCCAGCTCGTCATCACCGATTACCACATGCCCGACATGGATGGTTACGAGCTGACACGGCGCATCCGCGACAGCCGCTCATCCGAAGATTTGCGCGTGATCGGCATATCCTCCTCGACGGACCGCCTGCTTTCGGCGAGCTTCCTCAAGGCGGGCGCTTCGGATTTCGTCTACCGTCCCTTCGTGCCCGAGGAATTGCAGTGTCGCATCGACAATAATATCGAGACACTGAAGCAGTTGAAGCGCCTGCGGGAACTGGCGGAGCGTGATCACCTGACCGGCCTGCCAAACCGCCGCTCCTTCTTCGAGCGCACCCGCGCGCTGATGGACGTCATCAACGGCAATGACGAAAGCGGTGCGGTCGCCATTCTCGACATCGATCATTTCAAGAAGATCAACGATACGCTGGGGCACGACGCCGGCGACAGGGCGCTGAAAAAACTGGCCGAACTGCTGCATGATATGTGCGGTGAACAACGCCATATTCCTGCGCGCCTCGGTGGGGAAGAGTTTGCCGTCTTCCTGCGCGGGCTCGATGCCCAGGCCGCCTATGAATTCTGCGAAGAACTGCGCGGAAACGTGGAAAAGAACGGCCGTCAGCTGAGCGGCAGCAGTCTGGCGCTGACGATTTCGCTCGGCGTGGTGGAGATCGAAAAGGGCGAGCCCTTCGACAACCAGCTGAATGCGGCGGACCAGCTGCTTTACCTCGCCAAGGCGAATGGCCGTAACCGCGTTTATTCCGACATCATGATCCAGGAAGGCCTGCAGAAGATCGGGCGGAACGGCTGAGTTTTCTGAACAAGATAGTCTTGTGTGGGATCGAGCGCGTGCCGCTTGTTTCTTCTCCCCGCCGGGGAGAAGGTCGCGGCAGCGGGATGAGGGAGCAAGCTCGCCGCATATCTGTTCCGTAGCCCCCTCATCTGACCCTTCGGGCCATCTTCTCCCCGGCGGGGAGAAGAAATATGCGGCGACCCCCAGTTCAAACGACTACACGCAAATGCGCAGACCATTCGTCAGAACAGCGACATCTGCCCCTCGTCCTTCGCCGGCCTGACCTTCGCCAGCGGCGCACTTTCCGGCACCGGCTCGATGAGATCCGCGCCGACATTGGCGACCTTGTTGACCCTGTCCGAGACCGGGATCATCTCGAAAAAATCATCCTGAACCGGCCGCATCAGATCGGCGACCTCGCGCGGCTCCTGGGTCTTGCAATCCAGCCAGCGGCTGAAATCCTCGGGCGCGATGACAACAGGCATGCGATCGTGAATACGGCCGATTGCGGCATTGGCGGCGGTAGTGAGGATCGCGCCGGTATCGACCTCCGAACCGTCGGCGGAAGACCAGGTTTCCATGAGACCGGCGAAGGCGACGATGCCGCCGCTTTTCGGGCGGATGAAATAGGGCTGCGGTTTGCCGCCCTCCTCCTTCGGCGGGCGTCGCCATTCGTAAAAGCCGGTTGCCGGAACGAGGACGCGGCGATGGCGCATGGCGGCGCGGAAGGAGGCCTTGCCGATGGCGGTTTCCGACCGCGCATTGATGAGTAGCGGAAAATCCTTCGGGTCCTTCACCCAGCCGGGCAGGAAACCCCAGCGGACCAGCACGGCCCGGCGATTGGGCAGGTTGCTGCCGCGCTCCTGCCGCTCGCCCTCCATCACGACCAATACGGGCTGTGTCGGCGCAATGTTGAAGCGGGCGGGAAAATCCTCAAGGCCGATCAGATCGAGATAATCGGCGATCTCTTCCGGCGTCGCCTTCAGCACAAAACGTCCGCACATGGCGTTCTCCTCAACCCCTTGGTCCGAACAGGATAACGGCGGTGCCGGCAAGGCAGACAACACCGCCGGCGATATCCCACTTGTCCGGCGCATGCCCTTCCACCGCCCAGAGCCAGAAAAGCGAGGCGGCGATATAAATCCCGCCATAGGCGGCATAGGCCCTGCCCGCCGCTTCCGTCGGCGCCAGCGTCAGAAGCCATGCAAAAGCGGCCAGCGCCAGCATGCCGGGCAGCAATATCCACCCCGTCTTGCCGAGCTTCAGCCAGGCCCAGAAGGAAAAACAGCCGGCGATTTCGGCAAGGGCCGCCAATACGTAGATAAGATAAACCTTCATTCCACCGTCTTTAGCATGCACAATCGCGCCAGTTCCGGACTATGCTATCGGGCCCGGAACCGGAATCGATTTTCCAGATCACGGTATCATTATAGACAGGCCCAACCCGGCTGAAACAAGCGAAACCATTCATGACCCTGCGTATCAAGCCCCGCCCCGCCTCCTCCGCCATCGTCAGGAACGGAAACCGGCTGCTTCTCGTGCGCCGCATCAACCCGCCCTCGAAGGACATGTTCGCCTTTCCGGGCGGGCGTGGCGAAGACGGCGAAACGCCCGCCGAAACGGCGCTACGCGAGCTGCACGAGGAAACCGGCATCGTCGCACGCAAACCGCAGCTATTTGCGACCTATGACCTGCCGTCGCGCGACGCGGAAGGGGTGCTGACGAGCCATTATTTCCTGTCCGTCTTCACCGTCGAAACCGATGCCGATCCGCTCGTGACTGTCGGCGACGACGCGGCGGATGCGGGCTGGTATACGTTGGCGGAAATCCGCCGCCTGCCGGCGCCCGAGAGCGTCGTCGAATGTGCCGAACGCCTGCTTGCATGATTGCCAGCCGGCCAGAATCGCTATTATTTAGAACATATCCGCCCGCCGGATGTTCACGAGTATGTGTGGGGCAGAATAGAATTTTGATCAGGCCAACCATTTTCCTGTCTCTTTTTTTGAGCATGCTGGCAGCAGCAGGGCCAGAAGGCATCGCCCACGCGCAGCCTTCAAAACCCGCTTCGGAGGCACGTCCGCCGGAAGCGACGCCGCCCAAACCGGCGCCTTATGACGACAAGCTGGCTCGGCTGTCGGAAATATTGGGGGCTGTGCAATATCTGAGAACGCTGTGCCCCTCCTCCGGACCGGAGGACTGGCGTAGCTCGATGAGCGATCTCCTGGCTGCGGACACGGCCAACGAACCCGAACGACGTCAGCGCATGACGGCTGCATTCAACCGTGGATACCGCTCCTTTGCGGCCATCCACACCAGTTGCACCCGCGCCGCCATCATGGCAGAAGAGAACTACCGTAACGAAGGGGCAACACTCGCGCAGGAAATCGCGTCCAGGTTCGGAAATTAGAGGATTATTAACCTCTTTTCGCCGCAGGCCGTGCCGTTTTGATAAAAGGCTGCTAGTGTTGTTAACAGGGTGGTAAGGACTTGCCCGCCCTGTCGAGGATGAAAGATGCAGACAAGCCGTAACGAAATCGACGATATGATCGTGCATGAAAAGATGCAGGTCGCTCTGGAACACCAGAACGAGGCATGGGCTGACGGCATGGCCGACGGCATCGAGCCGGAGATCATCGCCGATGCCGCCATTGCTCTGGCCATGCGCGAAACCATCCGTATCCATGGCGAGGCCGGCGCTGAAGCAATGCTGGAATCGCTGCGCCAGCGCATGCTTCAGGGCGAGTTTTCACCGCAGCGGGTGATACAGTAAAGCCGGAGTCTATCATGTCTTGCCTGAGCAAGGGGCTTTTGCGCTCTTCCGCCCTGCTGTCCATCCTGCTTGCCCTGACCGCCGGCCAAGTTGGCCTACCGGGTCGTGCCTTTGCCCTTTCCGAGCTGAAGCCGGCGCAGAATTCCGAAAGCGAACCGCAGGCGCAGAATGGCGGCGAGCAGCAGCAGGCCCAGCCTGTGGAGCCGGACGCGATGGAAGGCGATTCGGAAGGCATTCCCCTGCCCGACCCGCTGGTGGACCGTTCCGCCGGCCAGGCGAACCAGCAATCCGCCAAACCGGACAATGCTCCGGAAATGTCGGCTGTGATCGAGCACGATATTTCCAAGGCGCCGGAGCCCGTGCGCAAGCTGCGCCAGCAGATCATCGATGCCGCCGCGTCAGGCGATATTGAAAAGCTGCGGCCCTTCATCGCCGCCGGGCAGAACCAGTTCCGCATCGACGGCAATGACAGCGAAGACCCGATCGCAGCGCTGAAAAGCTATTCCGGCGATCCCGACGGGCTGGAAGTGCTGGCGATCATCATCGACCTGCTGTCGACCGGTTATGCCCATATCGACGCCGGCACGCCTGACGAAGCCTATGTTTTCCCCTATTTCGCCGGAAAACCGCTGAATACGCTGACGCCGCCGGAAAAGGTGGAGCTTCTGCGCATCATCACGGCGGGCGATCTGGCGGATATGCAGGAATATGGCAATTACAGCTTTTACCGCGTCGGCATTTCACCCGACGGCAAGTGGAAGTTCTTCACCGCCGGCGATTGATCGCATCGCGGTGCTTGCCGTTCTCTGGCAA
Source organism: Agrobacterium sp. GD03872 (assembly GCF_029840625.1). Lineage (NCBI taxonomy): Bacteria > Pseudomonadati > Pseudomonadota > Alphaproteobacteria > Hyphomicrobiales > Rhizobiaceae > Agrobacterium > Agrobacterium sp. GD03872. Next base: position 582,723 of record NZ_JAOCCY010000004.1, read on the forward strand.
AAATCCTAACTGTGCGGAATGAGCATTCCGGCAAGTGCGTTTGCACCTTGCCTGTTATCCGCATAGTCTCGACGAACCGAACGGTGACGCCATGCCTTCCGCCCTTCTTGCCGACCGCCGCCTGATCCGGGTTTCCGGCACCGGCGCCGAGGAATTTCTGAACAACCTCATCACCACAGATGTTGAAAATCTGCCGGAAGGCGAAGCGCGTGCAAGCGCGTTGCTGACGCCGCAGGGCAAAATCCTGTTCGATTTCCTCATCTCGCGCGACGGCACGGATTTTCTGATCGAGACGGGCGCTGCTGAACAGGAGACGCTGCTGCGCCGCCTGACCATGTACAAGCTGCGCGCGCCGGTCGACCTCAAACCGGAAACGGTCGAAGGCGTGAGCGTTTTCTGGAACGAGACCGCGCCGGAAGCAGGCGTCAGGGACAGCCGCTTCGCCAAGGCGGATGTCGATCTCTTCCGGGTGGCGGGCGCATCCGCCTCTGGCGACGCGGCCGCCTATGATGCGCTCCGTATCGAGCATGGCATCGCCGAATCCGTTCGGGATTACGCGCTGCAGGATGCGTTTCCCCATGATGTGCTGATGGATGTGAATGACGGCGTTTCCTTCAAAAAGGGCTGCTTTGTCGGCCAGGAAGTCGTCTCGCGCATGAAGCATCGCGGCACGGCGAGACGCCGCGTCGTCACCGTTTCGGCCGAAGGCGCGTTGCCCGCCAGCGGCACGGAGATTACCGCCGATGGAAAACCGGTCGGCACGCTCGGAACCGTTTGCGGCGACAGGGCGCTTGCCATCGTTCGGATCGACCGTATTGCCGATGCGCTTGCATCCGGCACGCCGCTTCTGGCGGCGACTGTTCCCGTGACCGTGGCCCTGCCGGCCTGGAGCGGCCTTTCCTTCCCGGCGGCCGATCCGGCGGCGCGGGCGGAGGATTAAGAGTGGCCCCCGCAAAAAGCCCGCGCGCCTGGCAGCGCATGCTGTCCGGCCGGCGGCTCGATCTGCTCGATCCTTCGCCGCTCGATGTGGAAATCGCCGATATCGCCCACGGCCTTGCCCGTGTCGCCCGCTGGAACGGCCAGACACGCGGCGACCACGCCTTTTCCGTCGCCCAGCATTGCCTCATCGTCGAGACCATCTTCTGCCGCATGTGCACAAGCGCGACGCCTGATGACATGCAGATGGCGCTTCTGCACGATGCGCCGGAATATGTCATCGGCGACATGATCTCGCCGTTCAAATCCGTGGTCGGCGGCGGTTACAAGACCGTGGAAAAACGGCTGGAGGCCGCCGTGCACCTGCGGTTCGGCCTGCCGCCGCATGCATCGCGCGAATTGAAGGACCGGATCAAGAAGGCCGATACGGTCGCCGCCTTTTTCGAGGCGACGGAGCTTGCCGGTTTTTCCACCGCCGAGGCGCAGAAATTCTTCGGCCTGCCGCGCGGCATTACCCGTGACATGTTCGACATCACGCCCCTGCCCTCAACCGAAGCGCAAAAGCAGTTCATCGAACGTTTCGAAGCCATCGAGGCGATGCGTGCGGTCAAGACGGGGAGCGCGGCATGACGGCCATTGTCGTATCGCCGCTGTCGCGGATCGCGGAGATGGCCGTCAAACACAAGGCCCGCGAAATGGTGACGCTGATCGCCAAAGAGCAGTCCTTTCACCGCCCCGCCGTCATTGCCGCAGACCGGCATCTGACGCTCGCCATGAACGACATCGCATTCAAGGGCACTGCCGATCTCATCGCGCCAGACGATGCCCATGTACTGAAGCTGATCGATTTCGCCCGGCAATGGGACCAGTCCGCGCCGCTGCTCATCCATTGCTGGATGGGCGTTTCGCGCTCGCCCGCCGCCGCCGTCATCGCCGCGCTCAGCCTTTATCCCGATCAGGATGAGATGGAACTTGCGCTGCGCCTGCGCGCCGTCTCGCCCTATGCCACGCCGAATGCCCGCATCATCGCCATCGGCGACCGTCTGCTCGGGCGCGAGGGCAGGCTGGTGGCGGCGATCAAAAAAATCGGCAGGGGCGCGGATACGGATGGTAATGTGCCCTTCGTGCTGCCGCTTGGGGGCTGAGGCCGTTTTGGCGGAACCCTCACGGCGTCCAGTCGTTACCAACCCTGAAGAGCAATGAAAATCACGGGATAATTCATGGAACAACAGGCAACGGATATCATCGTCGCATCGCAGGCGGCGTTGCAGCAGGCGAGCGCGCTTGCGGTGCAATATTCCTTCTCGGTGGTTGGTGCGCTGCTGCTGCTGGTCCTCGGCTGGCTGGCCGCCACCTTCCTGCAACGCTGGGCCTTTCAGGGCCTGTCGCGCATTCGCGGCTTCGACACGACGCTCGCCGGTTTCTTTGCGGGCGCCATCCGCTATGTGGTGCTCATTCTGGTGCTGGTCATGGTGCTTGGCCAGTTCGGGGTGCAGACGGCCTCCATTCTCGCCGCCCTTGGCGCTGCCGGTCTCGCCATAGGCCTTGCGCTGCAGGGCACGCTGCAGAACATCGCCGCCGGCATCATGCTTCTGGTGCTGCGGCCCTTCCGGGTCGGTGAATATATCGAGACCAGCACGGTCAGCGGCACGGTGATCGAAATCGGGCTGTTTGCCACCGAGCTGAAGACCCGCGATGGTCTCTATCGTCTCGCGCCCAACTCCACCCTTTGGAACGTGCCGATCACCAATTACAGCCGCTTTCCTTCGCGCCGTCACGAGTTGAGCCTGACGGTGAAAAACGACGAGGATCTGACGGCCGCGCAGGATATGCTGATGAAAGTCATCCGTTCGGAAAGCCGGGTCTTGCTGGATCCCGCGCCCATCACCTTCGTCGATTCGATCAGCGCCGACAGCGCCACCGTCAAATTGCGTTATTGGGTGCGCAGCGACAGTTATTTTGCGACAACCCGCGACGTAACGAAAGCCATGAAACTGGCCTTTGACGAACGCAAGGCCGAAGTGAACGCCCAGCCTGCCTGAGACCTCACGTCTCCCCTCTTTTCAAGCGCGGTGGCTGCAGCAGCCATCGCGCTTTTTCGTTGCGCCATGCTGGAGCGCGCACTTGCATCCCACAAATGCGGCCTCTATAGATCAATACGTAATGTTATTACGTGACTATCTTCGTCGATATGAGAGGGCCGAAACAAATGCAGAAGATACTTACCCGCGTCACCGGCGCCGTCGCACTTGGTTCCATGCTGCTGGCGGCTACGACGGCAATGGCTGCCGGCGGCGACAAATCCGCAGCCCACAGCCACGACCATGGGCACGATCACGGCCACCAGATGACCGAGGCTGAAAAGCAGATCTACAAGGGTTATTTCGAGGATGCGCAGGTGAAGACGCGCACGCTTTCCGACTGGGAAGGCGACTGGCAGTCGGTCTATCCCTATCTGCTGAACGGCTCGCTGGATTCCGTCATGGCCGAAAAGGCGGCGCATGGCGACAAGAGCGCGGCGGAATACCGCGCCTATTACGAAATCGGTTACAAGACCGATGTGAACCGCATCGTCATCAAGAGCGACAGCGTAGCGTTTTATAAGGACGGCAAGCCCGCTGAAGGCACCTATGTCAGCGACGGCCATGAAATCCTGACCTACAAGAAGGGCAATCGTGGTGTCCGCTACATCTTCAAGAAAGCCGGCGGCGACGAGGCGGCACCACAATTCATCCAGTTCAGCGATCACTCCATCGCCCCGGTCAAGGCGGGCCATTACCATCTCTATTGGGGCAATGACCGCAAGGCGCTGCTGGACGAAGTGACCAATTGGCCGACCTATTACCCGTTCCTGATGGACGGCGCAGATGTCGTGAAAGAAATGGCGGCGCATTAACTTCGCACGACATTCCAGCACGGGCATATTCTTCATGCCCGTGCTGCATTCCTATTGCCCCATGGTGGAGCGATGCGCCCAGCCGGTCATGCGCTTTTCAAGCCAGGCCATGATCGCATACATGACGATGCCTTCCACCGCGAGCATCAGCAGGCCGGCAAAGACGAGCGGCACGTTGAACTGGCTCTGCGCCGAACTCATCATATTGCCGAGGCCGTAATTGGAGGCGACCGTCTCCGACACGACCGAGCCGACGAAGGCGAGCGTGATGGCGATTTTCAGAGAACCGAAGAAATAGGGCATGGAACGCGGAATGCCGACCTTCAGCATGATGTCCATTTTCTTCGCACCGAGCGCCCGCAGCACGTCCTCGGTTTCCGGCTCGATAGTGGCAAGGCCGGTCGCGACGTTGACGACGATGGGGAAGAAAGAGATCAGGAAGGCGGTCAACACGGCAGGCACCGTGCCGATGCCGAACCAGATGACGAGGATTGGCACCAGCGCCACTTTCGGGATGGCGTTAAAGCCGATCATCAGCGGATAAAGCCCGGCATAGATGGTTTTTGACCAGCCGATGAACAGGCCGATGGCGAGGCCGGCGGCCACCGCAATGGCGAAACCCAGCGTCGTCGTATAAAGCGTCTGCAGCGAATTCTTCCAGATCGGCGACCAATATTGCACGATGGCCTGCCCGACCCTTACCGGTGACGGCAGAATGGTGGGCGGCATTTTCAGCGCATAGACGAGCAGTTCCCACAACACGAAAAGCGCCAGCGTATAAAGCCAGGGGGCGGCTTTCACCCAGTTGACGCGGGCAATCAGCGGCTTGCGCGGCTCGGCCGCAACGGCGCCTTCCACGATCACGCTCATGCCGCTACCCTCGCCTGGGCGATCTCGCCATGCAGTTCCTGCACCATGTCGTTGAAACCCTTGTCATACATGATATCGAGCTGGCGCGGGCGGGCGAAGGGAACGCGATGTTCCGCCAGCACCCGGCCCGGCCTTGCGCTCATCACGAAAATCTTGTCGGCCAGAAATGTCGCCTCGCGCAGATCATGGGTCACGAGGATGATGGTGACGCGCTGCGCGGCGTGCAGGTCGCGGATCACGCACCATAATTCCTCGCGGGTGAAGGCGTCGAGCGCGCCGAAAGGCTCGTCCAGCATCAGCAGTTCCGGCTCGTGGATCAAGGCCCGGCAGAGATTGGCGCGCTGCTGCATGCCGCCGGAAAGCTGCCAGGGATACTTCGAACCGAACCCCTTCAGGCCGACGATTTCCAGCAGGCGCTCGGCTTTCGCGACATATTCCGCCTTGTGGGCGCGAAGGCGACGGCGATGTTTCTCGACGATCTCCAGCGGCAGCAGGATGTTCTCAAGTGTGGTGCGCCAGGGCAGCATCGTCGGGTTCTGAAACGCCATGCCGACAATGGAAACCGGCTCCGTGACCTGCCGCCCGGCAACGATGACATTGCCCTTCTGCGGAATATGCAGTCCCGTCACCAGCTTCATCAGGGTCGACTTGCCGCAGCCGGAGGGGCCGACCACGGCCGCGAATTCGCCCTTGTCGACCGTCAGGTTCAGGCCGGATACGGCCAGCGTGCCGGCGGAGCCGCCATAGCGCATGTCCACACTGTCTATTTCCACGAGATGTGACATTGCTGTTCCCTATTTTGGCGCGCGCCCGCGGCCCCATCATCCTCGCCTCAATTTCGAGGCAATCGCTTACGCCCGGCGTCGCTGCTTGTTTCTTCTCCCCGCCGGGGAGAAGGTGGCCCGAAGGGTCGGATGAGGGGGCAACGTCAGCGATAGACCGCACCCTTGCCCCCTCATCCCGCTGCCGCGACCTTCTCCCCGGCGGGGAGAAGAAATTTGCGGCGCCCGCTCGCTCTATCCGCAACGGCTATCCCAATCAGGGGAGCATACGTTCTTCCATGGCCGGCAGATAGGTCGCATCGAACACCTGCTCCGCCTTGACGTTGCCCTTCAGGCCGAGGGAAACTTTCAGCGTCTCGATGGAGGCGGAAAGCCGGGCCGGATCGACGCCGCCCATGCCGTTTTCCACCACATAGGGCGTCTTGATATTCATGCTGTTGGCCATGTTGAGACGCTCCAGTTCGATGGCGCTGTCGAGCGTCTCGTTGCGCTTGAGTACGGCCGCCACGCCCTCTTCCGGGTTTTTGACGGAATCGGCGAAACCCTTGGCCAGCGCTTTCAGGAAACCCTTCACGGCATCCGGGTTTTTCTCTGCGAAATCAGTGTTTACCAGCACCGCATTGCCATAGAGATTCAAGCCGTGCTCGGCCATCAGGATGGTCGAGATATCGTCATCGGCGATACCCTGTTTCTTGAGGTTGAGGATCACCGAAAAGGCAAAGCCGAAAACGGCGTCGACATCGCCCTTGGCCAGCATCGGTTCACGCACCGGAAAACCGACCGATTCGATCTTGACCTTGCTGTCATCGAGACCTGCAACCTGCTTGAAGGCGGGCCATTGCGCAAAAGCGCCATCCGGCGGCGGCGCGCCGAGCTTCTTGCCTTCCAGCGACTTCGGTTCGCCGGTGACACCGAGCGACTTGCGGCCGACGACGGCGAAAGTCGGACGCTCATAGACCATATAAACGGCCTTGATCTTCTGGCTCGGATCTTCATCCAGGAACTTCATCACCGAGTTGATGTCACCGAAACCCATCTGGTAGGCGCCGGTCGCCACGCGCGGAATGGCTTCCACCGAGCCATTGCCGCTATCGATGGTGACATCGAGGCCCTCGGCCTTGAAGTAACCCTTGTCGAGCGCCAGCAGGAAGCCGGCGGCGGGGCCTTCGAACTTCCAGTCGAGCGTGAATTTTACCGGCGTTTCGGCCCGGGCTTCGACCGCGGGCAGCGAAAAACCGGCACAGGCGCCGATGGCGGCGATAGCCAGAGTTCTGGACAACAACCTGCGCGTTAAGATCATCTATTCCCCCTGATGGTTTTGTTGGATTGGTTGCATAAGACCCAATTCCAGCCCCCAAGGCAAGATAAAATTGCATACAAAATAGCCATTATTTTGTATGCTTATTTTAAAGGCATAAATGCTCAAACGACGGGCAAAAAGCGGGAATTCTGCTTAAAGCCGATGCAACAAAGACGGGGAAATTCCGTTCACGCAGAGAACACAGCGTTCTCATTTGCCGGGGTTGCGGATCAGGGGCAGCGTGCGACAAATAGGGCTACGAATAACCGGCAAAACAGCGGGACGGCGCGATGAATTCTGCACTGGGCATACACCACATCACCATGATCACCCGCAAGGTGCAGGCGAATGTGGATTTTTACGCCGGCTTTCTGGGCCTGAGGCTGGCCAAGCGCACGGCCGGTTTCGAAGACGCCATGCAGCTGCACCTGCTTTATGGCGATGACATCGCCTCGCCCGGTTCGCTCCTGACCTTTCTCGTCTGGGAAGATGGCGGCCAGGGCCGTGTCGGTTACGGCCAGACGCTCGAAATTTCCGTGGCCATCGATCCCGCCGCCATCGGCTTCTGGCTGACGCGGGCGCTGAAATTCGGCATCCGCACGGAAGGCCCCGCCGACGAATTCGGCGCTCCGGTCATCCGGCTGAAAGACCCTGACGGCCTGATCGTCAAGCTGGTCGGCACCCACGCCTTTGCCGATGCCACGCCGCATGTGACGGCCGATATTTCCGCGGAAGACGCCATTCGCCGCATCTATGGTGCGACGGTGCTGAGCGAAGTGCCGGAAGAAACCGTGGCGTTTCTGGAGAAACATTTCGGTTACCGGCAGGAAAGCCAGGCAGACGCAATCCGCCGGCTCGTTTCCGAAAGCGGCGACATTATCGACGTGCGTGACGCCACCGGCTTCTGGTCGAGCGCGCCGGGCACCGGCACCGTCGATCATATCGCCTTCCGGGCTAAGGACATGGATGAGCTGAACGCGGTTCATGTCGGGCTGAAATCGCTGAATTCCAGCACCACCAACGCCCATGACCGCAAATATTTCCACTCGCTTTATGTCCGCGAACCGGGCGGCGTGCTGATCGAAATGGCAACCGACGGGCCGGGCATGACCGTGGACGAACCGCTGGAATCGCTTGGCGAAAAACTGTTCATCCCGCCGCTCTTCATGAAGGACGAGGCGGATGTGCGTGTCGCCCTGCCGCAATTTGCAATGCCGGGCGAAGAGCGCATCGTCTATCGCGACCTGCCCTTCGTGCACCGTTTCTACACGCCCGAGGAGCCGGATGGCAGCACCATCATCCTGCTGCACGGTTCCGGCGGCAGCGAAACCAGCCTGATGCCGCTGGCGCACCGGGCAGCGCCGCGCGCAACGCTTCTCGGCGTGCGCGGCCGCAGCACGGAGGAAGACATCGCCCGCTGGTTCCGGCGTTATGCCGATTTCAGCTTCGACCAGAAGGATATCGTCTCCGAAGCGGAGGCCTTTGCCGCCTTCGTGGAGGGTGCGATCAGCTCCTATGGGCTTGACCCTTTGAAGCTGCGCTTTATCGGCCATTCCAACGGCGCGAACTTCTATGCAGCCTTTGCCGCGCTCTATCCGGAGCTTGCCGCAGACGCCCTGCTCTATCGGCCGGTGCCGGTTCTCGAAACATGGCCGCAGACCGATCTTTCCGGCCGCAATCTCCTGCTTGTGGCAGGAGAACGCGACAAATATCTCGACAAGGCGCAGGAGTTGCAGGCCAGGCTTGCGGCGAACGGCGCAGCGGCCGAGATGGAAACGGTTGAGGACGGGCACGAACTCGGGCTCGCCGATATCGAAGCGGCGCGGCGCTGGCTGGCGGCTGCTTCCTGATTTTCGATAGATGCGCGTAAGCCGAGCCGGTGCCGCCAATTTCTTCTCCCCGTCGGGGAGAAGGTGACCCGAAGGGTCGGATGAGGGGGTAAGCTCTCCGAAATCCGGCAAGGG